>JACRDC010000104.1 GCA_016218705.1 Desulfarculus sp.
ATCGGCCGGGAAAAAGCTAGGTTTTGCCCAGCCTCCCGGGCGCTTTCGCGCCCGGCGGGCCATCCACCGGGGTCCCCAAAAAAGCGCGGCTTTTTTGGGGTGGTTCTTGGCCCGCATACCAAGTTGCGATCAAACTACTCGTTTGATCGCAACCTGGTATGACTAGTTTGATCTTAACTTGCTGTCAACAGCCGCTCCTTTTGCGCGGGCTGCCTCCTTGACAGTGGGCCATGATAGGGTAGCCTTGCGGTATTAATTACGCAGTCACCCGAGCCTTGGTCATCGCTCGGCTTTTTTTATTCATGGCCGCCCAGGGGCGGCACTCTGAAGGGACGGTCTGATATGGGCATCGCCAAGCCTGGCGACTTCGTGCAGGTCTTCTACACCGGCTCGCTAACCAACGGCGAGGTCTTCGATTCCAACGAGGGCGGCACGCCGCTGGAGTTCCAGTTGAACAGCGGCGGCATCATCCCCGGCTTCAACGACGCGGTGCTGGGCATGGAGCAGGGCCAGGAGAAAGAGGTCAACATCCCCCCCGATATGGCCTACGGCATGCCCGACGAGCGCATGATAATGCAGTTCCCCCTCAAGGACGTGCCCTCGCACATGAAGGTGGAACTGGGCATGACCTTGCAGCTCACCACCCCCGACGGCCGCCCCATGCCGGCCCGGGTCACCGCCCTGGACGATGAGAACATGACCCTGGACCTCAACTCGCCCCTGGCCGGCCAGACGCTGGTCTTCAAGATCCGCGTGGCGGGCATCACCGATCAGCCCACCCAGATGGCCGCCGGTTGCGGCTGCGGCTGCGGCTCCGAGCCCGGTGGCGGCTGCGGTCCCGACACCAGCGGCGGCTGCGGAGGCGGTCAGGGCGGCTGCTCCTGCTAAGCGGCGAACCGCCTCTGGCGTAAACGGGTCGGCCGGGTGCCCCCGGCTGGGCTTTAACGGGTCGGGGCGGCGAGCCGCCGCGGGCGTAAACGGGCCGGGGGGCGTTGATCCCTGACCAACCTTACCGGCTCCCGCTGTCAGGTCGTTCCAAAAATCCGGGCGGGGATAAACCCCGCCCCTACATTAAGACCGGTCGAAACAGGTCTTTTCTTGATGTAGGGGCGTGGTTTATCCCCGCCCGTCTTTGGTTGCTCGACGCGCCTGCAACGGGAGCCGGCGGCCCTGGCCCAGGCCGCGACGCCCCTCGACCCGTTTATGCCCGCCCGGGCACCGGGCCGGCTAGTCCTCGAACAGGGCCGTGCTCAGGTAGCGCTCACCTGTGCTGGGCAGCACCACCACGATGAGCTTGCCCACGTTCTCGGGCCGGCGGGCCACCTGGTAGGCGGCGTAGGCCGCCGCGCCCGAGGAGATGCCGCAGAGTATGCCCTCGCGCCTGGCCAGGGCCCGGGCCGTGGCGAAGGCCTGCTCGTTGGTGACGGTGAAGACCTCGTCAACGATCTTGGTGTTGAGGTTGGGCGGCACGAAGCCGGCACCGATGCCCTGTATCTTGTGGGGGCCGGGCGCCCCGCCGCTCAAGACCGGCGAATCGGCCGGCTCCACGGCCACGGCCTTGAAGCCCGGCTTGCGGGCCTTGATGACCTCGCTCACCCCGGTGATGGTGCCGCCGGTGCCCACTCCGGCCACCAGGATGTCCACGGCGCCATTGGTGTCGCGCCAGATCTCCTCGGCGGTGGTGCGGCGGTGGGCCTCGGGGTTGGCCGGGTTGGCGAACTGGTTGGGCATGTAGGCGCCGGGCGTGGCGGCCACGATTTCCTGGGCGCGCTCGATGGCCCCCTTCATGCCCTGGGGACCGGGGGTCAGCTCCAGTTCGGCCCCCAGGTGCTTTAAAAGCTTGCGCCGCTCCAGGCTCATGGTCTCGGGCATGGTCAGGATCAGCCGGTAGCCCTTGATGGCCGCCACGAAGGCCAGGGCTATGCCGGTGTTGCCGCTGGTGGGCTCCACGATCAACCCGCCGGGTTTGAGCAGGCCATCGGCCTCGGCGGCGCCGATCATGGCCGCGCCGATGCGGTCCTTGACGCTGCCCAGGGGGTTTCTGAACTCCAGCTTGGCCGCCACGGTGGCCACCAGCTCCTGCTGGCAACTGGCCCCCAACAGCACCAGGGGGGTGCCGCCGATGGTGCGGATGACGTCGGGATTGATGTTGACCATGCTTGCCTCCCGGGGTTGCCGCCGCTTGCGGGCCGGCGGCGGGTGTTTACTTGCGGTCCAGGTAGATGAGCTCCGGCTTCTTGATGAAGACCTTGGTGTCGGGCGGCACCGACTCGGTCAGCCAGACGTTGCCGCCGATGGTGGAGCGGGCGCCCACCACGGTGTCGCCGCCCAGGATGGTGGCCCCGGAGTAGATGGTCACCTCGTCCTCGATGGTGGGGTGGCGCTTGGCGGTGCGCAGCACCTCGGTGGCCTGGCGGGGCAGAGACAGCGCCCCCAGGGTGACGCCCTGGTACAGGCGCACGCGGCTGCCGATCACCGCGGTCTGGCCTATGACCACGCCGGTGCCGTGGTCTATAAAGAAGCTCTCGCCGATCTCGGCGCCGGGATGGATGTCAATGCCGGTCTGGCCATGGGCGTACTCGCTCATGATGCGCGGCAGCAAGGGCACCTTGAGTTCGTAGAGCACGTGGGCCAGACGGTAGACCGTGATGGCGAACAGCCCCGGGTAGCTGAAGATGATCTCGTCGTGGCTGCCGGCGGCCGGGTCGCCCTCGTAGGCGGCGCGCACGTCGGTGGCCAGCACCGTGCGTAAGCCCGGCAGGGCCGCCAGGAATTGCAGGGATATCTCCTGACCGCGTTCCTCGCACAGGGTGCAGGCCTGGTCGTAGCGGTAGCAGTCGTGGCGGATGGCCCAGGCGATCTGGGTGGAGAGGTCCTGGTACAGGGCCGTGGCCTCCTGGCCCAGGTAGTAGGGCAGGTTAACCGGATCAATGCGGGTCTGGTTGAAATAGCCGGGGAACAGGATGCGCCGGGCCTGCAAGAGTATCTGCACCACGGCCTCCCGCGAGGGGATGGGCACCGGGCTGACGTGGGCGAAGCAGCCCTCGCGCTGGCAGGAGGCCACCAGCTCGCCGACCACCTGGGGGATGCGCTGGCCCAACGAATCAATGATCTGCGCCTCGTTCTTGCATTCATCCTTGTGCAGCAAGCTTTCCATGCCCTGCCCCCGCCGCGCCGGCGATTGCCGGCGGTTAAAACCAACCTGGTTGCTATGATACCACGACGCGCTGGCGGCCCAAGCCGTTGACCGTCATCCCATCAGTTCTGGGTACAGCTTTTTGGCGCACTCGGGACAGATGCCGTGGGTGAATTGGGCCTGGGAGTGTTGGCTGATGTATGACTCGATGCGCTCCCAATAGCCCTGGTCGTCGCGGATGCGCTTGCAATGGGCACAGATGGGCAAAAGCCCACTCAAGGTCTTGACCTCGGCCAGGGCCTTTTGCAACTGGGCCAGCAGACGTTCGCGTTCCTCCTCGTGCCGTTTGCGCTGGGTGATGTCCTGGCCGAAGATGGCCACCCGCCAGGGCTGGCCCTGTTCATCAAAGATGGGATAAGCGGCTATGTCGAACCAGCGGCCGTCGCGTTGGTCCTCGAAACGCACGCCCTGGCCGTCTTGCATGGCCTGCCTGATGCGGGCCTCGCGGCTGCTGGCCACCTGGGGCGGCAGGAAATCGCTGGCCCTGCGCCCCACCATGTCCTCCGGGCTACCATCCAGGTCCCTTGCCGCCACCTCGTTGATAGCCACAATGGCCCCCTCCATGTCCAGGAGCACGGCCGATTCATGGGGGGCGTTGAGCAGGGTGCGGGCGGTCTGTTCGCTCAGGCGCAGGGCCTCCTCGCCCTGCTTGAGCTCCCGGAACAAGAGATCGTAGGGACGGCGCAGCCCGATAACGATGACCGCCTGGTAGATCATGACGAAGGCCATGATCTTGAGCAGGTGGCCAACCACCAAGGCCGGGCCAAAGATGTTGACGTAGGTGGTGAAGGCCAGCTCGCTGGCCATGGACAAACCGTGGGCCGCCAGCATCTTAACCAAGACTCGGCGGTCCAGGCCCTGGCGCCGGCGCCACAGCCAGGCCGCGGCCAAGGCCAATGAGGCCACGATCAGATACTCGCTGTAAATCTTGAATGGAGTTAGCCCCTGGCCCTCCAAAAAGCAATCAGGGAAGCGGCCCGTAAAGATGGCCATCAGCAATGGAACGGTGACCAGACTCCAGGTGGCCAGCCAGAAGCCCGGCCGCAGGCGGTGGTCCACATACCAGGGCGCGATCAGAAAGGCCAGGGTCTGCAAGTAACGGGCGGTGATCCACAGTTGGGTGGCCAGGTTGGCCGACGCGCCTGGAAAAACGCCCATGCCCTTGTAGGCCAGGGCATGCAATAGGTCCACCCCGGCCACGAAAAGACAGGACAGGCCCAGGAACAGCAGGTAGCCGTCATCCATGAAGCGGCGGGCGTTCCAGGCCAGCAGGAACACCGCCATGGCCACCACGATGCTGAAGATCTCGGCCAGGCTGTGAAAAAGCAGAAAGGAATACTGGCTGGTCAGACCCACCCCGCCCAGGGCCAGCAACCACAGCAGCGACCGGCCGGCTAACGAGGCGCCTTGGCCATATGCTAAACCGGCGTTGGCCATGGGCGCCTGTCCCCCTGGGCACGGGTTGTTATCACACTTGTTATTATATTACCCAATCGGCGCGCAAGGTCTCAAGCGCCCACCCTGCCCTTGCGCCCACCCTGCCCTTGCCGGCAAATACCTATTGACCGGTCCTGGCCTTGGTGTCAAGTTGAGGGCAAACAATACCATCGTGCCTCAGCCTCCGTCCCAGCGTCCCACCCCTTGGTGAGGTAGCCCCATGACCCCGGCGAGCCGTGGCCTGCTTATGTCTGTGCTGCTGCCCCTTTGCCTGCTGGCCGCCGGTCCGGCCATGGCCGACGAGATAGACGCCCAGATGGAGCGCGGGCGCAGGCTGTACCAAGAAGGCAAGCTGGGCGAGGCCCTGGAGGCGGTGGAGGTGGCCAGCACCCTGATGCGCCAGAAAAAGGCCGAGGCCATGCAGGCGGTCTTTCCCGACCCGCCCCCGGGCTGGACGGCGGACCAGGCCCAGAGCCAGGCCGTGGCCAAGGTCTTCATGGGTGGGGGCATCACCGCCAGCAGGCTCTACCGGCAGCGGGGAGACAAGGGCCGGGTCAAGCTGGAGGTGGTGAGCGATTCGCCGCTGATGCAGGGCGTGGCCTTGCTCCTCACCAACCCCCTCTTGGTGCAGAGCGCCCCCGGCGCCAAGCTGATTCGCCTGGGCCAGGACAACGCCCTGTTGACCAGCCATGGCGAAAGCCGCGCCGAGGTGCAGATGGTGGTGGACGGCAGGCTCCTGGTCAGGGCCGAGGCCAGCGGCCTGGAGCGGGCCGCCGAGACGGCCAAGGAATTCGCCACCCGCCTGGACCTGGAGAGGCTGCGCCGCCTGGCCAGGTAGGCCCCGGCCACCCCGGGCGGGCCTGGCCCGTGGCGGACCTAATTGACGTCCAGGCCCCAGACCCCCTTGTGCGCGGGCCTCGGCCTTTGCTACTTTGGAATATATGCAGAGCGATGCGAGCTCTACCCGCCCCGGGCCTCCGTCCGGCAGGGAGGGCATCCATTGAGGGGGGCAACAGACCGGCGCGGCCCATGTCCGGGCTCAACCCCAGGCCGCGCCACCATGCAATGGGGTGCCTAGGTAAAAAACCCGGAACAAGGAGGTAGGTCATGGCTGAGAAAAGAGTCGCCCGCGTAACCGACATCATCGCGGCCTCGCCCATCGGCTTCGACGACGCCGTGAAGGTGGGCTTCGAGCGGGCGGTCAAGACCCTGCGCGGTGTCACCGGCATCAAGGTGATCGAGCAGCGGGTGTCGGTGGATAACGACGCAATCTCCGAGTACCGGGTGCGCCTGGAGGTCATCTTCGTCCTGGAGAACTAACCCCGGGCTTGAGCCCGGCGGGGGCGCGCCCCACCGGCGGCCTTCTGGCCATTTCTAGGCCAGGGGGTTGGTGGGGTCGCCCGCCTCCATCATGGCCCCCAGGCGCCGCCGGTCGGTGGCCGAGGGCAAATACCCTGATATGCGGCCCTCCTGCACTACCTGGCCGTGCTGGTTGGTGTAGGTGGCCTGGGCCTCGGCCCGGCCGCTTTTTTCCACCTTGGTGATAACCAGGCGGCAGGTGATGGTGTCGCCAAAGTACACCGGCCGGCGGAAGCGAAACTCCATGCCCGAGGCCAGCCAGGCGATCTGGCCGCCTATCTCGCAGATCATGGCCGCCACCAAAAGGCCGTGGCAGATCAGGCCATCGAGCCCCTTGCCCGCGCAAAACTCCTGGTCGTAGTGCACGGGGTTGTAGTCCCGGGTCAGATCGCCGAAGGCCAACGTCTCGTCTTGGCCAAAGGTGCGGGTAATCTCGAAGCTGTCGCCGGCCTGGATACCCGCCACGGCCTGCTTGCGCATCTGGGACATGCCTTGCCTCCTGGCCCGGCCAATTACGCCGCGGCGGCCAAGAGTCTACCCCGGCCAGCTGGTCCATGGCAAACCATGGCCGTAATTATTTGAGCGGCGGTCGGGGCTTGGCTCAGGCGTCCTGCCCTGGCTGGGTATTTTCCTCCGGGGCCTGCACCGCGAAGTCGGCGCACAGCACCAGCCTTTGGCCGCCGCCGCCCACGAACCAGGTGGAGATGGTCAGGCAGAGGTTGCCCGAGGCCCGGGAGATGTAGGGCTCGGAGACGTAGCGCTCCAGGCCGGCCTTGAGCAGCAGGAAGTAGTTCTTAAGCGACTGGTCGGAGCCCTGGGCGGCCGGCCAGAAGATGGCCCCCCGCTGGCGGCTCAAGCGCCCGGCCTGGCAGGCGGTGCGGGTCAGTTGCTGTCCCTCCTCGTCCAGCACGTACAGGCACTCCAGCCAGGGGTTCATCTCCACCAGCCCGGCCAGGCGCTGGTCCACCTGGGGCCAGGACAGGCCGCGCAGGCGCCGGACCAACTCGGCCATGACCTCCTGGTAATACTGGTGCTGGGCCTTCTTGGCCGCGATGGTCTCCACGGTGTATTGGCGAAACCTGGCCGCCAGCTCGCGGCCCCGTCGTTGACAGAGGGCTATCTCCTCCGGCCCCGGTCCAGGTCGGGCCAGGTAGTAGCCCTGCAGCACGTCCACGCCCATCTCCAGGGCCAACAGCGCCTCCTCCTCCCGCTCCACCCCCTCGGCCACCACCAGGGCCCCGATCTTGCCGGCCAGGTTAAGGAGCGCCCGGGTCACCTCCTGCTTGTGGTAGTGGCGGTCCAGCCCGCTGATGAGCCCCCGGTCTATCTTGAGCACGTCGGGCTTGATGATGGCGATGCGCTCCAGGTTGGAATGCCCGGTGCCCACATCGTCCAGGGCCAGCAAGAAACCGTGCCCCTTGTGGGTCTCCACGAAGCGCTCCAGGGCCTTGAGATCGGCCACCCGCGACTCCACCAGCTCGATGACGATGCGCCCCGGGTCCAGGCCCAGTTCGCGCACCAGGCCCAGCAGGTGCCCGGAGCCCACCACCCCCTGGTCCAGGAGCGCGGCCTCGAAGTTGAGGTTGAGCACCAGGCCGGGGTGCTGGCGGGAAAGCTCCCGGAAGGCCGTCAGGGCCTGGCGCCGGCACAGGCGGTCCAGGTCTATGAGCAGCCCGTCGCTGTGAGCCCGGGCGAACAACCGCTGCGGGGGCACCAATTGGCCGCTTGTGGGGTGCACTCCCCGGCACAGGGCCTCCACCCCTAGCAGGAATTGCCCGCGCAGGGACAAGAGGGGCTGGAAATGGGCCACCACGCCTTGGCGGTCCAGGAGCTGGCGCAGGTCCAGGTCTTCCGGCGCGGGGCCGGGCGGGGGCTGCGGGGCGCTACAGGCGGGCAACGGGCTCCTCCCCTCATGATGCTTGGCAAATTGGGCGCTTGGCCCCACAGGATGCTTTTGCACAGGGTCTTGACCGCGTGCTGATAACGCAAGGGACGGGCCAAAGGCGGCCCGGGCGGGGCCTGGCCAGGACATGGCTCGTGAATTATTGCGTTTTCTCGGTTGAGGCCTGGCGGGGCCTGGTTGGGAGCGCCGCAAATAAGTTACGTCGGGGTTACCATTCAGCGCTTTTACTACCGATAGGTAGGCAACTTTACGGCGAGGGCTGGCCAGGAAAATCCGGCCCGGCCAACCTGGGCTCAAAGATTATGGGTTGGCAGGGCGTGCTTAAGTTGGCACCGGCCCCCACCGCGGGGCCGGTGGGTGCCCGTCCGAAATCAACCCCTGTTATACCAATGGGCGAGGTTAACTTGTCCGCCGCAACCGAACAAACTGTCGCTAGTTTTATTTTTAGCATTTAGCAAATATCAAATTCAATATTCCTTGCCAAACATTTAATTATCCCAATCTATTCACACTTTGTACTGCATTGAAAACACGGTTATTACCATGATAAATGATATTAACTTTAAATACTAATCTAATCATATAATCGGCATGAAAGCTGCAAGATTATCGTCCGCCAAGCTCTTGGTGTCGCGCCGGGAGCTAGCCAGGGGGAATGGGGGGATGATCTCTGCCGCGAGCGGTTATTATTTTTATTTATTCCGCCTTCCCTGCTTCAGACAACGCGGCCAAGGCCAGCGCCATGACTGTGGTGGTTCACGAGTTGCCGTGGAAAGGCAGTGGTGGTTTTATTGCCACCATGCCCGGAGCGTGGCGATTTCCATTGTGAGGTAAGCGATAAAATTATCTGTGTATTTCGGTGTTTAACTAAGAAGATGATATGTCTTTGACATCAGGACGGGGGGGCAATCTCATGAAAAAGCGTTTTCTTTGTCTTTTGGCCTTGGCGGTTTCTCTCCTGTGGGCTTCTTCGGCACTGGCCACCACGATAACGGTGAATTATCTTACCTCGCTGGACCCTTCCAACGACCCGGCGTGGAATTATTCTAGCGTTATTGGTGCTTACATTGGTCCATCCAGCTTCAGCAACACACAATCAGGAATATCCTGGACCATGACCGCCCACAACCCCGACGGTAGTGTAGGATACCTTGACTGGATAGATTATTCAATGAGCTATGGCAGCTCATTTTCATATCCATTGGCGTGGTTTAACGGAATGGCGGTAACTGGAGCAGGTCAACCATTCTTGGGTTTTCAGTTCCAGGGAACAGGCAACCAAAAATATTTGGAACTATCCTTTAGTAGTACAAATGGAGCGCCGGTTCACCTAAAATCACTGACCTTTGGCAACGTGGGCCAAGGTGAAATATATTCATACATGTTTATTTATGGTGATGGCTCTAACAGCGGTTGGAGTTCAGAAGTAGGACCTTATTCGTCTTACGAAGCCGCAGGCCAAGTAACCAAGGCCCTAGACTTGGCTATCTCGGGGGTGCGGCTAGCTAGCGGGCAATGGTCAGCTATTACGTTCCAGGGCTTTTCCTTGGAGAGCCAGTCACCCCCCCCCGACCCCAACCCTACTCCCGAGCCCGGCACCCTGGCCCTCATGGCCTCGGCCCTGGGCGCGGGCTTTTGGCTGCGCCGGCGGCGGGCCAAGCAGGTGCCGGCCCCCGGTGAGGGCCGGCACCCGTCGTAATACCCTAACCCAGGGCCGCCCGCAGCTCCCGCGCCAGGCCGCCCACCGCCTGGACGGCCAGCTCCGGGCTGGCGGCCTCCAGCACCAGCTTGACCAGGGCCGAGCCCACGATCACGCCATCGGCCACGCCGGCCAGGGCGGCGGCTTGGCTGGGCTGGGCCACGCCGAAGCCCACGGCCAGGGGCAGGCCGGCGGCGGCCCGCGCCGTCCTGATGCCCGCCAGCACCTCGGGGGCCAGGTTGAGCCCCGCGCCGGTGACCCCGGTCATGGAGACGTAGTACAAGAACCCCGAGCAGCACTCCAACAGGCGGGGCAGGCGCTCCGGGGGCGTGGTGGGCGCGGCCATGAAGATGGTGTCCAGGCCGGCGGCGCGGGCCGCCTTGAGCCAGGGCGCCGCCTCCTCTGGCGGCAGGTCGGGCACGATGGCCCCTGAGACGCCGGCCTGCACCGCCCGCTGGGCAAAGGCCTCCAGGCCCAGGTTCAGCACCGGGTTGTAGTAGGTCATCACCACCAGGGGGGCCTTGATGCGCCCCCGCAGGCCAGCCAGCATCTCCAGCACCCCCACGGGCGTGGCCCCGGCGTCCAGGGCGCGCTTGCTGGCCTCCTGGATCACCGGGCCGTCGGCCATGGGGTCGCTGAAGGGTATGCCTACCTCTATGACGTCGGCCCCGGCCTGGTCCAACTCCGTTAGCAGCCGGGCGGTGGTGGCCATGTCGGGCAGTCCGCCGCTCAAAAAGGGGATGAAGGCGGCGCGTCCGGCCTGGCGGGCGGCGGCGAAGGCTTGGGCAATGGCCTGGCTCATGAGTTCTTCTCCAGATAGGCGGCCACGCTGGCCACGTCCTTGTCGCCCCGGCCCGACAGGCACAGCAGCAGGATGGCGTCCCGGGGCATGGCGGCGGCGGTCACAAAGGCCTGGGCCAGGGCATGGGAGGACTCCAGCGCGGGGATGATGCCCTCCACCCGGGCCAGTTCCTGGAAGGCGGCCACGGCCTGGGCGTCGGTCACCGCCGTGTATTGCACCCGGCCCACGTCCTTCAACAGGCCGTGCTCCGGCCCCACGCCGGGGTAGTCCAGGCCGGCGGCGATGGAGTGGGCCTCGTGTACCTGGCCGTGCTCGTCCTGCAAGAGATAGAGATGGCAGCCGTGCAGCACCCCCGGCCGGCCCGCTCCCAGGCTGGCGGCGTGCTGGCTGGTATCCAGGCCGTGGCCGGCGGCCTCCACGCCGATCATGGCCACCGGGTCGTCCAGAAAGGCGTGGAACAGGCCCATGGCGTTGCTGCCCGCGCCCACGCAGGCCATGAGCAGATCGGGCAGGCGGCCCGCGCGCGCCAGTATCTGGGCACGGGCCTCCTGGCCGATGACGGCCTGGAAATCGCGCACCATCAGGGGGTAGGGATGGGGGCCGATCACCGAGCCCATGATGTAGTGGGTGGTGCGCACGTTGGTCACCCAGTCGCGGATGGCCTGGTTGACGGCGTCCTTGAGCGAGCAACTGCCGCTAGTAACCGGCTCCACCGTGGACCCCAGCATGCGCATGCGCGTGACATTCAGCGCCTGGCGCTCCATGTCCAGGGTGCCCATGTACACGGCGCAGGTGAGGCCCATGAGCGCGGCGGCGGTGGCCGTGGCCACGCCGTGCTGGCCGGCCCCGGTTTCGGCGATGATGCGCTTCTTGCCCATCTTCTTGGCCAAGAGCACCTGGCCCAGGGCGTTGTTGATCTTGTGCGCCCCGGTGTGGGTCAGGTCCTCGCGCTTGAGGAAAATGCGCGCGCCGCCCAGTTTTTCGCTCAGGCGCTTGGCCTCGTAGAGCGGCGTGGCCCGGCCGGCGTAGTGCTCCAAGAGATCGCCCAGCTCGGCCTGGAAGGCCTGGTCCCGGCGGGCCGCCTCATAGGCCGCCGCCAACTCCTCCAGGGCTGGCATGAGGGTCTCGGGCACGAAGCGGCCGCCGTAGGGGCCGAAATGCCCCCCGGCGTCGGGCTGGTCATGCCAGGCCCTTGGCGCGGGCGACGAAGCTTCTGATCTTGGCATGGTCTTTTCTCCCTGGTTCTCGTTCGACGCCGCTACTTACATCCACGGCGAAGGGTTTGACGGTGCTAATGGCCTGGGCCACGTTGCCGGGGTGGAGCCCGCCGGCCAGGATTATGGGTCGTTGGCGGGCCAGGTCCACGGCCAGGCCCCAATCAAAGGCCTGGCCGGTGCCGCCGGTGCGCCCGGCCAAGGCGGTGTCCAGCAGCAGGAGCGCCTCGGGATAGGCCTGGGGGTCCGGCGCCAGCCGGCCCACGGCCAGGGCCTTGATGATCCGGGGGGACAGGGCCTCCACCTCTTCCGGCGTCTCCTGGCCGTGCAGTTGCGCCCAGTCCAGGCCGCACCAGGCCTTGAGGCGCGCCACCTCCCGCACGGGCTCATCCACGAAGACACCCACCGTGGCCACCAGGGGCGGCAGGCGCCGGATGATGGCCCGCGCCTGGTCGGGCGTGACCCGCCGAGGGCTCGGGGCCAGCACGAAGCCCAGGGCGTCGGCGCCGGCGGCCACGGCGGCCAGCGCGTCCTCCAGGTTGGTGAGCCCGCAAATCTTCACCCTGGTCATGCCGGCACCGCCGCCACCAGGGAGGCCACCATGCCCCGGGGATCGCCAGCGCGCATCAGGGCGCTGCCCACCAGGAAGGCGCGCAGGCCGCCGGCGTGCAAGCGCGCCACGTCCGCCGGGGTCTCGATGCCGCTCTCGGCCACCACGGTGACGCCCGCCGGCACCAGGGGCCGCAGCCCGAGGCAGGTGTCCAGGCTCACGGCCAGGGTCTTGAGGTCGCGGTTGTTGATGCCCAGGAGCGGTGGCTTCAGCGCCAGGGCCGGGGCCAACTCGTCTTCGCCATGCACCTCGATCAGGGCCGTGAGCCCCAGCTCGCCGGCCAGGGCGTACAGATCGGCCAGGCGCGCCGGGGTGAGCGCCGCCACGATGAGGAGCACCGCGTCGGCGCCAGCGGCGCGGGCCTCATAGACCTGGGCCTCGTCAATGATGAAGTCCTTGCGCAGGATGGGCAGGCTCACGGCGGCGCGGGCCTCCTTGAGATCGGCCAGCGAGCCGCCGAAAAAGGGGCCGTCGGTGAGCACGGAGAGCGCCGCCGCTCCTCCCAGGGCATAGGCCAAGGCCTGGCCGGCCACCGCCACGCCTTGGTTGATGCCGCCCGCCGAGGGCGAGGAGCGCTTGATCTCGGCGATCAAGGCCGCCCCGGGCGCGGCCTTGAGGGCGGCCAGGAAGTCGCGGGGGGCTGGCGTGTCCAGGGCCTGGCGGCGCAGGTCGGCCAGGGGCGTGGCCGTCCTTAGGGCCGCTACCTCTTGACGCTTGCTGGCCAGGATGCGCGCCAGCACCGAGGGCATTGGCTGGGCCACGGCCTAGGCCCTGCCCTCTTGGCCGGCGGCCAGGCGGGCGGCCTGGCGCAGGGCATCGAGCTTGGCCAGGGCCGCGCCGGAGTCAATGGCCGCCGCGGCCTGCTTGAGGCCCTCGGCCAGGTCGGCGGCCCGGCCGGCCACCATCAGGGCCGCGCCGGCGTTCATCAGCACCGTGTCGCGGCAGGCCCCGGGCTCGCCGGCGAGCACCGCCAGGGCGATGCCCGCGTTCTGGGCCGCGTCGCCGCCGGTAAGCTCCTGGGGCATGGCGCGCCTGAGGCCCAGTTCCTCGGGGGTGATGGTCAGGCCGCTCACCTGGCCGTCCTTCAGGTGGGCGGCCTGGGTGGGACCGGTGGAGCTTATCTCGTCCAGACCGCCGGGGCCGTGCACCACCAGGGCCTGGCGGCAGCCCAGGCGCCCCAGCACCCGGGCCAGGGGCGTCACCAGGGCCGGGTCATAGACTCCCAGCACCTGGGCCGTGGCCCCGGCGGGGTTGGTCAGCGGCCCCAGCAGGTTGAAGATGGTGCGCAGGCCGATCTCCCGGCGGGGGCCGATGGCGTGGCGCATGGCCTGGTGCAGCAGCGGAGCGAACAAAAAACCGATGCCCACCTCGTCTACGCAGGCCCCCACCTGCTCGGGCGTCAGGTCCAGGGGTATGCCCAGGGCCTCCATGAGGTCGGCGCTGCCGCAACGGCTAGATACCGAGCGGTTGCCGTGCTTGGCTACCCGCGCCCCGGCCCCGGCCACCACGAAGGCCGCCGTGGTGGAGACGTTGAAGGTGTGCGCGCCATCGCCGCCGGTGCCGCAGGTGTCCACCAGCACCTCCTGGAGTCCGCAGCGGCAGGGCACGGGCTTGCACTTCTGGCGCATGACCCGGGCCGCGCCGGCGATCTCCTCCACGGTCTCGCCCTTCATGCGTAGCGCGATCAGAAGCGCCCCGATCTGGGCGGGCGTGGCCTGGCCCTCCATGACCTGGTCCATCACCGCCGCCATCTCTTCCTCGCCCAAATGGGCGCCACCCACCGCCTTGGCGATCGCCTCCTGGATCATCTGGGGCCTCCCCTTTGCCGCTGGTTTCCAAAACACAAAAAGCAAGGGCCGTGAACCCGCTCTGGTCGAGTCCACGGCCCGTTTCGCCTATTGGCTGAAGGTTGCTTCTCAAACCTCCAAGGGCAGCGGACGACCCCAGGCCGTCTGCCAACGCCAATACCGCCAAGAGGTGGAAAGAAGCATACCGTCCGTCCCTAGAAATTTTTGTATACAGTATACCCAGCCCACGGGGGCGTCAAGGCCTTTGTGGTGGTGCTGGCAAATTTTTGGCTGGCCCGCCGCCGCCCAGGTAGTCCCGCACCTGGTCCATCATCTCCACCAGGCCCTGGCGGTCGCCGGCGGCGGTCATCTGGGCGATGCGCGCCAGGCCTTGGGCCAAGGCCGCCAGCATTGCCGGCGCGGCGGGGTTGTTCAGGGCCAGGTCGGCGTAGAGATCGGCCGGCTGCTGGCCCTGGTGCTCCAGAAGCCCCACCAGGGAGCCGAACCAGGGGCCGGCCAGGGGCAGGTCGCGGGCGGGCTTGAAGCCCACCTCCCGCAGGGTGTGCCCCAGGCCCAGGAGCAGCATGTGCCGCAAGGTCTGCACCTGGGCCATGAGCCGGTCGTGGGACGCCGCCGTTATCTCCACCGCCTGGGCGCCGGCCCGGCCCAGCCAGGCCTGGAGCCAGGCCCACCAGCGGCTGCCCCGCCCCGGGCACACGAAGAAAACCTGCCCGGCCAGGGAGGGCGCCGTGGGGCCGCACAGGGGGTGGCCGCCGATCACCTCGCCCCGGGCGTGGGCCAGCATGGCCTCAAGCGGCGCCTGCTTGAGCGAGGCGATGTCCAGCAGCAGGCCGTCGGTGCGCGTAAAGGGGCCAATGGCAGCCATCACCTGGGCCACCGCCGGCACGGGCACGGCCAGGATAAGCACCGGGCAGGCGGCCGCCAGCTCGCATGGCGGCGGCCCGTGGCCCCGGTCGGCCACCCGCACCTGGTGGCCGTCCTCCTCCAGCCTGGCCTTCAGCCAGCGCCCCATGCGCCCCTGGCCGCCGATGATGCCCACCAGGGGCCGGGTAAACGGTGGGTCCTGGCTAAACGATGGGTCATCCATGCTGTCGTTTCCGTCCCTGGCGGCGGCGCGGTGTTTCAGCGCGCGGGGTTGGGCTCGCCCATGGGGTAGGAGCCCAGCACCTTGAGGAAATCAACGTTCTCCCGGAGCGCCTCCAGGGCCTGGCGTACCTGGGGGTCGTCCTGGTGCCCCTCGAAGTCCAGGAAGAAGGCGTACTCCCAGGGGCGGTTCTTGGCCGGCCGCGACTCGATGCGGGTCATATTGATGCCCCGCGCCGCGAAGTGCGACAGCGACTTGTACAGCGAGCCCGGTTGGTGGGCGGCCAGGTAGAGCACCGAGGTCTTGTCGTGGCCGGTGGGCGGGCACTGCTGGCGGCCCAGCACGAAGAAGCGGGTCATGTTGTGGGGGTTGTCCTGGATGTCCTTGGCCAGGATCTCCAGCTCGTAGTGCTGGGCGGTCAGCTCGCTACCCACGGCGGCGGCCCCGGGGGTCACGCCGGCCTGGCGGGCGGCGGCGGCCGTGCTGCTGGTCTCCACCAATACGGCCTGGGGCAGGTTGCGCCTGAGCCAGTCGCGGCACTGGTTCAGGGCCTGGGGGTGGGAATAGACCTTCTCCACGTCCTCCAGGCCGCCGCCACTGGCCATGAGCACGTGGCGCACCGGCCAGAAGACCTCGCCGCAGACCGAGAGGTCGGCGTTCATGAACTGATCCAGGGTGACGCTGACCCCGCCCTCGCTGGAGTTCTCCACCGGCACCACCCCCACCTGGGAGTGACCCCGAGCCACCTCGTCGAAGACGTCAATGATGGAGGCCTGGGGCGCGAACTCGCAGGAGGAACCGAAGTGGCGCAGGGCGGCCTGGTGGGTGAAGGTGGCCTCCGGCCCCAGGAAGGCCACCTTGAGCGGACGCTGCACGGCCCGGCAGGCGCTGATGATCTCGCCGAAGATGGGCTTGAGCGCCGCGTTGGGCAGTGGGCCACGATTCTGCTCCACCAGGGCCTTGATGATTCCCGTCTCGCGCTCGGGCGCGAACTCGGGCAGCCCGCCGTTTTCCTTGCAGCGGGCGATGGCCAGGGCGTGCATGGCCCGCTGGTTCAACAGGGCCAGTATCTCGCGGTCTATCTGGTCTATCTGCTGGCGCAGGGCCATCAGTTCTTGCTGGTCCACGCTGGTCGCTCCGTTGCCCACGTAGGGGCTCACATAATCCAGGGAGGTTTTCATGATGCCTCTTCCATGCCTGAAGGGCCCGCCGGCCCGGGATTTATTATAGCTCACGATGCAGGGGCCGGCCCATCACCGCCAACTCGGCCATCATGGCCGCGAATTCCTCGGGCGTCAGCGACTGCTCGCCGTCGCACAGGGCCGTCTCGGGCGAGCAGTGCACCTCCACCATCACCCCGTCGGCGCCCACGGCCATGGCCCCCCGGGCCATGGGGGCCACGAAGCGCCGGCGGCCCACGGCGTGGCTGGGGTCCACGATGATGGGCAGGTGGGTGCGCTCCTTGAGCACGCAGATGGCGCTAAGGTCGAGCGTGTTGCGCGTGGCGGTCTCGAAGGTGCGGATGCCGCGCTCGCACAAGACCACCTGGGAATTGCCCGAGGCCAGGATGTACTCGGCGCTCATCAAGAGCTCATCCAGGGTGGTCATGAGCCCGCGCTTGAGGAGTATCGGCCTTTTCACGCGGCCCAGCTTTTTTAGCAGCGAGAAGTTCTGCACGTTGCGCGCGCCCACCTGGATCATGTCGGCGTATTCCTCCACCAGGGGGATGTCGCCGGAGTCCATGACCTCGGTCACCACCGGCAGGCCCGTGGCCTCGCGGGCGATGGCCAGCAGCTTGAGCCCCTCCTCGCCCATGCCCTGGAAGCTGTAGGGCGAGGTGCGCGGCTTGAAGGCCCCGCCGCGCAACAGCGAGGCCCCGGCGGCCTTGACCGCCGTTGCCGTGGCCACCATCTGCTCGGCGCTCTCCACCGAGCAGGGGCCGGCGATCACCGCGAAGCGCGGCCCGCCGATGGTCACGTCCCCCACGCGCACCACGGTGTCCTGGTCCTGGCTCTCGCGGCTGACCAGGTTGCACTTGGGTTTGGACCTGACGCAGGCCTGGGGCGCCGCCCCGGCCGCCATCACCGCCTCCGCTATTTCCATTCTCTCCACTCTGGCCGCTATCATCTGGGACCTCCCTCCCGAAAGTTGGCTTTTTGCTCATCCACAAAATGCAAGGAGCCCTGGGTTGGCTGCCCAGGGCTCCTTAAACTTTAAGGCCATGGGCGGGTGGCTTTCGCCGTCTGCCCATGGCCTTTGGTTTGGTTTAGCTTAGCTTGGCTCTCCTAGACCTCCCCTGGCACCGGGCAGACGGCGGTAAAGTAATAAAAGCTAAAATAGAAATAGGCCGCCCCCGGCTGGTTGCCGGTGCCCATGATTCTATTTAGCTTGCCGCTGCCCATGCGTGTCTTTCCTTGAAGCCAAAATGCTGAGGCTAACTAAACACCGCTTTACGCGCCCTGTCAACAGGTAAAATGGGGGCCGCGCGATTTTCACCAGCTATTATGCAGCCATATGAGCCGGCCTTGAATGGCCCTAGGCTTTCTGGGAACGGCTAAACCACAACAGGGCCAGCACATAGGACCGCCAGCCGAAACCGGCGATGGAGCCGGCGCAGACATCGGCCAACAGGGACACCCGGCGGAACTCCTCGCGGGCCTGGGGGTTGGTCAGGTGCACCTCCACCACCGGCACCCCGCAGGAGAGCACCGCGTCGCGCAGGGCCACGCTGGTGTGGGTGTAGGCCCCGGCGTTGAGTATCACTCCCTGGCTGTCGCGGCCGGCGCGTTGGATGATGTCCACCAGCTCGCCCTCGTGGTTGGATTGCAGGCACTCCACCACCATGCCCAGCTCCGAGCCCAGGTCGCGGAGCTCGCCCTCGATCCAGGACAGGGTCTTGTCGCCGTAGAGGCCGGGCTCGCGGCGGCCCAGCAGGTTGAGGTTGGGGCCGTTGACAACCATGATGCGCATGTTTGAGGCTCCTCGTTTCATCGGATGTTGCGCGCGGCCCGCTGGGCCAGCCAGGCGTCGGCCAGCACCAGGGCGGCCATGGCCTCGGCCACGGGGGCGATGCGCGGGCATAGGCAGGGGTCGTGCCGGCCCTTGATCTGGATGGTACGCGCCTGGCCGTCCAAGTCAATGGTCTGCTGGGGCTGGGCGATGGAGGGCGTGGGCTTGACCGCCAGGCGCAGCACGATGTCCTGGCCGGTGGAGATGCCGCCCAGGATGCCGCCGGCGTGGTTGCTCAAAAAACCCTGGGGGCTAATCTGATCGTTGTTGGCCGAGCCCCGGCGGGCCGCCACGGCGAAGCCGTCGCCCACCTCCAGGCCCTTGACCCCGCCGATCCCCAACATGGCCCCGGCCAAGAGGGCGTCCAGCTTGTCGGCCACTGGGTCGCCCAGACCGGCGGGCGCGCCGGTGATGAGCACCTCCACCACCCCGCCCACGCTGTCGCCAGCGGCCAGGGCCTGGCGCACCTCATCGGCCATGGCCTCGGCCACGGCGGGGTCGGGGCAGCGCAGGGGGTCGCCTTGGGCAAAGGCCAGGTCACAGGCTTGAGCCCGCATGCCCCCCACCTGCACGGTGTAGGCCTGGATGCCCACACCCTCCTGGGCCAGCAAGGCCCGGGCCAAGGCCCCGGCGGCCACCCGCCCCACGGTCTCGCGCCCCGAGGCGCGGCCCCCGCCGGGCTGGGGGGGCACGCCGTATTTGTGGAAATAGGTGAAGTCGGCGTGGCCGGGGCGGAAGAGCCGGGCCAGCTCGCCATAGTCCTTGGAGCGGGCGTCCTGATTGCGCACCAACAGGGCGATGGGCGTGCCCAGGCTTAGGCCATCGGCCCCCACCCCGGAGAGAATCTCCACCTGGTCGGCCTCGCGGCGGGCCGAGGTGAAGACACTCTGGCCGGGGCGCCGGCGGTCCAGGTCGCGCTGGATCATTTCGGCGCTGACCGCCAGGCCGGCGGGCAGGCCCTCCACCACCACGCCCACGGCCTTGCCGTGGGACTCGCCAAAGGTGGCGGCGCGCAAATATCGGCCGAAGATGCTACCCATGCAGATAATCCCGGGCCATTTGCAGGGCCGTGGCCAACTCGGCGGGGGTGACGTCCTCCACGCAGACCGGCTGGCCCACGCCCGCGAGCAACACGAACAGCACCCGCCCCCCCTGGTTCTTCTTGTCGTTCAGCATGATCTCCCAGGCCACCTGGGCCTCGGGCCAGGCCGGCATGCGCGGCAGCAACCGGGCCATGTCGCCCGCCACCTCCCGGGCCAGCTCGCGGGGGACCAGCCCCCGCCCGGCCGAGAGCGCCGCCGCCACCATCAGGCCCACGGCCACGGCGCGGCCGTGGCTCAGGCGGTAGCGGTGGAAGCTCTCCAGGGCGTGGCCGTAAGTATGCCCCAGATTGAGGATGCGGCGCAGGCCTTTTTCGCGGTAATCGGCGCTGACCACCTTGGCCTTGGCCCGGCCCGAGAGGCTGGCCGCCCGGGCCAGGAGCGGCAGGTCGCCGTTGAGCAAGGCCGGCAGGTCGCCGCGCACCAGATCGTATAGCTCGGGCGAGGCCACCAGGCCGGTCTTGTAGGCCTCCACCAGCCCCTCGGCGATCTGGGCGCGCGGCAGGGTGGAGAGCGCCAGCAGGTCCAGCGCCACCAGGGCCGGCTGGGCAAAGGTGCCCACCACGTTCTTGCCTTGGGGCAGATTGACGCCGGTCTTGCCGCCGATGGCCGCGTCCACCGCCCCCACCAGGGAGGTGCTGGCGATGACGAACTCCATGCCGCGCTTGTAGGTGCTGGCCACGAAGGCCGCCAGGTCGGAGACCACGCCGCCCCCCAGGGCCACCAGCAGATCGCCGCGCTCGATGCGTCCCGCCAGCAGGGCCTGGTAGAGCCTTTGCGCCTTGGCCAGGGTCTTGCTGCCCTCGCCTGGCGCGATCTCGATGACCAGGGGTTGGCCCAGGGCCGTCAGGTAGCGGGGCAGGTGTAGGCGGGCCAGGTTGCGGTCGGTGATGACCGCCACCCGCCGGCCGGCGGTCAGGGGGGCCAAGGCCTGGGGGCCATGGCAGGTGGCCTCCACCGGGCATTCCTGGCCGCCCAGGCTGGCCGTGAAACGCTCCCGGCCCAACACCGCCGCGGCCAAGGCCTCCACCACCTGGGTCTGGTCCAGGCCGTCCACGGCCAAGGCCGCGTGGCAGTCGGCGTAGGCCTGCCGCCGGCTGGCGTAGAGCGCCTCCAGGGCCGCCGGGTCTTGCCACAGGGGCCGGCCGGCAGTGCCCTCCTGGCCCAGGCGCGCCCGGCAACCCACCAGGCTGGAGTCCAGGCAGATGACGCGCCCCGTGCCCTGCATGGTCTGACGATTGGCCGGGTCCACGGCTAGCCCGCCGCCCGTGGCCACCACCAGGCGCTGGCCTCGGCTTACCCGCCTTAGCTCGGCGGACTCGGCGGCGCGGAAGGCGGGCTCTCCCAGGTTGGCGAAGGCCTGGGGGATATCCATGCCCAGGCGCCGGGCCACCAGGTCGTCCAGATCCAGGAAGCGGCGTTTGAGTAGCCGGGCCAGGCCTTGGGCCGCGCTGGTCTTGCCCGCGCCCATGAAGCCGGTGAGGTATATGTTCTGGTTCATGGCTTTTCCAGGGCCAAGGCCGCGTAAAACTCCTGGGCCGTGGCCTCCAGGCCGGTCCACAGGTTGAAGCTAAGCGCCGCCTGGGCCGCCAGCATGTACAGGCCGTCCAGGAAGGCCGCGCCGGCGCGCCCAGCCAGGGCCTGCCAGAAATTACCGTGCCGGCCGTAGTTGAGGTCCATGACCAGGCGGCAGGCGTCCCCCGGGCGCAAGGCCTGCACCAGGGCGGCCATCTGCGGCGACTCGCCGGGCGTGGAAACCGCGCTGGCGTTGATGACGATCTCGGCCTGGCCGGCGGCTTGGGGCAGGTCGTCCATAATGATGGCCTGGCCGCCCAATTGCCCGCACAGTTCCCGGGCCTGTTCCAGGCGGCGGCCGGCCACGGTTACCCGCGCGGCGCCGGCCAGGCGCAGGGCCAGCACCACCGCCCGGGCCGCCCCGCCGGCCCCCACCACCAAAGCCCGCAGGCCCTTGGGCGGCTGGCCGGCCCGCTCCAGGGCCGCCAGAAAGCCGCCCACGTCGGTGTTGTGCCCCTCCAAGAGGCCGTCCTTGATGACGATGGTGTTGACGGCCATGAGTTCGCGGGCCAAGTCCGAGAGGGTGGAGAGATAGGGCAGCACGGCCTGCTTGTGGGGCACCGTGACGTTGGCGCCGCTGAAGCCCAGGGCCTTGAGCCCCCGCACGGCCTCGCCCACCTCGGCGGGGTGGACCTTGAGGGCCAGGTATTGCCCCGCCAGGCCATGGGCCTGGAGCACCGCGTTGTGCATCACCGGCGAGAGCGACTTGGCCACCCGCTCGTCGCCCAGCACACCCAGGAGCATCATTGGAGCAACAGCCCCAGGTCGTGGCCAAAGCCGGGGTAGGAGACCGCCGCGCAGCCGGCGTCCTTGATGGCCAACTCCTGGCCGCAGAGCACCCCGGCCAGGGTGAGCGTCATGGCGATGCGGTGGTCGCCGAAGGAGTCCAGCTCCCCCGCCGGGGCCTTCAAGGGCGTGGGGCCGTTTATCACCAGGTCCTCGCCCTCTATGCTTATATCCGCGCCCATGGCCCCCAGACCCGAGGCCACGGCGGCCAGGCGGTCCGATTCCTTGACGCGCAGCTCGCCCACCTCCTTCATCACCGTGGTCCCCCGGGCCTGGGTGGCCACCAGGGCCAGGATGGGCACCTCGTCCACCAGAAGCGGTATCTCCTCGGCCCGCACCTGGCAGGCCTTCAACTCCGGCGAGTAGGCGGCCCGCACCTGGCCCCACTCCTCGGGCACCCGCCCCTGCTCCTCTATGGCCAGGTTGGCGCCCATGCGCTCCAGCACCCGCAAAAAGCCGATGCGCGTGGGGTTGAGCAGGGTGCCCTCGCTGGTCACGTCACTGCCGGGGGTTATGGCCGCGGCGCACAAAAAGAAGGCCGCCGAGGAGGCGTCACCGGGCACGCGTAGCTCCTCTGGCAGGGTGAGCTCGGAACGCTCGATGCGCCAGCCGCCGGGCTCCTGCCGGATGTTGGCCCCGCACAAGGCCAGCAGGCGCTCGCTGTGGTCGCGGCTCTTGACCGGCTCGCCCACGAAGGTGTTGCCCCCGGCCTGCACGCCGGCCAGAAGCAGGGCGCTTTTGAGTTGGGCGCTGGCCACGGGCAGGGTGTAGTCAATGCCCCTGAGCCCGCCGCCAAAGAGGCTCACCGGCGGACGGCCCCCGGGGCACTCCACCCGGGCGCCCATGAGCCTAAGCGGCGTGGCCACCCGCTCCATGGGCCGGCGGCGCAAGGACTCGTCGCCATCCAGCACGAAGCTGCCCGGCACCCCGGCCAACAGGCCCATGAGCAGGCGCAGGGTGGTGCCGGAGTTGCCGCAGTCCACGCTCGCGCCGGCGCGCAGGCGGCCCTGGGCGCCGGTCAGCCACACGCCGTCCTCGCTGAAACGCACCTCGCCGCCCAGGAGCTTGACCGCCCCCAGGGTGGAGGAGCAGTCCTGGCAGGGCGAGTAGTTGCTCACCCGCATGCGCCCCCGGGCCAGGAGCGAGAACAGGCCGGCGCGGTGGGAGATGGACTTGTCGCCCGGCGGGGCGAAGGAACCCTTAAGCCTCATGGCCGCACCACCTGACGCCCCACGGCGTTAGCCACCTTCTCCAGGTCGCCCATGAGCTGGGCAAAAGCCGGCACGGTCAGCGACTGGCGGCCGTCGGACAGCGCCTTGTCCGGCTGGGGATGAACTTCCACGATCACGCCGTCGGCGCCGGCGGCCACGGCGGCGCAGGCCAGGGCCGGCACCAGCTCGCGCTTGCCGGCGGCGTGGCTGGGGTCCACCACCACCGGCAGGTGGGTGTGCTGTTTGAGTACCGGCACCGCCGAGATGTCCAGGGTGTTGCGGGTCTCGGTCTCGAAGGTGCGAATGCCCCGCTCGCAGAGGATGACCTGCCAGTTGCCCCGGGCCAGGATGTACTCCGCCGAGAGCAGAAGCTCCTTGATGGTGGCCATCATGCCGCGTTTTAAGAGCACCGGCCGGTCCACGTCGCCCACGGCCTCCAGGAGCGCGAAGTTTTGCATGTTGCGGGCGCCGATCTGCAAGACGTCGGCGTATTTGGCCACCAGGGGCACGTCCGAGGCCCTAAGGACCTCGGTGACCACCGGCAGGCCGGTGATCTCCCGGGCCTCGGCCATGATCTTGAGCCCCTCCTCGCCCAGGCCCCTGAAGGAATAGGGCGAGGTGCGCGGCTTGAAAGCCCCGCCGCGCAAGACGCCGGCCCCCAGGGGGGCCAGGGCCCGGGCCACCTCCAGGTAGCCCTCGCGCGACTCCACGGCGCAGGGACCGGCCATGACCACCAATTGGCCGTTGCCGATGGTCAGGTTGCCCAGCTTGAAGGACGTGGGCTCCTGGCGGAAGTCGCGGGAGACCAGCTTCCAGGACTTCTCGAAGCTCTCGATCTCCTCCACGCCCTCCATGATCGCCACCTTTGCCATGATCTCCTCGGCCAGGGGCCGGCTGATCTCCTCCACCACCCCCAGGACCACCCGGGAGCCGGGGGAGACCACCCGGGCCTGTAGGCCATAGCCCCTTAGGGCCGCGATGACCTGGGCCACCTCCCCCTTCTGACATCCATCTCGCATGGCGATTACCATATCCGCGCCTCCCGCGCTAGTGGCTATGCGCCTGATTTTTTTGAAACATCGTTCCGAAATCCAACACAAACGGCGCGCCCCTCAAGCGGCCCGCACGTATAGGTCGAGGAAATTGTTGAAAATGATCGCACCCTGCGGCGTGGCGATGGACTCGGGGTGGAACTGCACCCCCTCCAATTTAAGCTCCGCCGCGCGTATGCCCATCACCTCGCCCTCCAGGGTGTAGGCCGAGACCGACAGCGGGGGTTTGAGGCTCTCCTCGGTAACGATAAGGCTATGGTAGCGGGCGGCCTGGAAGGGGTTGCGCAGGCCGGCGAACAGCCCCTGGCCGTCGTGGAAGACCTCGGAGGTCTTGCCGTGCACGGGCCTTTTGGCGCGCTGCACCGTGGCCCCGAAGACCTGGCCGATGGCCTGGTGCCCCAGGCAGACCCCCAGGATGGGTATCTGGCCGGCCAGCTTCTCGATCACCGGGCAGGTGACGCCCGAGTCCTCGGGCCGCCCCGGCCCCGGCGAGATGACAATCGCCGCCGGGGCCATCTCGGCAATCTCGTCCACCGAGACAGTATCGTTGCGCAGGACAAGCAATTCCTGCCCCAGGGCACCCAGGGCCTGGGCCACGTTGTAGGTGAAAGAGTCGTAGTTGTCTATCAAGAGGATCATAGCTCCCCCCTGGCGGCGGCCTTGAGGGCGGCGATGCCCTGGGCGGCCTTGTGGGTTATCTCCTGGAACTCCATCTCGGGCACGCTGTCGGCCACGATGCCGGCCCCCACCTGCAAGGTGAAGTTTCGCCCCTCGAACTGCACCATGCGGATGGCGATGCAGGTGTCCATCTGCCGCCCCGGCCCGAAGAAGCCCACCGCCCCGGCGTAGGGACCCCGGGGGCCGTCCTCCAGCTCGGTGATGATCTCCATGGCCCGCACCTTGGGCGCGCCACTGACCGTGCCGGCCGGGAAGCCAGCCTGGAAGGCGTCCCAGGCGTCCAGCTCGGGCCGCAAGAGCCCGCTGACCTGGGAGACGATGTGCATCACGTGGCTATAGCGCTCCACGGTCATGTAGGGCTCCACGGCCACGCTGCCGTAGGCGCTCACCCGGCCGGCGTCGTTGCGGGCCAGGTCCACCAGCATGACGTGCTCGGCGCACTCCTTTTCCGAGGCCAGCATCTCGCGCTCCAGTTCCTGGTCGCGCTGGCGGTCGTCGCTGCGCCCCCGGGTGCCGGCGATGGGGCGCAGGTACACCCGCCCGTCCTGCACCCGCACCATGGTCTCCGGCGAGGAGCCCAGCAGGTGGCAGTCGCCCAGCTTGAGGAAAAACATGTAGGGCGAGGGGCTCTTGACCCTCAGCCAGCGGTAGACCCGCAAGGGGTCCAGGTCGGTCACGCCCGTGAAGCGCTCGCTCAAGACCACCTGGAAGATGTCGCCGTCCAGGATGTATTCCTTGGCCCTTTTCACCGCCTCCAGGTAGTGCTCCTTGGGCGGGTCCACGAAGCTCAGCTCCCGGCAGGGGGCCAAGCCGGGCAGGGCGAAGGGGGCTTGCAGGCGCTCTTCCATCTCCCTTAGCTTGGCCTGGGCCTGACCCTCGCCGGCGGCGATGGCCACCAGGGTGAGCTGGCGCTTCAAATGGTCGAAGACCGCCAGGCGCGAGGGGTAGCAGAGCTGGGCCACGGGCAGCCGGTGGGCCGGGGCCGGGGGCAGCCTCTCCACCAGGCGCACGGCGTCGAAGCCCAGATAGCCCGCCAGGGCGCCCACGAAGGGCAGGGCCGGCAGGCCCTTACAGGCCAGCTCGCGCTCCATCCGCCGGGCCAGGGCGAAGAACTCGCCAGCCGGGTAGAGGCCGTGCGCCCCGTTCAGGTCCAGTTCGGCCCGCTCGGGCCACAGCACCAGGGAGGCCAGGGGGTCGCAGGCCACCACCGAGAAGCGGCCGAAGCGCTCCACGGTCTCGCCGCTCTCGAAGAGAAAGGCCACCTCCTGGTCCTGGCAGAGCTTTAGGTAGGCCGAGACCGGGGTGTCGGTGTCGGCCAGGAGGGTCTTGTGGCTGGCTATCAACGCGGACATGCTTGCATCGCCTTTCTGCGCCCAAAAAATGAAAAACCCACCGCATGGTGCGGTGGGCTCGCGGCCGGCTGTCTGCTTTAGTGGTTAGCTAAGGCGTTACCCGCACGAGCCCACCCCCGGGCCAGCGCCACCAATAAAAGCCGCCCGCGCAGACAACGGCCAAAAGCTGGCCGGCGGCCTGGGCGGGGGGGGTGGTGCTGGTCTTAGGGGTCATGGGCTCGCTTCACCTGGTTCGGTTTAGGCGAGTTTGGCCGGCGGCCAAGGCTTTGTCAAGGGGTTTTTGTATACAATCTGCGGGGAAAACAATGGACGGTCCCCGGCAAGCCGGGGAAGCAGCCGCCCTGGAGGGCGGGGGCATAAAAGCTAAGCGCCTGCCGTCACTGGAGTTACCGGTGCCGGCAGGCGCCTGGCTGGACTTTTTGGGATTGCCAGCAGCGGGGGCCTTGGACTGGGTCCGCGAAGCGATGGCCCCGCTGGACCAGCCCCGGGCCCAGGCCAAGGACCCCGCTGCTGGCGATTATGTGCACGTTTTCTAGTTCATCGGACCACATAGATCAATCCTTGCCGCGGCCTTAAGCCCTGACCTGGGGATCAACCCTCATCGGGCCAGGGGATGTCTAGGTTGCCGGTGCTACGCATGTAGTGCTTGACTACCTCTTCCACCACGGGCAGGTGGGGCTTGATGGCCTGCCAGTAGGCCGTGTCCTCGCTGCCGCTGGGCGGGTGGGGTCCCTTCTTGAGCTCGGCGATGAGCGCATCCTTGACCTTCACGCCGGGACCGTACTTGGCGCGCAGATGCTGGGCCAGGAGCGCCAGGTTGGCCGCGGCGGCCAGGTAGTGGGGAAAGTGCTGGATGCCCAGGAGCTCGCAGGCCTTCTGGGGGTCCAGTTCGCGGACGTAGGCCTCCCAATAGGCATCGTCATCCAGATGTTCAACACGCCGGGCGGGCCGCGCGGGGGCCATGCTCCACCTCCTCCTCCGGGCGGTCGGTGAGCACCGCCATGAACCGGGCCTTGCTGGGCCACCGTCCGGTGAGCAGGAAGTACTCCAGCATCTTGGGCGGCGGCGTGATCACCACGGGTGGACTGGGTGCTCTACTGGTGGCCATCTGGTCTTCTCCTTTCTCCTGGGTTGCGGTTTCCAGCCTTTGCCCGACAATAATGCAACATCCGTGCCTGTAGACTTTTTTCACTATCCATGCGGACCAATCGTCCGCCAGCGCACTCGCCGGCCTACTTGGTGGTACTTATTACCGCCGGCGATCTTCTCCTAGCGTACTAATCGGTATTTTCTTGGCGGCCCATCAGCGATATTTGGCCCCCGCCGCGCAAAACTTGCGCGGCGGGGGCCTGCCGGGCCTAGGGACGGCCCCGGCTGCCTGGTGGAGATTGCGGAATCAATATTTACGGGATCGTAAAAACAGAACCCTACGTAAGAGATGTGAACAAGGTATCAGGTTCTCGCCCGCGACTGTCAGGCCCCACCGGACATGCCTGTGAATTGTCTGGGCCTAAAAATAACGGTCCAGGATGCCGCTGGCGGTCTGCTCCAAGACCAGCCAGGCCCGGCGGCGTTGCTGAGCCAGGCTGTCGGTCTCCAGCACCGCGCCGAAGGCCTCCTGGTCCATGGCCAGCACCTGCCCCACCTTGGCGCGCAGCGCCGGCAGCCAGCCCTGGCTGTCCAGGAGGACCTGGCGCGCAGTGGGGTAGTCGCCGCTGACCCGCTGGGCGAACTGGGAGGAGGGCAGGAGCTTGCCCTGGGCCGTGGGCTTAAGCCCCAGGGCCGGCATCTGGGCGGCCCGGCTCTCCAGGGGGCGCGCCAGGCGGTCCTTGAGGGAGGGGCGCAAGAGGTCGGCGTGGCTGTCCAGGTAGGAGAGCAGGCCGTTGTACTGGGTTATGACCGAAGCAAGTTGGCGGGTGATGGGGCCGGCCCCGGCCTCCACCTTGAGTTCCACCACTCCGCCGGTGGTGCCCAGGGCCGTGGCGCTCACATGGCCGTTGTCCAGGCTGAAGTCGTTGCTTTCCTGGGCCGTCAAGGCCCCGCCCAGCCTGAGGCTGGCCGAGCGGGGTGGGCTCTGGCTGTCCAGGTGGTAGGCCGCCACCAGCGAGCCCTGGCCGTCGGCCAGGCTGAAGGAGGCCCCCTGGCCTGGCCCCACGCCCTGGATCAACAACCGCGCCGTGCGGTTGAGCAGGCGGTGGTCAGGGTCGTGGGCGTCCTCTTGCCCAAAGACCACCTGGGCGCTCAACCCTGCGTCGGCCCCGCCGATGACCCGGGCCAGGCGGCCCAGCAGGTCCTCCTGGGTGTCCACCTGGCCGTTGCTGTTGTGCACCATCACGCTGAGCTGGTGCTCCACGCCGTCCACGGTCAGGGTGAAGGTGTGCTCCCCATCGTCCAGGTCCACCAGGGCCACCGGGTTTTGGGGCGGCGAGAGCACCTGTCCCGGCGCCGCGGTCCACTGTACCTCCACGCCGTGACTGGCCGGGGCCGTGGCCTCTTGGTCTGCGGTGGCGCTAAGGGCTTGGGGGGTGGGGCTCAAGGCGGTGACGGCCGTGGCCGGGGTGTCGCCCTCGGGTGGGGTGAGGTTGTCAATGGTCAGGGCCAGGCTGTATAGGCGCTGACGCACCTCGGCCAGCACCCGCTCCTGTTCGGCCTGGCGGATGTTCAGGTGGAGATGGGGGGCGCCCCCGCCAAAATACAGCCCCATGGCCCCGGGGTCGGCCTTGTCCGGGGCCGGCCTGGGCGAGACATGGCGTCCCTGGCCAGCCACCAGCAAGGGCTGGTCCTTGATGCCCTGGTATATCACGGTGACGGCCAAAACCTTAATAGCCCTCCGGCAAGGGGGGGGAACCGTGGCCGGTCCACGCCGGCAAGGCGTGGCTGGCCATTTACGTTATCGGTCTGGGGGAGCAAAAGCTTAAGGAAAAAGATTCATCCGGCCAAAGGCCAGATGAAACCATGGGGAGGGTAGGCGGCCCGGGGCCGGGCCGGGGTCAGGCCAGGCCCAGAAGGCCCTGGAGGTGGGCCAGGGGACCGGGGCCGGGGTGCAGGCCGCTCTTGGCCCGGGCGATGCGCTGGGCGCCCTGGGCGATGCGCTCCGGGGGTATCTGGCCCTCCAGGGCCATCTCCACCAGGCGCTCCAGGGCTTGCAGGGCGTAGTCCCAGTGCTTGCAGACCAAGAGCAGGTCGCAGCCGGCCAGGTAGGCGGCCACGGCGGCGCTGGCCGGGTCCAGGTCGGCGGCCACGGCGCCCATCTCCAGGTCATCGCTGAGCACCAGGCCGTTGAAGCCCATCTCCTGGCGCAGGAGCCCCTCGATGACCAGGGGCGACAGCGAGGCCGGCTGGCCGGGGTCCAGGGCCTGGAACACGGCGTGGCAGACCATGATCCCGGCCACCCCGGCCCGGGCCGCCCGGGCAAAGGGCACCAGTTCCACGGCCTCCAGCTCGGCGCGGCTCAGGTCAACCTGGGGCCGCTCGCGGTGGGTGTCCAGGGTGGTGCGCCCCAAGCCGGGAAAATGCTTGGCGCAGGCCAGGCAACCCTTGGCCTGCATGCCCCCGATGAAGGCCGCCCCCAGCTCGGCCACCCGGGCGGGGTCGGGGCCCAGGCTGCGCCGCTCCTGCACGCCGCCGGACACGGCGTGCACGTCCAGGACCGGGGCCAGGTCCCAGTTGAAACCCGCGGCGGTGAGCTCGGCCCCCAGGCGGGCGCCCAGGTCGCGCAGGGCGCGGGCGTCGCCAGCCTGCCCCAGTTCCTGGAACCCGGGGCCGTCGGTGAAGGGCGCCCGCAACCGGGCCACGCTGCCGCCCTCCTGGTCCACCATGACAAAGGGCGTGGGCCGGCCGGCCGACAAGGCGGCCTGGCACAGGTCGCGGTTCAGGCGCCAGACCTGCTCCGGGTCCTCGATGTTGCGGCTGAAGAGGATCACCCCGCCCAGGCCGTGTTCGGCCACCAGGGCCAGGGACTCCGGCCCGGCCCAAGCCCCCTCGAAGCCCACCACCAGGGATTGGGCCAGGGTCTGTCTAAGCTGCTGGCGGTTCATTTGCCCTGCTGCTGCGGTTGTTGCTGTTGCTCTTATTGTTTCTGGAGCTGTTCCTGCTGCTTATTCAGTTCTTGTTGCTTTTGATTCTGCTGCTGTTGCTGGCGGTAGAACTGCACCCGCCCGCCGGGCAGGCTCTCCCCCCGGCCCAGGGCCTCCTCGAAGGCGTCGGGGTGATGGCTGATGGCGTCCTTTTGCTCATAGGCCCTGAAGACCATGAAGCCCTTGAAGTCGGCGCTGAAGGTCAGGGTGTCGCGGACGTTCTCGTTGACCAGGACCGACAAGGGCACCTTCCAGGCCACCCGGCTGCCCCCCTGCTGGCTCTCGGCCGGCACCTCGCTGGCCCCCACCACCAGGGGGCGGGCCAGGCTCACCGTGCCGGGAAACTTGATGGCCACGGTCAGGTGATGGCCGGCCAGGCCGCGGGCGCGCAACTCGCGGGCGCGGCGCTGGGCCGGATCGTCGGGCAGGGCCTGGGGGCTTCGTTTTTCCAGCTCGAAACCGGGCTGCACCTGGCGGTCGGGCAGGTCGCCCTCGGCCATCTCCAGGCGCACGGTGACGCGGTAGGTGTAATCGCCCATGCCCACCAGGCCGGTGCCGATCTCCTTGACGTGGAACAGCACCCGGCGGGCGGCCAGGTCGTCCAGATTGTCGAAGGTGTTGCGCTCCTTGACCACCAGGCGGCCCTCCACCACCTGGCGCGAGCGCTGGGGCACGGGCCAGATGAGGGTATCCAGGGAGCCCACGTGGTACTGTGAGGCCACCTGCTCGGGCAGGCTTAGCTGCACCGTGGCCCCGCCGTGGCCGGTTTTGGTCAGCTCCAGTTCCAGCTCGTAGTCAAAGCAGCCGGCGGTCTGGACCATGAGCAGCAGGCCCAGGAGCAGGACCACCAGGCGCTTGAGGGACAAAGGCCGCATATGCCCTCCCGTGGGGTTCGCTCCCGCCATCTTCCCCCGCCCGGGGCGCCAGGTCAAGGGCCAGGCCGGGGCCGGGCGCTCGCGGCGGGGCCGCGGTTTAGGATATAATGCCTTGTCCGCCCCCCCTCCGGCCGGTGGCGGCGCCCTTGCCAACTAAATTTAGGGGAGATGCCGTGCGGGTTTTCATCCTGGCCGCCGGCCTGGGCACCAGGCTCATGCCGCTCACGCGCCTGCGGCCCAAGTGCCTGATGCCGGTGATTAATCAACCCCTCTTGGGCCTGTGGCTGAAGCGCCTGGCCGGCCTGGGGGTGCGGCGGGCGGTGGTCAACACCCACCACCTGGCGCCCCAGGTGCGCCGTTTTGTGCAAGAGAGCCCGGTCCCGGGCCTGGAGGTGCTTGAGAGCCACGAGCCGGTCATCCTGGGCACCGGCGGCGGCCTCAAGGCGGCGCGGCGGTTGCTGGGCGACGGGCCATTCTTGCTGGTCAACTCCGACGTGGTGGCCACCGCCGACCCCCGGCCCCTGCTCGACACCCTTGAGCAAACCGGGTCCTTGGCGGTGCTGGGGCTCACCGACCAGCCGCGCTTCAACACCGTGGCCGTGGATGGCGAGGGCCGGGTGCTGGGCTTCCAGGGCGGACCCGGCCTCACGGCCGCCCCCCGCTGGCTGACCTACGGGGGCCTGGCGGCCATCGCGCCGGCCCTGCTGGATTATCTGCCGCCCGGCGGATTCAGCACCCTGGTGCAGGGGCTCGCGGCCGCCCTGGCCGCCGGCCGGCCGGTGCTGGGCCAGATGCTGGAGGGCTTCTGGGACGACCTGGGCACGCCAGAGTGCCTTTTGGACCTGCACCGGCTGCTGCTGGCCGCCCCGCCCGCCGGCCTGGGACACCTGTCCGCCCAGGGGCCGCTGGTGCTGGCCCCGGGGGCAATGGTGGGGCCAGGCGCCCGGGTGGAGGGCTTCGCCGTGCTGGGCGAGGGGGCCAGGGTGGAGGCTGGGGCCAGGGTGCAAGACAGCCTGCTGCTGCAAGGGGCGGTGGTGGCCGCCGGGGCCAGCGTGCGGGATGCCGTTCTGGGCGACGGCTTCGTGGCCCAGGGCGAGATCAAGGGAGGCGCCCATGCTTGAGCAAATAGCGCCCGAACTGGCGCGGTGGGCGCGGGCTAACTGGCCCGGCGGCGACCCCGGGGAGCTGGCCGTGGAAGCCATCGCCGCCGACGGCTCGCCGCGCGCCTTCTGGCGCCTGCGGGCCGGCGCGCAGAGCCTGGTGCTCTTGCACAGCCCGGATAATCCGCCCGAGAATCGGGCCTGGCAATGGCTGGCCGGCTACCTGGGGTCCCTGGGTCTGCCCGTGGCCCGGGTGCTGGCCGCCCAGGCCGAGGCCGGGCGCTTCCTCATGGAAGACCTGGGCGCCACTTCGCTGCAAGAGGCGGCCCTGGCCCTGGCCGGCGATGAAGAGGCCCTGGCCGGCCTCTACGAGCCGGTGTTGGCCATGCTGGCCCACATGCAGGCCAGGGGTGCCCAGGGCCTGGATCAGTCCATCTGCTTCGACGGCCCCAAGCTCACGGCCGAGTTTCTGTTGGAGCGCGAGGCCCATTACTTTCTGCGCGAATTCGTGCTGGGGGCCTGCGGGCTGGCTAGCGCCGGCTGGCCGGCCAACCTATTGGCCGAGCTGACCGAATTGTGCCGCCTGGCGGCGCGCGCCCGGCCCCTGGGCTTTGTTCACCGCGACTTCCAGAGCCGCAACCTCCTGGTCCGCCCAAACGGCCTGGGTTTGGTGGACTTCCAGGGCGGGCGCCTGGGGCCGGCCCAATATGATCTGGCGGCCCTGGTCAACGACCCCTACGTGGACCTGCCCCAGGGCCTGCGCCGGCGGCTGGTGGCGCGCTACCTTAAGCTGCGCGCCCCCCTGGGCGGCCTCAACCCGGATTTATTCATGATGGGCTGGCCCTACGTGGCCCTTAGCCGCGCCATGCAGACCCTGGGGGCCTTCGCCTTCTTGACCAGGGCGCGCGGCCGCGGCCACTTCGCGGCCTATGTGACCCCGGCGCTGGCCACCTTGCGCGGCTTGGCCGCGCTGCCGGAGATGGAGTCCTTCCCCGCCATCCAGGGGCTGGTGGCGGCCCTGCCGGAGAACCTTGCTCCCGAGGCCCTGCGGCCCCTGGAAGGAGCGCAAGCTTGACTACCCCCATCGTCGCCATAGTCGGAAGACCGAACGTGGGAAAGTCCACCCTGTTCAACCGGCTGACCAAGAGCCGCCAGGCCCTGGTGGACGACCTGCCCGGGGTGACCCGCGACCGCCTCTACGGCAGCGTGGCCGCCGAGGGGCGCGTCTTCCGCCTGGTGGACACCGGCGGCTTCGACCCCCCGGCCGACCAGGCCTTCGCCAAGGAGGTCCACGCCCAGATCGAGATGGCCCTGTCCGAGGCCGACCTGATCCTCTTCCTGGCCGACGCCCGGGCGGGCCTGAACCCCCAGGACCGCGAGGTGGTCAACCGCCTGAGAAAGGCGGGCAAGCCGGTAATCCACGCGGTCAACAAGGTGGACGGCCCCGAGAAGGAGGACGCGGCCCAGGAGTTCCAGGCCCTGGGGGTGGACAACCTGCACTTCATCAGCGCCGCCCACGGATGGGGGGTGCGTGACCTGTTGTCCAACATCCTGGAGCTGTTGCCCCCGGAGCCCGAGGAGCAAGAGGAAGGCCTGCCCCCCGAGGACCAGCCCGCGCCCCCGGTGCAGGTGGCCCTGTTGGGCCGGCCCAACGTGGGCAAGTCCTCCCTGCTCAACGCCCTGGTGGGCGCCCCCCGGGTGGTGGTCTCGGCGGTGCCTGGCACCACTCGCGACGCCATAGACACGCCCTTTTCCCTGGACGGCAAGGAATACGTGCTCATAGACACCGCGGGCATCCGCCGCCAGGGCCGCGTGGAGCGGGGCATCGAGAAAGCCGGCGTGTTCCGCTCGCTTAGGGCCGTGGAGCGCGCCCACGTGGTGGTGGCGGTGATGGACGCCGGCGAGGGGCTCACCGACCAGGACCTCAAGCTGGTGGGCCAAGCCGTGGAGGCCCACCGGGGGCTGGTGGTGGTGATGAACAAGTGGGACCTGTTGCTGGGCGACCCCGAGGGCCAACGCCTGGTCAAGGAGCAGTTGGAGCGCCTGCGGGGCGTGGCCCCCTGGGCGCCGGTCCTCCACCTGAGCGCCAAGACCGGCAAGCACCTGGATCGTCTGCTGCCCGCGGTGGACCAGGTCTACGAGCAGTACGGCCAGCGCCTGGCCACCTCCGCCCTCAATCAGGCCTTGAGCGAGATCACCGCCCGCCACCAGCCGCCGGTGGTGCGCGGGCGCAGGCTCAAGTTCTTCTACGCCTCCCAGGTGGGGGTGCGGCCACCCACGGTGGTGGTCTTCGTCAGCGACCCCCAGGCGGTACACTTTTCCTACCGCCGCTATCTGCTTAACGAGCTGCGCAAGGCCCTGGGGCTGTCGCTATCGCCCCTGCGCCTGCACCTGCGCGCCCGCAGCGGGCGCCGGCCCGGCCGGTCCCGCACTGTTGTCAACAAATAGAACTGTCCGGTGTAGTAGCACATAAACTGTCCGGTTTTTTGCGCGAGGGGGAATCCCCGGAGGGCGTAGCCCGGAGGGGATTTCCCCTCGCGAGCCGCCGTGCGCCCCCCCTATGCGGCGGCC
>JACRDC010000103.1 GCA_016218705.1 Desulfarculus sp.
CACTCAGGCCACCCTCCGTCATCAGACGAACCGCCTCTAACTTGAACTCCCGGCTGAAGCTCCGGCGACGATCTCCCATGGAACACCTCCTGGGTCATTATCCGACCCTTTCAAGGTGTCCACAAGACCGGGGGAACTTCAAGACAAATGGCAGCGAATAGGCTTGGTTTCGATTTAAGCCCGGCACGGCTGCATCGTTGTTGATGAAGTTTTGCCCCTGAAGATTGAAGAACACATACCGAAGTGAGGTATCCGTCCTCACAAAGTACACGGTGTCGATCGGCCAAAAGGGATCATCAGACCAATGGACGCTACCTACATTGCCCTTTCGCCCTACGATAATACCTGGACCGGTGACCAGGCCCTCATTGTGATACCCCACCACTCCGCTGGAGCCATATACAGGGAATGGCCCCGCTATTCGTCCGTCAGCCTTTAAGGCCTTGCCGTAAGCAAGCTCGATGAAGGCCCCTAACTTTCCGACCTCCCACCCCTCCGGTATCTGCCCCAGCTCGCTCTCGACCATGCGCACCTGCTCGTGGCCGGGGAAGCGAAAGCGCACGAACCACTCCTGGTAGATCATGCGGGCCATGTCTTCCAAGATGGCTATGCGCCGGGTGTTATTCTCGATCAGGTCGTCGTAGGCGGAGAGGATGGCGGCGATGCGGCGCTGGGATGGAAGGTCAGGGTAGGTAATGGGCACACTCCGCAGGATGTTAGTGTTCAAGTTGGGCATTGTTGCCCCGATGGCCTGGTTGGTGATCCAGGCGATCATGGCTGGCTGGTAGAGAAAATAGTACAGAAACTGGGGGTCGACTGGAGAACTACCAAGGCTCACCCGCAGGCACCCCGTGCCGCAAAGCCAGCCCGCTTCCTTCTGAGTGATCAGCGCACAGCGGCCAATGTCGCCCCGTCGGCCATAGACTATATCTCCGGGCTTCAGCTTGTGGTGGCTTAAGCGTTGGACGTGGCTATCACCAACCCTTGCAATACCCCCTTCAGATATCCTGCCTCCGATTAAGTCCTTGGGCATTACCACGGGGGTGCCAACTTCGGAATAGTCGGACTGATGAAGCTGGGAGCCAAACGGACCGGTCTTTATAATACCGCCCACATCATCACATATTTTGCCCAATGACCGGGTAGTCCACTCCATCATCAAGCTACACCTTCGAGCAGTTGGACCACGTTTAACGCTATCCGTTCCTCCAACTCCCTCGCCTCCGCGTTCAGCACCTCCAACTCTTCGTTCAACGCCTCCAACTTCTCGGCAAAGTCGAAGTCATCCGCCCCGCGATCAGCAACCCCGACGTAGCGCCCTGGGTTGAGGCTCCAGCCCTGGGCTTCTATCTCGGCCAGGGTGGCCACCTTGCACAGGCCGGGCACATCGCAATAGCCTGCATCCAGGTCGTACTGGTTGATCAGCTCGGCGCTGCCGGCCTCCAGCTCGATCTTCTCGCCCCGGTAGAGCCGGGCGATGTTGCCCAGGAACTCCACCTGCTCCGGCAGGTAGTCACGCAGGGCGCGGTCTATCTGGTTGTAGATGTGGCGGGCGTCGATGAAGAGCACCTGGCCGGCCCGTGGGGTCCCCTGCTTGCCCTTGTCCAGGAACCACAGGGTGCAGGGCAGGGTCACGGTGTAGAAGAAATTTGAGGCCACGGAGACGATGACGTCCACAGCCCCCGCCTGGATCATCTTCTTGCGTATCTCCAGCTCCGACCCTCTGGCATCGGCTGCCGAGTTGGCCATCACGAAGCCGGCCCGGCCCGTCTGGTTCAGCCCCGCGTGGAAGGTCTGAATCCAGAGGTAGTTGGCGTTGTCGGTGCTGGGCAGACCCAGGCGAAAGCGGGGGTCGCCCTTGATGCGTTTCTTGTCTATGCCAGAGACGTTGAAGGGCGGGTTGGCCATCACGAAGTCAAAGCGTCCCCCCAGGCGGTCGCTGGCCTTGTGGGGGTCTTCGTAGTAGGTGTTGGCCTCCACGATCTGCCCGCCCAGGCCGTGCACGGCCAGGTTCATCTTGGCCAGCTTGACCGTGGCGGCTTCCTTCTCCACCCCGAAGACGCTGATCTGCGTGGCCGGGTTCTCCCGGTGGCGCTGCACGAACTTGGCGCTCTGCACGAACATGCCGCCGGAGCCGCAGGCCGGGTCGTAGATGCGGCCATGGTAGGGCTGCATGATCTCCACGATCAGCTTGACGATGCTGATGGGGGTGTAGAAGACCCCGCCCTTGCGCCCCTCGGCCATGGCGAACTTGCCCAGGAAGTACTCATAGACCTTGCCGAAGGCATCGCCCTCTAGGTCCAGGGGGCCAAGGAGCTTCAATAGCTCCACCAGCACACTGTTGGCGATGGTGGCGTAGGTGCGGGGCAGGACGCCGGCCAGGTCGGTGTTCTCCTCCTCGATCGCCTTCATAGCCTCGTTGATAGCTTTGCCGATGTTCTCGCCCTCCGGCAGGGTTTGGAGGGTGGTGAAGCGGGCCTCGTCGCGCAGGAAGACCACGCCCTCGGCCTGGTAGTCCTCCTTCTTGACCCTGCGCCGGCCACCGCTGCCCACCTTGCCCAGCTTGGCCTCGGCCTCCTTGAAGCGCTTCTCGGCATAGCGCAGGAAGATCAGCCCCAAGACTGGCGTGGAGAACTCGGAGGGCTTAAGGCTGGTGTTGGCCCATAGCTGGTCAGCCGTGGCCCATAGGCGCTTTTCGATTTCGTTGTTGGTCATGTTGTCCCCCTGGCAGGCCTGAACATCCTAGCCCCAGTTGCGGGTTCGCGTCCAGACGGTTTTAGGCTGCCTGCTGGAGTTGCGCCAGCCGGGCCAGCAGGTTCTTGACCGAGGACTTGTGCCAGCGTCGGCCTCGTGGGGTGAGCATGCCGCGCCTGTTCAGTTCCCCGGCCATGGCTCCCAGGCTGCTGAAGCCCTCGGACTGAAGGGCCACCACCACCGGGGCCAGGTTACGGGCGTGATCGTCTGCCTTACCCTGGAGGGCCGCCACGGCAGCCTGATTGCCCTTGTCAGCCCGCCTGAGGGCCGCCGCACCATTGGGGTTGCCCAGCCTGGCCCCACGCTCCCTGGCGGCACTGAGGGCCTCCTTGGTGCGTCTGGAGATGGCTTCCCGCTCCTGTTGGGCCACCAGGGCCATGATGCCTACAGTGAGGTCGTTGGCGTCGGGCATATCGGCAGCCACGAACTTGACCCCGCTGTCCCGCAGGGTTAGCAGAAAGGCCGCGTTGCGCGATAGGCGGTCGAGCTTGGCGATGACCAGAGTTGATCCGGTGACCTTGGCCAGGTGCAGGGCCTTGGCCAGTTCAGGGCGCTGGTTGACCTTGCCGCTCTCGACCTCGGTGAAGGCTCCCACAACCCTGGCCTGCCTGGTGGCCGCGAAGTGGTCGATGGCTGAGGCCTGGGCCTGGAGACCCAAGCCACTCTGGCCCTGCTTGACGGTAGAGACCCGGTGGTAGGAGACGATGTTCATGGCCCAACCTCCCGCAGTACAAGTTAGCGTAACGGTGGTTAGGCTGAATTATACCCATACCCACGGCTATTGCACAGGGCATTTCTGGTGATAATCACCGCCTGCTCGGAGGAATACCACGCCTATCTGTTAACAGTGGTCAATCCGTTCGGCATAGAAGGGTTGAAAAGGCCCGCGTTCTGAGCACCGCTGAACTGGGGGAATGTGTAATTAAGGCCTTCGCCATCTATGCGTAATTACAGTACCCGGAGGGGGGGAGAAACCTTCGGCCAAGTACAGATAAGGCCCTCGGAAATGTGCGCCGAAATATTCCCAACTATCCGTATAGGCGCCACTATACCTAGTGTGTTTTTGATTGCCATGTCCATATGTAGTGTAGTATAATAAATCTGGCCCTAACTGCGGCAACAGTTAAGGCCAGATTATGCCAGCTGGAATGGAGTATCTGGGGAAAGAGTATGATCAGAGTCAACCCTTTGTACATCAACTTGTCGGGGAGTGGCAAGGCCAATGTGCTTGAGGATGGCGACTCCTTTCTCGATACAACTACCCAGTCTGGGGAAAGGAGGTAGGCGATGCCCAATAAACCCCTCAAGCCAGGTATGCCCGCCCCGAAGTCAGCTCAGTACGAAATCATCGGGCCGCGTGGCGGTAGGACTGGAAGTGAGCGGACGGTACCAAAAGGTACAATCCTTCCGCCCACTCCGCATCCCGGACAAACGTACGACCCGGTAGACCCAACCAAGAACAAGTCCGGCAGGTAATCCCAGCTTCACCCCTGCTCACCCCCGGGCAGGGCTTCTTTTAGTTAGAACGCATCAACTATCTGGCTTGAGAGGTCTGTCTACGATGTTTCCCCGGAATCCTTTGGGGGAACAAGGTGCGACAGGTCCAGGCCGTCGTACCTGAGCTTGCCCATCTCCTCTGCCAGGACCTTGAGCGCATAACCTTTCCCATACCGCCCCTTCATACCCTGCTGGCTATGGCCTTGTAGGGCGTCCATGACCCCGTCTGGGATTCCCGTGTTGCGGCAAGCGTCCTCGAAGGAGTGGCGGAAGCTGTGAAAAGCGTTGGTCCGCCGCTTAATGCCCACCGAGTCCAGGAACCGGCTGAAGTGTTTAGAGAAGGGTGAGGAGTAGTAGCCGTCGGCCCCCATTTCGAGGTCGGGGAACAGGCGGCGCTCCCCCTGCTTGCGCCTGACCTCCACATGATCCAGCAGGCCGATGGCCACCAGGGTCTCGTTAATGGGTATCCTACGGCGGCTGGAGGCGTTCTTGAGGCGCTTGTCCTCCCCGTCTCTATTGATGTCCAGGTAGTGGACCCCGTCCTCCAAGCGCACGTCGTCCACGTAGAGCTGGATCACCTCGCCCGCCCTGGCTCCGGTGAAGAGGCTGATCAAGGGCACCCAAAAGATGCCTGCGTCCCGAGGGACCAGCTGCCCCGGCTCCTTCCAATGGCTCAGGGACTTACAGCCAGTGAAGATTGGCGAGGAGAACATGGCCTGCAATTCGTCCTGGGTGAAGGGATCGCGCTCATCCCTGGCCAGCTGCTTGATGGTGATGTCAAGGCCGAGGAAGGGGTTTGGAGGGCATTCGTCGTAGTTTTTCGCCGCCCAGCGCCAGAACGACCCCACGAAGCCCAAGAGCTTGTTCACGTTGCGATCGGACATGGAGGGCATGCCCAACTCTGCTGCCCGCTCTGCCGCCTGGTCTATGGGCAGCTTCCTCAGGGCATCGAATTTGTTCCAGTTGGCCGGCAACTTCATCAACATGGCCTTGAAGGCCCTGCCATCGGCCTTGCCATAGGCCGATATGGGCTTGTCCCCCGCGATCGTTAGGAAATGGGCAGTCCAAACCTCATGCTCGTACTTGGTCTTGTCCACCCATGAGGTCCTGGACTTCTCCGCGATCCACTCCTTCAGGGCCTGGGAGAGCAGGGGCACGGCAGCCGGTGCGATCGGAGCCAAGGCGATGCGCGGGGTCTCGATCACCTCGCCCGTGTTCCGCTCCTGAATGGCCTTGTAGGCCTTTATGGCGGCGGCCTGTAGTTCCCTGGCCAGCTTGCGCAGGCTAGGGGAGTTGGGGTTCAGGCGGATGTCGACGCCGTTCCATTTCAGGACCTCCAGGGCTTCGTCCATGTAGAAGGAGTCCAACTTGCCCCGGGCATAGTTGTGCCTGGTGTCCTCCTCAGCCTCCACAACCACGGCAGTCCGCTCCTCGAATGTGTCTCGCCGCTCCAGGCGTCCTGCGACCAGAGCGTTGATATCCTCTAGCGGCATGTCGGGGGGGATGAAGATGGTCTCTTTGGGCTTCTCCCCAAAGCCCCGTAGGCGGACCTCCTCGTCCTCCTCAAGCCGGTAAGCGTAGTACATTCTGCCAATCTGCTTGATGGTCAGATCGGACAGCTCCTCGACCATCGGCTCTTTTGCTTGGGCCAGCCTTCGGCGATGCTCATCAAAGCGCCGGTCGACCTCGGCAGCCGCGACCCTGACCCTTTTGACCGCCTCCCGGTGATCGGAGGTCCTCAGGGAGAAGGTCTCCTCGGTCTTGGGGTAGGTGTCTGCGATGTCCACGGGGATGGCGGCGCGGTGGTAATAGACCGCGCCACGGCGGTACAGGCGGGGGTGTACAGGCATCTTCTCCATGCGCTCCACTGTAACACTTTTATGGAGCAGCGTGAAGACTAACTATCTAAAAACAAACAACCTGCTGGGGTTCCAGCAGGTTGCAAAACGTTGGCGGAGAGGGTGGGATTCGAACCCACGTGCCGGGTGTTAGCCGACAACCCGATTTCGAGTCGGGCCCGTTACGACCACTTCGGTACCTCTCCTATTACCTGAGTAAAAAGGCCGTCCTGGCCTTTTTACTCTTCGCCTGGCATTTCTCCTGGCGCCGGGGCTCCTGCCCCGCCGCCCCACGCCTCGGCCGGAGCAAGTCCGGCCTCGGCACGGCTCGGCCCAAGGGCCTCGCCGGACGGGGCTCCTGCCCCGTTTATCGCCCCCCACCGCGCGGGCTCCTGCCCGCGATGGAGGGGGCGATAGCCCCCGGGCAACCACTCCCGCCGTCTGGGGCCGTCCTGGCCTTATCCCTAACCGCCCACCCCGCCTCAGCGCCGGCTGGCGAAGAACCCCCGCAGAAGCAGGGCGCTCTCCTCGGCCAAAAGCCCGCCCTCTACCATGGGCCGGTGGTTAAGCTCCGGCTGGGCGGCGACGTCCATGACCGAGCCCAGGGCGCCGGCCTTGGGGTCGCTGGCCCCGAAGACCACTCTCTTGACCCGCGCCCAGACCAGGGCCCCGGCGCACATGGGGCAGGGCTCCAGGCTCACATAGAGGGTGGTGCCCGTGAGCCGGTAGTTGCCCAAAATGGCGGCGGCGGCGCGCAGACACAGCACCTCGGCGTGGGCCGTGGGGTCGCAGGCCAGGATGCTGCGGTTGTGCTCGGCGGCAATGAGCCGCCCCACCTGGTCCACCAAGACCGCGCCCACCGGCACCTCGCCCAGGCGGCCGGCCCGCCGGGCCAGGGCCAGGGCGCGGCCCATGTGGCCTATGTCCACCGGCTGCCAGGGCTGGATCATGAGGCAAGTTACCACAGGCCCCCGCATGGCGCAACGCTGGGGCTGGCCAGGCGGGACGCAAGCTGATAACCTCGACCTGCCCCCGTGGCAACCCCGTTCACCCCCAGGGAGGCGCCCATGGCCATGGTGCTTTTGCGCGTGCTGGAGAGTCGCTTCCAGGCCGACCTGTGGTGCCAGGCCCTGGATGTGGAGGGCATCCCCCACCGCCTGCGCTCCTACCAGGACACGGCCTACGACGGCCTCTTCGTCAGCCAGAAGGGCTTTGCCTCGCTCTACGTGGAGGAAGCCGACCTGCCCCGCGCCCAGGAGCTGGACCAGGGGCTCATGGGCCAGACCGTGGCCCGCTTCCAAGACCCCGCCCTCTTGGCCCGGCATCTTGACCACACCCTGCTGGACCCTGCCGCCGGCCAGGCCGACCTGGAGCGCCACCTGCAAGAGTGCCTGGAGATGAAGGCCGCGGCGGCCTGTATCTGCCCCTGGATGGTGTCCCTGGCCGCCCCCGTGCTGGCCGGTAGCGCCGTGGCCCTGTGCACGGTGGTGGGCTTTCCCACCGGCAGCCACACGGCGGGGGCCAAGCTGGCCGAGGCCCAGGAGCTGGCCGGGCTGGGCGCCACCGAGTTGGACGTGGTCGTCAACCGGGGGCTCATCGCCTCGGGGCGCTCCGGCCAGGCCGTGGAGGAGGTGGCGGCCATCGCCTCGGCCCTGCCGGCCTGCCAGGTCAAGGTGATCCTGGAGTGCGCGGCCCTGGGGCCGGAGGCCGCCCAGGACTTGGCCCGGCGCTTCGTGAATAGCCCCGTGGCCTATCTCAAGACCGGCAGCGGCTACTTCGGGGCCGCCACGGTGGCAGACGTGCAGATACTGCGGGCCTCCGCCCCGGGCCTCAAGGTCAAGGCCGCCGGCGGCATCCGCGATCTAAGCCAGTCCCTGGCCCTGCTGGGGGCCGGGGCGGAGCGCCTGGGCACCAGCGGCGGACACGCCATTTGGCTGGAGGCCCGCCGCCTGTGGAGTGAGAGCAAGACCTCGTGACCCGGCGCCTCATCTTCATCGGTCTGGACGGCCTGGGCCTGGACCTGGCGCAAAGCCTAGCACAGCGGGGGGTGATGCCCCACCTGGGCCGGCTCATGGAGCTGGGCGCGGCCTGGGGCACGGATTCGCCCCTGCCCGAGGTCTCGCCGGTGTGCTGGACCAGTCTGTTCAGCGGGGCCGAGCCCGGGGCGCACGGGGTCTACGGGTTCGGGGTGCCCGAGCCTGGGGCCTACCGGGTGCGGCCGGTGCAGGCCGGCGACGTGGCCGCGCCGCGCCTGTGGGAGGAACTTAGCGGCCTGGGCCGGTCCTCGGCAGTGCTCAACGTGCCCTTGACCTACCCGGCCCGGGCCATCAGGGGGGCCATGGTCAGCGGCTTCGTGGCCCCGGAGCTGAGCCGGGCCGTGCACCCGCCCGAACTGCTGCCCCGCCTGACGGCTTTGGGCTACCGCCCCGAGGCCGACCTGGAGGCCGGGGTGGACGACCCCGCGGCCCTGGTGGCCGACCTGGCCCGGGCCATAGATACCCGCGCGGCGCTCTTCAGCCAGTTCTGGGACGCGGACTGGGACCTGTACGTGGCCGTCTTCACCGACAGCGACCGGGTCAACCACTTTCTGTGGCCGGCCCTATGGGACCCTGGCCATGCCCTGGCCGGGCCGGTTTCAAGCCTCTACCAGGCCATGGATGATTTCCTGGGCTCGCTGTGGCGGCGCTTCGGGCCGGAGGTGGAGGCTGGCCGCGTGGCGCTCTTGATCGCCGCCGACCACGCCTTCGGCCCCATCCGCTCCGAGGTCTACCTGAACCCCTGGCTGCGGCAACAGGGGTTCCTGAAGGTGGAGGGCTGGCAAGAGGGGCCAGGGCATGAGCGTATCCTGCCCGGCAGCCTGGCCCTGGCCCTGGACCCCGGGCGGGTCTATCTGCACTGGGCCGGGCGCTTTCCCGGCGGCCACCTCTTCCCCGGCCCGGAGGCGGAGCAAGCCTTGCGGGCCATGCGCCAGGGGCTGCTGGACCTGCGCTTTAGGCGGGTGCGGATGCACGAGGGCCGGCCCCTGGTCAGCGAGGAGGCGCCCATCAGCCAGGTGCACCTGGGCCGCGAGCTGTACCACGGGCCCCAGTCCCATTTGGCGCCGGACCTGGTGGCCGTGGCCGCGCCGGGCTATTCCCTGCGCGCCGGCCTGGGCCGCGATAACGTCTTCGGCCTGAGCCATCTCACCGGCACCCACCGCCCCCAGGGCGCCCTGGCCTGCTGCCTGCCCCGGCCCGCCGGCCCCCTGCCCGGCCGGGTCAGCGGGTTGCATGGCCTGATGCGCGCCCTCCTGGGCCTGGGGGCCGGCCAAGGTCTGGTTGACCGGCCCGGCCCCATGGCTTAACATACAAGCCAGCGTGCCCATTGCCAGGGCCAAGCCGGGTCAGGGCCTTAAACCCACGGCCCCGTACACCTCTAGGGAGTGTCAACATGAGAGCCAGACTGGGCTTGCTACTGATCCTGGGGTTGTGGTGTCTCATCGTCCTCGCCCCCGGCCTGGCCCAGGCCCGGCCGCCCTGCCCGCCGGGTTTCCATTGGAGCCATAATTACCAAGAATGCGTGCCCAACCGGCCTCACTGCCCGCCGGGCACCCATTGGAGCGACCACCGCCGGGACTGCGTGCCCAACCGGCCCCACTGCCCGCCGGGCACCCACTGGAGCCCCGAGTACCAGAATTGCGTGCCCAACCGGCCCCAGTGCCCCCCGGGCATGCGCTGGAGCAACCGCTTCCAGGACTGCGTGCCCCGCGGTTATTAGGGGACCCCGGCCGCGCTGACAACGCTGCCCCCTTGGTTCGCCCCGCCCCACGCGCCGCCCCCGCCACGCCGCTGCCCCCCAGCGGCGTGGCGGTTTGCTGGGGGCCAACCTGCTCGCCATTGCCCGCCGCCGGGGCTTGGCGTTAAACTGAAAGTCAGAAGAAAGCCGCCGGTGGTCCCAACTCCTGAGGTGATGCGCGCATGCTCGACCCCGCCCAGCCCGTGCCCCTGGACCTGGCCAGCTTCGACTCCTACCTGGGCACCTGCCTGCGCCTGGCCCGTGAGCGCCTGGCCGGCCTGACCAGCCTGGAGCGGGTGGCCCTGGCCCAGGACGACCTGAACCAGTACCCCCGCCTGGCCAACCTGGAGGAACCCCGGGACATCCTGGTGTTGGACGAGCACAGCATCCAGGCCCGCGACATCGAGCGGGCCGCCGAGACCCTGCTGGCCGGCGGGGTGCTGTTGGAGCACGCCTGCGCCGGCGAGGCCACCCGCCTGGGCCTGGGCACCAAGTACCTCGTCGTGCCCCGGCGTGACCTCACTCCGGCGGTGCTGGCCGAGCTCCTGGGTCCCCGGCCCCTCCTGGATGACCCCCCGGACAGCCTGCGCCCCTTGAGCCTGGGCCGGCGGCACATGTTGCAGATGGCCTGGGACCTGTGGCAATTGGCCTTGGAGATGGGCCAGGACCCCCGCCGGGCCTTGGGCCGCCAGCACCTGCTGGTCATCGTCAACGACGCATCCGCCCAGCGCATCCTGGAGGACTTCCAGGAGGCCGGCTTCTACGGCTTTGAGCGGCGCAAGGTGCTGTTCATGGTGCAGAGGGCCTTTCACGGCCTGAACTACCGCCAGGGCGCCTGGTTCCACGACACCGCCTCGCCCCTGCGCCTGCACAACCACGGCCAGATGCTCATGCAGACCACCATGGACCAGCAGCTCTTCCACCTGGACGAGATGGGCCGGCGCCGCTACCTGGCCTGGCAGGACTACCAGGGGCTCCTGGAGGGCATGGAGGACAAGCTCTCCTTCAACATCGAGGACCTGGACTACCTGACCCGCTCCCTGGACCTGCCCGGCCTGGCCGCGGCGCTGAAATTGGCCGACCAGGGGGCGCGCATGGTCATGGAGGTGGTGGCCAACAATCCGGAGCACCCCATCAAGGGCGGGGCCTGCTACTGGGACCCGGAACTGGGGCGCAACGTGATGATCGAGTCCTTCCAGCTCAAGGGCATCGCCCCGGCCCACATCCGTTATCTCAACAAGAACGTCAACCACTACCCCCGGCCGGCTTTGGCCCTGGCCGCCGTGCGCCAGCGGGGCCTGGCCATGCCCATCGCGGTCAAGAAGGGCTTTCTCTACTTCCAGCCGGTGCAGGGGGACGTCAACTTCCTGGTGCCCACTGCCTTCTTGCGCCGGGTGCGCTTCAAGCCCATCCGGGCCTGGAAGGCGGCGGTGCACACCCCCGAGGCCCTGACCGCCATGGCCGGCCAGGACCAGCGCCCGGGCTTTTTGGCCTGGGCCTCGGGACTGACCGGCCTGGCCCTGTGACGGACCGTGAACGCCTTGCTAGCCAAGACGGGCGGGGATAAACCCCGCCCCTACATCAAGAAAAATCTTGCCTTAGCCATTCTTTATGTAGGGGCGGGGTTTATCCCCGCCCGTGTCATTAAGAACCCAGGGGCAGGATGTTTTTCCCCATGATCCACCGCCATGCATAGCCCGGCTCCCGCCGGCCCCGCCCCCCTGGTGGTGGAGGTGGCCCTGGCCGCCCCCCTGTGGCGGGGGCTCTCCTACCTGGCGCCCCCAGACCTGGCCCCGCTCATCGCCCCGCTGACCCGCCTGCTGGTGCCTCTGCGGGGCCGGCGGGTCTTGGGCTTCGCCCTGTCCGCGCCTGGCCCCGGTCCGGGCGAGGGCCTGCAACCACTGCTGGACGTGCTGGACGAGCCCGGCTGCCCGGCCTGGCCACCGGGGCTATTGAAGTTCTTCAGCCGGGCGGCGGCCTATTACCAGGCCCCCCTGGGCCAGGCCCTGGCCTGGGCCCTGCCCGCCGGCCTGGGGGCCGGCGCCGCCCCGGCCCTGCCCCCCCGGGGGGGCCAGGTGGCCGTGGCCAGCTTCCGCCAAGGGGATCAAGCCCGCCGCCCGCCGGCCGAGAGCCGCGCCGCCCAGCTCTTGCGGCTTTTGGAGCGAGAAGGCCCCCAGCCCCTGCCCGAGCTGCGCCAGCGCTTTGCCCAGGCCACGGCCCTGGTCCGCCGCCTGGAGGCCCTGGGCTGGCTGGCCATCAGCCACCAGCCCCTGGTCAAGGACCTCCTGGGCCGGCCCCTGTGGCCCGAGCCCCGGCCCCAGCAACTCAGCCAGGACCAAGAGAAGGCGCTGGCGGCCATCCTGCCGGCCGTGGCTGCGGGGCGCTTCCAGCCCTTTTTGCTGTACGGGGTCACCGGCTCGGGCAAGACAGAGGTCTACCTGGCCGCCTGCCAGGCCGCCCTGGAGGCTGGCCGCCAGGCCCTGATCCTCACTCCGGAGATCGGCCTGTGTCTGCGCCTGGAGGGGCTTCTGCGCGACCGCCTGGGGGCCGGGGGCGTGGCGGTCTTGCACTCGGGGCTCTCGCCGGCGGCCAGGCGGGAGCAGTGGCGGGGCATCAGCCGGGGGCAATGCCGGGTGGTGGTGGGGGCGCGCTCGGCGGTCTTCGCGCCCCTAAGCGACCCCGGGGTTATCTGCGTGGACGAGGAGCAGGACGAGGCCTACAAGCAGGAGGACCGCCTGCGCTACCACGGCCGCGACCTGGCCCTTTTGCGAGGCCAGGAGCAGTGCTGCCCGGTGGTGCTGGGCAGCGCCACCCCGGCGGTGACCACCTACCACCGCGCCTTGGCCGGCGAGATAACCCTGCTCAGCATGCCCACGCGGGTGCGGGCGGCGCAGCTACCGCGCATGGAGGTGCTGGACCTGCGTTCCGCCGGCCCCCTGGAGGGCGGCTTTTTAAGCCGGCGGTTGGGGCAAAAACTCACGGAGACCGTGGCCGCCGGCAATCAGGCCCTCTTGTTCCTCAACCGCCGGGGCTTCGCTCCGGCCCTGTTGTGCACCGCCTGCGGCAAGAGCCTGGGCTGCCCGGCCTGCTCCCTGGCCCTGACCCTGCACCAGGCCCGGGCGCGGCTCATTTGCCACGCCTGCGGCTTTGAGCGCCCGCTGCCCCAGGCCTGCCCGGCCTGCGGCCAGGATGCCGAACACATGAAGCCCCTGGGCCTGGGCACCGAGGCCGTGGCCGCCAGGCTGGCCGAGTTGCACCCTGACTGGCGCATCGCCCGCCTGGACCGCGACACCGCCGACACCCCCGCCCAGCTACGGCACATCCTGCGGCAGGTGGCGGAACTAAAGGTGGACGTGTTGGTGGGCACCCAGATGCTGGCCAAGGGGCACCACTTCCCGCGCATCGCCCTGGTGGGGGTGCTCATGGCCGACCAGGCCCTGGCCGCCCCGGACTACCGGGCCAGCGAGCGGGCCTATGCCCTGGTCACCCAGGTGGCGGGCCGGGCTGGCCGCGAGGGCGGGCCGGGGCTGGTGATCGTGCAGACCTACGACCCCCACCACCACGCCCTCCAGGCCGCCCTGGGCCAGCGCCCCGGCGAGTTCTACGCCCAGGAGTTGGCCGAGCGCCAGGCCTTGGGCTACCCCCCCTTCCGGCGGCTGTTGGGCCTGCGCCTGGAGGGCGCCGACCAGGCCCGGGTGGAGCGGGCGGCCACCCTGCTGGCCCGCCACCTGGAGCAGGCAAGGCGCAAATTGCGGCCAGCGGCCCAGCTCCTGGGGCCGGCCCCGGCCCCGGTGGCCCGGCTGGCCAGCCGCTGGCGCTACCTCTTGCTGATAAAGTCGCCGGACGCCGGCAGCGCCGCGGCCATCCTGCGCCTGGGCCTGCACCAGGCCGGGGCCTTGCCCGCCGGCGTGCGCCTCATGGTGGACGTGGACCCCCTGACCCTGGGCTGACCCAGATGATAAGGCTCTCCTGGCAATCCGCCAGGCCCCGCCTGCCCGCCTGGGCAAGGGGTCATGGGGCGTTTATCCCTTGGTGGCCTTGCGGCGGGAGCCGCCAGCGATGGCAAGGCAAGAGCGCCGCCCGAACCGTCCATGCCCAGCCGGGGGCACCCGGCCCGTCTACGCCAGCCCGGGCACCGGGCCTATGAACCGCCGGCGGGGCCGGGGGTGGGCTTGTAGGGCTTACCGTCCCTGGTCATGGCCAAGGACAGCTCCTGGAATTCCTGGAAGCGCCAGCCTTGGGGGGTCTTGCGCAGGGCCACCCGCCAGGTGGCCTTGCTGGCGTACTTGTGCTGGGGTTCGGCCTTGAGGGTGTAGGTGTAGAACTCCTCATAGGTGGCCACCCCGCGGTCCCTCTTGGCCTCCGCCTTGTTGACCTGGAAGCGCGCGGTCATGGTCTGGCGCTTGGCCAGCTCGCCGGCCACCATGGGTTTCCACTGGGCGATGGTCATGGTGGAGCCGTTCAGGTAGCGCAAGGTGGCATCGGGCGTGACCAGGGCGGCGGCCGCCTCCACGTCCTTCTGGGCCAGGGCCTTGGCCGCCTGGTTGAGCAGGGCCTGCACCTCGCCCTTGAGGTTGCCCTTGGCCCAGGCCGCCGGGCAGGCCATGGCCATCATCAGCAGAGCGGCCAGGAAAACCCCCAAAATCCTTTTCATCCCGCGTCCTCCTTAATAAGGTGCTCGCCATATCGGCCCCCGGGCCAGCCCAGGGCCGGGCTTTTGCTCCATGCCAATAATACCAATATGCAATCAAAGCCATCCATGGCTTTGATTGCTGATCGGCCGGGCAAAAGCGTGGTTTTGCCCGGCCTCCCGGGCGCTTACGCGCCCGGCGGGCCATTCATGGCCCGCATACCAAGTTGCTATCAAACTATTCGTTTGATCGCAACTTGGTATAACGCATTACACGCCGGCTGGCCCCGGCGGGGCAAGCGGAATCTCAAGCCCGGTGGCCACCGCGCGTTGCGGGCTGGGCGGATGTCCTCCGGGGCCGGTCCTGTTGTGCGTTTTTTTCTTGACCGGCGCCCGTCCGCCCCTCAGAATATTGATAATAGTTATTGAGTAACAATCCTTCTCGACACTAGGCCGCAGCCAGGAGGGGACGCCGGTTTGACCAAGAACCCAGAGCGCTTGCAAGCCATGACGGCGGCCCTGCGCGAAAGCGGCCACCGCCTCACCCCCCAGCGCTTGGCGGTCCTGGAGGTGCTGGCCGACAGCCGCCAGCACCCCAGCGTGGAGGCCATCTTTGGGCAGGTGCGCCAAAAGTTCCCCACCACCAGCCTGGCCACCATCTACAAGACCGTGACTTTGCTGAAGGAACTTGGGCAGGTCCTGGAGCTGGGCTTCGCCGGCTGGGGCAGCCGCTACGACGGGCACAAGCCCTATCCCCACCCCCATGTCATCTGCACCCGCTGCGGCGCCATCGCCGACCCCCAGTTCTCGGGCATGGACCGGATGGCCCAAGAGATGGAGGCTAAGTCGGGCTTTCGCCTGGCCAGCCACCGGCTGGACTTCTTCGGCCTGTGCCCGGCCTGCCAGGCCCGGCAGGACTAAATTTTTTTAACACGCAAAGGAGAATTATTATTTGTTAATAGCCAGGATTATTAGGTGATTAACCTCGGCCCCAGGAGGCCCGGACCCGGGCGGGCGGGGGCCATTGACCAAGGAGGGAAGATAGTCATGGGTGAGAACGGCAAGAAGCTGACCTCGGCCTTTGGCCGGCCGGTGGTGGACAACCAGAACATCATGACCGCCGGACCGCGCGGCCCGGCCCTGTTGCAGGACGTCTGGTTTTTGGAGAAGCTGGCCCACTTCGACCGCGAGGTCATCCCCGAGCGGCGCATGCACGCCAAGGGCTCCGGGGCCTTCGGGCACTTCACGGTTACCCAGGACATCACCAAATACACCAAGGCCAAGATATTCTCCGCCGTGGGCAAGAAGACCGAGTTGTTCGTGCGCTTTAGCACCGTGGCCGGCGAGCGCGGCGCCGCCGACGCCGAGCGCGACATCCGGGGCTTTGCCATGAAGTTCTACACCGAGGAGGGCAATTGGGACCTGGTGGGCAACAACACCCCGGTTTTCTTTTTGCGCGATCCGCTGAAGTTCCCCGACCTGAACCACGCCGTCAAGCGCGACCCCCGCACCAACCTGCGCAGCGCCAAGAACAACTGGGACTTCTGGACCAGCCTGCCCGAGGCCCTGCACCAGGTGACCATCGTCATGAGCGACCGGGGCATACCACTCTCCTACCGCCACATGCACGGCTTCGGCAGCCACACCTTCAGCCTGATAAACGCCGCCAATGAGCGCTACTGGGTCAAGTTCCACTTCAAGAGCCAGCAGGGCATCAAGAACCTGAGCGACCAGGAGGCGGCGGAGCTGGTGGGCCGCGACCGCGAGAGCCATCAGCGCGACCTTTACGAGAGCATCGAGAAGGGCGGCTTCCCCCGTTGGACCCTGTACATCCAGGTCATGCCCGAGAAGGACGCCGCCACCTGCCCCTACCACCCCTTTGATCTCACCAAGGTATGGCCCCACAAGGACTATCCCTTGATGGAGGTGGGGGTCATGGAGCTTAACAAGAACCCCGAGAACTACTTCGCCGACGTGGAGCAGGCGGCCTTCAACCCGGCCAACGTCGTGCCGGGTATCGGGTTCTCGCCGGACAAGATGCTCCAGGGGCGCCTGTTCTCCTACGGCGACGCCCAGCGATACCGCCTGGGGGTGAACCATCACCTCATCCCGGTCAACGCCCCCCGCTGCCCGGTGAACAGCTACCACCGCGACGGGGCCATGCGCGTGGACGGCAACGCCGGCTCCACCCTGGGCTACGAGCCCAACAGCTACGGCCAGTGGCAAGAGCAGCCCCAGTATGCCGAGCCGCCCCTGGCCCTGGAGGGCGCGGCGGGCAACTGGGACCACCGCGAGGACACTGACTACTACTCCCAGCCCGGGGCGCTCTTCCGCCTGATGAGCCCCGCGCAGCAGCAGGTCCTCTTTGAAAACACCGCCCGCGCCCTGGGCGACGCGCCCCTGGAGATCAAGCAGCGCCACATCGGCAACTGCCACAAGGCCGACCCGGCCTATGGCGCCGGCGTGGCCCAGGCCCTGGGCCTGGAGCCGCCCCGGGGCTAGCCTCCGGCCCGGCGCCAGGCCTGCCCCGCGCCAAGCCGCGGCCCCCGCCGGAGCCTCCGGCGGGGGCCGTCTTCATCCTGGGCGGGATTTGTTCTCATACCAATTTAATGACAATCATACAGTATTAGGTTGTTGCCCCTTGATCCGGGCATCCTCTGGCCGGCGAGCGTTGGTTTTCTGGCCGCCCAAGCCCCGTGTCCCGCTCTTAGCCCGGCCATTCTTAGGGCACCTGCAGGGGGCTGATATGATCCACCCGGGAAGGGATGCGGGATACCTGCGGCCCCTGCCCACGCCAGGGCGGACAGTCCACCCCTCGCCGGCACCCGCATCGGCAAAGCCAGCATGGCCGGGCGGCTCTAGCGGGACACAAAATGAAACCGCTTAGGCTTTCTTGGGCCGCCTATACTGTAAGGGCTGTACCCAGAGGAAACCTGACGAGAAAACCATACGTCTGATCTGAAATGCGTATCAGAGCCCCAGCAGGCCGGCGATCTGTTGGGCCTGCTCCGTCCCCAGGTCCAGGAACCGCACCCCGATACCCGGCAGGCGCCGGGTCTGGCCCCAGGGCTGGCACCAGCGCACCTCCAGCGACAGGGCGCCCAGGCCGGGCAGCTCCGGCAGGGTGATCCAGGCCAGGTCCCCGGGCCGCCACTGGCCGCCGGTGATGATGAAGCAGCCGCCAGGGGAGAGGTTGTGGGTCACGCAGCGCTCGCCGGCCTCCGGCCCGCCAGGCGGCGCGCGGTGCAGCAGCAGGTGCAGGTGCAGCTCGATGCGCTGGTTGGAGCGCACTGGCGCGCTGCCGAACTGGGCGCACTGGTTTTCGATGAAGTCGGCCAGGGTGTAGTCGCCGGAGGTGCTGGCCCCCAGCACCAGCACCGAGACGTCCCCGCCGTCCGGGCGCCAGTTGAGGCGCGCCGTGGGGAAGCGCCGCAGGATCACGGTCAGCTCGTCCTTGGCGGCCTGGCTGTCTCTGGCCTTGATCTGGGTGGGGATGTCTATGAGCAGGCCCTGGTAGGCCCGCCGGCGCAGCAACTCTAGGAACTGGGCCACCGTGGAGGCGCTGTCCACCTGGGCCAGGCCCTCCAGGGCGGACAGGTAGCGCTCCAAATGGGGTCCGGGCCGCGCCAGCAGGGCCAGCCGGGGTTCCATGCGCCTGACTCCGGGGCAGGGGAGCCGCCAGGGCGATGACTTTAGCCAATTCAATCCTGGGCCAGGACCGTCCAGGCCTTCATTGCATTGTAGCCCAGGCGCGGGCTAGGGTCCAGGCCGCCACCCGTCTTCCCCGGCTGGCCGGCTGGGGGCGGCCTGGTCGGGCGCGCCCCCAGCCTGGTCCGTCCCCGTCATACCAATATGCAATCAAAGCCATCCATGGCTTTGATTGCTGATCGGCCGGGCAAAAGCGTGATTTTGCCCGGCCCGCATACCAAGTTGCGATCAAACTATTCGTTTGATCACAACTTGGTATCACAAGCCCAGGGACGGCATTCCCAGCAGCCGCGCCAGCCAGCCCCGGCGCCGGGCCGGCGGGGCCGGGCAGGCCGCCTCCAACTGGTCCAACTGGGGCCGGGCCTCCCGGAACTGCAACCACAGGCACAGACGGCCATGCTGGCCAGCGGCCTGGTAACGCTGGGCCAGGGTCTGGGGCTCGCCCTCGGCGGGGCGGTGGCAGTGGCGGCGAGCCGGGCAGCAGGTCTTGAGCAGCAGGGGCATTTGCTTGGCCATGACGCTCATCGGGGGCCTCCTTTATATGTGCATATGCACGTTTTAGGGCAATAAAAACGGCGGCATAGGTGTAGATACACCCTTGCGGCCAAAAAAATTTGCCCCGCGCCTGGGCCTACTTGAGGCCCTTGACCAGGGCGCGCAGGTCGCCCAATACCTGCTCCCATCGCTGATCTCCCAGCTTGGCGGTGATGCGCTCCTGGGTCTGGTGCCACAGGGGCGTGGCGGTTTCCAGGGCCTTGAGCCCCTGGGGGGTGAGGCGGGCGATAACCTCGCGGCGGTCGTCGCCCCGCTCCAGGTTGACCAGGCCCTTTTTCTCCAGGATGGCCAGGTTGCGGCTAAGCGTGGTGCGGTCCATGCCCATGACCCGGGCCAGCTTGTGCAGGATCAGGTTCTGGTTCATGTAGGCGGCCACCAAGAGGCTGAACTGGGTGATCTTGAGCCCCGTGGGCTTCAAGGCCCGGTCAAAGGCCTGGGAAACCAGGCGGGTGGCCCGCCGCAGGTTGAAGTCGGCGCAACGGCGGGTCATCTCCAGGCAACTGGCCTGGTCCACCGGGGGCAGCCCGGCCCCAGGCAGGCAGGGGGAGAGGGGGTTTTGCTCTTGGCTGGCCATAATAGGAGTATATGCACCTTTGTGGCCACAGTCAAGGGCCGGGAGAAAGGTTTTGGCCGCTAGGGGTGGGATTATCAGCCCCGCCTCGGGAAGCGGGGCCGGGGGCGGGGGCGGGCTATCGCCGGCATTTACACCCAGTGTTTGGAGGGGTGCCCGGAGGGGATAGCATCAGGGTAAGAAGCTATTCACAAATTCAAAAAGTCTATCGCCGTAGTCTGAAAAGCCCACCCTTTTTAATGATTCGTCGCGCGCGCTTGAAGTCACGTGGAGGATTGCCTTCTCCTGCCTGTAGTGCATGTAGCGACCTTATCTCGTTGGCCAACAACAATGCTATCTCCTTTTTTTGCGTATCACTAATAGCGGCCGCTTGGTTAGCGGGAAGGAAGACTCGGACTGGTACATGCATGCGCCTAAGACGATCAAGGTCGGTTTCTTTTACTTCTTTTAATAATTTTACCCTTCCATCGTCCTTGGACCAAACCACACGATTACGCAACCAGGCAGCAATCTTCTGGGGTTTGAGCCCCACAGAGCGAATGCGGGGACGTGTATCCATCCTTAGGTTAAATAGGGGGTACGCACTGCGTATTTTACCCTCAATTCCATTTAAAAGTCCCTTAAATTCTTTCTCATGCTGGACTAACCAGTCTAGATTAAGGTTTAGGTTGACGCTAGCTACTTTTATAAAGCGCTTTCGGCGGTTCAGAAAATCATTAATAATATGATTGGCTTGTACGTATTTAGCCCCCTTACTGCTGCGTATTTCATGCAACAAACAAAAATCATCATAATAAAGCAACATGTGATGGTCGCTAGCGATATCGTCAAGCAGGTCGCTGACGCTGGTCAAGGCATCCAGCATCGCCAGATCAAAGTTGCGGCAAGTTCTATGGTAGTAAACAGTGTCATATAGATATAACAAGGCGTGAAAGGCAGACAGCAGGGTTTCCACATGGCCCTGCTCGATTTTTAGCTCCCCGCCTTTGACCACCAAGCCTTGTATCCAGCGCGATACGTTTACCTTTCCGTATTCCATGGTCCCGGCATGATAGGCGTCGCGGGCCATGTAATCCATCATATCGCAGTCCATCGGGCCTGAGATCAGTTCGTGCAAAAACATCAGGCGAGCGTCTAAGCCCTCTTCCTCTCCTCCCAAAATCTGGCAGACGAAATCCGCGGTCATAGAGTCTATAAGTTTATCTTGTTGACAAAGGACCTCGCGTATGATTTTGCGGGTCATCACCTCGTGGTCAAAGGTGATTTTGCATTTTTGACAGGCATGCTCGAATAAATGAGAAAAAGGGGCGTGGCCTATGTCGTGCAACAACCCGGCCAGCCGCATGCATTGGGTTACCCTGGCCAGTTCAGACATCACCTGGCCTTGCCAGGCCTTCCCATCCCAGGGACTACTCAGATCATCCAGACCTTGCATCAACTTATCTGGTGGGTTGTGATATAGCAGCGCTGGTACCCGCTGCTGTAGCTCTGGGTGCTGCCGGTAAAGGATGGAAGTGAAGGCCTGGTGGATCAGGTGCATGGTCCCCAAGCTGTGACACTTGCGCGAGTATTTGGCGTTAGGATAGACCAAATGCACGCTATGCATCTGGCAGACGCGGTCCAGCCGCTGAAAGGCTGGGCTATCGATGATGCGGTTTTCCAACTCGGTGATGGGTATGTAGCCGTAGATAGGATCACGGATGGAGCGGCGGAAATATAGCAAATCCATGTCGATGCCGGCCATTCTTGATCCCCCCTACCACGGCAAGCGCCACAACCGATCCCCAGGCGGCCAGACTTCTACCCAAACTTGGCCTCAAGCGGGCCAGGGCGCTCGTCCCAAGCACCAGGGCATATCAGGGCAGGTTTTCTGGGAATGCCTAGGCGGCGGTAGCCAGGGTCGGGTGAGGGAGTATTAGCCCCCTCTCTCGTCCTCTTTTGATTATCTCTTGCTCGCTGGGGACAGCTTTGCCCCAACTGAGAATCCGCTCGCGAATTTGGCCCCAGGTTTTTTGGGCGATTGTCAGTTCTTGTTCATTCAAACGGCGAGGCCCGTATGTAAAGCAGAGCGCGGTGAGACAGATGCCATCTGGATCCAGGTCAAAGAAGACCCTTCCGGCATTGTAGCAGTTTGAACTTTTGTCGGGCTGGCTTAAATAAGCGCTTTTGTTGTATTGCCATTCCTCCAAGACCAGCAGCCTGGTGAATATCACCTTATTGCGCATACGTGCCATGGCATAAGGCTTAAATTCCCCATCGGGGAAGGGCTTGAGATCGAGCAGGTGGGAGATGAAGCAGGCGCTGACCACGGCGTCCGGGTCGTCAGTACCCATGCCCGCCACGAAGTTGCGCAACTCATCCAGCCAACTCTTCTTGATTTGCTGGATGGCGCTATCAACCGCAGCTTGCGTCATGGCCTATCCCCCCATGGCGGAGTTACAATACTTTACGCAAAAAACGCGCCAGGAATAGCATATCTTTTGGGGCAGCGCAATCCCTTATGCGGTTCCTTACCAGCCTAAGCCCAAGTAACGCCACCATTATGCCCGCATCTGTCACGACCAGTACCATTTAACTACTAATAGTAGTATAGCACCCATGCTGACACAACATATAGCATTGCGGCATAGGGATGCAACTGAAAACAACACCACCCGCGCCCCAAAGAGGGCAGGTCAGCTAAGGGATAGTATACTTTTTTATGTCATATTACCATCGTTCTGGCCAGATGGCGCCAAAAAAATGAACCCTCTCCCCAACCCCAAGGTAACGTCTGGCTCCCGTGTGGCCGCGAAAAAAAATCGCCCCCTCCCCTTGCGCGGGCCAAAGGCTGTGCTTACACTTCGCCTGTTAGCACTCCCGCTCGGCGAGTGCCAACCAAAGGCAAGCGGCACCATCGGGTAGAGGCCCCCGGGCCACCCCCAACATCAGTAACCAACCGCATATCTCAAGGAGAGGGCACATGAAGATCAAACCCTTGCAGGACCGCGTCATCGTCAAACGGATGGAGGAAGAGACCAAGACCGCCGGCGGCATCATCATCCCCGACTCGGCCAAGGAAAAGCCCCAGCAGGGCAAAATTCTGGCCGTGGGCCCCGGCAAGGTGCTGGAGGGTGGCACCCGCGTGGACATGACCGTGAAGGTCGGCGACCTCGTGCTGTTCGGCAAGTATTCCGGCAGCGAGGTCAAGATTGACGGCGACGAGGTGCTGATCATGCGCGAGGACGACATCCTGGGCATCATCACCAAGTAAGGCGCTCCCCTCGGCCCCCTGCGGGCCAACCCATAAAATTCGAGGAGGTTTTTCAATGGCTAAAGAGTTGAAATACGCCATCAAGGCCCGCGAGTCCATGGCCCGCGGCGTTGACGCCCTGGCCAACGCGGTCAAGGTCACCCTGGGCCCCAAGGGCCGCAACGTCATCATCGAGAAGACCTTTGGCTCGCCGACCATCACCAAGGACGGCGTAACCGTGGCCAAGGAGATCGAGCTCGAGGACAAGTTCGAGAACATGGGCGCCCAGATGGTCAAGGAGGTCGCCTCCAAGACCTCCGACGTGGCCGGCGACGGCACCACCACCGCCACCATCCTGGCCCAGGCCATCTACCGCGAGGGCTCCAAGCTGGTGGCCGCCGGCCACAACCCCATGGCCATCAAGCGCGGCATTGACAAGGCCGTGGAGGCCGTGGTCGCCGAGCTGAAGAAGATCAGCAAGGCCACCAAGGACCAGAAGGAGATCGCCCAGGTCGGCACCATCAGCGCCAACAACGACGCCACCATCGGCAACATCATCGCCGAGGCCATGAACAAGGTCGGCAAGGAGGGCGTCATCACGGTCGAGGAAGCCAAGTCCATGGAGACCACCCTGGAGGTGGTCGAGGGCATGCAGTTCGACCGCGGCTACCTCTCCCCCTACTTTGTCACCGACCCCGAGAAGATGGAAGTCAACCTGGAGAACCCCTACATCCTGATCCACGAGAAGAAGATCAGCTCCATGAAGGACATGCTGCCCATCCTGGAGCAGATCGCCAAGATGGGGCGTCCGCTTCTGATCATCGCCGAGGACGTGGAGGGCGAGGCCCTGGCCACCCTGGTGGTCAACAAGCTGCGCGGCACCCTGAACGCCTGCGCCGTCAAGGCCCCGGGCTTCGGCGACCGCCGCAAGGCCATGCTGGAAGACATCGCCATCCTCACCGGCGGCACCGTGCTAAGCGAGGACCTGGGCATCAAGCTGGACAGCGCCAGCATCAATGACCTGGGCACCGCCAAGCGCGTCACCCTGGACAAGGACAACACCACCATCGTGGACGGCGGCGGCTCGCGCAAGGACCTGGAAGGCCGCGTGCGCACCATCCGCGCCCAGATTGATGAGACCACCAGCGACTACGACCGCGAGAAGCTCCAGGAGCGCCTGGCCAAGCTGATCGGCGGCGTGGCGGTCATCAATGTCGGCGCGGCCACCGAGACCGAGATGAAGGAGAAGAAGGCCCGCGTGGAGGACGCCCTCAACGCCACCCGCGCGGCCGTCGAGGAGGGCATCGTGCCCGGTGGCGGCGTGGCCCTGTTGCGCTGCCAGAAGGCGCTGGACAAGATGGAGCTCAAGGGCGAGGAGGGTGAGGGCGTGGCCATCATCCGCCGGGCCATCGAGGAGCCCCTGCGCCAGATCGCCAACAACGCCGGCGAGGAGGGCTCGGTGGTGGTGGAGAAGGTCAAGGCCTTGAAGGCCGCGGCCGAGGGCTACAACGCCGACACCAACACCTACGAGGACCTCATCAAGGCCGGCGTCATTGACCCCACCAAGGTCACCCGCTTCGCCCTGCAGAACGCCGCCAGCGTCTCCGGACTTCTGCTGACCACCGAGTGCATGGTGGCCGAGAAGCCCAAGGAGGACAAGGGCGGCCCGGCCATGCCCGGCGGCGGCATGGGCGGCATGGGCGGCATGGGCGGCATGTACTAGACTGGATACCCCCTCACCCCGGCCCTCTCCCCCACCGGGGGAGAGGGTGTGGGATGGGTACAAGAAAATGCAACGGCCCTCCCAGAGATGGGAGGGCCGTTGCATTTTGGTGGCCAGGGGGCTGGCTACCCGCGCCGCCTCTTATACCAATATGCAATCAAAGCCACCCATGGCTTTGATTGCTGATCGGCCGGGCAAAAGAGTGACTCCACCCCACAAAGCTAGCGCTTTGTGGGGACCCCGGTTTTTGCCCGGCCTCCCGGGCGCTTTCGCGCCCGGCGGGCCATCCACCGGGGTCCCCAAAAAAGCGCGGCTTTTTTGGGGTGGTTCTTGGCCCGCATACCAACTTGCGATCAAACTATTCGTTTGATCGCAACTTGGTATTA
>JACRDC010000105.1 GCA_016218705.1 Desulfarculus sp.
GATAGACGGCCGCTACGTGCTCTCCCGCGACGTCAAGAAGCCCAAGCCCGTGGAGGACTACCTCAAGATCCAGCGCCGCTTCCGCCATCTCAAGCCCGAGGACATCGCCGTCATCCAGAAGCGCGTGGACCAGGACTGGGACCGCCTCATGGCCCTGGTAAAGGCCACAAACCCGGAGAAAATTACCGATTAATCACAGCCCGGCCAGGGGCATCGCCGGTAGCCTGGCGTAACCACGGACTTTTTTGGGACAAGTTTTTATTAGCATATAGAGGCTTGACTCAAGGCCCGAAAGGGGATAAATTTTTCAACAGATTTGCCCCCCAACCCTGCGCGTCGTCGTCTTTCGTCAAGGCATTTGCGGGGGCGGCGACGCGCAGGGCCCCTATAGTCACAAGGCCCTGTTAAGCAGGACTTACGAGGCCCCGGCCAACCGCCGGGGCCTCGCTTTTCACTAAAAACGCGAATCATTCACAATGCCGTGGGCTGTGAAAACGGCGGGCGGCGTGGGGAGCGGCGGCCACCGGGGGCCGTTCATACCAATATGCAATCAAAGCCATCCATGACCCGCATACCAAGTTGCGATCAAACTACTCGTTTGATCGCAACTTGGTATTAGCGCGGGCTAGAGGCGCTTGTCGCTGTCCAGGAGCAGGGTGACCGGCCCCTGGTTGACCAGGTGGATGTCCATCATGGCCCCGAAGCTGCCGGTGGCCACGGTGAGCCCCAGGCCCCGCAGGTGCTCCACGAAGGCTTCATACAGGGGCAGGGCTTTTTCGCCGCCGGCGGCGCGGGCAAAAGAGGGGCGCCGGCCCTTGGCGCAGTCCCCCCACAGGGTGAACTGGCTGACCACCAGGCAGGCGCCGCCCACGTCCCCCAGCGAAAGGTTGAGCTTGTCGTCCTGGTCGGGGAACACCCGCAGGCCCGCGATCTTCTCGGCCAGCCAGACGGCCTGGGCCGGGGTGTCGGCCTGGCCCACGCCCAAGAGCACCAGGAAACCTGGGCCGATGCTGCCCACGGTCTGGCCCGCCACCTCCACCCGGGCCTGGCTCACCCGCTGCACCACGGCGCGCATGGCTGAACTCTACCCCAGGTGGTCTATCATGCCGGCCAGGTAGCCGGCGCCGAAGCCGTTGTCAATGTTGACCACGCTAAGTCCCGGCGCGCAGGAGTTGAGCATGCCCAACAGGGCGGCCAGGCCCCCGAAGGCGGTGCCGTAGCCCACGCTGGTGGGCACGGCGATCACCGGCTTGTCCACCATGCCGGCCACCACCGAGGGCAGGGCGCCTTCCATGCCGGCCACCACCACGAAGACGGAGGCCCTGTCCAGCACCGGCCGCGAGGCCAAAAGCCGGTGCAGCCCGCTGACCCCCACGTCGTAGACCGTCTCCACCGTGGAGCCCATGAGCCGGGCCGTGAGCACCGCCTCCTCGGCCACCGGCAGGTCCGAGGTGCCGGCGGCCACCACGGCGATCAGCCCCCGGCCCGGGCGGGGGGCCTCCCGGGCCGGCTGGGTGAGCACCCTGGCCTGGGCGTGATAGGTCAACTGGGGCATCTTGGCGCGCACGGCCTTGGCCTTGGCCGCCTCCACCCGGGTGACCAGCACGGCGGCGCCCTGGGTCAATAGCGCCTGGGCGATGGAGACGATCTGGGCGGGGGTCTTGCCCTGACCGTAGATCACCTCGGGGAAGCCCTGGCGCAAGGCCCGGTGGTGGTCCACGCGGGCGAAGCCCAGGTCCTCGTAGGGCAGGGACTTGAGGCGGTGCAAGGCCTGACTGGGCTTGGTCTGGCCGGCGGCCACCTCGTCGAGGAGCTTCTTCAATGCGTCACTGGTCACCGAGGTCTTGTCCTTTCCCGAAGGTTCCCCTATAGTTGAGCCGGTATTTTATCCTGGCCGCCCCATGCGCGCAAACCGCCGGCCCTTGAGGCTCCCTCGGCCCTGGTACGGGGGCCGGCAAGGCTGGACAGGGGAGAGCGCCACCCGACACGTCATTGGGAGCCGAGGCACTCGGCCCCCGGCCGAGAGAGAGCCATGCCGCAGTCAAAGCCCCCCGCCGCTCCCGCCTGGATAGAGGTGATTCTGCTGGCCCCGGCCCCCCAGGCCGAGGCCGCGGCCGACTTTTTGGTCACCCTCACCGGCCTGGGGGTGGAGGTGGATGACTTCAGCGACCCGCCCGGCCCCGTGCAGGTCAAGGGCTTCCTGCCCGCCGGCGGCGACCTGGCCGCCCAGAAGGCCATGCTCTCCCGCTACGCCCGGGAGCTTTCCGAGCAGGCCGGCGCCGAGGTGGTGGTCAGCTTCCAGGACCTGGCCAGCGAGGACTGGGGCCAGAACTGGAAGAAGCACTTCAAGCCTCGGGCGGTGACCCGGGGGCTGATGGTGGCCCCGCCCTGGGAGAAGGCCGAGCCGGGGCCGGGGCAAAAGGTGGTGGTGATTGACCCCGGCCAGGCCTTTGGCACCGGCCAGCACGAGTCCACCACCCTGTGCCTGGCCCGCCTGGAGCGCCTGGCCGAGCGCGACCTGTTGCCCCCGCGCCTGCTGGACGTGGGCTGCGGCACCGGCATCCTGGCCCTGGCCTTTTTGCTCTTCGGCGGCCGCACGGCCCTGGCCATTGACCTGGACCCCGAGGCCGTGGCCGCCAGCTTGCACAATGCCGCTCTCAACGGCCTGGAGGGGCGGCTGGAGGTGAGCGCCACCCCCCTGGAGGAGATCAGCGAGCGCTTCCCCCTGATCGTGGCCAACCTCACGGCCAAGGACCTCACGGACCTGGCCCCGGCCCTGGCCACCCGCCTGGCCCCGGGTGGCGAGATGATCGTCTCGGGGCTTTTGGTGATGCAGATCCAGGCCGTGCGCGCCGCCCTGGAGGCGGTAGGCCTGGCCCTGTTGGAGCAGGACTCCCTGGCCGGCTGGGCCTGCCTGGTGATGGGTTGAGCCTGCGCCGCTTCCTGGTGCCCCCCGGCGCCCTGTCCCAGGAAGTTGTGGAACTGCCCGCCCCGGAGGCGGCCCACGCCCGCCAGGTGCTGCGCCTCAAGGCTGGCGACGAGGTCTGGCTGCTGGACGGCCAGGGCCTGAAGGCCCGGGCGGTCATCAGCCGCCTGGACAAGGCCGGCGTGTCCTGCCGGGTGCTGGAGACTCGCCGCCCCGACCCACCCACCCCCCGCCTGGTGCTCTGCCCCGGCCTGCTCAAGGGGCCGGCCATGGAGCTGTTGGCCGTGAAGCTCTGCGAGCTGGGAGTGGACGAGGTGCGTCCCTATGTGGGGCCGCGCACGGTGCCCCGCTTCAGCGACCCGGCGGCCAAACTGGAGCGCTGGCAACGCCTGGCCGCGCAGGCCCTCAAGCAGTGCGGCGCGGCCTCGCCTCCCCTTTTCCAGGCTCCGGCGCCGCTGCGCGACGTGCTGGCCGCGGCCCCGGCGGCGGCGCTCAAGATCATGCTTTACGAGGACGAGCGCCAGACCAGCCTGGCCCAGGCCCTGGCCGCCCACCCCGGGGCCGGGGAGGTCTGGGGCCTGGTGGGTCCCGAGGGCGGCCTGGCCTCCGGGGAGGTGGCGGCGGCCCAGGCCGCCGGCTTCATGGCCTGCGGCCTGGGGCCGGTGGTGCTGCGCGCCGAAACGGCCAGCCTGGCCCTGGCGGCGGTGGTGCGCCTGGGGCGCTGAATCCGGGCGGGGGCACTTAACAGTATTAATATGCAATCAAAGCCATCCATGGCTTTGATTGCTGACCGGCCGGGCACCGGGGTCCCCAAAAAAGCGCGGCTTTTTTGGGGTGGTTCTTGGCCCGCATACCAAGTTGCGATCAAACTACTCGTTTGATCGCAACTTGGTATCACGACCCGTAATTGCCCGCCGCGGCTCGCGGCCTAGACCGGGAAGTCCACCTTGATCTTGAACATGCGCAGGGAGGGCAGGCTGCATATGTCGGCCACGCCGGTCTTTTGCGCCAGCGCGGCCAGGTGGGTCTCGATATCTTCCATGGTCTCGGCGATGAAGGTGAACCAGACGTTGTAGGCGTGGGCGCGTCGGTAGTTGTGGGTCACGCCGGGGTGGGCGTTGACCGCCGCGATGAAGGCCGCGAGCTTGCCCTCGGGCACCTTGGCCGCGCAGAGGGTGGAGGCGAAGCCCAGGCGGGCGCTGTTGAAGTTGCCGCCGATGCGCCGGATGATGCCCTTCTCCTTGAGCCGGGCGATGCGGGCGAGCACCTCGTCCTCGCTCAAGCCCAATTCGCGGCCCAGCTCCAGGAAGGGGCGCTCGGCGATGGGCAGGTGGGACTGGATGGCCCGCAGTATGGCCTTGTCAATGTCGTCCAAGGAGTGTGCTTCGCTCATAGCAGGACGGCGTCCTTTAGCACCCGGGGGCGTATGCGCTCCTTCAGGCCCTTTTCCGTGACCACGTCCACGGGGCATTGCAGCAGTTCGCGCAGATCGTAGAGCAGGCCACCCAGGTCGAACAGGCTGCGACCCTCCTCCATATCCACCAGGAGGTCCAAATCGCTGTGTTCGTCGGCCTCGCCGCGGGCCACCGAGCCGAAGACGCGCACGTTCTGGGCGCCGTACTTGGCGGCCAGGGCCAGTATCTGTTGGCGGTGCTCCTTGACCAGGGTCTTGATGTCCATGGGCCTTGCTCGCCGGTGGAGGCCAGGCGGCCGGGAGGTGCCCCCCGGCCGCCTGGGTGGTTAGGCCACCTTGACCACCCAGCCGAAGGGATCGGGCCGGGTGCCCAGTTGGATGCCGATGATCTCGTCGTAGAGGCGCTTGGTCAATTCGCCGGTGCCGCCTTGGGCCACCTGGTACTCCTGGCCCTGGTAGGCGATGGTGCCCACCGGGCTGACCACGGCGGCCGTGCCGGTGCCAAAGGACTCCTTGAGCGCCCCGGATTTGCTCGCCGCGATCACCTCGCCGATGGTCAGCCGGCGCTCGTTGACGGTCAGCCCCCAGTGGCGGCAGAGCTGGATCACCGAGTCGCGGGTGACGCCGGGCAGGATGGTGCCGCCCAGGGGCGCGGTGATGACCTCGTCGCCGATGACAAAGAAGATGTTGGAGGTGCCCACCTCCTCGATGGTCTCCTTGTCGCAGGCGTCCAGCCATAGCACCTGGGTGTACCCCTTGGCGTGGGCCTGCTCGGCGGCGAGCAAGCTGGCCGCGTAGTTGCCGCTGGTCTTGGCCTCGCCGGTGCCGCCCTTGGCCGCGCGCACGTAGTTCTCCTCCACGTATATCTTCACCGGGTTGAAGCCCTCGGGGTAGTAGGCCCCCACCGGCCCCACGATGATGAAGTAGAGGTACTCGCCGCTGACCTTGACCCCCAGGGCCGCCTCGGTGGCGATGATGGTGGGGCGCACGTAGAGGCTGGTGCCGGCGGCGCGGGGGATCCAGTCCTTCTCCACGCGGATGAACTCCAGGAGGTATTCCAGGGCCTGGTCCACCGGCACCTCGGGGATGCACATGCGCCGGCTGGAGCGGTTGAGCCGCTCCAGGTTGGCCCGGGGGCGGAACATGTAGATGCCGCCCTGGGCGCCGCGGTAGGCCTTGAGCCCCTCGAAGACCTCCTGGTTGTAGTGCAGGACCAGCGCCGCCGGGTCCAGGGTCAGGGGGCCGTAGGGCACCACGCGGGGGTTGTGCCAGCCCTGGCCGCTCTGGTAGTCCCAGCGGAACATGTGGTCGCTGAAGATGCGGCCGAAGCCCAGGTTGTTTTCGTCGGCGGGCTTGGGCTTCATCTGGTCCGGGGGCAGCAGGTTTTTGCTCAGTTGCATGATGACCTCTCTCTATTTCTTGGCCAGGGCCTTGGCCTTGGCCAGGGATTCGCCGTAGGGCGGCCTGAGCACGCCCTTTTCGGTGATGATGGCGCTGACCAGGTCGGCGGGGGTGACGTCGAAGGCGAAGTTAAGCGCCCCCGCCCCCCTAGCCGCCACCCGGCAGGTGCCGAAGGCCGTCACCTCGCCGGGGTCGCGCTCCTCTATGGGTATATCCTTGCCGCTTATGGTGTCCAGGTCCACGGTGGATAAAGGCGCGGCCACGTAGAAGGGCACGCCATGGCGCGCCGCCTGCAGGGCCACGTTGAAGGTGCCCACCTTGTTGGCCACGTCGCCGTTGGCCGCGATGCGGTCGGCCCCCACGATCACCAAATCCACCATGCCCCTGGACATGATTACACCGACGGCGGAGTCCACGGCCACCCGTACCGGCACGCCCATGGCCACGCACTCCCAGGCCGTGAGCCGGGCGCCCTGCAACAGGGGGCGGGTCTCGTCGGCGATGACCGCGATCTGTTTACCCGCTTGCACCGCCGCCCACACCGGGGCCAGGGCCGTGCCGTAGCCGCCGGTGGCCAGGGAGCCGGCGTTGCAGTGGGTCAGCACAGTGGCCTTCTTCTTGCGGATGAGCTTGGCGCCGTTTTGCCCTATGGCCTGGTTGACGGCGATGTCCTCGTCCAGCATGAGCTGGCTTGTCCGGCGGATCATGCGGCGCATGGTCTCGATGTCGCCGGGGGCCAGGGCCACCAGGGCCAGGATGCGGTCGCAGGCCCAGCCCAGGTTAACCGCCGTGGGGCGGGCCTTGCGCATGGTTTCGATCTTGGCCTTGAGTTGCCGCCGGAAGGCCGCTGGCGTCTTGGCGCTCAAGCCCTCGGCGGCCAGACTGATGCCCATGGCCGCGGCCACGCCGATGGCCGGGGCCCCGCGCACGGCCAGGGTCTTGATGCAGTAGATCACCTGCCTCATGTCCCGGCAGGCCATGTACAGGGTCTTGCCCGGTAAGAGGCGCTGGTCCAGGATCATCACCGCCTCGCCGTCCCAGTACAGGGTGGCGGGCAGGGGCAGGCCGGCCACCTGGCTGGCGGCGGGGGTTGGTTTAATGGTTTTGGCGGGGGACACGCAAGCCTCTCAAATGCCAGCCGGCTACGTTAAGCCTGTTTTTATGTAGGGGCGGGGTTTATCCCCGCCAGCGCCTCACCAACCAGCCCAAGACGGGCGGGGGTAAAACCCGCCCCTACATCAAGACCAATACCAAATCCCTGACAGGGACATCGCCACTATCCCAGCAGCTTTTTCACCAGCTCGTTCAAGACCGCCGGGTTGGCCTGGCCCTTGGTCTCCTTCATGGCCTGGCCCACGAAAAAGCCCATGAGCTTGTCCTTGCCGGCCTTGAACTGCTCCACCTGGCCGGGGTTGGCCTCGAATATCCTTTGCAGAACCGCCTCCAAGGCGCCACTGTCGCTGACCTGCTTGAGGCCCTTCTCTTCCACCACGGCCTGGGGGTCCTGACCGCTAAGCATCATCTCGCCAAAGACCTTCTTGGCGATCTTGCCGCTTATGGCCCCGGAGTCCACCATGCCGATCAGCTTGGCCAAGTGGGCGGCGCTGATGGGGCTCTGGGTTATCTCCTTGCCCTCGGCGTTGAGGGCGCCAAGAAGCTCGCTCATGATCCAGTTGCTGGCCGCCTTGGCGCCGGCGCCACTGGCCACCACGGCCTCGAAGTAGTCGGCCAGGGGGCGGGAGGCCGTGAGCACCCCGGCGTCATAATGCGGTAGGCCGTAGGCCTCCACGAAGCGGGCGCGTTTGGCCTCGGGCAGCTCGGGCAGCTCGCTCCTGATGCGCTCCACCCACTCCGGCCCCACCACCAGGGGCAGGAGGTCGGGGTCGGGGAAGTAGCGGTAGTCATGGGCCTCTTCCTTGCCGCGCATGGACAGTGTCTTGTTGGCCTGGGCGTCCCACAGCCTGGTCTCCTGCACCACCTGGCCGCCGTCGTCCAAGACCGCCCGCTGGCGGCGAATCTCGTACTCCAGGGCCTTTTGCACATTGCGGAAGGAGTTCATGTTCTTCAGCTCGGCCCGGGTGCCAAAGGCCTCTTGCCCCAGGGGCCGGATGCTCACGTTGGCGTCGCAGCGGAAGGAGCCCTCCTCCATGTTGCCGTCGCAGATATTGAGATACACCAGGATGTCGCGCAGGGCCTTGAGGTAGGCCGCGGCCTCCTCGGGAGTGCGCAGGTCGGGCTCGCTGACGATCTCCATCAGGGGCGTGCCGGTGCGGTTGTAGTCCACGTAGCTGTGCCCCTGGGCCGGGTCGTGGATCAGCTTGCCGGCGTCCTCCTCCATGTGGATGCGGGTGATGCCGATGCGCTTGGCCGCCCCCTCCACCTCTATGTCCAGGTGCCCGTGCTCGGCGAGCGGCAGCTCGTACTGGCTGATCTGGTAGTTCTTGGGCAAATCGGGGTAGAAGTAGTTCTTGCGCGCCCAGACGCTTTTGCCCGCCACCGCGCAGTGGGTGGCCAGGGCGGCGCGAATGGCGAACTCCACCACCTTCTGGTTGAGCACCGGCAGCACCCCGGGCATGCCCAGGCACACCGGGCAGGTGTGCTCGTTGGGCGGGGCCCCGAACTTGGTGGAGCAGCCGCAGAATATCTTGGACTCGGTCAGGAGTTGGGCGTGCACCTCCAGACCGATGACGGCTTCGTACTGCATGATGGTCTTCCCGGCCCACGCGGGGGCAAATGTTCAGGTAACATCTGAATCTACCCGGGGGGCCGGGGGAAGTCAAGGCGGGGAGGGCACGGTTAAGAGTGGCGGTTCAATCCAGCAATAATTGCTATGAACCATCGTCCGGGGCGGAATCCGAAGAGGGCTTGGAAGGGGACTGGTCGCTGGTCTTCGCCGATCTTTTAAGCCTAGTGCCATAGATGAATGTGCCCGCGAGAGAGGCTAGGCCACCCAGAGCGATAGCACCACCCGCCAAAGGAGCACTCACAATGGCGGTAATCGAACCACCGGCAATGGCCGCCAGGCATAGGATAAACGCGAAAACCACACCCCGGCCACTGTCGCGGATGGCGGCTTTGGTGCGAACATCTTGCATGCCATGGCGGTGGGCTTGCTCCTTTTCCGCCATGGCCACGATGCGGTCAGCGACTCCCGGGAGTACCTGTTCGTATTTGGACAACTCCTCTGCCGGGGGAAGCGGCCCAACGTGCAGGGCGGCACGGGCAAACAACTGCACCATGCGGGCGCGGGCATTGCCGCCTGGCAACGCTTGACCTTCCATCAAGAACTCGGCCAGGACATCCTCTGGCTTATCGAGGTCATCTGCGGGGGCCGCTGATGAAAGCTGATCGCCCTGAACCGGGCCGTTTTGCTCTTCAGGTGGCTTTTCGCTCATTTTTTTCAGCGAAGTCTTTTAGTGCCTTGGTCATATAGCGGCCCACTTGGTCCCAATCCCTCCTTAATGCAACCGCATCCTCCATCCAGCCAGGCAACTCGGGAATTGGTCGAGAGAGGGTGCCTCCCAAATCAAAGGCATGGGCGGCCCCATGCAAATAGGAGAATTCCCTTTCGATGGCTTGGAGTTGCTCTTCGTACTCCCTGGCGAGCTGAGCCAGGCGGTCCTGTTCAAGAACCATTTTGAAAAGCTTGCGCAACGACTGTTCCGTTGCCAGGGGAAGGCTCGGTGCGCCATGCTGAGGATTTGTTGTGGACATAGGTCACCACCAAAAGTCTAGGCATACTATAGTCTAAAAATATCACAACCTGCGGGTTAGTCTTGGGTGGCTGTTCACCGAAACAGTTAACAGCGCTATAAGAGTACACGATTATTGCTTAGCACGACCCAGTTCCCGGCGCAACGGGCAAGTTAGGCCCTTGGCTGGCCCTCTCCCGCCAGCCAGGCCAGCGCCCCGGCCCCGGCCAGGGTGGCCGCGCCAGCCAGGTAAAAGGCCCAGGCCATGCCTCCCAGATCGGCCAACCAGCCGCCCAGGATGGGTCCCAGGAGCACCCCCAGGCTCAGGGCCAGGGTGAAGAAGCCCATGGTGAGCCCCATGCCGGCGCCCAGGTCGCGGCCCCGGACCGTGGCGTGGGCCGTCAGGGCCGGCAGCGAGACCCCGGCGCCGATGCCCTCCAGGGTCACCAGGGCCAAGAGGCCCCAGAAGCCGCCGGCCAGGGGCAACAGGAGCTTGCCCAGGCCCGAGACCACCTGCCCCCAGCCGGCCAGGGGCAGGCGCGCCCAGCGGTCGGCCAGGCGGCCGGCCGGCCCCTGCAACAGGGTCATGGCCAGCACGTTGACGAAGAGCAAGAGCCCCACCTGGGTCTGGCTCACCCCCTGGCCCTCGGCCAGCACCGGCAGGAAGGCCACGAAGATGCCCATGCCCAGCGTCTGGCTGGCCCGGCACAGGAAGACCCCCAGCATGGGGCGGTCCTTTATCAGCGCCCATTGCCTGCCCCAGCCCACGGCCTCGCTGGCGCGCTGGGCGGCCGGGGCCTCGGCCACCAGCCAGCGCACCATGCCCAGGCTGATGAGGCTGGTCAGGGCCATGATGAGGAAGTTGGCGGTGACGCCCCAGAGGTCGTAGACCGCCCCTCCCACCAAGGGACCCACCCCGAAGCCCATCAAGAGCCAGGTGTTGAAGGAGCCGAAGGCCTTGCCCTCTTGGCCGATGGCGCTCACGTCGGCCACCATGGCCATGGCCACCGGTAGGATCAGGGCCGCGAAGACCCCCTGGAAGGCGCGGTTGACCACCAGGCCCAGGGGGGTAACCGTCCAGACCAGGGCCACCGAGAGGATGGCGTAGCCCAAGAGCCCCAGCTCCAGGAAGCGCTTGCGCCCCAGGCGGTCGCTCAAGGTGCCCACGTAGGGCACCACCAAGGCCCGCGAGGCCGAGAACGAGCTGAAGATCAGCCCCACCATGGTGGCCGAGGCCCCCAGGTGCTGGGCGTAGACCGGCAGGATGGGCACGATGATTCCCACCCCCAGCATGGAGACGAAGACCGCCACCCCCAGGGTCAGGGACTGGCCCTGGGGCGAGCGTCCATCAGGTATGCTGAACCAGGCCGTAAGGCACCTCGTTTATCGCGTTGTGGCCGGACGCAGTGCGTAACCGGCAAGCCCTGGCCCCCGCGCCGGTGGGGCGGGGAGCGGGCGGGCTGGACTGCCTGCATGTAGCAAGGGGCCGGCCGGCATGCCGGCGAGACCATGAGCGCGCCCGGCCCACCCGCCAGGGCGCTCCCCGGCGGGCGGCCACCGAAGCGGCCTTGGGACGGGGGGCCTAGGGCTTTACCTTGGGGGCGGCGGCGGGCGCGGCCTCGATCACCGTGAAGACCGGGCCGTGGTCGTGCTGGTGGCCGGGGCCGTGCTCATGGCCGTGCTCGTGGCCGTGGCCGTGGTCATGATGGTGATGGTGGCCGTGCTCTTGGGGCGCCTGGCCCGGGATCAAGGGCTGGCCCTTGCGGCTGCAGCAATCGCACATATCTGTCACCTCCCTGGGTACCGGCCGGATGGCCGGTGACATAATTCTAGGCGCTGCCGGCGGCCTTGTCAAAGACGCCTCGCCGATGAGTCGCCGCGGCCCGCGCCGATTGCGCGGGCCATGGCCAATAGCTTATTTCTTGGGAGGATTGGGCTTGGACTCCGCCTTTTGGCCGTAATTTGAGCCCGAGCCGCTATCCTTGCCCTGAGAGGTGTTCTGCTTGGTGCTGGTGGACCTGACATGGGGTTGCTTGGGGGCCGGTTTGCCCGGCTTCACCTTGGGCGGGGCCTTGGGCACATTGCTGCCCGCCAGGGCCAGGCCGGAGAGCCCAAAGGCGATGACCGTTGCAAAAAGGATGGCGCGAAACACCTTCATGCGGCGAGCTCCTTAATCCATCAGTGATGCGGCTGAAGCCGCGTTGCCTCGGCCCTGGCTTACGGCCTTCACCACTACCCCACCGAGGGCCTGTCGGGTCCCGTTCATGCCCCGCCGGGGGCGCCTTCGCCGATCTACCTTCTTGCCTGAACTAGCTTCAACGGGAGCCGCCGGCGGTTGGTTGGGGCTAAACCCTGCCCCGACCCGTTTATGCCAGCAGGGGCACCCTGCCCCGGCCCGTTTATGCCCCGTCGGGGGCACCCGACCCCAGGTAGGTGGCGCGGCTGTCGTCGGATTCCCAGGCCGAGACCCGGGCCATGGCCACGTGGGCGGGCAGGCCGGGGGCCATCTGCTCCCAAATGTACTTGGCGATCAGCTCGCTGGAGGGGTTCTGCTGGTCAAAAGGCGGTATCTCGTTGAGATGGCGATGGTCCAGGCGGTCCAGGGTCTGGTTCATCAACAGCTTGAGTTGGCCGAAGTCCATCAGGAGGTCGGCCTGGTCCAGTTGGCTGCCCCTGACCACCACCTCCACCCGCCAGTTGTGGCCGTGCAGGGCCTCGCAACGGCCGTTGAAGTTGCGCAGGGAGTGGGCGGCGGCGAAACGGCCGGTGACCATGAGTTCGAACACGTGGGAGCGCTCCTTGCCGGGGGGCCTGGGGCCGGGGCGGCTATTCGGCGTTGGGGTTGTAGGGCTGGCCGCACTCGGTGCACTTGCCGTCCGGCCCGATGATGCCGATGCACATGCCGTCGGAGCAGGCCCGGCGCTCGTTGGGATCGAGACCGCCCGTGGCCTCGGCCTCCTGGGCGTCCAAGGCCTCGCCGCAGCCGGCGCAGTAGTTTACCCCGGGCAGGCTCTTGTGCCCGCAGAGGCCGCAGGCGAGGAGCTTGGGCGGCTCGGCCGTGGGCGCGGGCAGCTCATGGCCGCAGTGGTGGCAAAACGCCGCGCCGGACAGGGCCGGGCGCTCACAGGCCGGGCAGGGCTGGGAGGGCAATTCCTGGGTGCAGTGGGGACAATCCATGCCTTTCACGTCCTTTTTATAGAAAGGTTGGCGCGGGCCCTGGGCTGGAGGCCATATTCATAATAAAATACCAAAAGCCCACCTCGAACGCCATCCCCCGGCCGAAGGGGCGCGGACCGGGGGGCCGCCGGTGTTTATGCAAGCATGGGCGGGGTTTATCGTTCCTTGACAGGCACCAGGTGGGGTGTTAGGCTCCTGGGCACCTATCCATATGCGCGGCCCGCCGCGGCGTTGGTCACGGCGGGACGGGAGGAAATGTTATGCGTCTGTGCCGCGTGCACCGGGCCGTTGTCCAGGCCTTGAGCCTGGCCCTGCTGTCCTGCCTGCTCATGGCCCCGCCATTGTTGGCCTCTGGACCAGAGCGGGTGGTGATCCTGCCCTTCACGGCCAACTCCAAGGAAGACGTCTCCTTCCTGGTCAAGGGCGTGCGCGACATGCTGGCCACCCGCCTGTCCTGGCAGGACAAGGTCACGGTGGTGGAGCCCGACTTGGTGGCCCCGGCGGCGGCCAGGATCAAGCCCCCCTACAACGAGGACAAGGCCCGCCAACTGGGCAAGGAGCTTAACGCCCAGGTGGTGGTCTTCGGCTCGCTGACCGTGGTGGGCCAGTCTGTTAGCGTGGACGCCGCCCTGGTCAAGGTGGCCGGGGACGCCCCTCCGCTGACCGCCTACGTGCAGACCTCGGACCTGGACTCGGTCATCCCGCGCATCAACGACTTCGCCATGCGCATCAACGCCGAGGTCTTCCAGCGCCCCGAGGCCCTGGCCGCCCTTAAGAAGAGCGACGAGGCCTCCCGCCGCATGGTGGGCTCCGAGGAGACCAAGGAAGCCAGGGCCATGGAGACCGCCGAGGGCGAGGCCCTGGAAAAGCTGCCCGAGAACATAAGCCCCCTCAACCCCTTGTTCCTCAAGACGCTCAGCGGCGTGGACTCCGACCGCTACTGGCGCAGCCCCCGCATCAACGGCACCATCACCTCGGTGGCCGTGGGCGACATAGACGGCGACGGCAAGAACGAGCTGTTGGTGTTGTTGCCCGACTCCCTGCGCGTCTACCGCCTGGCCGGCGAGCACTTCGCCCTTATCCACGAGTTCAAGAACGGCCCCGCGGGCATCTATCTCTACGTGGACGTGGCCGATATCGCCCACACCGGCCGGCCCCAGATCTTCGTCAGCAGCCTGAACAACAAGCTGGCCGACAGCTTTGTCCTGCAATGGCAGGAGGGCGGCCTGCGCATGATTAGCAAGCCGCAGAACATCTACTACCGCACCCAGCCCAAGCCCGGCGGCAAGGGGCACATGCTCATCGGCCAGCGCTCGGCCATAGACTCCCCCTTCTTCGGCCCGGTTTGGGAGATGAAGTGGGACGGCAAGGATTTCGTGCCCGACAAGGAAATCACCATGCCCCGCATGGGCAATGTCTTCAACTTCGCCATGGTGGACCTGAACGGCTCGGGCAAGGGCCAGATGGTCATGGTGGGACACAGCTACGACCTGCGGGTCTTCACCGACCAGGGCGATATGACCTGGTCCAGCGCCGAGAGCTACGGCGCCACCGGCAAGTACATCCCCTTCACGCCCGGGTCGGGGCAGGGCTACGAGGAGGTCTGGTGGTACCTGCCTGGCCGCATCATCCCCGTGGACATGCACGGCGATGGCCGCCAGGAGGTGGTGGTGGTGCGCAACATGGACCGGGCCGACGGCTTGCTGGACAAGATGCGCATGTTCTACCAGGGCACCATCTACGACCTGTACTGGAACGGCATGCAGTTGGTGGAGAACTGGCGCACCCCCAACATCAGCGGCTACCTGCCCGATTACGCCGTGGGCGACGTGGGCAACGTGGGCCGGCCGGCCCTCATCATGGCCGTGGGCCAGCGCTCCTTCAAGGGCTGGATGGAGGCCGACACCAGCCACGTGGTGGCCTTCACCTTGAAGCCCCAAAAGAAGCCCATCCGTCAGCCCAAGGGGTTGTAAAGCGGCCTCGGCGACATAGGCCAAGACGGGCGGGGGTAAACCCCGCCCGCTTTATTTTATGGCCACGGCCTCGCGGCGGGGGCCGTCAACGCGGGCTCGGGCGACAGCGCCCACGGCCCGTGCATGCCCACCGCTGCTCGCGGCCCAGCCCGTCTATGCCTACCCGGGCACCCCGCCATCGCCGTTGCGCTCGCTGGTCTTGATGCCCAGGAGCTTGAGCTTCTTGTGCAGGTGGGAGCGTTCCAGGCCGATGGCCTCGGCGGTCTGGCTGACGTTGCCGCCGTTCTCCTCCAGCCTTTTTTCCAGGTACATGCGCTCGAAGGCGGCCTTCGCCTCCTTGAAGCCGGGGTGGTCGAGGGCCTGGGGCAGGCCGCCGGGGGTGGGGGCGGCCGGGCGCAGGGAGGTGGGCAGGTCCTGGGGGGTGATGACCTGCTGGGGGCTTAGGATCACCAGGCGCTCCACCAGGTTCTTGAGCTCGCGCACGTTGCCCGGCCAGGGCTGGGCCTGGAGTATTTCCAGGGTCTCGGGTGACAGGCGCTTGGGCTCGTTGAGGCCCCGGGCGGCGTGGCCGTCCAGGAACTCCCGCACCAGGGCCGGGATGTCCTGGGCGCGCTGACGCAGGGGCGGCACCTGGATGGGGATGACCGCCAGGCGGTAGTAGAGGTCCTCGCGGAAGCGGCCGGCGGCGATCTCGGCGGTCAGGTCCTTGTTGGTGGCGGCCAGCACCCGCACGTTGACGCTGATGGTCTTGGTGCCGCCCACGCGCTCGAAGCGCTGCTCCTGCAAGATGCGCAATATCTTGGCCTGGGTCTTGAGGCTCATGTCGGCGATCTCGTCCAGAAACAGGGTGCCCCGGTCGGCCAGGTCGAACTTGCCGCGTTTTTTGGCCGCCGCGCCGGTGAAGGCCCCCTTCTCGTGGCCGAAAAGCTCGCTCTCGATCAGCTCCTCCGGGATGGCCGCGCAGTTGACGTCCACGAAGGGGCCGCCGGCGCGGGGGGACTGGCGGTGAATGGCCGCGGCCACCAGCTCCTTGCCGGTGCCGTTCTCGCCGGTGATGAGCACCCAGGAGTCGCTGGCCGCCACCCGGGCGATGGCCTGGCGCAGTTCCTCCATGGCCGGGCTCATGCCCGTGAGCCGGGGCGGCTCGGCCTTGGCCTTGAGCAGCAGGTTCTCCTCGGCCAGGCGGCTAAGCTCCAGGCCGTTGCGCACCGCCAGGAGAATCTTGTCCATGTCCAGGGGCTTCTCGATGAAATCAAAGGCCCCCAGGCGGGTGGCCTTGACGGCGGTCTCCACGTTGCCGTGGCCGGAGATCATGATGACCGGCAGGGCGGGGTGGCGGGTCTTGAGGCGCTCCAGCACCTCCAGGCCGTCCAGGCCGGGCATCCAGATGTCCAGGAGCACCAGGTCCGGGGCGTCCTCCTCCACGGCGGCCAGGGCGGCGGCGCCATCCAGCACCGTGGAGACCTCGTAGCCCTCGTCGCCTAAGATGCCCTTGAGCGACTGGCAGATGGATTTCTCGTCGTCAACGATGAGGATGTGGCTGGGCATGCGCCCCTCCCGGGTTCGACGTTTCGGGCCAGTTCCTGTACGCGCCCGGTTCCGGAGTGGGGCCTCGGTCGAGGCCAAAATCCGGAGTAGCTGTCATTGCGAGGAGCATCCCCGGAGGGATGCGGCGAAGCAATTTTCCCTTTCGCTCTTGAAGAATGCCCGCACAGAAAAAGGCACGAAGCGGGAGATTGCTTCGCTGCGCTCGCAATGACACCTGTTTCTGGGTTTGACTTAATGCGAGGCTCCTTGCCTTGGGCCAGGCCAGCCGCTTCTTCCCCTGACGCCTCAGCATGAGGCCATCCTCTCACACCGCCGCCACCCGCGCCCCGCGGGCCGGCAGCTCGATGATGATGCGGGTGCCGCGGGGCTGGTTGTCCTGCACGCGGATGTAGCCGTTGTGGTCGGCCACGATGGTGCTCACTATGGCCAGGCCCAGGCCGGTGCCGCCCTTCTTGGTGCTGTAGTAGGGCTCGAACAGGCGCAGGCGGTCGGCGGCCGGCACCCCGGGGCCGGTGTCCTCCACCTCCAGGCGCACGATCTTGAGTATGTCGTCGTGGGACAGGCGCACCACCACCTGCTTGGGCGGCGGGCTGTCCTCCAGGGCGGCCACGGCGTTGTCCAAGAGGTTGATGATGGCCCGCGCCATCTGCTCGCGGTCCAGGTCGAAGATGGGTATGCCCTCCTCGGCTTCCATCTCGAAGCTGATGTCGCCGTGGCCGCCGCGGAACAGCGACAGGGCCTCCTCGGCGATGGCCGTCAGGTCCTGGGGGGCCAGGCGGGCCGAGGGCAGGCGGGCGAAGGTGGAGAACTCGTTGACCAGGCGCCTGAGCTCCTCCACCTGGTGGATGATGGTGCCGGTGCACTCCTTGAATATCTGGGCGTCGTCGCCCAGGCGCTCCTCGTAGCGCCTGACCAGGCGTTGGGCCGAGAGCTTGATGGGAGTCAGCGGGTTCTTGACCTCGTGGGCGATGCGCCGGGCCACCTCGCGCCAGGCGGCCATGCGCTGGGCCTTCTCCAACTCCGAGAGGTCCTCGAAGACCACCACCATGCCCAGCGCCTGGCCGGCCTCGTCGCGCATGAAGTTGAGGTGCACCATGAGCGTCAGGGCCTCGCCGCCGATGTTGAGCCGCACCTGCTGGTCCACGCTGCCGCGCCCGCCGGAGGAGAGGTTGCCCAGCATGCGCTCCACCAAATCGCGGTTTTCGCCTTCCACCACGTTGCGCCAGTGGCTGCCCAGCACCGTGGGGGCCTGCACCTTGAGCAGGCGCTCGGCCGAGGGGTTGAAGGTGGTGACATGGCCGCCGGCGTCCACGGCCACCACGCCGGCGGCCACGTTCTTGAGCACGATCTCCATGTAGCGCCGCCGTTGTTCCAACTCCAGGTTGGTGCGGCGCATCTCCTCCTGGGCCTCGTCCAGGCGGGCCTTGCTGGTCTTTAGATCGGCGGTCATGCGGTTGAAGGCGTTGACCAGGGCGCCGATCTCGTCTGGTCCCTCCAGGTCTATGTGGAAGTCGTAGTCGCCGCCGGCCACCCGCTGGGTGCCCTGGGCCACCTCCATCAGGGGCACGGTGATGGTCTTGGCCAGGTGGAAGCCGAACCAGGTGCCGGCGAAGATGATGAGCAGGGTGACGATGGAGAGCGTTATGTACTGGTTGGTCTTGATGGGCCGTTTGAGGCTCTTGAGCTGGCGGTAGTTCTCCAGGCCCTTCTGCACGCCCTGCACCCGGGCCAGGGAGCCCTTGGGCAACAGCTTGAAGGCCACCACCACCCCCAGCACCCGTCCTCCCGCCTTGGGGCTGGCCGGGAAGGGCTGCACCGCTGCCACGAAGTCGCCGGTGGGCGCGGCCTGCAAATGGCTAAGGGGCTTGCCCTCGGCCAGCACCCGGGTCACCAGGTCCAGGGGCAGGTAGTCCAGGTGGCTCAGGTGGGTGCCGCTCTGGGTGGCGTGGCCCAGTTCTCCCAGGCCGGGGGCGAAAAGGCGCACCGCCGCCAGGTCGTACAGGCCGCGCCGGGCTTCCAGGAATTCGTTAAGGGCCTTGGAGGGGCCGGCCAGGCTTGGCCCCCGCTGCCCCAGGTCGGCGGCCAGAAGCTCCGAGAAGTGCAGGGCCCCGTCGGCCATCTGCTGGTGATACTGCTCGCTGCCCTCCAGGGACTCGATCAGCGAGCCCTCCACCTGGGCGCTGAACCAATACTCTATGGAAGTGCCCACGAACTGGAAGGCCGCGAAGAACAGCAGGATGGTGGGGGCCAGCGAAAGGATGACAAAGGCCACCACCAGCTTGGTGCGCAATTGGGAGCCCCACACCCCCTGGCGCCGCTCCACGGTCAGCTTGAAGAGATTGCGGAAGACCAGGAAGATAAGGAGCAGCAAAAGCAGGGCGTTAAGGTTAATCAGGGCGAAGACCAGTATGGAGGCGCCCAGCGGCAGGTCGTGGGGCAACCTCACCACCTGGGTCTCCACGAAGGTGACCAGCACCACCACCACCAGGAGCACGGCCATGATGACGCGCTCGCGCTTGCGCCGCCGAAGCTCCTTGGTCTGCTGCGCCTGGTCCATGCCCGCCACCGCGCCACCCGAGGTTCAAAAAACATGAAATGTCATGGCTATGTTACGGCAGCCGCCCCGCCCTGACAAGCCCAGTGCCTGGGCGGGCAGAACGGGTCGGGCGGGGATGCGGTGTCAACAGGGGCTGCCGGCTCCCGTAGAGGCTTGCGGGATCAGTTCTTGTAGTAACCCAACATCTAATACCATTTTAACGACAATCATAAAGTATTAGGTTGTTGCCCCTTGATCCGGGCCTCCTCTGGCCGGCGAGCTTTGGTTTTTGGCCGCCCAAGCCACGTGTCCCGCTCCTAGCCCGGCCATTCTTAGGGCACCGGCAGGGGGCGGCTATGATCCAAGCTGGCGAGGGATAGGGGCTCCCTGCGGCCCCGGCCCACGCCAAGGCGGAGAGTCCACCCCGCGCCGGCACCCGCATCGGCAAAGCCAGTATGGCCGGGCGGCTCTAGCGGGACACAAAAAGAAACCGCTTAGGCTTTCTTGGGCCGCCTATACCGTAAGGGCTGTACCCAGAGGAAACCTGTCGAGAAAACCATACGTCTGATCTGAAATGCGTATTAGATAGCGATATAGGGATGGTGCCTGTTTTCTACAAGCTGATTATAGGCATGAGGGGCCGAAACACCGGCCTAGCCGGCGCCAGGGAAGCCCAGCCAGTCAGCCAGGCGGCGCAGGCCCAGTTCGGTCTTGCCATCCAAGATGCGTCCGCTGGCGCACCAGGCCAGGGCCTCCCTCAGATCCAGGAAGCGAACCTCGGCCCCGTCCTCCATGGGGTGGCCGTCGCCCTCGGGTGGCTGGGCCTGGCGGGGGTCCACGGCGGCGGCCAGGTAGTGCAGGCGCTCCGGGCAGAAGGCCGGGGCCGAGAAGGACGACGGCCCCAGACCGACGAAGGCCTGGGCCGGCACGGCCAGGCCGGTCTCCTCCAGGGCCTCCTGGCTGGCCCGTCCCCGCAACCCCAGGCCGCCGGGTTCCAGGTCGGCGGGCTCAATGCCGCCGGCGGGCAGCTCCCACAGGGCGCCGGACCACTCGCGGCCATCCAGGCGGGCCAGTTGGGGCACCCCGGCCCGCAGGGCCACGGATGGCCGCACCGAGCGCCGCAGGGCCACCAGGGGTATCTGTCCGTCATGCTTGGCGAAAAGCAGCAAAACCACGGCGTCGAGAAAAGGCGGGTGCACGGTCTCCACCTCGTACCAGACGCTACGGCTGCCGTCCTGGTACAGGCTGCGCAGACGGCGGCGCCTGAGAGTCAGGAAGCTGCCGCGCCCCAACTCGTCCTGGGGCTGCTGCTCCCACTCCAGGCCCTGCAAGCGTTTGTCGTGGAATTTATTGGACATTACTATGGACTTGGCCCTTAGGCCAACACGTCCAGGATGGAGCCCAACATATCGTCCCGGGTCTTGATGGTCTTGAGGTTGGCCTCGAAGGCGCGTTGGTCAATAATCAGGTCCACCATGGAGGAGGCGATATCCGTGCCCGAGGCCTGCATGGCCCCAGCCACGATCTCGCCATGGCCGGGGGTGCCCGGCGCGGCCATCACCGGCGGGCCAGAGGCGGCCGAGGCGCGGTAGGCGTTGCCTCCCACGGGCTCCAGACCGCCGGGGTTGCCAAAGACCGCTGTCTGTATCTGGCCTTGGGCCAGGACGCTTCCGTCGCCGGCCAGGGCCTGCACCTGCCCCTGGGGGCTCACCCGCACGCTGGCGGTCTGGGCGGGCAGGGTGATCGGCGGTAAGGCCTGGCGGCCCTGGGCATCAACCAGGCGCCCCTGGGCGTCAACCTGGAAATTGCCGTTGCGGCTGTACAATTGCCCGCCGTTGCCGTCATCCAGCACAAAGAAGCCGCCGCCGTTGATGGCCAGGTCCAGGGGGCGCTCGCTGGGGATGATAGGCCCTTCGGCCAGGGGGGTGCTGCCGCTGATGCGCACGCCGCCTCCCGCCACCTCGGCCTGATCCAGCCGGCGGGGCACAAACCCCGGCGTGGAGACATTGGCCAGGTTGTGGGCGGTCTGCCCCACGCGGCGCTCGGCCACGCGCAGCCCAGAAAGCGCGGGATATATAGCGTCAATGGCCATGGTCCCTCACGGTTGGCCGGTATTCCTATTTATATAATATCCTACGGTTTCCATCTTTTGGCAAGGGAGGCGGCCCGGCAGGCCACAAAAAAGCGAGGAGTGCAATAGCCCTGGCCTAGCTTTCCACCAGAGGGGCCAAGAGGACCAGGATGCGGCGGCGGTCCAGGTTGGCATGAACATCGCCCACGGCTTGGCCCAGGTTGGGCAGGTCGCGTTGCAGCCGGTTCAGGGCGTCCCGGGCCTCCAGGGGGGTGGGGATATGGGAGTTGGCGGCCTGCAGGTTCTGGCGGCTCACCAGACTCACCACCTCGGCCTGACCAGAGGCGGGAGAGGTGGCGCCGCCGCTGCTCCTGTCCAGGGGGCGCGAAAAACGCCGGAGGGAACTCAGGCGGCGCCGGGGCTCCACATTCCCGCTGATGACCTTCATGTACGGCGGCAGTTCCATTGCCTGCTTCCCCATGGCCCAAGCGTCCCGCGGGCCACGACATGTTTCTCCTGATGACTGTATCGGCAGGTGCCACATGAGACTTAAATTAATTTTTGAAAAATAATTTGTGTGGATAGGCCTGTGATTTCTTGTGGTTAACTTCGAGGCCCAAGAGAGACGCAAATAAGGGCACCCGCCGCTATTATTAAACCAAATTGTTATATAAAAATGGATTGACTTAATATTACAGCACAATAAAAATTTTTATTTTGCGAGTCCACCCTGGCGAAACCGGACAAGCAATCGTGGCGAGAACAAATCTAACCGGCGGCCTAGACTACCGGCCCAAGCCAGCGGGCGGCTTCGGGGCTGGCCACGGCCAGTGCCCGGTGCTTCCGACATTTGCGTCGCATAAGATATATTATGTAAACCAAATTATGTAACAATAAACCAGGACCCCAGCGCTGCTAGGCAGCCCGGGATCCTGGCCTTGTTACTACCCCGCCAACTATGCCTTGGCCGCGGGCTTCTTGGCCGCGGGCTTCTTGGCCGCGGCGGGCTTTTCGGCGGCCTTCTTGGGTGCAGCCTTGGCGGCGGGCTTTTCGGCGGCCTTCTTGGGTGCAGCCTTGGCGGCGGGCTTCTCGGCGGCCTTCTTGGGCGCGGCCTTGGTGGCGGGCTTCTCGGCGGCCTTCTTGGGCGCGGCCTTGGCGGCGGGCTTCTCGGCGGCCTTCTTGGGCGCGGCCTTGGTGGCGGGCTTCTCGGCGGCCTTCTTGGGCGCGGCCTTGGCGGCAGGCTTCTCGGCGGCCTTCTTGGGCGCAGCCTTCGGTTCAGCCGCCGTCTTCTTGGCTACCGCCTTCTTGGGCGCGGCGGCCTTCTTGGCAGGAGTAGCCGGGCTGGCGGTTTCCGTCGCTTTTGCCATGAAAAAACCCTCCCTTAGCTAAAGAACCCTTATCCCAGGGGTTAATATTGTCTGCATGCTAGTAAAGTATCCGCCCATTGTCAACAAAAAATATCAAGATGTTGGGCTTAATCTATCATGATGACACTACATCTTGGGCTGCAACCACCCTGAACGACCCTCAAGGCCACCGGAGCGCCATCATACGATACCCCTGTTAGTTTCTAAGCCATGCCGTTCTGCCTGTTGAACGGCATGGGCCGGCCAGCGCGGGATCAGCGGCAGAAAAAACCCCTTACGCTTGTTCCTTGACGCCTGGAGGGCTCAGTCATACAATGCTTTTCGGTCAGGTCAGGGGCCGTGGCGGCCGGTGGAGGCCCTCTCCCCCCCCCGGCGGCTGCTTCCCACGGCCATGCTGATCGTGAAAATATTAATCGCCGGAGAACAACCATGAGCAATTACCAATGCCGTAACCAGAAACTCAGCCAATGGGTCCAGGAAACGGCCTCTCTCTGTAAGCCCGAGAGTATCTATTGGTGCGACGGCTCCAAGCAGGAGTACGACCGCCTCATGGCCCAAATGGTGGCCAGCGGCATGGCCCTGCCTCTTAAGAAGCGGCCCAACTGCTTCCACTTCCGTTCCGACCCCAGCGACGTGGCCCGGGTGGAGGACCGCACCTACATCAGCTACCCCGACCAGGCCGACGCCGGCCCCACCAACAACTGGTTTGCGCCCGATGAGCTGAAGGCCACCATGGCCGGCCTGTACCAGGGCTGCATGCGGGGCCGCACCATGTACGTCATCCCCTTCTCCATGGGTCCCGTGGGCTCCAAGCTGTCCAAGATCGGGGTGGAGATCACCGACAGCCCCTACGTGGTGTGCAACATGCACATCATGACCAGGGTGGGTGACGGCGTGTTGGACCTGCTGGACCAGGGGGCCGAGTTCATCCCCTGCCTGCACTCCATCGGCGCGCCCCTGGAGCCCGGGCAAAAGGACGGCTCCTGGCCCTGTGCCCCCATTGAGAAGAAGTACATCAGCCACTTCCCCGAGGAGAACCTGATCTGGTCCTATGGCTCGGGCTATGGCGGCAACGCCCTCTTGGGCAAGAAGTGCCTGGCCCTGCGCATCGCCTCGGCCGTGGCCCGGCGCGAGGGCTGGATGGCCGAGCACATGCTCATCCTGCGCCTGACCAACCCCGAGGGGCGTCAGTTCCACATCACCGGCGCCTTCCCCTCGGCCTGCGGCAAAACCAACCTGGCCATGCTCTTGCCCACCATCCCGGGCTGGAAGTGCGAATGCGTGGGCGATGACATCGCCTGGATGCGCATCGGACCCGACGGACGCCTCTATGCCATCAACCCCGAGGCCGGCTTCTTTGGGGTGGCGCCGGGCACCTCCTACGCCTCCAACCCGATGGCCATGGATTCCATCAAGGAAAACAGTATTTTCACCAACTGCGCCATCACCGACGAAGGCGACGTGTGGTGGGAGCTGATGGACGGTCCGCCCCCGGCCCACGCCGTTGACTGGAAGGGCCGCGACTGGACCCCGGCCAGCACCGAGGTGGCGGCCCATGCCAACGCCCGCTTCACCGCCCCGGCCTCCCAATGCCCCATCATCTGCCCAGACTGGGAGAAGCCCGAGGGAGTGCCCATTGACATCTTCATCTTCGGTGGCCGGCGGGCCAGCGTGGTGCCCCTGGTCACCGAGGCCTACGGCTGGGACCACGGCGTGTTCATGGGCGCCACGGCGGCCTCGGAGACCACCGCCGCCAACATCGGCGCCGTGGGCAACCTCAGGCGCGATCCCTTTGCCATGCTGCCCTTCTGCGGCTACCACATGGGCGACTACTTCCAGCACTGGTTCAACATGGGCGACCGCCTGGGAAACAAGGCCCCTCGCGTCTTCTATGTCAATTGGTTCCGCAAGACCGCCGAGGGCAAGTGGCTGTGGCCGGGCTTCGGCGACAACAGCCGGGTGCTCAAGTGGATGTGCGAGCGGGTGGAGGGCAAGGTGGGAGGCGCGGAAACCCCCATCGGCCTGCTGCCCCTGTCCCAGGACCTGGACATGCAGGGCCTGAATCTGCCCGCCGAGAACCTGGCCGAGCTGCTCAAGGTGGACACCGAGGCCTGGCGCGCGGAATTGCCTGACATCGCCAAGCACTTCCAGAAATTCGGCGACCGCCTGCCGGCGCGTCTGCAACGCCAGCTCGAGGAGTTGAGCAAGCGGTTGGGGTAACTGGCCGCCTCCTGGCCTCTGACGGCCCTGTTGTCAACAAATAGAACTGTCCGGTGTAGTAGCACATAAACTGTCCGGTTTTTTGCGCGAGGGGGAATCCCCGGAGGGCGTAGCCCGGAGGGGATTTCCCCTCGCGAGCCGCCGTGCGCCCCCCCTATGCGGCGGC
>JACRDC010000107.1 GCA_016218705.1 Desulfarculus sp.
ACCCATCAAGGCTAGAAGCCAACACCGTAACAAAGCCAAGGCCGCATATAACCAACACCTCGTCTACACGGCCTCGGCAATAAACCAAGGGGACATTTTCCCGTTGCACTTAAGGGGACACATTGACTTGGCTTAAACACCCGTGGCCGCGCCCTGCCCCTGCGCGCCGCGAGGGTCTTCGGAGCGAGTGGCCCGGGTCTGGTCCAGCACCTGGCGCACCAGGGCCAGCAGGGCGGGCACCCGGTAGGGCTTGGGCAGGAAGGCCTCGGCCTGGCGCCAGGGCGGGCTGCCCTCCTCGCGGGGGTCGTACATGCCGCTGACCAGGATCACCTTGAGCCCGGGAAAGCGCTCCTTGACCAGGGGCAGCAGGTCCAGGCCGCCCAGGCCCGGCATCATCAGGTCCAGGAGCAGCAGGTCCGGCGGGTTTTCGCAGCCGGTCAGCAGGTCCAGGGCCTCCTGGCCGCTGGCGGCGGCCAGGGCGCGGTAGCCGCACAGGGCCAGGGACTCCATGGCCAGCTCACGCACCTCGGGCTCGTCGTCCACCACCAGGACAGTCTCGCGGCCCTCCACCAGGTCCGTGGGTTCCAGGGGGCTGGGCAGGGTCAAGCCGGCCCGGCCCGGGGGCAGAAAGACGCGCACCGTGGTGCCTTGGCCGGGCTGGCTAACGATCTCCAGGGTGCCCCCATGCTTTTGGATGATGCCTTGGGCCATGGGCAGGCCCAGGCCGGTGCCCTGCTCCTTGGTGGTGAAGAAGGGCTCCAGGGCCTGGAGGCGGGTGCTTTCGTCCATGCCCTGGCCATTGTCGGCCACGCTGATGGCCACGGCCTGGCTGGCGCCCTGTCCCAGGTCGGTCAGGCAGGTTTCCAGCACCAGCCGGCCGCCCTGGGGCATGGCGTCGCGGGCGTTGATGCACAGGTTCATCAGCACCTGATGCAGTTGGCCGGGATCGGCCTCCACCACCGGCAGGTCTGGGGCCAGGCGCGCCTGCACCTCCACGCGGGCTTGCAAGGAGTGCTCCAGGATGGTCAGCACATCCCTCACCACGGTGTTGACCTCCACCGGCTGGCGGCCGCTGTGCCCCACCTTGGCCAGGGTCAGAAGCTGCTGGGTGAGCGCCGCCGCCCGGCCAGCCGAGTTGTCTATGATGCGCAGGTAGCGGGTAAGGCGCTCATCCAGGCCGGGCTGGACCAGCATCAGCGAGGAGTAACCCATGATGCCCGAGAGCAGGTTATTGAAGTCGTGGGCGATGCCGCCGGCCAGGGTGCCCATGATCTCCATCTTCTGGGCTTGGAGAAGTTGCTCCTGCAGACGCCGCTGCTCGGTGAGGTCGCGGGCCAGGCCAAAGAAGCCCTGCGGGCGCCCCTGGCCGTCGTGCAGGGCCATGAGGAAGCCCTCCAGGTAACGGGGCTGACCCTGCTTGTCCAGCACCGTGAAGCCCAGGCCGCTGATGGCCTGGCCGTCCCCGGCCACCAGTTCCAGGCGCCGGGACACCTCCTGCTCCTGGCCCGGCTTGAGCATCTGGCTCAGGTGCAGGCCATGCACCTGCTGGCGGCTCTGCCCCAGCACCTGCTCCATGGCCTGGTTGACCTCCATGACAAAGCCACCCCGGCTGATGACGTAGCCTGGGTCGGGGGCGTTCTCGAAAAGGTCGCGGTAGCGCCGCTCGCTCTGGGCCAGGTAGGCCAGGGACTCCCGGAAGCGGTTGGAGATGGTGGTGAGCGCCCCGGCCATCCGCCCCAGCTCGCCGTGGCCGGCCGGCGGGGGCGGCTCCTCCTCCAGCACCCCGTCAGCCAGGCGCTGGGCGGCCCCGGCCAGGGCCTCCAGGGGGCGCCCCACCCAAAGGAACAGGATGGCGGCCAGGGCCAGCAGGCCCAGGGCCAGGCCAGCGGCCAGGCCCACCATGTGCCAATGGCCCTGGCTGGCCAGGGCCGGGGCCAGGGGGACCCCTTCCGGGGCCAGGGGGACCCCTTCCGGGGCCAGGAGCACCAACCGGCCCAGGGGGGGCAGATTGCGATAAGCCCCCAGCCAGGTCTGGCCCTGCATCTCCAGGCTGAAGCCACCCTGTTCCTGGCCCATCACCGCCGCCAGCAGGGCCGGGGGCTGGGGCGCCGCCACCACCGCCGCCGGGCCATGCACCACCCGTCCCTCGTCATCCACGACCAGGGCGTGGCCGCCCGGCCCGGGTTGGAGGCCGGCCAGGAAGGCGCCCAGTTGGCGCTGGGCGTCGTAATGGAAACCTTGCTCCACCATGAGGTGGAACTCCTCGCGGTAGGCGCTGACGCAGATGACCCACTGCCAGGGCTCGAAGTATTCCAGGGCGGCCACCTTGTCGCGCACCTGTGCCTCGCCGGGGTTGGCCCAGCGGTATTCCAGGTAGCCGCGCTTCATCTGGGCGCCCTGGCGCACGAAGTCCACGTAGGCCACGTCCACGCCCTGTATCTTGGGGTGCACGGCCAGGGGTATGGACTCCGGCGCCCGGCTGATGTCCCACACAAAGGGATAGCCGCCCAGGCCCACGCGCTGGCTAAGTAGGGCCTGGCGCACCTGCTCCTGGGCCTGCTGCTGGCTCAGTTCGCCCTTCTGCTGCCGGCGGTGGGCGCCCTGGCACATCTCCAGGTAGGCCCGGGCCAGGACCTCCAGCTCCCGGCGCACGCTAAGGCCCTCATGCTGGCGGTGCAACTCCCGCAGGCGGAGATTGCCCCTGACCTGGCCGGCCACCAGGTCGGCCTGGAGCTCCAGGCGCTGGGGGAGTTGTTGGCGCAGGTGCCGCTCCAGGGACCACTGGTGCAGCCACCACAGGCCGGCCAGGCCCACCAAGGCCAAGGCCGCCAAGGCGCCCAGCAGCCTGGCCATGAGGGGCGAGCGCCACATGGGGCTAGCTCTCGCCCAGGAGTTGGCTGTGACCGGCCCCCACGCCCAGGGCCAGGAAATCGCGGGCCGCCCACACCGGGCCGGAGAAAAGGGCGCGGGCGGAGGCCACGGCGGCCTCTGGGTCCACGTCGCCATAGAAGTGACTGAGCAACAAGGCCTTGGCCCCCGCCCGGGCGGCCAGGCCGCCGGCCTGGCGGGGGCTGGCGTGGCCGGGCTTGGGGTCGTGGTCCGAGCCGGCGCAGTGAACGATGAGCAGGCCGGTGTCCTGGCAGAAGGGAGCCAGGTCCGGGCTGGCGGGGCTGTCGCCCAGGTAGACCAGCGAGGCGCCCGTGCACTCCAGGCGATAAGCCAGGCTAAAGGGCGTGTGCCCCGCCGCTGCCGCGCGCACCAGCCAGGGACCCAGGGTGGTCTCCTGCCCGGGCTGAAGCCAGGTGGGGGCCAGCCGCTCCGGCGGGGGGCTGAGCCAGGCGCCGAAGAGCCCTTGCAGGCCGGCCAAGATGGGGGCCAGGCCTGCGTGGGCCAAAAGGCCCAGGCGGGCGGTATCACGCATATGGGGGTCGTGGTTGAGGGCAAACAGCAAGGGGATGAGGTCGCCCAGGTGGTCGGGGTGGTGGTGGGAGAGCAGCACCGCCCCCAGGGCGGCGGGGTCGCGGCCCGTGTCCAAAAGCCGGCGCAAGGCGCCCTGGCCCAGGTCCAGGAGCAGGCTGAAGCCTTTTGCCTCCAGCAGGTAGGCCGGCGAGGAGCGCTCCCGCCTGAGTTCGCAGGAGCCCGAGCCCAGCACGGTCAGACCCATGGCCTGGTCAAAGGCCAAGGCCAAGGCCAAGGCGCACCGGCGGGAAAGAAGGCAGGTCTTCCACGGCCATGGCCATCCTTGTTAGGGCTACTGGTAAATCACAAGCTAGCACAGGCGGGGGGTGGGGTTCAAATCATTATCATCTGCCGGGGACCGGCGGCTGGGGCAGGAGCTTTTCCCGGCGCTGCCTGAGAGCCGCCAGGAGGGTGGCCGGCACCCGCAGGTCGCCCAGGCCCAGGCCCAGGCGAATCTCCGGCTTGGCGCGGCCGTGGAAGTCGCTGCCGCCGCTGACCACCAGGCCCAGGCGGGCGGCCAGGCGGGTCAGGGCCTGGCGGATGGCCGTGTCGTGCTCGCTGTACAGGGCCTCCAGGCCCTCCAGGCCGTGGTCCATCAGCCGGCGCAACAGCGATTCCAAGTCGAATTGCGCCAGCTTGAGCATGCCGGGGTGGGCCAGCACCGGTAGCCCCCCGGCGGCGCGCAGCAATCCGATGCCCTGGGCGGGGCTGAAGCGCCACTTGGGCACGTAGGCCTTGGCCCCCGCCGCCAAATAGCGGCCAAAGGCCTCGCCGCGATCGCGCACGATGCCGCGCTGCAAGAGGGCCTGGGCGAAGTGGGGCCGGCCGACGAGCTGGCCGCCGGCGTGGGCAGCCACCTCCTCCAGGGTCAGCGGTATGCCCAGGTCGTTGAATTTCTGCACTATCTGGGGGTTGCGCCGGGCGCGGGCCTCTTGCAGGGTCTTTAGCCCCTCCAAGAGGCCCTGGTGGCGGTGGTCCACCCACAGGCCCAGCACGTGCAGGGAGGCGGGCTTGCCCAAGAGCTCATCGCCGTTGATGCTGATCTCCACGCCGGGCACCACCTCCAGGCCCAGTTCCTGGCCGGCGGCCAAAAACTCCTCCAGGCCCGCGATGGTGTCGTGGTCGGTGAGGGCCAGGGCCTTGAGGCCGGCCTGGCGCCCCAGGGCCGCCAGCTCCCGGGGGGATAGGGAGCCGTCGGAGGCGGTGGAGTGGCTGTGCAGGTCGATGAGGTGCATGAATAATCTACAGGCGAGAGTTAATATTTCAGGAGTTATTCTGTCTTCCTAATATATTCTTTAAACTAATCGTAAATGCCAGGGGTGCCTTGTGATATATTATTGAAATTTTCATCTACAATTCGTAGCGTTTCGATTAGCGCTATATCTCTTGAATACCTAAAATTAGACGAACTGCGCTCCCGAACTCTTTCTTCTAATTTAGCAAAGGCTTCTTCACCGGAACTTAATGCGGAACTTAATTGTCCGATTGAATTATAACCGCATTCTGACAGGTAGCCAATTATGCGTGATATTACAGGCTTGCTAGCCTCTGGCCTGTCGAGATACTTTTCATTTAAAAAACTAGCTAATGTGTCCATATTTATTTCCAGGGAATCTCCCACTGATGAATCACTCAATGGTACAGGGATGTTGTCCCTATATTCAAGTTGGCGTTTATGCAATAATTCAAAATGGGTATCGGCAACATAGAACAATCCACTTAGAGCATAAAAATCTTTCTTTAAATCATTGGGGATATCTTGTTTGGTTTTATATTCAAGGTGGTGAGAGGCGGCCGCCCACGCATCCATCGCTACAGTCCTAGTTTGTATTTCGAATTTAATGCCCTTTATTGAGTCGTACCGCGTACCGGAAAAACCATCTTTAATAGTAACAATATAATGGCAGGAAAGGTATCCGAACGAATGGTATTCTTTGTTTAATATTTTGTTATCTTTTTCAGTAATCGCGAAGCAGTCTTGAATTACTTCCTCAAGCTTGGGAAGATCAGACAAAAACAAGCATACAACCCGTAAGCCGACTATATCATTTACATCATTTAACGGTCGAGCATACTCTTTCCCCAAAGCTTTCTTTTTAAGTGAATCAAGCTCTTTGATGCGCTTGCTTATATTATGGATTTTTATGCCAGCCCCATCTATGCCAGCCCTCAGTGTGTGCTCCGCTTCCTCCATAAGGCACTCATAGGTAGGCAGCCGCTGGCGGTACTCCTCTTCCCACTTTTTCAAATCCTGCTGCTCAATCATGCCCCCGCCCCTCTCGTAATAGCAGCGACCCTATTTCCCGCACTCCTGCTCGGTCATCCTCACCCGGCTGGTGTCGAAGCCCTTCTGCTTGGCCGTCTCCAGCAGGCGCGCCAAGAGCCCCGGGTCCAGGCGCGGCTCGCGGGCCAGCACCCAGACATTGCGGCGGTCAGGGCTGCCCACCAGGGCCCACTGGTAGTCCGGGTCCAGGCCGATGACCCAGTAGCCACCCCTAAAGGGCCAGTGGAAGCTGACGCTGAGCTGGGCGCCGCCGGTGCCGGGCACGGGTGCGGCCAGGCCGGTACGCGCGTACTCCTGGCCCTGGGCCGAGTGCCGGCGGCAGGTGTTTTTGATGACCAGTTCCTCGCCGTGCAGGGTGTAGCGGGCCTGGGTGCAGACGCAGCCCTCCTGGTACCAGGGCTGGCTGGAGGCCACCTCGTGCCACAGGCCCTGGTACAGCACCAGGTTGACCCGCTCCACCGCCACCCCCGGCGGGGCCAAGGCCGGCCCGCCGCAGCCGGCCAGCAACAGCGGCATAAGGAGCAACAGGGCGGCACGGCGCAACAAGCTAATCCTCCGGGTTGGTGACGAAGCCCATACGACGCACGGGGCCAGGGTCCGGGGGCTCCAGCAGTTGGCGCAACGCTTCAAAAACGATGCGGAACTGCTCGTCATAATTGGCCTCCATGTCCTGGATGCGGGCGCGCAACTCTTCGTAACCGGCCAGCATGCGCCGCATCTGGCCGAAGGTGCGCATGATCTGGATGTTAACCTGAATGGCCCGCTCTGAACTCAACACGCTGGAGAGCATGGCCACCCCCTGCTCGGTGAAGGCCATGGGGGCGTAGCGGGTGCCGCCGCGCTTTGAGGTCACAGATTGTGACCTCAACCGCTCCCACTCCTCGGGCTCCAGAACGAACATGAAGTCCTCGGGAAAGCGGGAGATATTGCGCTTGACCGCCTGTTTGAGGGCCTTGGTGGGCACCCCGTAGAGGCTGGCCAGGTCACGGTCCAGCATAACCTTGACGCCGCGCAGCAGATGAATGTGCCCGGCGATGCGCTCCAGCGGTATCAGGTCGTCCATCCCCCTCGGCCCCGCCTGTCTATTCCAGCCAGTGCATGCAATGCACCGGGCAGTCGTCTATGGCCTGTTGCACGCACTCCTCCTGGCCGGTGAGGTCGCTACGCATGACCAGGGCGTGGTCGCCCGTGGAGTCCATCTGGAAGACCAGGGGGCACAGGTCCACGCAGGCCTGACAGCCGATGCAGTCCTCGAGGACGATCTCCACCTGGCGGGGCATGGCCGCCTCTATAGCCAATAGATGCAGCTCACCGGGCAGGAGTCTATGGCCTCCTGGGCGCAGGCCTCCTCGGCCGGCCCCACGTCCTGCTTGGCGATGATGGGCTTGTCCTCGCCCTGGGCGAAGACCGCCGGGCAGAGCTCCACGCACAGCCCGCAGGCTATGCACTCGTCCATGTTCTTGGCGATTCTGCCGGCCACCTGCTCGCCGCCTTTCTATTCCCTAGGGGGTTATTTGCCCGCCTGGTTCTTGGGCTTGGCCTTGGCCTTGGCGGCTGGCGGGGCCGCCTTGGGGGCCGTCGCCTTGGCCGGGGCCGGGGCCGGCTTGGCCGCCGGCGCCTTGGCCTTCTTCAGGGGTAAGAAGGCGTTCTCCACCAGTTCCTCCACCCGCTGCACGGGGACGAACTTCATGGCCTTCTTGACGTTGTCGGGGATGTCAATCAGGTCGCGCTGGTTGCGCTGGGGGATGATGACGGTCTTGATGCCGGCCCGGTGGGCCGCCAGGGCCTTTTCCTTCAACCCGCCGATGGGCATGACCAGGCCGCGCAGGGTTATCTCGCCGGTCATGGCCACGTCGGGGCGCACGGGCCGGCCGGAAAGCAGGCTGAACAGGGCCGTGAACATGGTCACCCCGGCGCTGGGGCCGTCCTTGGGGATGGCCCCGGCGGGCACGTGGATGTGGATGTCCCGGTCGGCGTAGAACTCGGGGTCCACGCCGAAGTGGCTGGCCCCGGCCCGCAGCAGGGTCACGGCGGCCTGGGCCGACTCCTTCATCACGTCGCCCAGTTGGCCGGTGAGTGTCAGGCGGCCCTTGCCAGGCATGGAGCTGGCCTCCACGAAGAGGATGTCGCCGCCCACCGGGGTCCAGGCCAGGCCGGTGGCCACGCCGGGGGTGGCGGTGCGCAAGGCCGTCTCGGGGGTGATGCGCTCCGGCCCCAGTATCTCCTTGACCAGGTCCGGGGTGACGGCCACCTTCTTCTTCTCGCCCTCGGCGATGGCCCGGGCCGCCCAGCGGCACAGGGAGCCGATCTCGCGCTCCAGGTTGCGCAGGCCGGCCTCGCGGGTGTAGCCCTCGATGACCAGGCGGATGGCCGCGTCGCTGATGGTCACCTGGTTGGGCTTGAGACCATGCTGGTCGCGCTGGCGGGGCACCAGGTATTTCTTGGCGATCTTGAGCTTGTCCATGGCCGTGTAGCCGGGTAGCTCCAGTATCTCCATGCGGTCGCGCAGGGGGGGCGGGATGGTGTCCAGCACGTTGGCCGTGGTGATGAAGACCACCTTGGAGAGGTCAAAGGGCAGGTCCAGGTAGTGGTCGCTGAAGGTGCTGTTCTGCTCGGGGTCCAGCACCTCCAACAGGGCGCTAGAGGGGTCGCCGCGGAAATCGGCGCCCAGCTTGTCTATCTCGTCGAGCATGAAGACCGGATTTTTGGAGCCGGCGCGCCTGAGGGACTGCACCACCCGGCCGGGCAGGGCGCCCACGTAGGTGCGGCGATGCCCGCGTATCTCGGCCTCGTCGCGCACGCCGCCCAGGCTGATGCGCGCGAACTTGCGCCCCATGGAGCGGGCGATGGAGCGGCCCAGGCTGGTCTTGCCCACGCCGGGAGGGCCGGCGAAGCACAGAATGGGGCCCTTCATGCCGGGGTTGAGCTTGCGCACCGCCAAATATTCCAGAATGCGGCGCTTGACCTTGTCCAGGTCGTAGTGGTCCTCCTCCAGGATGGCCCGGGCTTGGGCGATGTCTATGTCGTCGGCGGTCTCCTCGTTCCAGGGCAGGTTGAGTATCCAGTCCAGATAGGTGTTGATGACGTGATACTCGCTACTGGAAGCGTGCATCTTGGCCATGCGCGAGAGCTCGCGCTCGGCCTCGGCGCGCACCTGCTCGGGCAGGTCCTTGGCCTTGAGCTTGGCCTTGAGCTCGTCGGTCTCGCTGGCCTCGCCCTCGCCCTCCTCGCCCAGCTCCTTCTGGATGGCCTTCATCTGCTGGCGCAGGTAGTAGTCCTTCTGGGTCTTCTCCAGACCTTCCTTGACCTGCTTCTGTATCTTGCTGCCCAGTTCCAGCATCTGTATCTCGCGGTTCATCAGGTAGGTGACCCGCTGTAGCCTGAGCTTGACGTCCAGGGCCTCCACCACGCTCTGGCGCTCCTCGGGCGAGAGGTTCATGGCGCTGGCCACCATGTCGCACAGGGCGCCGGGGTCGTCCACGGTGCTGACTAGGGAGTTGAGCTCCTCGGGCAGGTGGGGGGCCAAATCCAGCACCCGGCGAAACTGGGCGCGCAGATTGTTGATCAGCGCCATGGTCTCCAGGTCGTCGCTCTTGATGTCCTCCACCGAGCGCACCAGGGCCTTGATGTAGGGCTCGGCCTGCAGGACGTGGATGACCCGGAAGCGGGTGAGCCCCTGGGCGATGAGCCGCACGCCCTCGCCCTCCACCTTGGCCATCTTGAGGATCATGGCCGCCACGCCGACCTCGTGCAGGTCCTCGGGCCGGGGCGGTTTGTGCCCATCGGCCTGGGGTTTGGTGGCCACCAGGCCCACGATCTTGTCGCCGCTGACCACGTCGTCAATCAGGGCCATGTGCCGGCTCTCGCCGATGAGCATGGGCAGCACCATGCGCGGGAACATGCTCATGTCCTTGACCGGCAACAGCGCGATGGTCTCGGGCAACTGGAACTGGCCGGTGAAGGGGCGTCCCTCGCCGGGGGCGCCCTGGCTGACGCTAACGTCCACCGGTCCGTCGGGGCGCAGGGATTCGTCCTTGGTCATGGTATATGCTCGCTCCCTTTTCTGACCGCCTGGCGAAAAGGCCAGGGCTAGCCGGCGGAGGAAAGGTCCTTGGGCAGAATGACGTACAACAGTCCCTCCTGGAACTTGGCGCGCACCGCCGAGGCCTGAAAGGGCACCTCTATGCGGAAGGAGCGCGCGAAGCTGCCGGAGGCGATCTCCATGCGGTGGAAGCGTGCGCCGGGGTCGCAGCAGGTGGGGTGGCGGTGGCCGTAGATGCGCACCACCGGGCTGTCCACGATGACCTTGACGTCCTGGCGGACCACCCCGGCCACCTCGGCCACCAGGACCACGGCCTCGGGCGTCTCGTAGATGTCCACCGGCGGCGACCAGCCGCCGGCCTGCTCGCCGTGCTCCAGGCGGGTCATGCGCTCAAGCATCTGGCGCATGCGGTTGCCCAGCACATCGGCGCCCATTACTTTGATGGAAGGGGTCATGGAACCAACGCTCCTTGCTAGCGGCCAAGGGTTGAAGACGGCGATCCTGCCCGCGAAACCGGTGAATACCGGCCATGAAATTCACTATACCCTTGCCCCTGGCCCAAGAAAAGCCCCAACCCGCCGCCGCCCTTGACTAGGCCGTAACCGTTCTTACCTTTGGCTCATGAGGCCCTGGCCGGCGGTAACGCGCCGCCGGGGCCCATCCAAAAAAATAAACCCGTCCGCCGGGGCGGCAACGATTTAAGAAAAGCTATTGGGAAAGGATTACGACTCATGGCCAGCAACGAAAAAATCATCGGCATAGACCTGGGCACCACCAATTCGGTGGTGGCCATCATGGAGGGCGGCGAGGCCAAGGTCATCACCAACGAGGAAGGCAGCCGCACGACCCCCAGCGTGGCGGCCTTCACCGACAAGGGTGAGCGCCTGGTGGGCGCGGCGGCCAAGCGCCAGGCCGTGACCAACCCCACCAACACCGTCTACTCCATCAAGCGCTTCATGGGCCGCCAAGGCGGCGAGGTGGGCGAGGAGACCAGGCAGGTGCCCTACAAGGTGGCGGGCGCGGCTGGCGAGGCGGTCAAGGTGGAGGTGCGCGGCAAGGCCTACACCCCGCCGGAGATCAGCGCGCTCATCCTGGCCAAGCTCAAGAAGGCCGCCGAGGACTACCTGGGCGAGAAGGTCATCAGCGCGGTCATCACCGTGCCGGCCTACTTCAACGATGCCCAGCGCCAGGCCACCAAGGACGCCGGCAAGATCGCCGGCCTGGACGTCAAGCGCATCATCAACGAGCCCACGGCCGCGGCCCTGGCCTACGGCTTGGACAAGAAGACCCACGAGACCATCGCCGTCTACGACTTCGGCGGTGGCACCTTCGATATCAGCGTGCTGGAGGTGGGCGACGGCGTGGTGGAGGTCAAGAGCACCGGCGGCGACACCCACCTGGGCGGCGACAACCTGGACCAGCGGGTCATTGACTGGCTGGTGGCCGAGTTCAAGAAGGAGCAGGGCGTGGACCTCTCCAAGGACGCCATGGCCCTGCAACGCCTGCGCGAGGCGGCCGAAAAGGCCAAGATGGAGCTGAGCTCCTCCCTGGAGACCGACCTGAACCTGCCCTTCATCACCGCCGATCAGAACGGCCCCAAGCACCTGAACCAGAAGCTCAGCCGGGCCAAGTTCGAGGCCCTGGTGGAAGACGAGCTGAAGCGTACCCTGGGTCCCTGCCGCCAGGCCTTGAAGGACGCCGGCCTGGAGCCCGGCCAGGTGGACGAGGTGGTGCTGGTGGGCGGCTCCACCCGCATCCCCAAGGTGCAGCAGATGGTCAGGGAGTTCTTCGGCAAGGAGCCCCACAAGGGCGTCAACCCCGACGAGGTGGTGGCCGTGGGCGCCGCCATCCAGGGTGGCGTGCTGGGCGGCCAGGTGGAGGACGTGCTTCTCTTGGACGTCACCCCCCTGAGCCTGGGCATCGAGACCCTGGGCGGGGTGATGACCAAGCTCATCGAGCGCAACACCACCATCCCCACGCGCAAGAGCGAGGTCTTCAGCACCGCCGCCGACAACCAGACCAGCGTGGAGGTGCACGTGTTGCAGGGCGAGCGCGAGTTCGCCAAAGATAACCGTACGCTGGGCCACTTCTCGCTCACGGGCCTGCCGCCGGCCCCCCGGGGCCTGCCCCAGATCGAGGTGACGTTCAACATTGACGCCAACGGCATCGTGCAGGTGGCGGCCAAGGACCTGGCCACCGGCAAGGAGCAGTCCATCGAGATCAAGGCCTCTAGCGGCCTTACCGAGAACGAGGTGGAGCGCATGGTGGGCGAGGCCAAGCGCTTCGGGGCCGAGGACGCCGAGCGCCGCAAGGAGGTCGAGGCCCGTAACCGCCTGGACAGCCTGGTCTACCAGACCGAGAAGACCATGAGCGAGCACCAGGACAAGCTGGATGCCGCCACCTGGGCCAGCATGCAGCGGGCCGTGGCCGAGGCCAAGCAAGCCCTGGAAAATGGCCAGCGCGCCCAGCTTGAGGCCCAGTTCGAGGCCCTGCAGACGGCGGGCCACGCCATGGCCCAGGCCCTCTACGCCGGCCAGGGGCAGCAGCAGGCCGCCGGTGGCGGCGGCTGCGGCGGCTCCTGCGGCGGCGGGCACCAGCACCAGGCCCCGCCCAGGCCCCGCCCGGGCGAGGACGTGGTGGACGCGGAGTTCACCCAGCACTAACATCAGACTCGGTGGCGGCGGCCCCGCCGCCACCGCCGCAAGCACCCCGCCGGGGCCCGCGGTCACCCGACCCGGGCCCCGGCGCCTTGTTTTGGCCACAACAAGTGCACAAAAAAATACCCCCACGTCCCTGGGAGAGTGCTATCATGCCTTTAGCCCAACCTGCCTGGGAGACCAGCTTTGCGCGTCTTGCATCGCGGCCCATGCCATAAAAGGCAGCCCTACCTAACCAGTGACCACCATCGGCTCCTGCCGGGGGCGGTCTACCCCCGTACATGCCGGCGCTTGCCCGTCCCTGGACGCCCGGCGGCTCTCCGCCGCGGCCCAGGATAGACCATAACTGGTTAGGTACTTCTGCATGCCCAAGGAGGACGGGATGAAAAGACGTTGGTTGCCGGTCCTGATCCTGGTATTGGCCCTGACCCTGGCCTGGGGTTCCCAGGCCAGCGCCGCCACCGCCGACGAGGCCAAGGCCATGGTGCAAAAAGCCATCGCCATGGCCAAGGAGAAGGGCCTGGATGAAACCTTCAAGGCCATTCGCGACAAGAACGGCCCCTTCTTCAAGGGGGAGCTGTACATTTTCGTCAACGACATGGACAAGAACATCACCCTGGTGCACCCTGACAAGCCCCAGATGGAGGGCAAGGACATGTCGGGGATCAAGGATGTGAAGGGCAAAATGTTTTTCTTGGAGTTCACCCGGGTGGCCAAAGAGCAAGGCTCGGGTTGGGTGGACTATTACTGGGCCAAGCCCGGCGAAAAGGACCCGGTGCTCAAGAGCACCTACGTGGAACGGGTGCCTGGCGGCAACGTGTACTTCGGCTGCGGTTTCTACAAGTAGGGGCGCCGAGTGGCGCCTTGGGGAGACCAGGCCAGTTGGTATCGCGGAATTTACCCCAATGAAGGCAAGGAGTATACAGAGGAGAGACTAATCACCCCGGGGCCGGCGCCACCGTCGGCGGCCTGGGCACCTTGTGTATGACATGCCCCCGGAGTAAAGCGGGGGCGGCGGGGGGGTGGGGGCCGCCCTCCGTCCCAGGTTTGGCGCCCCAATTTTGGAACCGCAGCTTTGCGCCAATGCCTGCCTCGAGATGGATTAGGTTGGAAGGCCGCGTACTTGTCCGTCCCGCCCCGCCCCAGCCAGGGCGCGGCGCGCCAGGGCCAGCCGGGCCTTCATCTTGCCCGCAACCCTAGTACCACAAGGAGGCTTATGATGAAGAAAGGCTTTTTGATGGCCCTGGCCCTGATGCTGTGCCTGACCTGGTCTGGCCTGGCCATCGCGGCGGAGGCCGATTCGCCGGACCAGGCCAAGGCCCTGGTCAAGAAGGCCGTGGCCATGGCCAAGGAAAAGGGGATGGACGAGACCCTCAAGGCCGTGGCCGATCCCAAGGGTCCCTTTGTCAGCGGTGATTACTACATCTGGGCCGGTGCCCTGGACAAGGTCATCATGGTGGCCCACCCCCATCAGCCCCAACTGGTCAACAAGGACCTGACGGTGTACAAGGACATCAAGGGCAAGCAGTTCTTCGGCGAGTTCGTGGTCAAGGCCAAGGAGGGCGGCGGCTGGGTGGACTACTACTGGCCCCGGCCCGGCACCAAGGAGCAGGTGGCCAAGTCCTCCTACGTGGAGGCCGTCCCGGGCCAAAACGTGTATTTCGGCTGCGGTATCTATAAGAAGTAACCTTTCGCTCCCGGCCCGTGCAACGGGCACGCCCGGGCGGGCCGGGAGCGGGACCAAATCCGGGCGCGCGGCCGTATAACCGGCTACGCCAACAGCGGGGTAAGGTATATGAGCCTCAGAGGCAAGGTGGTGCTGTTCATGGTCCTGGCCATGGTGGCCCTGGCCCTGGTCACCGGCGGCAACTTCATCTTCCAGGGCAAGGTGGAACGGGCCGGTACCGTGAGCCTGGGGGTCATGGAGGCCCTGGCCAACCTGCAACAGGCCCGCGTGGCCGAGCGCACCTTTTTGCAGGAGGGCAACGCCGAGGTGGCCAAGCAGGGCGAGAGCCTGCTTGGCGCCGCCCACGACGGCCTGCTCAAGCAAAAGGACGCCGCCGGCTCCGATCAGGTGCGCCAGGAGTTGGAGACCGCCGCCCAGGAGGTGGCCGCCTACCGCAAGCTCTTCGGCCAGGTGCGCGCCAACGTGGAGCAGATATTCAAGGGGCGGGCCGCCATGCTGCAATCGGGCATAAACCTGGCCGAGATCAGCCGCAAGAAGCTGGTGGAGCCCCTGATCCAGTTGGAGGGCGAGCTGTTTCTGGAAAGCGGCGCCGGCCTGGACGACTTCCTCACCAACCTGCGCAACGGCGCCAAGGAGATGGTGGCCCTGCAGAACCGCCTGGTCCTCAACGTGCAAGGCCTGTTCTTGAGCAACGACGAGAAGCACTTCCTGGGCGAGCAGAAGCAGATCAAGCAGGAGCGCGACCTCTTGGAGTACAACACCAAGGCGGTGCTGCCCAACCTCAAGCAAAAGGACCTGGCGGAGGGCTGGAACGCCTTCGGTCCCGACAACCAGGTCCTGGCCGAGACGGAGACCAAGCTCTACGAGGCCTGGAAGCAGAACCGGGAGTTGATGGCCAGCCTGGACAAGGCGGCCAAGGCCCTGGCCACCCGGGGCCAGCGCCTGCAAGAGGAAAGCCGCGGCGAGATGCAGGACACCGCCCGCTTGAGCAACATCCTGGGCCTGAGCGTCAGCGCCGGCGCCGTGGGCCTGCTTTTGGTCTGGGGCCTGTATCTCATCCGCAGCACCTTCGGCCCCCTGCGCCGCTCGGTGGACGCCCTGCATCAGGTGGTGGAGCAGGTGGGCTCCTCGTCCCAGGAGGCCCAGACGGTCTCCCAGCAGCTCTCCGACGGCGCCTCCCAGCAGGCCGCCAGCCTGGAAGAGACCTCGGCCTCCCTGGAGGAGATCTCCTCCATGACCCGGCAGAACGCCGACAACGCCGAGAGCGCCCGCCAGCTCATGGACCAGGCCCAGGGGCTCATGGAGCGGGCCGGCCAATCCATGGGCCAGATGAGCACCGCCATGGGCGAGATATCCTCGGCCAGCGAGCAGATCAGCAAGATCATCAAGACCATTGACGAGATCGCCTTCCAGACCAACCTCTTGGCCCTCAACGCCGCCGTGGAGGCGGCCCGGGCGGGCGAGCACGGGGCGGGCTTCGCGGTGGTGGCCGAGGAGGTGCGCAACCTGGCCATGCGCGCCGCCGAGGCGGCCAAGAACACCCAGAACCTCATCCAGGACGCCCTGGGCAAGGTCAAGACCGGCGTGACCCTGGTGGGCCAGACCGAGACCGAGTTCAAGGAGATGGCCGGCGCCTCCCAGAAGAGCGCCTCCCTGGTGCGCGAGATCGCCTCGGCCTCCAACGAGCAGAGGGTGGGCCTGGAGCAGATCGCCAAGGCCGTCAGCCAGGTGGACCAGGTGACCCAGCGCAACGCCGGCCAGGCCGCCCAGAGCGCCGACTCGGCCGAGCAGATGCGCGGCCAGGCCGAGGTGCTCTCCCAGGTGGTGCTGGACCTGGTCAAGGTGCTGGAAGGCGGCACCGACGGCCAGGGTCAACCGCCGGCCCTGGAGGGACCGGAGGAGCGGGAACCCAAGCTTTTGCCCCACAAGGCCTAGCCCTGGCCGGCCCGGCCGGCCTCTGGTATGGTGATTCAAGCCCGGGCCGACGGCCAGGGATAAGGTCCACGATCAATCCGAGGGGGAGCGGAAAGCCCACGGCTTTCCCCTTCCCCTCCTTGCTTGCAAAGGCCAACCGACATGGCAAACCAGGCCCCCGCTCCCACGCAAGGGCGCACCACCCTTTCGGAGCATCAGTCCAAGGAGTTCCTGCGCCAGTGGGGCATACCCTGCACCCGCGAGGCCCTGGCCCACACGCCCCAGGAGGCCGCCGCCCTGGCCGGCGACCTGGGCTTTCCCGTGGCGGTCAAGGCCTCGGGGGCTGAATTGGCCCACAAGTCTGATCTGGGCCTGGTGGAGCTGGACCTGCGCGGGCCAGAGGAGGTGGAGGCGGCCTGCCTCCGGCTCCTGGCGCGGTCGCCGGGGCTCACGGAGTTCCTGGTGCTGGAGATGGTGCCGGGCCGGCGGGAGCTGATCGCCGGCCTGGTGCGCGACCCCCTCTACGGGCCGGCGGTGATGCTGGGCCTGGGCGGGGTCATGGCCGAGGCCCTGGGCGACGTGGTCTTCCGGGTGGCGCCCTTGAGCCAGGACGACGCCCTGGACATGATGGAGGAACTAAAGAGCCGCAAGCTCCTGGGCCAGTTCCGGGGCGAGCCGGCCCTCATTCGCCCGGCCCTGGCCGAGCTGTTGGTCACCCTGGGGCAGATCGGCCTGGAGGCGCCCCAGGTGGCCGAAATAGACTTGAACCCCCTCAAGATCGCCCAGGGCCGGCCCGTGGCCGTGGATGCCCTGGTGGTGATGGAGGGATAGGGGGAAGCCAGGCGCGGGGGTCGAGTGCCTCGACTCCCAGCACGGGTCGGGAGGCGCCCTGGCCCAACCAGCCAAGCTGGCTCCCGTAGAAACCTTATCCAACATACAAGGGGCGGGGTTTGTCCCCGCCCGTGTTTTTGCCCATGGCCCCCCGGCGGGAGCCGGCGGCCTGGGCCAGCACGACAGCCGCAACGGACCCGTCCATGCCCCCTGGCGGGCGCGCCACCCCCTCACCCCGGCCCTCTCCCCCGGTGGGGGAGAGGGGGCAAGTCAGCCCGCGATGGACTCGCTTGTTTTTTGTTGTCCGATTGCCTGGCGGCGGGAGCCGCCGGCCTGGGCCATGACCGCAACCACAACCGACCCGTTTACGCCCGGCGCGGCTCGCGGCCCCGGGGTCCCCAAGAAAACGCAGTTTTCTTGGGGTGGCTTGCGGGGTCCCCAAAAAGGCGCAGCCTTTTTGGGGTGCTCTAACCCCAGGCGGCCAGGCCCAGGGCGTATTTGGAGTTGAGGTCGCCGTGGAAGGGCACCACGCGCACCTTTAGCCCCAGGCGTCCGGTGGAGTGGCAGGCGATGCGGCCGCGGAACTCGTAGTGACCGTCGCCGCCGCCGACGGGCTCCATCTGCTGGGTGTCGCGGGAGGCGAACTGGCCGTCGGCGTTCAGGGGGCCGAAATAGATGTCGCAGGCCACGTCATCGGGGGTGAGCCCGCCCAGCTTGACCACTGCGCGCACCTCCAGCTCGTCGCCCCAGGTGAGGTTTTCGGGCATGGGGCTCATCACCTGCTGCACCTCCACCTGGCTCCAGTGCTCCATGATGCGCCGGGTCCAGGCGCCCAGTTGGCGGGCGCGGGCGAAGCCGTCCTGGGCCAGACTGTTGAAGCGCAGGGCGGCGGGCAGGTAGGACTCATCGGTGTAGTCCTCCAGCATGCGGTGGGTGTTGAAGACCGGGCAGAGCTGCCTGAGGCTCTTCTTCATGTAGGCGATCCAGCGCCGGGGCAGGCCGTCCTCGGCGCGGTCGTAGAAGGCCGGGGCCACCTCGTTCTCCAGGGTGCGGTAAAGGGCGCGGGCCTCCACTTGGTCCTGGAGGTACTCGTCCTCGTACTGCTCGCCGGCGCCGATGGCCCAGCCCAGGCCGGGCTCGAAGCCCTCGTCCCACCAGCCGTCCAGGATGGAGAGGTTCAGCGCGCCGTTGGCGGCGGCCTTCATGCCGCTGGTGCCGCAGGCTTCCAGGGGCCGGCGGGGGTTGTTGAGCCACACGTCGGCGCCTTGCACCAGGTAGCGGGCCACGTTGATGTCATAGTCCTCGATGAAGACCATGTGCTGCCGAAAGCGCGGCTCCTGGCTGGTGGCCACGATGCGGCGTATGAACTCCTTGCCCTCGTTGTCCTTGGGGTGGGCCTTGCCGGCGAAGATGAACTGCACCGGCCGCTTGGCGTCGCCCACCAGGCGGGCCAGGCGGTCGGGGTCCTGCAAGATCATCACCGCGCGCTTGTAGGTGGCGAAGCGCCGGGCGAAGACCACGGTAAGCGCCTCGGCGTTGAGCACCTCGGCGGCCTGCCTGAGGGTCTCGGCGGATGCCCCCCGGCGCTTGAGCTGCTCCACCAGGCGGGCGCGCACGTAGGCCACGCAGCGGGCGCGGCGGCGCTCGTGGGCGCGCCACAGCTCGCCGTCGGGTATCTGGTCAATCAGCCGCCACACGGCCTGGGAGTCGGGGTCCTCCATCCAGGCCGGCCCCAGGTAGCGGTAGTAGAGGTAGGCCATGTCGCCGCTGATCCAACTGGGGATGTGCACGCCGTTGGTGATGGCGCTGATGGGCACGTCCTCCAGGGGGAAGTGGGGATAGACGTCCTGCCACATCTGGCGGCTGACCTTGCCGTGCAACTGGCTGACGCCGTTGTTGGCCGCCGACAGGCGCAAGGCCAGCACGGTCATGCAGAAGGGTTCCTGCTGGTCGTGGGGGTGGGTGCGGCCATAGGCCAGGAGGACCGGCAGGCTGATGCCCAACTCGCGCACGTAGCCCTGGAAGTGGCGGCGCACCAAGTCGGGGTCAAAGTAGTCGTTGCCCGCCGGCACGGGGGTGTGGGTGGTGAAGCAGTTGCTGGTCTTGACCATCTCGCGGGCCTCGTCAAAGGACAGGCCCTGCTCGGCGCGCAGGATGCGTATGCGCTCCAGGGAGGCGAAGGCGCTGTGGCCCTCGTTCATGTGATAGACGTTGGGCTCGATGCCCAGGGCCTTGAGGGCGCGCACCCCGCCGATGCCCAGCAGCATCTCCTGGCGGATGCGCATCTCGGTGTCGCCGCCGTAGAGCTGATGGGTCAGGGCGCGCAGGTCGGCGGGGTTCTGCTCGATGTTGGCGTCCATGAGGTAGAGGGGCACCCGGCCCACCTTGACCAGCCACAGCCGGGCCACCAGGGGCCGGCCCTCGATGTCCACGCTGATGGAAACCTCGTGGCCCTGGCCGTCGCGCACCAGGGTCATGGGCATGTTCCAGAAGTCGTTGGCGTGGTAGCGCTCCTGCTGCCAGCCGTCGGGGTTGAGGTACTGGCTGAAGTAGCCCTGGCGGTAGGCCAGGCCCAAGGCCACCAGGGGCAGGTTCAGGTTGCTGGCGCTTTTGAGGTGGTCGCCGCTGAGCATGCCCAGGCCGCCGGAGTAGATGGGCAGGCAGTCGGCCAGGCCATATTCGGCCGAGAAGTAGGCGATCCTGAAGTTGTCGGGGGAGCGGCCGGCCAGGAAGGGGCAGTCGCTGGCCTTGAGGTAGTCGTCCAACAGGCCCACCACGCGCTCCAGTTGGGCCACGAAGCCGCTGTCCTTGGCCAGGACCTCCAGGCGTTCCTGGCTGATCTGGTTCAATAGCATCAGGGGGTTGTGCGAGACCTGCGACCACAGCCGGGCCTCCATGCGCTGGAACAGCTCCACGGCCTCGGGGTTCCAGGTGAACCAGAGGTTGCCCGCCAGGCGCCCCAGGGGTAGCAGTTGGGGGGGTAGGCTGGGCTTGACCTTGAAACTCAAGCTGGGTTGCACGGCTCTTTACCTCCTGGGATGCAGGGGGGCCTGGAGGGACCAACGCGGGAATTATCCACAGACACACGGTTCATTTTTGCCCCAATCGCCGGCGCTTTGCAAGAGCGCTTCTTGTCATGGCGCCCTCCAGCGAGGTCTGGGGCGGCCCTGTGCTATGCTGGGGCCTTGAGGCGGGGAATGAAAGGTTCAGCTTTGCCGATGGCCTCCCAAAAGCCATCCCACAACTCCTTGCGCGTGCTCATGCTGCACGAGCGCCTCTCGGCCCGGGGCGGGGCCGACCGCCATCTCATCGCCATCCTGCATCATCTGCAAGGCCGCGCCGAGACGCTGTTGGCCGTGGGGCATGACGACCAGAGCCTGCCCCCTGGGGAGCGCCCCGGCCTGGGACCGTGGGTCAGGCAAAAGGGCCTGGAGCGAGGCGGCCTTAACGGGCGCGGCGGCCAGGGGGTGGTCAGGCGCCTCAAAGGCCTCATCGCCGATTGCCGGCCCCACGTGCTCCACCTGCACAACGTCATGGACCCGGCGCTCATGGAAGTTGCCGCCGCCACGGGGCGCGCCCTGATGACCGTGCAAGACCACCGCGTCTTCTGCCCCGGCCTGGGCAAGCTCACGCCCACGGGGGCCGTCTGCCAAACCCCCCTGGGCCAGGGCTGCCTGGCCTGCTTCGACGACCAGGACTATGGCCGCCGCCTCATTGACCTTACCCGCCGCCGCCTCGAGGCCCTTAAGGGACTGCGCCTGGTGCTGGTGCTTTCGCGCTACATGGCCGCCGAGCTCATGGCCGTGGGCCTAGACCCGGGGCGCATCCAGGTGCTGCCGCCTTTTGTGCAAGGCCTGGAGCCTCCCGCCCAGCCCCAGGCCCAGACCCACCATCTGCTGGCCTGCCGCCTGGTGGAGCGCAAGGGCGTGGCCGTGGCCTGCCGGGCGGCGGTATTGCCGCGCGATGATCTGCCCCTGGTGGTGGCCGGCGACGGCCCCCTGGCCCCGGAGGTGGCGCGCCTGGCCGCCGCCCACCCCCAGCGTCTGCGCTACTTCGGCTGGGCCGGCCGTCAGCAGATGGGCCGGCTTCTGGCCGGGGCGGCCAGCCTGTGGCTGCCCAGCCTGTGGGCCGAGCCCTTTGGCATCGCCGGCCTGGAGGCCCTGGCCCTGGGGGTGCCGGTGGTGGCCTCCCGGGTGGGCGGCGTGGAGGACTGGCTGCGCCACGGCGTCAACGGCCTCTTGCTGCCCCCGGGCGACGCGCCAGCCCTGGCGGAGGCCGCCGCCCGCCTGGCCGGGCCCGAGGGCCGGCGCCTGGGCGCCGCCGGCGCGGCTGGCGTAGCCGCCCATTTCGGGCATAATGGACTCATGGAACGCTTGCTGGCACATTACCGCGCCGTGGCGGACGGGGCATGAGCGGGCCGGGGCAGCCCGGGGCCACCGGCCCCCAGGCCCAGCACCTGCGCCAGGTCTATGAGGCCCTGCTGGTGGCCCAGGCCCGGCTCATCGCGGCCATGGGCCTGAGCGAGCTGGACCCCCGCCTGGCCCCGGCCCGGGAGGAGGCCCGGCGCCACTTTTTGCGGGCCTGGCCCCGGGCCATCAAGCGCGGCCTGGCCAAGGAGCCTCCGGGCGCCGCCGACCTCTACCTGTGCTGCCTGGCCCGGGGCCTGAGCCGCCAGGGGCTCTCGCCGCCGCCGGAACTCTTGCCCGCCGAGGGCGTGTACTTTGCCCTGGCCGCCGAGATGCTCTCATGATCCGCCTGCGTCTCTTTGGCCTCTCCAGCCTGTACGGCGACCCCGTGGCCCCGGTGCAGAAGGCCCCGGCCCGCCTGGGCTGGCAGGCCTGGTTCCGCGACCTGGACCAGGTGGCCGAGGAGTCCCTGAGCGGCCAGGAACTTCTGCTGCGCGCCCGGGGGGTCTGGGCCGTGGAGCCCCAGGAGGTGGCCTCGGTGGTGGCCCGCCATGGCCGCCTGGCCGTGGGTCCCCAGGGCGATCTCCTGGTGGAGTGCCTGGACCAGGGCGCTGCCCAGGCCCTGGCCAGCGAGCTGCGCCGGCGCTTCGGCGGGCAGGTGCTGCTGGCCCCGTGACCCTGCTCCCCGCCTCCCCGCGCAAACACTACCCCACCCGCCGCCACCTGGCATATAATCGAGCCAAGGATCGAGACCAGTCCTGATGGGGGGACCCTACCGCGAAGGTGGCACATGGCACTTTTCAGCCATATCGTCTGTTGCAGCGATTTCTCGCCCCAGGCCGAGACGGCCCTAGAGGCGGCCACGGAGCAGGCCCGCCGCGACGGCGCCCGCCTGACCCTCTTGCACGTGGTGCTGCCCGGCGCCCCGCTCTTGCCCGGCGACAAGCCCCACGCCGCCGACCGCCTGCCCGATCAGGAGATCGTCCATCGCCTGACCACCTACATGCGCGAGCGCTACGGCCAGTGCCTGCAAGGCCTGGACTGGCGCCCGGTGCTCAGGCGCGGCCACCCCAGCGAGGAGATACTGGCCCAACTCCAGGAAAGCAACGCCGACCTGGTGGTCCTGGGCTCCCAGGGGCTCTCGGGCATGGGCCTGGTGCTCCTGGGCTCGGTGGCCGAGCGCGTCAGCCGCCGCGCCCCCTGCACCTGCCTCATCATCAGGCGGGCCGCCAGCCGCGGGCCGGGTGCCCCCGGCGGGGCATAAACGGGCCGGGCGGCGTGGTGGCAAGTACATAGGCCGCCGGCTCCCGCCGAGGGGCCGTCAAAAACCATACCCAGCGGGGCATCCACCTCACCGCGCCAATATGGGCCAGGCGGGCTTTATGCCCGCCCCTCTTGTTGATAAACTAGGCGCCATACCCAGCAACCCCCCGGAGGCGCGGCCATGAAGCAGATCGTCCTGGGCACCGCCGGCCACATAGACCATGGCAAGACCTCGCTCGTCAAGGCGCTCACCGGCACCGACACCGACCGCCTCAAGGAAGAAAAGGCGCGCGGCATCACCATCGAGCTGGGCTTCGCCTTTTTGGACCTGCCCTCGGGCCAGCGTCTGGGCATCGTGGACGTGCCCGGCCACGAGAAGTTCGTCAAGAACATGGTGGCCGGGGCCACGGGCATTGACCTGGTGGCGCTGGTCATCGCCGCCGACGAGGGCGTCATGCCCCAGACCCGCGAGCACCTGGACATCTGCACCCTCCTGGGCGTGCGCACCGGCCTGGTGGTGCTGACCAAGATAGACATGGTGGACGAGGAGTGGCTGGGCCTGGTGCAGGAGGACGTGGCCGAGTACCTGGCGGGCACCTTCCTGGCCGGCGCGCCCATCGTGCCCGTCTCCTCGGTCAGCGGCCAGGGCCTGCCCGAGCTGGTCAAGGTGCTGGACGAGATGGTGGCCGGCCTTCAGGAGCGCCCGGCCTTTGGCCCCTGGCGCCTGCCCGTGGACCGCGTCTTCACCATGAAGGGCTTCGGCACCGTCATCACCGGCACCGCCGTGGGCGGGGCCATCGCCATCGGCCAGGAGGTGGAGATCTACCCCCGCGACGTCACCGCCAAGGTACGCGGCCTGCAAGTGCACAACCAGGAGGTGCAAGAGGCCCGCCGGGGCCAGCGCACGGCCATCAACCTGCAAGGCGTGGAAAAGGCCGTCATCGAGCGCGGCGACGTGGTGGCCAGCCCGGGCTCGCTCAGGCCCTCCCTGTGGGTGGACCTGGAGTGCGCGGCCTTGAAGGACATGCAGCGGCCCCTCAAGCACCGCGCGCCGGTGCGCCTGCACACCGGTACCGGCGAGACCATGGGCCGGGTGATGTTCCTGGACCGCGACGACCTGAAGCCCGGCGAGCACTGCTACTGCCAGGTGCGCCTGGAGGCCCCCGTGGCGGTGATGGCCGGCGACCGCTACGTGCTGCGCTCCTACTCGCCGGTGGCCACCGTGGCCGGCGGCATTGTCCTGCACCCCCACCCGGGGCGCCACAAGCGCCGGCGGCCCGAGATCATCGCCGACCTGGCCACCCTGGAGCAAGGCACCCCCGCCCAGCGCATCGCCGTGCACGCCCGCCTGTCCGGCGAGGCCGGCATCAGCGCCCACGACCTGGAGCGCCTGGTGCCCCTGCCGGCCAAGGAGCTGGAGCGCCTCTTGGCCGACATGCTCAACAAACAGGAGCTGGTGCGCTTCGACAAGGAGGGCGGCCGCATGATCGCCCGCCCGGTGCAGGATGAGTTGGCCGCCCAGGCCATCACCCTGCTGACCGAGTTCCACGCCAGCCAGCCCCTGCGCCCCGGCATGAGCCGCGAGGAGTTTCGCCAGCGCCTGAGCCCCGGCATGGAGGCCAGGCTATTCGCCCACCTCTTGCGCAAGCTCTCCGACGAGGGCAAGCTCATCGCCGACAAGGACCTCCTGAGGCTACCCGACCACCAGGTGCGCCTGGCCGGCGGGGCCATGGCCCTGCGCGCCCGCCTGGAGCAGGCCTACGCCCAGGGCGGGCTCACCCCGCCCTTGTTCAAGGAAGTGACCGAGAAGGAGGACAAGAAGGAGGCCAAGCAGGTCTTGCAGGTGCTCCTCAACGAGGGCGTGCTGGTCAAGCTCAAGGAGGACCTCTACTACCACGCCGAGGCCCTTAACGAGATCAAGGCCCGCCTGAAGGCCTACTTCGAAAGCCACGAGCGCATCGGGGCCCAGCAGTTCAAGGAGATCACCGGCCTGTCGCGCAAGTACCTCATCCCGCTCCTGGAGCACTTCGACGCCACCCAGGTGACGATAAGGGTCGGCGACGAAAGGGTGCTGCGCAAGAAGTAGACCGCCGCGCCTGACGGCGGCCCCCAACCCGGCCCCCCGGGGCCACGCCCCTTGACCAGGATGACCTTGGCATGCTCCGCCGTCTCCAAGCACTGCTCTGGCTGGCCCTGACAGCCTGTGGCCTCGTCCTCACCTGCGCCACCGCCCAGGCCGCCCAGCCGGCGGTCAAGGTGGGCGTGCTGGCCAACTCCGGCGTGCCCCGCTGCCTGGAGCAGTGGTCCCCCACGGTGCAGTATCTCAACGAAAAGATACTCGGCCATGCCTTCAGCCTGGTCTGCCTGGAGTTCGGCGAGGTGGGCCAAGCGGTGCGGCATGGGCGCGTGGATTTCCTGCTGGCCAACCCCTCCATCGCCACCGAGCTGGCCGGTTTGGGGGTGAGCCCCATCGCCACCATCAAGAAGCCCGGCTCCTACTCGGTCTTCGCCGGGGTGATCTTCTGCCGGGCCGACCGCGCCGACATCGCCTCCCTGGCCGACCTCAAGGGCAAGACCTTCATGGCCGTGGACCCCCAGTCCTTCGGCGGCTGGCGCATGGCCTGGCGCGAGCTGCGCCAGGCCGGCCTGGACCCCCTGAAAGACTTCAGGCAACTGCGCTTCGGCGGCTATCAGGAAAGCGTGCCCCTGGCGGTGCTGGCCGGGGAGGTGGACGCCGGCACGGCGCGCAGCGGCGTACTGGAGCGCCTGGAGCGGGCAGGCCAGCTCAAGATCAGCGATCTGCGCATACTCAACCCCCGCATCAGCGATCAACTGCCCCTGCTACACTCCACCCGCCTCTACCCCGAGTGGCCCCTGTCCCGGCTGGGGCACACCTCGGCCGAGCTGGCCGAGAAGGTGGCCGTGGCCCTCTTGAGCATGCCCGCCGACGCCCAGGCCAGCCGCGCCGCCGGCCATGCCGGCTGGACCACGCCCGAAAACTACTTGCCGGTGCGCGACCTCTTGCGCGAGCTTCGGCTGGGGCCCTATCAGGACCTGGGCGAGTTCACCCTGGAGGACGTGCTGCAACGCTACTGGCCCATGCTCTCGGTCTCGGCCCTGCTGTTTTTGAGCATGGCCCTGTCCACCGCCCTGGCGCTGCGCCTCAACCGCAAGATACGCCTGGCCCACCAGGCCACCCTGGCCGAGATGGAGCGGCGGCGCCAGGCCGAACAGGAGCGCGAGCGCCTGCTGGGCGAATTGCAGGCAGCCCTGGCCAACGTCAAGAAGCTCAGCGGGCTTTTGCCCATCTGCGCAGGCTGCAAGAGGATACGCGACGACCAGGGCCAGTGGCAGCGGCTGGAGAAGTACCTGGAACAGAAATCCGAGGCCCAGTTCTCCCACGGCATCTGCCCCGAGTGCGCCGCCCGGCTCTATCCTGATTTGTTCAAAAAGAAATAGGGCGGAGTCTAGAAGCAGCCGCCAGGCGGCGTGGCAATCTCTTGTTGATTACCTAGCGCATGGCGGGTCATGATAACCTCCGGCGGCGAGAAGCCGCCGGGGGTTCGTGCCTTGGCGCGGGTATTAGCGGGGAGGCGGGAAGATTACATGGAAAAGGAATTGCGGAAGATCAGCCGAAGAATGCTGCAAATGATCCTGAAAGAGCATGATTTGTGGGTGCGATACGATGGCAACCCAAAATCAAATGATAGGGCCAACCTGAGCGGTGCCGACCTGCACGGGGCTGACCTCCGCAAGGTGAATTTGGCCTATGCTTCCCTGAATCATGCAGACTTGAAAAAGGCGGACCTCAGCAAGGCGTATCTGCGCCAGGCGGACCTTAGCGGTACCGACCTGTTCGGGGCAAACCTGATTGACGCCAATCTGAAGGCGGTGAACCTGGGTAAGGCCGATCTGAGGCTGGCGGATCTGAGCCTCGCCGATCTGCGCTGGGCGGACCTGCACGAGGCGGACCTGCGCGAGGCGGACCTGGACGGAGCGAACCTGAGCGGGGCGGACCTGCGCGGGGCGAAGTTGTGGGGGACTAGTCTGAAGTGGGCAAGGCTTGCCAGAACTCGCGTGTCCAAGAGGGAGGACCTGGCCGGCGCGCTGATAGATGGCTACGAGGGCTTTGTCTTCGACGAGGAGGACGAGGAAAAGGTCAAGGAGGACCGCGCCCAGCGCGATGACACAGCCGATCGAGCCTTTGGCACGCGGGCAGATGGAATCATCTCGTTCAATCTGCCCGACAGCTACGGACCTGCCCAAGTGGGCCAGGTGTTGATCCTCATCACTTTCCTTTATGAGGGTGTGCGCCTGGCCATGACCGCGCCATTTGATTCGATTGACAATCTCTTCAACAAGGCCATGCGGCCCGAGCTATACGGGGCCTATGGGGACCGCAATGCCCTGCGCATAGGCCAATTGACCAAGGGTTCGGTCTTTGGCGAAGCCGTGGGCAAGGGGGGATTAACCGAGTTTATAATTCAGCTTTGCACCATCAGGCAGGGTATCAGGACCAGAAAGGCCCAACTCCAGGCCGAGGAGGCCAAGGCCAAGCTGGAAATAGCCAAGACGGAAATGGCGGCCTGGGAAATGACCAACCACCCAACGCCTGGGGCTGAAACACCCGCGCTTGCGGCGCCCATGGATTGCTCAACGCCCCGCCTATTAGCCAGCCCAGAGGAAAAAAAGGCCTTGGAGATGACGGTAAAGGCAACCTTTGGTGAATTGGACCACCAGCCCGAAAGGACCGAAGCCGCCCTCAAGGTGGTTGACCAAGCCACCAACTCGCTTTCCCTGCTTCAACAAAGGCTGGGCGGCGAGTTCAAGATAGATGGCAAGAACATCCCCCTTGACCCTCCCGACGACGATGGCGAGTCCGGGGCTCCGCTGCAAGCCTAGTTGAGATAGCCACAACCGACCCGTTTACGCCCCGTGGCGGGCACGCCACCTACTCGTGCAGCGCCTCGGGCACGTCGTCCTCCAGGCGTAGCAGCACCCTTTTCCCCTTGCACAGGTCCACGCCCTCCCAGGTGACCTCGGTGCCGGTGGCGTCCACCACCACCAGGTCCCAGCGGCAGTCGGCGGGCGGGCGCGAGAAGCTGATCCTGGCTTCCTCGCCGGGCATGAGCAGGTCGCGCTTCAGCAGGTTTTCCTGCCAGGTGGTGGCCTGGGGGGGCACCACGAAGAGCTTGTCCATGGCCAGGCCGGTCTGGTTGACCAGGGTGAAGTCGTGGCTGCCGGCCCAGGCTGGGCCGGCGGTCAAGAGCCCTAGTGCGAGCATCATGGCCGCGCAGGTTTTACACCCCATCGCCGTCCCCCATTGGAGCCCTGGTCTGGCGCCGCCGGTCAATCTAGCACACTGGTGAAAACTGGCAAGTGCTCAGCGCTTGGCCGGGGCCGTGGCCGGTGGGGCGGCGGGGGCCGTGGGCTGGGCGGGCTGGGCGGGCTGCGCCGTGGGGGCCACGGGCATGCCCGGGGCGGCCACCGGGGCCAGGGGTACCGGCGGCACCGTGGGCGCCGGGCCGGTGGAGGCTGGCACGCTCTCGGGCTTGGCGCCGGCCTTGTAGGTCTGGGCGCCGGCCTGGGGCGGGGCCTGGGGCGGCTGGGCGGGAGCTTGCTGGGCCTGGGGCTGGGCCGCCGGGGCGGGCTTGGCCGGAGGCGGGGCGGGGGCCGGGGGCTGGGTACCGGCGGCGGCGGCGGCGCCAGCCATCTTGGCGGCCTCGCGGGACTGCTGGTGGCGGGTCAAGAGCTCGCTGATGCGCGCGGCGTGCTCGGGCTTGAGGGCGGACATGACCTTGCCCGAGGTGCGCGGGGCCATCTTGCTGAAGACCTCCACGGCCATCTGGTCGTCCAGCTTGGCCACCACGGCCCCGGCGGCGTCGGCCTTCATGTTGGAGAGCACCTTCACCAGTTGCTGCACCCGGCCCTCGCGCTGGTCCTGCTCGGTCTTGACCAGCTCCTCCAGCACGGACTGCACCTTCTTGAGGTCCTCGATGCGGGCCATGACCTCGGCCTGGAGCTTCTGCAACTCCTGGCGCTCGCGGGCCAGGCGGGCCTCCTCCAGGGCCAGGTCGGCGCGCTTCTGCTCGATGAGCTGGATCAGGCGGGGGTCGTAGGTGGGCGGGGCGGCGGGGGCGCCCAGGCCGGCGTCGCCCTCGGCGGGGGCCTTGGGGTCAAAGCCGGTGACGCTCTCCTCGCCGGCCTTGTCGCCCACCAGGATGTTGGCCGGCGTTTCCGGGGCCTTGCCGGCGGGCCTGTCGGGCAGGCTCTCGCCCGGCTTCTCGGCGGGCTTGGCCTCCTGCTTGGCGGCGGGCTTCTCCTTGCCCTTGGCCGGGGCGGCCAGGGCCTGGCCCACCCCGGGGCCGCCCAGGGGCCAGGCCAGGAACAGGGCCACGGCCAGGGCCAGGGCGCAGGCCAAGCCCAGCCCGGCCAGGCGCCCAGGCCGCCAGGGTCTCATGACAGATTTCTCCGCGCGAAGGAACCCACCGCCACCTCGTCCAAGAGCCGTTGCTCCTGCAAAAGTTCCTCACGATCATAATCGGCCCGGTGGGTCGCGCGCAAGCTCTCCAGCACCTTGCGCTTCTTGGTGGCCTCCACCAGTTTTTGGCGGGCCTGTTCGGTCTGGGCCTTCAACACCGGCAGCCGGGCCTGCTCGCGCATCACCTGCAACCTAAGCACCGTGACGTACTCGTTGGCCAGGATGAAGTCCTTGGCCGGCATGCCCTGTTGCTCGCGCCCGGCCAGATCAAGGCGGGCGCGGGTGAGCTCGTCGCCCAGCCAGGCGATGTGCAGCTCGCACTGCTGCTGCACCTTCTGCATCTGGGCGAAGACGTTGAAGGCCAGGTCCTCCAGGTGGTGGCGGTGGTCCAGCACGGTCTGCAGGCGAAAGCGGAAGGCCACGGCTTATCTCTCCTGCATGAGCCTGAGGAGTTGCTCGCGGCTGGCGGCCAGGTCCACGCCCTGGTCCTGGGGCTGGCGCAAGAAGCCGTTGATGCGCTCCATGAGGCGCAGGGCGCGGTCAATCTTGGGGTTGGTGCCCTCGGCGTAGGCGCCGATGTTGATGAGGTCCTCGGCCCGGCGGTAGGCGGCCAACAGCTCGGTGAGCCCCCGGGCCGCCGCCAGGGTCTCGGGGGTGTTCAGCTCGCCCACCAGACGGCTGACCGACCCCAGCACCTCGATGGCCGGGTAGTGCCCCTGGTCGGCCAGGCGCCGGGTAAGCACCACGTGGCCGTCCAGGATGGAGCGCATGGCGTCGGAGACCGGCTCGGTGACGTCGTCGCCCTCCACCAACACGGTGTAGATGCCGGTGATGGAGCCGGTGTGCTCGGTGGTGCCGGCGCGTTCCAGCAGGCGGGGCAGTTGGGCGAAGACGCTGGGGGTGTAGCCCTTGGTGGTGGGCGGCTCGCCCACCGAGAGGCCCACCTCGCGGGCGGCCAGGGCGAAGCGGGTGACCGAATCCATCATCAAGACCACGTCGGCGCCTTGGTCGCGGAAATACTCGGCCACCGCCGTGGCCAGATAGGCGGCGCGGATGCGCAACAGGGCCGGGCGGTCGCTGGTGGCCACGATGACCACGCTACGTGCCAGGCCCTCTGGCCCCAGGTCGCGCTCGATGAAGTCGCGCACCTCGCGGCCGCGCTCGCCCACCAGGCCGATGACGCTGACGTCGGCGGCGGTGTGGCGGGCCACCATGCCCATGAGGGTGGATTTGCCCACGCCGGAGCCGGCGAAGATGCCCACGCGCTGGCCCTTGCCCAGGGTCAACAGCGAGTTGATGGCGCGCACGCCCACGTCCACCGGCTCGGTGATGCGCCGGCGGCTCATGGGCGGGGGCGGGTCGTTGAACAGGGGGTACAGGGTCTGGTAGTCGGGGTCGGGGCGGCCATCCAGGGAATGCCCCAGGCCGTCAATAACCCGGCCCAGGAGCCCCGGTCCCACCTTGACCTGGCCCTCGGCCCCGGCGGCGGAGACCAGGCAGCCGGGGCGCAAGCCCCGGGTCTCGGCGTAGGGCATGATGAGCATGCTATCGCCCTTGAAGCCAACCACCTCGCCCAGGGCCGCCGGCCCGTGGTCCAGGTGCAAAAACACGCCGGCGCCCACGGGCAACATCAGGCCCTTGGCCTCGGCCACCAGGCCCACCACCTGGGTGACGCGGCCCATGTGCACCAGGGGGTCGGCCTGGCTCAAGGCCTGGCCGTAGTGGGCCAGCCGGCCGGCCATTACCACTCCTCCAGCTCGGGGGAGGCGGCCTCGGGTGGGGCTGCTGACGGCGCCGAGGCGGCTGGCGGGGCCTTGGAGGGCTGGGCAACGGCGGGCCGGGGTACCGGCGCGGCCTGGGGAACGGGGGCATCGCCGGGGACCGGGCCGGCCAGGGCCTGGTCCAGGGCAGCGGCCAGGTCCAGGCGCTGGGCCTGGTGGAAGGTCTCCTCCAAGAGGCTGAATATTCGCTGCCGCCTAGTGGCCAGGGTGGCGTCCACCTGGGACTGGGGTCCATCCACCAGGCAGTCGCCGGGGCGCAAGGCGGGGTCGGCCACCAGGTCCAGGTACTTGAGCCGCCCCATGCCCTCCAGCAGGCGGGGCCGGAACTCGCGCAGCCGCTCCAGGTCGTCGCCGTTGAGCCGCACGGTCAGGCGCTCGGCCTCGGCCACCCGGCTTATGGCCTCGCGCGCCACCCGGCGGATGAGGTCGGGGTCCACGGCGCCGGGGGCCAGCAGGATGCGGTCGGTGACGGCCTGCACCAGGGCGATGATCTCCTCCTCCAGCACCGCGAGAATGCCCTCGCGGGCGCGTTCCAGGACGGTGAGCGCCCGGCCCAGGTTGTCGCAGGCCGCCTCGATGCGCGCCTTGGAGGCCACCACGCCCTCCTCCAGGCCGGCCTGGTAGCCACTCTGGTAGCCCTCATCCTGGGACTTCTGGCGGATGGCCGTGGCCTGGCCCTGGGCGCTGGCCAACAGCTTGTCGGCCTGGCGCTGTGCCACTTCCAGGGGGTTCTCGGGCCTTTCCTGGAGGTAGATGGGGATGAAGCCGCCCTCCTCCACCGGCCGGGCCGGGGCCTGGCCGGCCGCCGCGCCGGCCGGCGCGGCTTCGCCCAGCTCGGGCAGGCTGAAGTCCCTGACCCGGTGGCCCGGGGAGGGGCCGGGCTGGCTTTGGCTAGACAAGGGCGTCCTCGGCGCCCTTGCCGCCGATCACCAGCTTGCCTTCCTTTTCCAGGCGGCGGGCGATGGTGATGATCTTCTGCTGGGCCTGCTCCACCTCGCTGACCCGCACCGGCCCCATGACCTCCAGGTCCTCCTGGATCATGGCCGCGGCGCGCTCGCTGACGTTGCTGAGGATCTTGGACTTGAGCGTGTCGCTGGCGGTCTTCAAGGCCAGGGTGAGGTCCTCGTTGCGCACCTCCTTGAGCAGGGTGCGGATGCCGCGGTCGTCCACGCTCATCAGGTCCTCGAAGACGAACATAAGCTGGCGAATCTGCTCGGCCAGCTCTGGGTCGTCCTCCTCCAGGCGGCTGAAGATATGCTCCTCGGTGGTCTTGTCGCAGTTGTTGAGTATCTCGGCCACGGCCTCCACGCCGCCCAGTTGCTTGGCCTCCAGGCCCTCGGTGGACAAGACCTCCCGTTGCAGCACCGTGTCAATCTCCTCCACGATGCCCGGAGGGATGACGTCCAGGGTGCTGAGCCTGAGCACCACCTCGTATTGCAGGTTCTCGGGGAACTGGCGCACCACCTCGGCGGCCTTGGACTTGGGCAGGTGGGCCAGGATCACGGCGATGGTCTGGGGGTGCTCTGAGCGGATGAAGCCGGCCAGGGTCTTGGAGTCCACCATCTTGACCCGCTCGAAGGGCACCGGCTCCTTGGCCCGGTCCAGCTCGGCCATGAGCGCGGCGGCGCCCTCGGCGCCCAGGGCCATCTGCAGGGCCTTGCGGGCCGTGGCGTCGCCGCCGATCATGGGCCCCAGCTCGCTCTTGAGCTTGCCCAGGAACTCCTTCAGGAGCTCTTCCACCAATTCGGGGTTGACGGAATCCACGTTGGACATGGCCATGCCCACCCGGCGAATCTCCTCCTGGTCCATGCGCTTGAACATGTCGGCGGTGAACTGCTCGCCCAGGGCCACCATGATGATGGCCGCCTTCTGCACGCCGCTGAACTTGTCGGTCGCCGATGCCATGATTTACTCTCCCAAACCGTTCGCTCTACCCATCGCGGCCCGTGGGCCTTGTTGAATTATACCCCTGGGCGCCCAATCCCACCGGGCGGGCTAGGGCTGGCGTATCCAGGCCCGCAAGAGGGAGGTGGTGCGCTCGGAGTCCTGGCTGACCAAGGCCAGTATCTGCTCGCGGGTGGTGATCTTGCGCGGGGCCGCCGGCTCCTCCAGCATGGCCGCGCCCTCGGCGCCGGCGGGCAGCTCCTCGCCGGGACCCACGCGGCGGGCGCCGGGGGCGCCGGGCCGGGCGGCGGCGGGCGCCGGCCGGCTGGCCAGGTAGGCGCTGACCAGGGGGCGGGCCACCAGGAGCAGGAAGGCCAGCACCAGGATCAGGTTCAGGGCCGGCTTGCCGTACTCCTTGAGATAGTCCTGCCAGGCCTTGCCCGCCATGACCCCGGCGCTGGGGGCGATGGCGAAGGGCACGTTGGCCATGGTCACCTCGTCGCCGCGGCCCTGGTTGAAGCCCACGGCCCGTTGCACGATCTCGGTGAGCTGGCGCATCTCCTCGGCGGATCGGGGGGTGAAGGTGCGGGTGGTCTGGCCCTTTTCGCCGGCCTCCTCCTTGTAGGGGCCGTCCACCACCACGGCCACGGTCAGGCGCTTGAGCCCGCCCATGGCCTGGGTGATCTGCTTCTGGGTGCGGCTGATCTCGAAGTTGGTGGTCTCGCCCTCGCGGTTGCTTTCCGAGCCCTGCTGGGTGGTCTTCTGGCCGGGGGTGGCGTTCTGCTGGGCCAGGGTGTAGCGCTGGTCCGGGCTGCCCTCGGGGCCGGCGCTGGTGTTCTTGGAGCTGTCGCTGTTGCGGCTCTCGGAGCGGATGGCCACGGCCTCGGGGTCGAAGAGGTCCTGGGTGATGTTGGTGCGGGTGAAGTCCAGGTCGGCGGCCACGCGCACCACCGCGCGTCCCGGTCCCAGCACCTCCTCCAGCATGGACTGCACCTTGGCGCGCAGGGCCTTCTCGTAGTTGCGCTGGTAGTCCATCTGGCCGGCGGTGAGCCCGGCGGCGAACTCGGCGCTGTCGGTCTGCTTGCGGTAGATGAGGTTGCCCTTGGTGTCCACGATGGTCACGCGGTCGTCGGTGAGGTCGGGCACCGAGGAGGCCACCAGGTGCACGATGCCGGCGATTTGGCTGGGGCTCAAAACCTTGCCGGCGCTGAGGCGCACCACCACGCCGGCGGATGGCTTCTTCTCCTCCTCCACGAACAGCGAGTCCCGGGGCATGACGATGTGCACCCGGGCCTCCTCCACCTCGCCGAAGCTGGCGATGGTGCGGGCCAGCTCGCCCTGCAGGGCGCGCTGGTAGTTGATCTTCTGTACGAAGTCGGTGGTGCCCATCTCCACCTTGTTGAAGACCTCGAAGCCTATGCCCTGGCCCCGGGGCAGGCCCTCGCCGGCCAAGGCCAGGCGGGCCTCGTGGAGGTTCTCCTGGGGTACCTTGATGGTGCCGCCGTCGCCCTCCAGGCGGTAGGGCACCTTGAGGTCCTTGAGCTTGGCCACCACCTGGGAGGCGTCGCGCTGGGCCATGCCCGCGTAGAGGGTCTGATACTCGGGCTGGTTGATCCACAACATCAGGGCGATCAACCCGCCCACCACCAGGGCGCCCCCGGCCATGAAGACCAGACGCCGGCCGGTGGACATGCCGCCCACCGCCTCCTTGAGCAACCCCAAACCCTTGGCCTTATCCTGGTCTTCCGCCATGTCTCAAATCCTCGCGCCCCTGCCGGGCCTCGATGCTGTTGGTCCCTGCGCTGCCTTGCCCCAGGTCCTAGAACTGCATGCGCATGACTTCGTGGTAGGCGTTGATGACCTTGCCACGCACCGCCAGGAGCAGGTTCATGGAGATGCTGGCCTGCTCCACGGTTATCATGGTTTCGTGCAGGGTCTTGGTGCGCCCCACGGCCAGGTCGGTCATGGCCTGGTTGGCGCTCTGCTGCATGTTCTCCACCTTGGCGATGGAGTCCTTCATGGTGTCGGCGAAGCTCTTGCCGCCGCTTGGCGGCTTGGTCTCCTTGCGGCCCACGCCGGGGGTCTGAAGCATGTTGACGGAGGGGTCGTCCAGGCGGTAGGTGTTCATTTAGGGCCTCCCTTAACGGCCTATTTCCAGGGCCTTCATGGCCATGCTCTTGCTGGTGTTCACCGCCGTGACGTTGGCCTCGTAGGAGCGGCTGGCGTTGATGAGGTCCGCCATCTCGGTGACCACCTCCACATTGGGCATGTTGACGTAGCCCTCCTTGTCGGCGTCGGGATGGTTGGGGTCGTAGACGCGCTTGAAGGGCGCGGGGTCGGTATCCACCTTGTCCACCAGCACGCCCCGCCGGGGGTCGCCGCCAGGCGGATAGGGCGGAAGGTCCATGGCCCGCTCCAGGTGGTTGGTGAAGGGCTGGGCCTTGAAGACCGTGATCTTGCGGCGGTAGGGGCCGCCCTCCGCGGTGCGGGTGGTGAAGGCGTTGGCCAGGTTCTGGCTGATGACGTTGATGCGGGTGCGCTGGGCGCTTAGCCCGCTGGCGCTGATCTCCATGCCGGTGATGAAGTCCATGGCCGTTTACTTTCCCGCCTCGCTGATGGCGTACCTGATTCCCGAGAGCTTCTTGTTCATTAGCTGCACCATGGCGTTGAACATGATGTTGTTCTCGGCCAGCTTGCTCATCTCCACGTCCAGTTGCACCGGGCCGATGTCCTTGTATTCCGGGGGGGCCTGGTCAAAGGGGCGCTGGGGCTCCAGCGGCATGTGCCGGGGGTCGGTGCGCGCCAGGGAAGGAGGCAGCACCCCGCCCTCCAGGGCGGCCCTGAGCTGCTTTTCGAACTCCAGGCCGGTGCCCCGGTAGTTGGGGGTGTCCACGTTGGCCAGGTTGCGGCTGATGAGGTTCTGGGCCGTGCCGCGGCGGTCCAGATTGGCGCGCAGCAGGTCGGTGGTGCGGTCGAAGAGTTTCACGGGGTCCATGGGCATCCTCCAGCGGTTCTGACGCTCCTGGTGGGTCGCCCATGAGTGCAGCAAACAGCGTGCCAGAAGCCCTCCAAGCGGGGCCGCCGGGACCCGGCCAAAATTGATTTGGCTTTTTGACACATTAGCTTGGCCGTTCCGCTCCGGCTTCCGAGCGGCCCCTGGGGCCGCCGGTTTCCGCCAAGGCTTTGACGCCGGCCGGGCCGGCACTATGTGCCCGGCTGGGGGCGCCGGCGCGCCGACGGTGGGGGCCGGGGGACCGGGCGCCCACCGCATCTGGCCATTGGCCTCGTGAACCGGTTTTATACCAAGTTGCGATCAAACGAATAGTTTGATCGCAACTTGGTATGCGGGCTATGGACGGCCTCCCGGGCGCGTAAGCGCCCGGGAGGCCGGGCAAAATCACGCTTTTGCCCGCTCGAGGGCAAATCAAAGAGCCATGGATGGCTTTGATTGCATATTGGTATTATTGGGTGCGCGGCGGGTTAGGCTTTCGCCAACCCGCGTTACGTCCGGTTTTGCACGGCCTTGCCACGGGAGCCCCGGCCCCGGCCCGAGGCAATGCCGCAACCGGCACATATATGCCCAGCGGGGGGCAGCGGGCCGGTAGGGGCGCCCCTACCCAAAATACGGGTTAGCCCCCATGGCGGATATGGCGTGGTTTTTCTAATATGTTCCAAAAGGCTGGAGATTAGGTTGGATTGGTCCGCCGCCGGGTCCCCGGCCCCCGGGGGTGGCGGGCCGGCCGGCTTCCCAGCATAGCGGCGGCCCAGGGGCGGCGCCCCGGTGGGGGGTTGATCCATAGGGCCAGCCAGGGAATGCCATGGGCGATTTTCCTCTGCCGCGCATCAAGGACTTCATCCACACGGTGGTGCCCTTCGACACCCTGCGCGAGGAGGATTTGACCCGGGCGGTGTCGCGCATGGAGATCGCCTATTTCCCCCGGGGCGAGGTGATAGTCCGCTCCGGCGATGCGCCCGCCCAATTTCTGCACATCATCAAGTCCGGGTCGGTGAAGGTCACCCTGACCGACGACGCGGGCAACGAGATGCTCATTGACCTGCGGGGCGAGGGCGACTGCTTCGGGGCGGTGAGCCTGTTGCAGGGGGTCAAGGCCCTGTTCGACGTCACCGCCCGCGAGGACGTCATCGCCTTTCTGCTGCCCGGCGAGTACTTCCGGCGCCTGGTGGAGACCTACCCCACCTTCAAGCGCCATTTCAGCTTTTCGCTGGCGCGCAACATCCAGGCCTCGCGGCGGGCCAACCAGGCGCCGGGCTCGCTACTGACCGGCGGCCAGTCGCTGGGGCTGGACGCCATCCTGGGGCGCAGCCTGGTTTCGGAGCTGATGACCACCTCGGTGCTGGCCTGCGCCCCGGTAACCCCGGTCAAGGCGGCGGCCCGGCGCATGACCAAGCAGCGGGTGGGCTCCATCATCGTGGAGGACCAGAACGGCCTGCCCTTGGGCATCATCACCGACACCGACCTGCGGGTGCGGGTGCTGGCCGGGGGGCTGGACGCCGACACCCCGGTCACCGAGGTGATGAGCCAGCCCATGCGCACCATCCACACCAAGGCCTACGCCTTCGAGGCCATGCTGGAGATGATCCGCCACCGGGTCCACCACCTGGGGGTGACCGAGGGCGAGCGCCTGGTGGGGGTGATAAGCGACCACGACCTCAGGGTGGTCACCGGCGCGGCGCCGGTGGGCGTGGTGCGCGACGTGGACAAGATCAGCTCGGTGGACGAGCTGGAGCTGATACACCAGCGCCTGGACCCGGTGCTGGAGATGCTCCTGCGCCTGGGCGGCTCGGCCGAGTACATGCTGGAGCTGGCCACCGAGTTCAACGACAGCCTCATCACCAAGATACTGGAGCTGAGCGAGCTGGAGATGGAGCACGAGGGCCTGGGCCGGGCGCCGGTGCCCTACGCCTGGCTGGCCCTGGGCTCGGCCGGCCGCCGCGAGCAGGCCCTGCGCACCTGCCAGATGAACGGCCTGATCTTCGCCAATCTGCCCGAGGACCGCTGGCGCAAGACCCAGGGCTGGTTCCTGACCCTGGCCAAGCGGGCGGTGGAGCGGCTGACCCAGGCCGGCTTCCCCACCTGCCCCGACGGGCTGATGGCCAACCAGCCGGGCTGGTGCCTGAGCGAGGCCGGCTGGCAGGATACTTTCCTGCGGCTCATCGAGGAAAAGGACATCTGCGTCATGCCCCACTCGGGGCCCTTGTTCGATTTCCGGTGCGTGCACGCCGAGATGGATTTCTGCGAGCCCCTGCGGCAGATCATCCACCGGGCCCAGGAGGGCAACCGCCAGTTCCTGGCGCGCCTGGGGCGCCTGGCGCCGGGCGAGCGCCCGCCGCTGGGCTTCTTGCGCGAGTTCGTGGTGGACAAGGCCGGCCAGTACCAGGCCCGCCTGGACCTCAAGCTTTCGGGCCTGCAGCCGGTGGTGCGCGTGGCGCGGGTCTTGGCCATGGAGCAGGGGCTCAAATCCACCAGCACCCTGGACCGCCTGGCCGAGCTGGCCCGGCGGGGCATCTTGAACGAACGCTTCGCCGGCGATCTGCGCGAGGCCTTCAGCTTCATCACCCTCTTGCGCATAGCCCGGCACCTGGAATCGCGGGCCGCCGGCCGCGAGCACGACAGCCAACTGGACCCGGCCAGCCTGTCGGCGGTGCAGCGCAAGATGCTCAAGGAGAGCTTCGCGGTCATCAGCCAGCTCCAGGAATTCGTGGAGCAGCGCTACCGCGCGCAGATGATCGCCTAAAGCCGCGGGGGCGGCCGATAGTTTAAAAACTTCTCGGGGGCGTGGAAGAATCTCCATCCCCGACCGGCGGGCCGGAGAGGACCGGCGGCTGGATATCAACAATATGAGGCACCTTCCCTGCCCGGGTTGCCGCGTGTGTCCCTGGCATGGGTTATGCTTTTAATCACTGACTTGGGCGCCCGACCGATTAAGGTGCCGCCGGCTGGCGGGGCCGGGGAGGCCCCGGGGCCAGGGCCTGGGATACCTCAAGGTTAGGGAGGGCAGCGCGTGAACTGGGGTCTGGCCCGCCTGCGCAACAAGGTGCTGCAACTGCGCTTGGGCGGGCGCTCGCTGGACCCCCTGGCCCGGGAGAACCTGCACGCCCTGGAGGGCTTACGCCTGGACTCCCCGGCCCGCGAGCACAACTTCGTGGTCATGGACCTGGAGACCACGGGGCTGGACCCCACCCGGGACCGGGTGGTGAGCGTGGGGGCCTTCCGGCTGGTGCAGGGGCGGGTGAGGCTGGGCGAGGTTTTCTCGGAGCTGTGCAACCCCGGCCGCGACATCCCGGTGGAGTCAATAAAGGTGCACGCCATCGTGCCGGACATGATAAAGGACGCGCGCCCGGCCTGGGAGGTCTTCGAGGACTTCTTGGCCTTCATCGGCACCGACATCCTGGTGGCCCACTACGCGGCCTTTGATATTTACATCCTCAACCTGGCCATGAAGGCCCGCACGGGCTTCGGCTTGCAAAACTTGGTGCTGGACACCGTGGAGATGTGCCGGGCCCTGCTCTTGCGGCCCGACCCCTACGGGGTGTACGGCGACTTCAGGAAATGCGGCCTGGACCAGTTGGCCGAGGAATACGGCCTGGAGGTGCCCGAGCGGCACACCGCCCTGGGTGACGCTATGACCACGGCGCTGATCTTCCAGCGCTTCCTGCAAAGGATGGAGCAGGACGGCGAGGGGAGCCTGCGCGACCTGATGAGGATCGGCTCCATGAGCTTCTGAGCGGCCAGTCCCCAACAGCCCCGCCGCGGGGTTGGCTGAGATAAGAATTGGGCAGGCAATCGCGTCTCAATGATCCAACAAGCGTGGAGGAGGATTCAATGGCTGAGGACAAGGTCGTGGAAAAGGGCGGTAAATACTATCCCCCCCAGTCCTTCGTGGACAAGGCCTACATCAAGGACATGGGGACCTACCAGAAGATGTACGAGCGGTCCATCAAGGACCCCGAGGGCTTCTGGGGCGAGATGGCCGAGGGGTTCCACTGGCAGAAGAAGTGGGACAAGGTCCTGTCCTACAACTATCACCGCAGCAAGGGCCCCATCAACATCAAGTGGTTCGAGGGCGGCAAGACCAACATCACCTACAACTGCCTTGACCGCCACCTGGCCACCCGCGGCCAGCAGACGGCCATCATGTGGGAGGGCAACGAGCCCGGCGAGGACAAGGTCCTCACCTATCAGGAGATGTACGAGCAGGCCACCAAGTTCGCCAACGTGCTCAAGGGCTTTGGCCTAAAGAAGGGCGACCGCGCCACCATCTACCTGCCCATGATCCCCGAGCTGGCCATCGCCATGCTGGGCTGCGCCCGCATCGGCGTCATCCACAGCGTGGTCTTCGGCGGCTTCTCGGCCGAGTCCTTGAAGGACCGCGTGGTGGACTCCAAGTGCAGCATCATGATCACCAGCGACGGCACCTACCGCGGGGCCAAGGCCGTCACCTTGAAGCAGATCGCCGACGACGCCATGAAGGGCGCCGAGAAGGAAGGCGTCAAGGTGCCCCACTGCGTGGTGGTGCAGCGCGTGGGCGAGGGCAAGGGCATTGATTGCCCCATGGTGGCCGGCCGCGACGAGTGGTGGCACGAGCTGATGGCCAAATCGCCCGTGGGCTGCGAGCCCGAGTGGATGGACGCCGAGGACCCGCTGTTCATTCTGTATACCAGCGGCTCCACCGGCAAGCCCAAGGGCGTGCTGCACACCACCGGCGGCTACATGGTGTACACCTCGCTGACCCACAAATACGTCTTCGACTACCACGACGGCGACGTCTACTGGTGCACCGCCGACATCGGCTGGGTAACGGGCCACAGCTACATTCTCTATGGCCCCCTGCTCAACGGCGCCCAGAGCATGATGTTCGAGGGCGTGCCCACCTACCCCGACTCCGGGCGCTTCTGGCAGGTGGTGGACAAGTGGGGCGTGAACATCTTCTACACCGCGCCCACGGCCATCCGCGCCCTGATGCGCATGGGCGAGGAGTTCCCAAGGAAGTACACCCGCAAGAGCCTGCGCCTGCTGGGCACCGTGGGCGAGCCAATCAACCCCGAGGCCTGGCAGTGGTACCACAAGGTCATCGGCGAGGAGCGCTGCCCCATCGTGGACACCTGGTGGCAGACCGAGACCGGCGGCATCCTCATCACCCCGCTGCCCGGCGCCACCCCCACCAAGCCGGGCTCGGCCACCTTCCCCTTCTTCGGCGTGCAGCCGGCGGTGGTGGACGACCAGGGCCAGGAGATCAGCGGCAACGGCGTCAGCGGCCGCCTGGTGGTCAAGGCCCCCTGGCCCGGCCAACTTCGCACCACCTACGGCTCCCACGAGCGCTTCGAGCTGGTGTACTACTCCGACTTCGACGGCCTGTACTTCACCGGTGACGGCACCAAGCGCGACGAGGACGGCTACTACTGGATCACCGGCCGCGTGGACGACGTCATCAACGTCTCCGGCCACCGCATGGGCACCGCCGAGGTGGAGAGCGCCCTGGTGGCCCATCCCTCGGTGGCCGAGGCGGCGGTGGTGGGCTTCCCCCACGAGATCAAGGGCCAGGGCATCTACGCCTACGTCACCCTCAAGGTGGGCATTGACTACACCGACGCCCTCAAAAAGGACCTGGTGCAGCACGTGCGCAAGGAGATCGGGCCCATCGCCACGCCCGATGTCATCCACTGGGCGCCGGCCCTGCCCAAGACCCGCTCGGGCAAGATCATGCGCCGCATCCTGCGCAAGATGGCCCACAACGAGATGGACCAGTTGGGCGACACCTCCACCCTGGCCGACCCCTCGGTCATCAGTACCTTGATCGAGATGAAGGGCAAGTAAACCGCTAATCAGCCCATCAGCCGGGGCGTCCCAGGGGGCGCCCCGGCTTTTTTGACGCCGCCGTGGCCGCCAATCCTCCGGCCACCGCCCAGTAACCGTTGTGTTAAAATGAGTTTCATACCAATATGCAATCAAAGCCATCCATGGCTTTGATTGCTGATCGGCCGGGCAAAAACGTGGTTTTGCCCGGCCTCCCGGGCGCTTACGCGCCCGGCGGGCCATTCCCCGGGGTCCCCAAGCAAACGCAGTTTGCTTGGGGTGGATCCATGGCCCGCATACCAAGTTGCGATCAAACTATTCGTTTGATCGCAACTTGGTAT
>JACRDC010000106.1 GCA_016218705.1 Desulfarculus sp.
GCCGCCGCATAGGGGGGGCGCACGGCGGCTCGCGAGGGGAAATCCCCTCCGGGCTACGCCCTCCGGGGATTCCCCCTCGCGCAAAAAACCGGACAGTTTATGTGCTACTACACCGGACAGTTCTATTTGTTGACAACACCAATTTGGGCCGGGCGAGCGGCCAAAACCCTCCCCTGGCGCCGGGCAATAAGATAGGGGTTGGGTTTACGCGCCCAGGGTTGATATAGTTATAGGGTAGCCATGCCATGGGGAGGTGGATGGGGTCACTCCTGCCAGACGCAAGCCGGAAAGCGCGGCCTTCAAGCCAGCCCGGACCCCGGGCGGCGGACGGCCCTGCCCCCGCCGGGCGGCGCGCCTGATGGGGCGGACGGCGGTCAGCCTGCCCGAGCAGGGCCGGGCGGTCCAGGACGACCTGGAACTGCATTGCCAGTCGCCGAATGAGTTGCCCCCCGGGCTCTTGGACCAGATCGAGGCCCTGGTGCGCGATGGCCAGGCCGTGGGCACCGACTACGTGCGCCACAACCTGGAGCGCGCCCACCTCATCGCCTACGCCCTGGAGGGCTCGCGGGTGGTGGCCACGGTGACGCTGAAAAACCCGCGCACCGAGTACGTGCGGCGCCTGAAGAGGCGAACCGGTCTGGACCTGGCCGGCTACCTGGAGCGCGGCTACACCTCGGTGCGTTCCGGCTTCAGCGGCCGGGGCCTGGGCACCCGCCTGGTGCGCTACCTCACCGAGCAAGCCCCGGGGCGCCAGATTTACGTGGTCATCGCCATGCACAACCGGGCGGCCCAGGCCATCAGCATCCGTTGCGGCACCCAATTGGCGGCCCGTTTTTTCAGCCGGGCCACCGGCCAGGAATACGGTGTCTGGATCCAGGGGCCGCTGCCCAAACAGGCATGAATAGGGCCCAAGGCCTGAACCAACGGCCACACCACCCGTGGAGCGAATGTCGGCGCCATCATGATTAAACGCCCAAGCAGCCACAGTCGCCTCCGGTGCTGGATGACGGTCCTTCTGGGGGTCATGCTCCTGGCGCTGGCGCCGCCGGCCGCCCAGGCCGTTGAGTGGGACCAGAATGTCCTGAAGATCGGCGTGCTGGAGGAGCCCAAGAGCCTCAACCTGTGGCTGGCCGGCGACGCCTGGTCCAACCACGTGCTCCAGCTCTTCTACCAGCAGCTCTATGTCAACCGGCCCGGCGACCTCAAGAAGGTGCCCTGGCTGGCCGCCGGCGAGCCTCAGTACGACCCCCAGACCTTGAGCTACACCGTGGACCTGCGCCCGGCCCGCTGGTCCGACGGCAGCCCCTTCACGGCCCAGGACGTGGTCTTTACCGGCCAGCTTATCCAGAAGTTCAAGGTGCCGCGCTTCTTCAGCCTGTGGAGCTTCGTCAAATCCATCGAGGCCGTGGGCGATCATCAGGTGCGCTTCGTGCTCAACCGCCCGGACGCCAGCTTCACCAGCCGCACCCTGGCCACGCCCATGGTGCAGAAGAAGCAGTGGGAGCCCATCGTCAAGCAGTGCCTGGCCACCCAAAAGCCCCTGGCCAGCCTCTTGCGCGTGTCCCTGGACCAGCCGGCCAGCAGCGGCCCCTTCGTGCTCAAGAGCTGGCGGCGGGGGGTGTTCATCCACCTGGAGCGCAATCCGCACTTCTTCGGCCAGGGACTCAGCCTGGACGGCCGGCCCCTGGGGCCGCACATTGAGGGCATCGTCTTCAAGGTCTACGGCACCAGCGACGCGGCCATCCTGGCCCTGCGCAAGGGCACCATAGACTTCTACTGGAACAACGTGCAGCCCGGCTATCTGCGTGACATCGCCGGCGACCCGGCCATCCAGGTCTTCCGCAACCAGAAGAGCGCCCTGTACTTCATGGGCTTCAACCTGCGGCGTCCTCCCTTTGATGACCCGGCCCTGCGCCGGGCCGTGGCCATGCTGGTGGATAAGCGCTTCATCGTCACCCGGGTGCTGCAAAACGCCGGCGAGGTGATGACGGCCCTGGTGCCGGCGGGCAACGCCTTCTACCACCTGGACCAGGTGGCGCCCTACGACCAGGAGCTGACCAGGGGGGAGCGCGTCCAGAAGGCCTACGAGATACTGGTGGAGGCGGGCTACACCTGGGAGGTCAAGCCCATGGACCACGCCGGGCGGATGCAGGCCTGCTCCTGCCTGCTTCGGCCCGACGGCACGGAGGTGCCGCCGCTGACCATCCTCACCCCGCCGGCCGACTACGACCCCCAGCGGGCCATGAGCGGCATGATGATCCAGGAATGGCTCGGGCAGGTGGGCATCATGGCCGCGGCCCGGCCCATGGCCTTCGGGGCCATGCTGGAGAAGGTCAAGGGCCATCACGACTTCGAGGCCTTCGTGCTGGGCTACGGCAACCTGGCCCTGGACCCGGCCTGGGTAAGCGCCTTCTTCGTGTCCAAAAACGCCGGCAAGGGCGGCTGGAACATGAGCGGCTACGACAACCCCCTGTTCGATACCCTGGCCGACAAGGCGGCCAAGACCCTGGACCCCGGCCAGCGCCGCGAGCTGGTGCTTCAGATGCAGAGCATCGTGCAGCAGGACGTGCCCTTCCTGCCGCTGTACAACCCGCTGTTGGTGGAGGCGGCCCGCAACGACCGCTTCCAGGGCTGGGTGCCCATGGTGGGCGGCATCGGCAACCTCTGGTCCCTGTGCCAACTGCGGCCCAGCGGCGGCCCCGCGGCCGAGGCGGCGAGGTAGCCCATGGCCAGATACGTCACCAGCCGCCTGGCCCAGATCGTGGTCATCCTGTTCATGATCGTCACCATCCTCTTCGTGCTCTTCCGTCTGGCCCCCGGCGACCCCGTGTCGCGCATGGTGGACCCCTCCCTAAGCCCCGAGGAGGCGGCCAACCTCATCGCCCAACTGGGCCTGGACAAGCCCATCGGCCAGCAGTATCTCCAGTACCTGCAAAACTTCGTGCAAGGCAACTTCGGCCATTCCTTCCACTACGGCCTGCCGGTGGGGCAGGTCATCATGGCCAAGCTGCCCAACACCATCCTGCTCTTCACCACGGCCATGGTGCTCTCGGCCCTGGCCGGCATTGCCTGGGGCAAGGTGGCGGCCTGGAAGAAGGGCCAGGGCGCGGACATGGCGCTGACCGTGGCCGCCCTGGTGACCCACACCCTGTTCCTGCCCTGGCTGGCGCTCCTGGTCATCTGGATATTCGGCTACAAGCTGGACTGGCTGCCCATCAACGGCATGATCTCGGCCGAGGTCTGGCTGGACCCGGCCAGCGGCCACCTGGACAAGGCCCTGGACGTGGCCTATCACATGGTGCTGCCGCTGGCCACCCTGTTCATCATGCACTTCGGCAGCTACCTCTTGGTCATGCGCTCCAGCATGCTGCAAACCCTGCGCGAGGACTACATCATCACCGCCCGGGCCAAGGGACTCACCGAACGCAAAATCAGAAACCACCACGCCGCTCCCAACGCCTGGCTGCCGGTGATAACCAGCGTGGGGCTGTCCCTGGCCTTTTCCATCAACGGCGGGGCCCTGACCGAGACGGTCTTCAGTTGGCCGGGCATCGGCCGCGAGCTGGTGATGGCCGTGAGCCAGAACGACTACCCCCTGGCCCAGGCATCCTTTTTGCTCATCGCCATGGTGGTGCTGTTCGCCAACCTGGTGGTGGACTTGCTCTACGCCTACTTCGACCCGCGCATAAGGTACTAGGAAATGAGCGCAGAGCCCCAGACCGCAAGCCAAGTCACGCCCCGGCGGCGCTCGCCCTGGCGGGAGCGTTTCCGCGAGGACTGGCTGGTCTTCAGCCGCAACCCCCTGGGCCGGGCCGGGCTCGTCCTGCTTTCGGTCTTCGGGGTCATGGCCCTCTTGAGCTTCCTGCCGCCCCTGATAGACCCCATGTACCACCCCATGACCGGCGTGGACCCCCAGGTGCTGTATTCGGAAGGCCCCAGCGTCCGCCATTGGCTGGGCACCGACTTCATGGGCCGCGACATCCTGAGCCAGCTTTTGGCCGGCACCCGCGTGGCCTTCATGGTGGGCGTGAGCGCGGCCTTCATGAGCATCGTGCTGGGGGTGAGCATCGGCATGGTGGCGGGCTACGCCGGCGGCGTCCTGGACACCCTGCTGATGCGCCTGGCCGAGATCATCATGGTGCTGCCCACCCTCTTGGTGGTGCTGATGCTCAGCGCGCTGTTTGGCAAGCTCAACATCTGGACCATCGTGCTCCTGATCGCCCTGTTCCGCTGGCCGGGGGTCTCGCGGGTCATCCGCGCCCAGACCCTTAGCCTCAAGAGCCGGCCCTTCATAGACGCCGCGCGGGTGGCCGGGGCCTCGCACGCGCGCATAGTCTTCCGCCACATCATGCCCAACGTGCTGCCCCTGGCCTTTTTGTACATGACCTTCCGCGTCACTGCGGCCATCGTCATCGAGGCGGCCCTGGCCTTCCTGGGCTTCGGCGATCCCAGCACCGTGAGCTGGGGCATGATGCTGCAATGGGTCTGGAAGACCGGGCACATGTTCCAGGCCCCCTACTGGCTGTTCCCGCCGGGGCTGTGCATTTCGCTCATCACTCTGTCCTTCTACCTGCTGGGCCGGGCCATGGACGAGGTGCTGGACCCACGGCTACGCGAAGAGAACGGGACGGTCTGACGTGGCGCTGTTGGAAGTAGAAAACCTGTCCATCGGCTACCGCACCAAGAAGGGCGTGCTCCAGGCGGTGGACAACGTCTCCTTCAGCGTGGAGGCCGGCCGCTCCCTGGGCCTGGTGGGCGAGAGCGGCTGCGGCAAGACCACCATCGGCATGGCCCTGATGGGGCTCCTTCCGCGCAACGGCCGGGTCACCGCCGGGACCATGCGCCTCATGGGCCGAGACATGCTGGGCTTAAGCCGCGAGCAGTGGCGCGAGCTGCGCTGGAAGGAGATCGCCATGATCTTCCAGGCGGCCATGAACGCGCTCAACCCCGTGCAGCGGGTGGACCAGCAGATAGCCGAGGCCATCCTGACCCACAACCCCGGTCTGTCCCGGGGCGAGGCCCACAGCCAGGTGGAGGGCCTGTACCAACTGGTGGGGCTGCCCCTGGAGCGCCTGCGCGACTACCCGCACCAATACAGCGGCGGCATGAAGCAGCGGGCCATCATCGCCATGGCGCTGGCCTGCAATCCCAAGATCATCGTGGCCGACGAGCCCACCACCGCCCTGGACGTCATCGTGCAGGACCAGATTCTGCAAGAGACCAAGGCCCTGCAGAAGGAATTCAACATCGGCATCATCTTCATCAGCCACGACATCTCCATCGTGGCCGAGGTCTGCCACCACATCGCCATCATGTACGCCGGCCAGATGGTGGAGACCGGCACCACCGACGAGGTCTTCCGCGACGCCAAACACCCCTACACCCGGGCGCTGTTGGGCTCCTTCCCGGCCCTGGGCGGCGAGCGCCGGCCCTTGCGGCCCATACCGGGCGAGCCGCCGCTGCTGGTGGGCCAACTCATGGGCTGCCGCTTCTGCGACCGCTGCCCGGTGCACGGCAAGGCCTGCAAGCTGGAGCCACCCCAGCGGCGCCGCTTCAGCGACACCCACTTCGCCCTGTGCGACCACTGCGACTGAACTTTGGAACGAGCAAGACCCATGGACCACCCCCCCCAGCCAGCCACCATCCTGGAACTGCGCGGCATAGGCAAGCAGTACCGCAGCAAGGGACGCGCTCGCCAGGGCGGCGGCCAGACCGTGGTGGCCTTGAACAACGTCACCCTGGACTTCCGGGCGGGCGAGATCTTCGGGCTGGTGGGCGAGAGCGGCAGCGGCAAGACCACCTGCGGCCGGCTGATCGTGGGCCTGGAAAAGGCCGACCAGGGCGAGCTCCTGTTGGAGGGACGCTCCTACGGCACCCTGAAGGGCGAGAGCCTGCGCGAGTACCGCCGCCAGGTGCAGATCATCTTCCAGGACCCCTACCAGTCCTTGAACCCCCAGCTCTCCATCCTGGACAGCGTGGCCGAGCCCCTGGTCACCAACCGCGTCGGCGACAACAAGGAACGCCTGGAGAAGGTGCTCACCACCCTCAAGGCCGTGGGGCTCTCGCCGCCCGAGGACTACGCCTTTCGTTTTCCCCATCAGCTCAGCGGCGGCCAGCGCCAGCGGGTGGCCATCGCCCGGGCCATGATCCTGGGTCCCAAGGTGTTGGTGGCCGACGAGCCCACCTCCATGCTGGACGCCTCCTACTCGGCCCAGATCTTCGACATCCTCCTGGAGGTGCGCCAGCGTCTGGCCACCACCATCATCCTCATCACCCACAGCCTGGCGGCGGCCCGCTACCTCTGCGACCGCATCGCGGTGATCTACCGCGGCAACCTCATGGAGACCGGCCCGGCCGACGCGGTCATCAGCGACCCCCGCCACCCCTACACCCAGGCCCTGATAGACGCCACGCCCAAGTTCGGCGACTGCGGCCCCATCAAGCGCTACGGCACCCTGGTCTCGCCGGAGCGGCCGGCCTCGGGCTCGGCGGGCTGCGCCTTCTTCAGGCGCTGCGGCCTGGCCCACCTGGGCCGCTGCGCCCGCCAGGCCCCGGAGCTTACGCCCCTGACCTTGGGCCACCTGGTGGCCTGCCACTACGCCAGCCAGACCCCGGTCCCCGAGACGGGCCAGGCCTGCCGCTTGGGGGGGATGTAGCGCGGTTAGTGGCCGCCCGCCTGGGCCGCGCGGGCGCGCAGGCGCATGCCGGCCTGGGCCAGGCGCTCTTCTTGCCCCAGGCCGGCCAGCAGGCCAGGCGACTCCTGAAAACGCTCCAGGGCATTGAAGAAGCTGTCCAGCACCTCGCCGGCGCGGGTGGGCACGAGGAAGATGTGGGTGTGGGGGATGCGCCGGCCCCGGGCGTACATGGTCACCATCTCCGGGGCAAAGGCTTCCATCAGCAGGTTCGCCCCCCGCCGGGCCAACTCGAAGAGGCTGGCCGTCTCGGCCTGGCTCAACTCGTGCCACCAGGGCACGTGCCGGCGGGGTATGACCAGGCAGTGCCCCTCGCTAAAGGGGGCGATGTCCAGGATGCACAGGGACAGCTCGTCTTGCAGGATGACCTGGGCCGGGGCCTGGCCCTGGGCGATGGCGCAGAAGACGCAAGGGCTTGACTGGTCCGGCATGGCCGCCTCCATGACAACTCGGGAGGGGGTTTGCGGGCCTGGGTAGAATCACTCTTTTACCCGGGCGATGGGTGGTCAAGGCTATGGACCCACCCCAGCCAAGCACAGCTTGCCTGGGGACCCCGGGGGCGGCCTTGACCACGCTCCCGCATTAGATGGGCCGGGCGATGACCGTGACCTTCTTGTCCAAGAGCTTGCCGTACAGGCGCACCGCCCGCTCCAGGTAGTCGGGAAAGGGCACACCGTGCTGGGCGGCCTTGCGGCGGGCGCGCTCCAGCATGGCCGCGTCCATCACCACCAGGGAAGCCACCCGCACCTTCTCGCCCCTGAGGGCCTTGTCCTTTGCGTTCATTTCTTGCCGGCCGCGTTGTTTGCTATATTGGGTGGGCCTGTCGGCCACCGCCACGTGCAACGCCCTGGAGGCAATATACCATGGAACTACTTTTCCTGGGCACCGGCGGGGCCTGGGGCCTGCCCGAGCACCAGTGCCCCTGCGCCACCTGCCGCCACCTACGGGCCGTGGGCGAAAGCCGCGGCCGCACCAGCCTATGGCTCCAGGCCCCGGCCCCCATCCTGGTGGACCCCGGGCCGGACCTGCGCGCCCAGATCATGGCCCACGGCCTGCCCCGGCCGGCGGCGGTGCTCATCTCCCACGAGCACCACGACCACTACCTGGGCCTGGACGAACTGCTTTGCTTTCGCCGCAACCTGCCGCCCGGGCAGTGGCGGCCCATCCCCACCTACGCCCACCCCCTGGCCTGGCCGGCCATCGAGCAGCGCTTCGGCTACCTGCTGCCCAGCCTGCTGGAAAAGCGCCTAGCCCTGCCCGGCCAGGCCCTGGAGGGCGAGCCCTTCGGCGCGCGCCTGGCCTGCACACCGGTCAAGACCGACCACGGCCCGGTGCCCCAGGGATCGGTGGGCTATATCCTGGCTGAGAGGCGGCCCGAGGGTGTCTTTCGCCTGGGCTACACCAGCGACCTGACCCGCACCCTGGAACCCCTGGCCTTCGCGGGCCTGGACTGCCTGATCTGCCAGTGCCACTTCCTCAACGAGCCCAGCCACAACCGGGCCAACCACCTGAGTTTGCAAAACGCCCTGCCCCTGCTCCGTGCCTGGCAGCCGGAGCGGGTGTTCTTCGTGCATCTGTCCTGCCAGGACACCATTCCCGGCGACGAGCCGGCCAACGCCATGCTCAAGAAGTACCCGCCGGCCGCGCCCCTGTGCGACCCAGGGGGCCAGCCCTACCCCATTCCCCGGGACCAGGCCTCCTGGCAGGCCATTGTGGAGCAAGTGCTGGCCGGCCACGGCCTGGGGATGCCGGCCACGGTGGCCCAGGACGGGCTCAAGGTGAAGCTATGCTGACATCCAGCGCGGCCACCCGCCGGGCCTGGCTGGGCCTGCTCCTGGCCTTGCCGCTGGCCCTGATGGCGGCGCCGGCGGCCCAGGCCGGCGAGACCTGGGCCCCGGTGCTCTATGTCAACGACGGCGACACCATCACCGTCAGCCTGGCCGGCGGCAAGGAGCTGGTGCGTCTGTTGGGGGTGGAGGCGCCGGAGACCGGCCACAGCCGCAAGCTGGAGCGCGCCGCCCGCCAGGCCGGCCGCTCCCAGGGCCAGGAGGCCCGCCTGGGCGAGATGGCCCGCGACTTCCTGGCCGAGCTGTTGCCCCGGGGCAAGCGGGTGCGCCTGCAAGGCGACCCCAAGGCCGGAGCGCGCGACAAGCACGGCCGGCTTCTGGCCTACGTCTACTTGGAGGATGGCCGCCTGCTCAACGCCTTGCTCATAGAGCAGGGGCAGGCCCGGGCCTATGACCGCTGCCATTGCGCCTGGCAGGGGCGCTTCCAGGGTCTGGAGGCCCAGGCCAGGCGGGAGCGCCGGGGCCTGTGGGCCCAGGGCGGGCCTTAGGTGCGTGGCGCGGCCCAGGAATTATACGCATTTCAGATCAGACGTATGGTTTTCTCGTCAGGTTTCCTCTGGGTACAGCCCTTACGGTATAGGCGGCCCAAGAAAGCCTAATACCAATATGCAATCAAAGCCATCCATGGCTCTTTGATTTGCCCTCGAGCGGGCAAAAGCGCGATCTTCCCCGCCCGCCCGGGCGCTTACGCGCCCGGGCGGGCTGTCCATGGCCCGCATGCCAAGTTGCGATCAAACGAATAGTTTGATCGCAACTTGGTATAAGCGGTTTCTTTTTGTGTCCCGCTAGAGCCGCCCGGCCATACTGGCTTTGCCGATGCGGGTACCGGCGCGGGGTGGACTCTTTGCCCTGGCGTGGGCAGGGGCCGCAGGTATCCCGTATTCCTTGCCGGGTTGGATCATAGCAGCCCCCTGCCGGTGCCCTAGGAATGGCCGGGTGAAGAGCGGGACACGGGGCTTGGGCGGCCAGAAAACCAAAGCTCGCCGGCCAGAGGATGGCCGGATCAAGGGGCAACAACCTAATACTGTATGATTGTCATTAAATTGGTATTACTTGCACTCATCATTGCGCGGAGCGCCTGCGGCCAAGCAATCTCTTCCCTGCCAATGCAAGAGATTGCTTCGCCACGCCCGCGATGACGGAAAAGACGGTCCCACCGCGTAATAGTGGAACGCGACGCTAGATGTATTGCAGCAGGTTCAGCTCCGAGACCGTGGAGACCACCTTGAGGGCCGACTGATAGGCCTGCTGCTGCTGTTGCAGGGCGATGAAGGCCTGGGTCAAGTCCACGTCCTGGAGCTTCTCCAGGTTCTCGGAGTGGGTCAGCTTGGCCTCTTCCAGCACGGCGTTGCGCACCGTGATGCGGTCCTGGCGGGTGCCGGCATCGGCCTGGTTATCGGTCAGGGCGCTCAGGGCCTGGCCCAGGGCCTGCAAGGTGTGCTGGCTCTGGGTCTGTGCCTGTTCCTGGGTGCCGTTCTGCAACTGGTAAAGCCATTCCTTGAGCTGGTCCAGCACCTGCACCTGGTTCTGCTCCAGGTGGTAGGTGAAACTGTCGCCGGCGGTGAACGTGCCGTTGTCCACCTGGAGGTAGACGCCGTCGCCGCCGGGCAGTTGCACCTTGCCGCCACCGCCGCTGGCGCTGAAGGTGACGTCTTGCTGGTTCTGCTTGCCGTCGTCGCCGGTCCAGGTCACCCGTAGGGTCACGTTGTCGGAAGGCACCTGGCCGGCGTCCCGCACGGTAATGGTCAGGTCGCGGTCCAGGATGCCCCGGTAGGCCCCGGAGAGCCCTACCTGGCCGCTGCCGGTGTTGGCCGCGCCGGCCCGGGCCTCTTGGCCGTCCAGGTTCTTGGTCATGGCCCCGCCCAATAGTTGCAGGGCGTTCCAGTTGTAGGCCAGCCGGTGGCCGCTGGAGAAGTTGACCGCCACCTCCTCCTGGTTGCCCTGGTAGTGCCCCACCTCCAGGGTCATGACGCTGCCCACCTTGAAGCTCTGGCCGTCGCGGTACAAGGACAGCCCCCCCAGGCCGGGCACGCTCACGGCGCTGGTGTTGCCGCTGGAGGGCAGGGTGACGTCGGCGCTCTGGGCCGTGCCGTCGTCGCCGTACCAGGTCAGGTGCAGGGTGGGCGCGCCGCTGGTGGCGTCAACCGAGGTGACCTCGGCCCGCACCGTGGTGGCCAGGCGCAGGGTGCTGGTGCCGCTCAGGTAGAGCTGGCCCTGGGTGTCGGCCCCGTTGAGGCCGCCCAACAGCGAGCCCGAGGTGCCCAGCAGGGGGTTGCTGGAGGTCAGCGCCACGTTGTAGGCCATGCCCGTGGCCTTGGCCGTGACCTGCACCGTGGCCCCGGTGCCGTCGCTGGTGCTGGTGGCGGTGTAGTCGCCGGTGTTGGCGTTGATGAAGTTGGCCAGGGCCGTGGCGCAACCAGCCGCGGTGGCCGGCACGGCCCCGCCGCTGATCTGGGTCCAGGTCCAGGTGTTGCCGCCCAGGGTGATGGTGTCGGCGCCCACGGGCAGGCTAGCGTTGTCCAGGTGCACGGTGCCGTGGGCCCGCATGCCGCTGTCTATCTGGTTATTAAGTTGTTGCAGGGTGGTGTTGGGGTTGACGGTCATGACCAAGCCGGGGTCGGCGGTCTCGGTCAGGGTGTAGGTGGTGGCGTTCTTGGACATGATGCGCACGCTGCTGGCGCCGTCCAGCCAGGCGAAGTAGCCGGTGGCCGGGTTGGCGTTGATCTGCTCCACCAGGTTGGCCGCGGAGGCCGCGGCCGTGGCCCCGGTCACGGTGTAGGTGGTGGCGCCCACGGTCACCTGGGCCGCGCCGGCGCCGCCGCCCGTGAAGCTCACCAGGCCCGAGGTGCGGAAGGTCTGGGTGCCGGCGCCCGCAGCGCCATCCCAGTTGAGTATCTCTCCGATGCGGTCCGAGACGTTGGCCGTGGCGCTGGCCAGGGCCTGGCCGCTGGTCCAGATGTCGGGATTGGCGGCGTCGGCGGTCTGGGTGTGGGTCCAGGCGTCGAAGTTGAGCCCCAGGCCGGCGCCCAGGTTGTTGGTCACGGCGTTGTTGGGCACGGTGATGGTGGTGGTGGCGCCATTGCTGTCGCGGGTAAGGCGCAGGTAGTAGTTGGCGCCGCTCTGGTACAGGGAGGCCTGGGTGCCGTGGCCCAGCGTGGAGGCGTCGCCGACCGTGGAGGGTTCGGTGGAGACCAGGGCCTCGCTGATGGGGGCGGTGGTGCTGCGGGTGCCGCTGAACAGATAGAAGCCCTGGGTCCGCGTGTTGGCGATGCGCACTATTTCGTCGATGATGTTCTGCACCTCGCTGGCCGTGGTGAGCTGGTCGGCGCTCTGGTAGGTGCCGGTGGACATCTGCTCGGCCAGCACCTTGGCCCGCAGCAACTGGTCTGACAGGGCCTGCATGGCCGTGTCCGCGTCCTCCATCCAGGACTGGGCCTGGCCCAGGTTGGTCTGGTACTGGCTGGTGAGCAAAAGGCTCATCTGGCTGCCCAGGATGGTGTAGGACGTCTCCCGGCCGTCGGAGGGGGCGTTGACCCGCTTGTTGGTGGAGATGGTGTTCTGGGTCTCCATCTGGTTCTGCTGCTGGCGCAGCAGGTCGGCCAAGGCCGAGCGGTAATAGGCGTCCTGGGTAATGCGCATGGCGGGGGCTCCTTTCCGGGTACCTCACCCAGGTGAGGGAAGCAAGCCGCGTACCAAGCGCCGATCGGGGTGGAACCCGCGGGAGCGCAAAGGATATCTACCAGGTTTCGTTGATTATTATCCGTTAAGGTCTGCCAGGGTGTCCTGGCGCCCACCGCCCGCTGGGCAGCTATTGCCCAGCGGACAGGCAGGGGCGTCCCTGGCCGTCCAGGGCCAGGGTCAGGCCGTGGGCCCGGGCCACCACCCAGGCTGGCCGGCCCAGCAGGAGGTCTTGTTCCTGGGGGGGATAGCCGTAACGGGCGGCGATGCCGGCGCGCAGGCGGTGGTCCAGCTCCAAGAGGGCCAGGGCCGGGGCCGGGTCGCCGCCCTGGGCCGCCTCCTGGAAGACCTGGGCCAGTTCTTCGCCGGGCAGACGCAGGTCATACTCCCCCAGGAGGGCCAGGGCCGTGGGGTCCTGGGCGAAGAGATCGCGCCGGCTCAGGCGCGGGCGGCCCTCAAGTTGGCCGGCGTGGCGCCCGGCCCAGCACTCCAGGTGGCGGCATTGCAGGGGCCGGTGGGCGTAAAGCCCGCAGCGGCTGCCCTCCAGGAAGAGGCAACCGCCCCCCGCCGCCTCGCGCAGCTTGATGAGGTCCCCGTCCAGGGCGAAGTGCCGGCCCAGGCGGGCCGAGTAGACCCGCTCGCCCGGCCGCAGGGCATAGAGGGCCTGGCGGGGCAAGCCGCCTTCACCCACCAGCGCCAAGTCCTCGGCATAGAGGGTGGGGCTGCTCACCCGGCAGCAGGTGGCGCAGCCCAGGCAGGCCGGCCGCCGGGCCAGGTCCTCCAGGGCGGCGGCCAGGCCTGCCAGGGAATTGTCACCGCCCGGACCCAGGGCGGCGGCCAGCCATTGGCCCAACTCGGCCTGGGCCGCCAGCAGGGCCGCCGCGCCAGCGGCGTCCACCCCGCGCAGGTCTCCGAGGGCCTGGATGCTGGCTGCCTCCAGGCCCATGGCCCCGGCCTGCCGGTGGGCCGCGCACAGCTTGTCCAGCAAGGTGGCCATTTCAGGCCGCCTCGCGCAGGTAGAAGGGATTGCAGTATATCCACGGCCGCCACCCCGCCGGGGGCCGCCAGCGCCGGGCCACCAACCGCCACACCCCCGGCGCCGTGACCGGCCAGGAGAACTCCCGCCCTTGCCGCCGTTCCACCAGGCGGCCATTGTGCAGGAGGCTGACCTGGCCCCAGCCGGGCAGGCGCGCCCAGAGGCTCAGGCCTGGTTCATGGGGCCGCTCGCTGCCGGGCAATTCCTCTGGCCCCTGGGCGGGCTGCAGGCGGCACTCAAAGCCCCGCGCCCGGCCCAGGGCCAGGTAGCAGCGCCCCTGGCCCAAGGCCTGGAGCACCATCTCCTGGTCCGGCCCGGCCTGGCCGCTGAACTGGCGCTCCAGCCACAGGCCGGTGGTCAACAAACGCATATGCCGGCGGTAGGAGAATATCCTGACCGGCAGCCAGCGCCGGCCCGTGCCGAAGGCGTGGGCGTCGGCCCCGGCAAAGGCGGCCCAGGGCCGGCGGCGGCCCAGGGTGTCCCACAAGGCCAGCAGCAGGGGGTGGGGGCCAGCCAGATAGGTGCGGGGCATGAACAGCCTGGCCAGGGCCTTCCAGGGGCGGTCCAGGTCCTGCTTGAAGGCGCTCATGGCGTTCCACAACTCCAGGCCTGGGGTCTCCAGGTGCCTAAAGTCCAGGGTCACGAAAGCCCGCGAGTTGGCCAACAGGGGCATGGCCGGGTCCAGGGGATGGGCCAGGGCTGTCCAGGCCCCCCGCTGGGCGGCCTGGGCCAGGCTTTTGGCCGGGTCGCCGTTGACGCCGTCGCCCCGCTGCCTGGGCAGGGGGCGGCTGAGGCCGGCGGCCAGCAGGTGATTGTGACGGGGGCTCAGCTCCTGGCCGGCCACCAGCAGCACGCCGTCTTGCCAGCCGCCGCCGGGCGAGAGGCAATCGTGGTCGGTGAGCACCACCACCCGCACCCCGGCCCGGGCCGCCAGGCGGGCGATCTGGGCGGGCGTGGCCCGGCCGTCGCTGGCCGTGGTGTGCACGTGCACCAGGGCCGTGACGGCGCAGGCCTGGCCGGCTGGGGCGGATGAGGAGTCCATATCAAGTAGCACGCAAATATATAGTTTGCGCGCTACTTGATATGGGGGCCAAGAACCACCCCTAAAAAGCTGCGCTTTCTGGGGCCCCCGGGAGATGGCCCGCCGGGCGTGTAAGCGCCCGGGATCAGACGGCCTGCCCCAGGCCCCGGGACAAGAGGCGCTGGGCCTCCTCCCACAGGGAGGGCAGATCACCCAATTCCAGGCCGGCGCCCAAGGCCACCCGCTGGGCCTGCTCGCGGGTGATGAGGTCGCCGGGGGCGTGGGCGTCGGTGTTGACCACCAGCCTGGCCCCATGGGCCAAGGCCAGGCGGGCCACGCGGCCATTGCCCAGGCCGTGCCCCTTGCGGGCGCTCAGCTCCAGGGCCACGCCCTTCTGGGCGGCCAGGCGGGCCTCTTCCACGGTGAGCAGGCCGGGGTGGGCCAGGATGTCCGCCCCGCCCTCGATGGCCGCCCAGTTGGTGCCCTCGGGCACCGGCTCCACGATGGTCTGGCCGTGCACCACCACGATCATGGCCCCCAGGGCGCGGGCCTGGGCGATGAGCCCGGGGATCAGCTCCGGCGGCACGTGGGTAAGCTCCACGCCGGCCAGGGCCTGTACCCGGTGGTGCAGGTTGAACTGCTCCACCGCCGCCCTGATGCGCGGCACCACGAAGTCCAGGTTGCTCATGTCGGCGTGGTCGGTCATGGCGATGCCCTGATGCCCCAGGGCCTCGGCCCGCTGCACCAGCTCGGCGGGCAACAGCTCGCCGTCGCTAAAGATGGTGTGGGTGTGCAGGTCTATCAACTTTCCCCTCGCTGCCCCCCTACTAAAGGGTCAATGTCGGTCCACGAACAGGTGACGCGGTTGCGGGACAGGGCCTTGGCGCGGTAGAGGGCGCGGTCGGCCTGGGCCAACAGATCGTGCTCGAGCTGGCCCTCCCCGGGCAGGGCGGCGGCGGCCCCGATGCTCACGGTGACCACCTTGGCGGCGTGGGACTTGGCGTGGGGCAGGCCCAGCCGTTCCACGCCCTGGCGCAGGGCCTCGGCCACCACCAGGGCGCCCTGCCGGTCTGTGTCGGCCAACACCACCACGAACTCCTCGCCGCCGTAGCGGGCCAAGAGATCGCCGGGGCGGCGCAGGCCCTCCAAAAGGCAGCGGGCCACCTGCTTGAGGCACTCGTCCCCCTGGGCGTGGCCAAAATTGTCGTTGTAGGCCTTGAAGTGGTCGATATCAATCATCAGCACCGCCAGGGGGTGGCCCTGGCGCAGGGCCCGCCGCCACTCCCGCGGGAAGGCCTCATCGAAGAAACGACGGTTGGAAATGCCGGTCAGGCCGTCCAGGTTGGATAGCTGCCTGAGCTTGCGGTTCAGGGCGCCCAGCTTATGGGTGGCGTCTATTAGGTCGGCCTCGCGGGCCTTGCGCCGGTCAATTTCGGCTTTGAGGGTCAGGGCCGAACGCACCCGCAAGGCCAGCTCGGCCTCGTGGTAGGGCTTGGTGACATAGTCCATGGCCCCGGCCTGAAAGGCCTGGCGCAGGCTGTCTGAGTCGGCCTTGGCCGTCAACATGATGATGGGGATGTCGCGCAAATGCTGGTGGGCCTTGATGCGCGAGCACAGGCCGATGCCGTCCAGGCCCTCCATGACGATGTCCAGGAGGATCAGGTCCGGAAGGCTGGCCGGAGAGGACTCGGCCTGTTCCAATCCCAGGCTATCCATTGCCGCCTGCCCGGAGTTAACCTGGACGATATGGTGGTAGCCCTCACGGCGCAGCAGTTCCTCCAGGGCGGCCCGGGCCAGGCGGGAATCGTCCACCACCATGATTTTACTTTGGGTGAGCGTCATGGCCTCTGGGGTGGGGCCTGCGGCCCGGCAAAAATCACAGCCAGCGGGGCAGCCTGTTGCCAGCCAATACTATAGAACCTAAATCCGTGCCTGGCCAAGGCCTATTAGCAACACTGAGAAGAAAAACCCGCCCCCCCACTGGCGGCTCACATCTTATACTTGCCGAAATCCTCGGGGTCCATTTTTTCCAGCAGGTCCTTCCACTTCTGCTCGGCGTCCTCGCTGTCGGCCTTGCTGGCCGCCCCGGCCCGCTCCAGCACCTTCTGGGCCACGTAGATGGGCGCCTGGGCGCGCAGGGCCAGGGCGATGGCGTCGGAGGGGCGCGAGTCCACGCTCATGGCCCCCTGGGGGCCGGCCAGGTGGATCAGGGCGAAGAAGGTGTTTTCCTTGAGGTCCACCACCTCCACCTTGACCACCTTCCAGCCCAGTTGGGCGATGAGGTTGCGCAAGAGGTCGTGGGTCATGGGCCGGGAGAAGGCCACCTTCTCCAGCTCGCTGGCGATGGCCGTGGCCTCCAACAGCCCGATCCAGATGGGCAGGCTGGCCTCGCCGTCGGGGTCCTTGAGGATCAGGATGGGCGAATTGCTGGCCGGGTCAATGGTAAGCCCCTGCACGACCATGCGTATCATGACCCACCTCCTTTAAGCGGGCAACAGCCGTCCCCTGAGGGAATTGACCAGGCCTTCTTCTATGCGCACCCTGGCCAGGCCCCCGGCCAGCTCCGGTGGGCCGGGGAAGTTAACCGCCCGGCCTGCCTGGCAGCGGCCGGTCAGGAGTCCGGCGCCCTTCTTGGCCGGCCCCTCCACCAGCACCTGAACCACCTGCCCCGCCAGGGAGCGGTGCAGTTCCAGGACCAGTTGGTTCTGCCGGGCATGCAGACGCGCCAAGCGCTGGGCCTTGACCTCCTCGGAGAGCTTGCCGGATAGCCGGCTGGCCCGGGTGAAGGGCCGGTCGGAGTACTTGAAGCTGTAGAGAAAATCGTAGCCAGCCAGTTCCAACAGCTCCAGGCTTTGCTCGAAGTCCTCCTCGCTCTCGCCGGGGAAGCCCACGATGATGTCGCCGCCCAGGGCCACCCCGGGCACCAGGCGGCGCAGCCCCTCCACCTTGTCCAGGTACTGGCGTCGGGTGTAGCCCCGGCCCATGGCCTTCAGTACGCGGTCGCTGCCGGACTGGGCCGGCAGGTGCAGCTTCTTCATCACCTTGTCCAGGCCGGCCAGGGCCTCCATGAGCCGGAAGGAGAGGTCCTTGGGGTGGCTGGTGGTGAAGGTCAAACGGGTCAGTTGGGGCAGCCCGCAAAGGCGCTTCAAAAGGCCCGGGAAATCCAGGCCCTCGCCGGGATCGCGGTAGGAGTTGACGTTCTGGCCCAGGAGGGTTATCTCGCGCGCCCCGGCCTGGGTCAGGCCGGCGGCCTCGGCGATCACCTCCGCCGCCGGCCGCGAGCGCTCGCGGCCGCGCACATGGGGCACCACGCAGTAGGAGCAGAAGTTGTCGCAACCCTCCATCACCGTGACCAGGGCCTTGAGCCCGGCCCGGGCCGGGGCGCGAAGGGGCTGGCGGGCCGGGGCGGCGGGCAGGTCAACCAGCGCCCGGCGGTGGCCGCGGCCGGCCTCTTCCAAAAGCTCGGGCAGGCGCTCCAAGGCCCCGGTGCCGAAGACCAAATCCAGGTGGGGTATCTGGTCCAGGAGCTTCTGTCCCTCCTGCTGGGCCACGCAGCCCCCCACGCCGATGATGAGCCCGGGGCGGCGCTGCTTCAGCTCCTTAAGGGCGCCCACCAGGGAGTAGACCTTGTGCTCGGCCCGCTGACGCACGCTGCAGGTGTTCACCAGGATCAGGTCGGCCTCCTGGGGCGCCTCGGCCCGTTCATAGCCCAGCTCGGCCAGCAGGCCGGCCAGCCGCCCCGAGTCGTACTCGTTCATCTGGCAGCCGAAGGTGGTTATGTGCACGCGCTTGGCCGTGGCGCCCATGGGGCCGATCCTTCCCGAAGTTTGGTCTGGGCCAAAACCTATCCCACCGCCGGTAATCCTGCAAGGGGGCCGCGCGGACCAGCCTGGGCTCGCCCGCGCCACGGCCCCCGCTTTGGCCAGAAACCAGCGCGCCGGCCTTCATATTGATATTATAAAGGACCAGAACCCGCCATGGCCGGCCTGGCGCGGCCAGGGAGGAAGCCATGATCCCCCTCAAGTCCGATCTGCCCCTGTTAGGCCGGCCCCACGCCACCCTGGGGCTCATCGCCCTCAATGTGGCGGTGTATCTCTATCAGTTCCCGCTCTCGCCGCCGGCCGAGCACCTCTTCTTCATGGACTACGGCCTGGTGCCGGGCTGGCTCACCAGCCTGGGCCGCCCCGGGCCGCCGCCGGGTTTTTTGCCCCGGCCCTTGACACTGGTCAGCGCCATGTTCCTGCACGGCGGTCTGCTGCACCTGTTGGGCAACATGCTCTATCTGTGGATCTTCGGCCCGGCCCTGGAGGACACCTTGGGCCGGGCGCGCTACCTGGCCTTCTACCTGCTGGGCGGCATGCTGGCCTCGCTGGTCTTCGTGCTCGGCGATCCCAGTAGCATGCTGCCCATGATCGGGGCTAGCGGGGCGGTGGCGGCGGTGCTGGGGGCCTATTTGGTGCTGTTCCCCCGGGCCAGGGTGCTGGTGCTGTTCTGGTTTTTTTTCCTGGTGCAGACGGCGCGGGTGCCGGCGCTGTTTTTGCTGGCCATCTGGTTTTTGTGGCAGGTGCTGGGCCTGGGCGGCCCGGGCGTGGCCTGGATGGCCCACATCGGCGGCTTCGTGGCTGGCCTGCTCATGGTGCGCCTGTTTTTGCCCCGGCGCCCTCGCTGGTACGGGCGCTAACCGCGCCTAACGCCCAGCATCCCCCGATAAATACAAAGTCCGGGCGGGGAAAAACCCGCCCCTACATCAAGGCATTGCCAACGTTGCCTTTTTTTGGTGGGCGGGGTTTACCCCCGCCCGTTTTACTCGATTATTAAGCGACATGGCTAACATCAACCCGATGTTAGGCCCTGCCCCTAGCGCGCCAGGCCCTTGAACTCCACCCGGGACACCTCGCCCAGGGGGATGCGGAAGTTGCCGTAGCCGGTCTTGCCCGTGGCCTTCAAGGCCGCGGTGACGGTCATGCTCACCGGCTCGCCCTGCTTGAGAGTCACCTTGGCCTTGAGCTGGCCGTCCTGGTTAAGAAACTCCAGGGCCTGCACCTTCTCGAAGGGCACCGCCACCTGGCCCTGTCCCACCGTGCCCAGCACGAAGGACTGGCCGTCTATGGCGAACTGGGAGAGTTCCACCCGGGTGCCCTGCTGGTCCACCAGGAGCACGCGGTAGTCGGCCTGGGGCTCGGGGATGCGGGTGGGGCCGGCCCCGTCGCTCAGGCCCATGGCCAAAAGCAAGGGGCACAGGCAGATCAGCAGGGCCAGGATCGGGCGCACGGCGCTCTTGGGCATGGCGGCTCCTTGCATGAGCATGGCCGGGGGGTGGGTCAATGCATTTACCTAATCATTTTGGTACCACGCCGCCCGTCCCCAGGCCAACCAAAAATCTTGGCCCCGCCTTGGCGGCGGCCGGCCAGGGGGTTTCAGGCCAGCGGCCTTTCTGATACGTGCACCCAGGCGATGCCCCGGGTCAGGGCGTGGGAGCGGGGGGCGATGAGGCCGGCGTCGGCCATCTCCTGGCGGAAGGCAGGGGGCGGGGGGAATTCCATTATGGTCTCGGCCAGGTAGCGGTAGCTGGCCTGGTCGCCCGAGACCAGCCCCCCCAGCCAGGGCAGCAGGCGGGCCAAGTAGCGCAGGTACAGGGCGCGCACCAGGCGGCCTTGGGGGGCGGTGAACTCCAGCACGTACAGCCGCCCGCCGGGCTTGAGCACCCGGTTCATCTCGGCCATGGCCGCCACCCGGCGGGGGATGTTGCGGATGCCGAAGGCGATGGTCACGGCGTCGAAGGTGGCGTCGGCAAAGGGCAACCTGGTGCCGTCGCCGGCCAACAGCGCCAGGCGGGCGCCGCTGGAGCGCTGCTTCTTCTGGGCTGGCCCCAGCATGGCTGGCACCAGGTCCAGGCCCACCACCAGGGGCTTCTGGGCATGGGCGGCCACGGCCAGGGCCAGGTCGCCGGTGCCGCATGCCACGTCCAGCACCTTGGCCCCCGGCCCCAGGCGCAGGCTACGGGAGACGAAGCGCCGCCAGCGCACGTCCTCGTGCAGGCTCAAGACGCGGTTCAAAAGGTCGTAGACCGGTACCACCCTATTGAAAATGCGCTGCACCTGGCGTATCTGCTCGGCCTCGTCCCTCATCGCTGGCTGACCAATCCCGTGATGAACTGCCCTTGCAAGGGCTGGCCGGCGCGAATCCCGGCCAGCTCCTGCTGGATGTTGCCCAAGACCCGGCGCAACAGCTCGCCGGCCAGGGCCGCCTGGGCCGGGTCGGCCAGCGCCTGGCAGGAGGCGCGGGCCTGTTCGGCCAGGCCGCTTTTGAGTCCGGCCTGCAAGGCGGCCACGGCCCTTGCCAGGTCCGGGGCCGGGATGGGGGCCAGGCCTTCTAGTTCCAAGGCCCGGCGGGCCAGCCAGGTGGCCACCACGGCGCTGAACTTTATCTGGGCCGGGTCGGCCGGCCAGGCGCGGGCGCCCAATAGCTCGATCAACTGCCGGCGCTCCACGCCCAGAAGCTCGAACAACAGCCGCCCCCCGAACTCGGCCAGGTCCAGACAGGCCCGGGCCTGCTCCAGGTCGGCCAGGCAGCGGAAGGCGCGGTACTCGCGCCCGGCGCCCAAGGCGGGATCATAGCAGCGGGGGCGCGGGAATACGAGTCCTCCCAGCCAGCGGTCCAGGGGCTCGTCCAGGATATGCAGGCCGGTGGGCAGGCCGGCCAGCCAGCCCTGGCGCAAGAGGTGCCAGGCCCGGCGGTTGAGCTCGCGGATGGCCGCCGCCCCCTGGCGGGCCAGGGCGGCCAGCGGCAGGCGCTCCAGTATGGCCGCGGCGGCGGCGCCCTGGGGTCCGGCCAGAAGCTCCAGGCCCAGGTTGACCAGGCCCAGGCCCTCGCCGGCGGCCCGCGCCACGGCCTCGGGCTGGGCCGGGTCGGCCTCCAGGGCCACCACCGCGCAGTTGGCCACGTAGGCCAGCTCGGCCTTGAGGGCGTCCCGGGCGGCGCTGTCCAGGCCGCCGGCCAGGCGGGGCAGGGCTAGGTCGGGGGGCAAGAGCCCCAGCATGGCCCCCGAGCGGGGCGGGCTCTTGGCCGGGAAGCCCAGGGTGAGCTTGGCGGGGCGTTCCCGCCATTGGGCCTCGCCGGGGGGCGGCACGGCCCACAGCTCCAGGGCCTCCAGGCGGTCGGGGAAGCCGTGGTCCTGCATGCGCCCGCGCCGGAAGCGGGCGGCGTCCTCGGCCAGGCCGGAGGCCGACTCCCAGAGCATGGCCTCCAGCGCCTGGTGGTAGCGGTCCTCCAGCTCGCTCTTGAGCAGCACCAGCACCTGGGCCGGGAAGGCCGCCGTGGTCTGGTCGTGAAACTCGATGAAATACACGCCGTCCAGGGTGAAAGAGGGCAGATCGTCGGGCGGCTCCTGCTCGTCCTGGCTGGGCAGGTACTTGACCACCTTGAACCAGTGGGCGAACAAAAGCGTCAGCACCTCCAGGTCGGTGGCCCTGAGCCAGCTTTCCAGGTGGTCGGCCCCGGCATCCAACACCAGGGGCAGCCAGACCTCGTAGCGCGTGGGCGCGAAGTCCTCCTTGACCCAGCCCGTGAGGTCCAGCAGGTAGGCTAGCTGCTCATCGCTGGCCAGGCCCAGGAGCATGCCGGCGTCCTCGGGTCCCAGTTCCAGCACCGTGGCCGCGAACTCGTCCATGGCCAGGGCCTGGGTCAGTTCCTGGGAGTCACGGGCCAGGGTGATGAGCTTCTCGCGCTGGGGGGGAGAAGCCTGGAGCACGGCCCGCAGGCGCTGGCCAAACTCCAGGCCGTGCCACAGGGCCTCGGCGGCCCGGGGGTCGGCCTTCTCCAGTTCCAGCAGGGAGCCGGGGTCGGCCAGGATGTCCGGGGTCTGGTGGGGGTCTTTGTTGTCCATGTCTTCTTTCATCTCATGCCAACCCCATGGTGGCATCAAGTACAAGCCCCGCAGCGGCGGCAGGTGGCCGGCGCGCAGGCCGGCGATTGTTGGCCTTCCAGGGCGGCTCTAGCCTCCTGCCACAGATAGGCGCGGCTGATGCCGTGGTCAAGAAAATCCCAGGGCAGCAGCTCCTCGTAGGGGCGCTGGCGAAGGATGTAAAAATCCGCTGCCACCCCGGCCCGGGCCAGGGCCGCCTGGGGTCCCAGGCCCTGGGACAGGCCGGCGATGGCCGGCCCCAGGCGGCGGTCGCCCCGGGCGATGGCCGCCTGCACCTGGGCGTGCTTGGGCAGGTCGCAGATCACCTTGAGGTTGGCCAGGGGCTTCAGCTCCTTCCGCACCCGGGCCATGCGCTCCTTGAGGAGCTTCAGGGGGGCCATGGGCTGCCACTGGAAGGGCGTCCAGGGCTTGGGCACGAAGGCGTTGAGGCTCAGCGTGACCCGGCCCAGGTGGCCACGCTGCCCGGCGGCGCTGACCACCTGCTGCCTGAGGCGCCGGGCCAGGCCGATCAGCTCGGCCACGTCCTCGCCGGTCTCGCTGGGCAGGCCCACCATGAAATAGAGCTTGAGGTTGGGCACCCCGCCCCGGATCAAGAGCTCGGCGGCGCGCAGGAGCTGGTCCTCGTCCAGATGCTTGTTGATGACCCGGCGCAGGCGGGCGCTGCCGGCCTCGGGGGCCAGGGCCACGGTCTGGTGGCGGCTTTGGGCCAGGGCCTTGACCAGCCCCGGCCCTAGGCGGTCGGCGCGCAGGGAGCTGACCGAGAGCTTGCCGCCCTGCTTGAGCACCGCCGCCGCCAGGTCCTCGATGCCCTCGATGTCGCTCACCGCCGCCGAGACCAGGCCCACGCGCCCCCATTGGCGCGCGGCCTGGGCCGCGGCCTCCAAAAAGTCGCTGGCCTGGCCCAGGCGGGGGGGCCGGTACACGTGCCCGGCGGCGCAGAAGCGGCAGGCATGGCCGCAGCCGCGCCCCACCTCGATCAGGGCCATGTCGCCGAACTGGGGTCCGGGCGCGTGAAAGACGCTACGGGCCAGGCCGGCGGCCGGCCCCTGGTACTTGGGCACCGCCACGCGCTGGGGCACCTGGGCCAGGGGGGTAAAGGCGGCCAAGGCGCCGTCCGGGGCGTAGGTGGGCTGGTAGAAACCGGGGGCGTAGAAGCCCGGCACCTGCTGGGCCAGGGTCAGGAGGGCCTGGCGCCTCTCCAGGTGGGCCGCCTCCTGGAAGGCCTCCAGGAAGGGTTCCAGCACCACCTCGGCCTCGCCCAGCAGGAAGCCGTCCAAGAGATCGGCCAGGGGCTCGGGGTTGAGCATGGGCACCACCCCCCCGGCGATGACCAGGGGGCCGTGGCGCTGGGCCGCCTCCAGGCCCAGTCCGGCCATATCCAGCATGGCCGCCAGGTGGGGGGCGTCGTTCTCAAAGGACAGGGTGGCCAGCACCAGATCAAAGCCGGCCAGCGGGCGCGAGGACTCCAGGGTCAACAAGGGCGCGCCGGTCTTGTGATACAGGGCGGCCTCCTGGCGGTCGGGCAGGAAGACCCGCTCGCACAGGGCGTCGGCGCGTTCATTGATGAGGCGGTAGACCGTGGCCAGGCCCAGGTTGGCCATGCCCACGGCGTAGGTGTTGGGGTAGATCAGGGCCACGTTGAGCCGGCCGCCAGGCTCCTTGCGCACGCTTCCCCGCTCGCGCTCCAGCAGGGAGCGGTGGTATTGCGCCAGTTGCGGGGCTTGGCGGGCCAAGGGGTTCTCCTGCCTGTGCTTTACGGCCTGGGTGGTGGTGTCATGTTACCATAGGCCACCCCCGGCCACCACGCGCCCGCGGCGGCTTGACCGCCGGCGGCGGGCGTGTCACCCTTAAGCAGGCTTGGCCCCCGGCCACGGCCCCACCCCTCAGAATGGGAGCGCCCATGGACCAAGGCAAGGAGCGGGAGTTTCTGGAGCGGCTGGCCCAGGCCGGCGAGCATGCCAGCATGTGGGAGATCGGACAGGCCATGGGCCTGGACCGGGGGGCCACCGAGGCCCTGGCCACCTCCCTCCTGGCCCAGGAGGCCTTGCAGATGGTCAGCCTGAGCGGCAAGGTCTGCCTGACCGAGGCGGGGCGCGCCCTGTGCGGCGGCGGGATGGCCGGCGGCGACAGCCTGGCCGGCTGGCTCGGGGACCTGCGGGCCGCCGGCGGCCTGGGGCTCTCCGGCCAGGCCCACAACGATCTCTTGGCCGACCTGGCCACCCTGGAGGCCCAACTGGGACGCAGCCAGCCCCTCATGCCGGTGGTCAAGGCCTGCCTGGCGGCCATCGAGGCGGCCCTGGCCAAATCCAGCGGCTCTCAGGCCGCCAGCCTGGCCGCGCGAGCCGGGGCCTTGCGGGGCTGATTCCCCGCGAGGAAGAAAACACGGGCGGCAAAAACACGGGCGGGGATTAACCCCGCCCTTCTTGTTTTAAGAACGCCGCCGAGACAGGTCCGGCCTGGTCATACGCATTTCAGATCAGACGTATGGTTTTCTCGTCAGGTTTCCTCTGGGTACAGCCCTTACGGTATAGGCGGCCCAAGAAAGCCTAAGCGGTTTCTTTTTGTGTCCCGCTAGAGCCGCCCGGCCATACTGGCTTTGCC
>JACRDC010000017.1 GCA_016218705.1 Desulfarculus sp.
GAAGCTCACTTACCGTGCGTGCGGTGGTCAATGCCTTCTTAGCCCTCTCCAAAACCTCCCTGCCTCTGGCCCTTCTACCCATTTGCCCACCTCCCTTGAGATGAGCTTATTATTACATATTTGAATTAGAAATGGAATTAGGCTTTCCTGGGCCGCCTATACCGTAAGGGCTGTACCCAGAGGAAACCTGACGAGAAAACCATACGTCTGATCTGAAATGCGTATCAACTGGCCTGGAACAACCCGGGCTCCAGTTCCACGCCGGTCAGGACCAACTCCTTGAGGAAGCTGGGCTCCTGGCCGGTGGCCTTTAGCTCTCCCAGCACCTTGCCGCTATCGGGGTCCTTGCCCTCCAGGTCAAAGACCAAGAGGGGATGGAAGCGGTAGTTGCCCTGGCTGTCCAGCCCCAGCACCTCCACAATCTCGGTCAGGCGGCGGGAGCCGTCGGGGAAGCGCGATATCTGGGCCACCACCTCCAGGGCCGAGGCCACCTGGCCGCGCACCGCGGTCAGCGGCAGTTCCACCCCTGACATGAGCGCCAGGGTCTCCAGGCGGCTTAGCGCGTCGCGGCCGCTGTTGGCGTGCACGGTGGTCAGGCTGCCGGCGTGGCCGGTGTTCATGGCCTGCAACATGTCCAGGGCCTCGCCGCCCCGGCACTCGCCCACGATGATGCGGTCGGGGCGCAGGCGTAAGGATGCGGCCACCAGGTCGCGGATGGTCACCGCCCCCCGGCCCTGGGCGTCGGGGTGGCGGGTCTCCATGGTCAGCACGTGGGGCTGGGCCAGTTGCAGTTCGCTGGCGTCCTCGATGACGATGACGCGCTCGCCCGCGCCGATGAAGGACGACAGGATGTTGAGCAGGGTGGTCTTGCCGCTGCCGGTGCCGCCGGCCACCACCAGGTTCTTGCGCGCCGCCACGCAGGCCTTCAGGAACCCCGCCGCCGCGCTGGTCAGCGAGCCCCGGGCCACCAGATCGTCCATGCCCAGAAGGCTCTTGGAGAAGCGGCGGATGGCCACGTAGGGACCGCGCCGGGCGATGGGCGGGATCATGGCGTGCAGGCGCGAGCCGTCGGGCAGGCGTGCGTCCAGAAAGGGCGTGTTCTGGTCAATGCTGCGCCCCACGAACTGGCTGACGTTGCGCACCGCGGCCAAGAGGCTCTCGGGCGAGGCAAAGGCGCGGTCGGTCTTGAGCAGCTTGCCCTGGCGCTCGATGTAGATGTCGCCGGGGCCGTTTATCATCACCTCGGTCACCGACTCATCTTCCAAGAAGTCGCGCACCGGGCCGAAGAACTGCAAGACCGTCTGGCTGAACAGGGGCTGGTCGCTCATGGCGTTTCCTCATGCCTCAGCGGGCCGCCTGGGTTGGGCCGGCGGCGCACGCCGTCATTGGCCGTGGCGCCCAAGCCAGGCGCGGGCCTTGTCGGCCCGGGGTCCCTGGGGCTCCAGCTCCAGGAAGCGCCGGAAGGCCTGGCCGGCGCAGGCGTTGTTCTGCAACTGGCCGGCGCAGACCCCGCCCAGGTTGTAGAGGGCCTGGGCGTGGCGGGGGTCGGCCTGGCTGGCGGCCTCGAAGGCCTGGCCAGCCTGGGCGTACTGCTTTTGCGCCAAGAGCGCCAGGCCGCGCAGGTTGTGGGCGGCGGCGTCCTGGGGTTCCTTGGCCAGTACCTCCTGGGTCAGGCGCTGGGCCTCCTGGGGCCGGTCCTGGGCCAGGCGCACCAGGGCCAGGTTGAAGCGGGCGGCTTGGTGGTCGGGCATGATCTCCAGCACCCGCGCTAGGCGCGCCCCGGCGGCCTGGCGGGTGGCTGGGGCGTCCATCTCCAGGCGGGCCAGGCCGATCAAGGCCGGCAGGTTGCCGGGCTGCAAGGCCAGGGCGGCCTGGTAGGGCGCGGCCGCCTGGGCGGCCTGCCCCTGGTCCTCCAAGGCCCAGGCCAGCACCAGGTGGGCCGCCGGCAACTCAGGCGAGGCCTTGACCGCCCGGCGCCCCAGGTCGGCCCGAGTTGCGGTCTCCTGTCCGGGCACCAGGGCCAGGGCCACAAGATTGACCCCGTCGCTGGGTTCGGCCTGCGCGGCCGCCTCCAGGTACTGGCGGGCCTTGGCCGGGCGCTCCTCCAAGATCATGGCCATACCCAAGGCCCGGCGGGTGGCCGCCGCGCCGGGATGGCGGCGGTACACGGCCACGGCCTTGGCCCTTAGCCGCGCCCAGTCGGCCGAAGGCGCCGGTTGGCCCTGTATGGCCAGGGCCAGCGAGCGCCAGGCCTTGGCCTCCACCATACGCGCGGCGGCCAGGGCGTCGCGGGGGTCCTGCTCGGCCCGGCGCTCGGCCTCCTGGGTGGCGCGGGCCAAAGTCGGCGGGTCCAGGCTGCATAGGGCCTGGCGGGGGCTCAGGGGACCCGCCGCCGGGGCCGGTGCCGGCGGCTGCGCCACCGGTGACTGGGCCGGGGCGTCCTGGCTGGGGGCGGGGGCCAGGCCCCAGGATTCCACCATGGACGCCAGGTCCAGCCCCGCGGCCTGGACGGGATGGGCCAGGGTGACCTGATACAGCCAGCCCTGGGCCGGCAGGTAGATGCGCCGGCATTGCTGCTCTGGCGTGGACCAAGTCAGCTCATGGGCGGTCCTGCCAGCCAGCATCAGGGTCTGGCTCTGCCAGCCGCTGGCCCGGGGCAAGGCCATGGCCAGGCGCTCTTGCTCGGCCTGGGTCCAGGCCGGCTCCAGGGGCGGCTGGCTCGGGGACCGAGGGTTGGCCTCCACCACCAGCAGGTGTCCCGGCCAGGGCAGGGTGGCCCTGAACAGCAGGCCGGGCTGCTCGGCGCCGCCCGGCTCCAGGCGGCTGCCGGCGGGCAATTCCAGACGCAGGGGCGGGCTCTCCAGGCTGAAGACGACGGGCTGGGAGGCCTCCGGCGAAAGCTGCTCCAGGGAAGCGCGCATTTGAGCGCAGCCGGCGGCCGCCAGCAGCGCCCACAACCACGCCAGCAGCAGGCTGGCGGACAGAACTCGCTTGTTTACTGGCCTAATGTTTAGCGGCACAGCGGCAGCTTCTCCTTGATCTCCTTGTGGAGGGCGCCGTCCTCGGTAGTCAGTTGCAGAGCCTGGCGCCACTTGGCGCAGGCCGGCCCGCGCTTGCCCAGGCCCTCCAGCACGTCGGCCTCCTGGGCCAGGCGCACGGCCTGGCGCTCGGCCTCCTGCCTGGCCCTGGCCAGGCCAGCCTTGGCCTGGGGGTGCTCGGGCTGCAATTGCAGAGCCTGCCTGTAGGCGGCCAGGGCCTCGTTCAGACGGCCGGCCTTGTGCTGCTTGGCCCCCAGGGCGGCCAATTCGTCGGCCTTCTTGAGCGAGGCCTGCTCCAGGCGCTCCAAGGCCTGGCGTGCCTGGGCGGTCACGGCAAAGACGTTTTCGCTATCCAGGGCCAGGGCCTGCTCCAGGTCCTGGCGGGCTAGGATCAGGCTTTTCTTTTCCAGCTTGGCCAGGCCCTGGCGGTAGAGTTCCTGGGCCTGGGCCTCGCGTTGCCGGACGGTTTCGGCGGCCTCCAGGCGCTGCCGCTCCTTCTGCTCCTGGGCGGCCTGGGCCTGCAAGATCAGGTGCCGGGCCAGGGCGTCGTTGGGGTCCACCTCCAGGGCCTGGCCGGCCAGCTCGCGCACCCGGGCGTAATCCTCCCGCTCCTGGGCGGCGCGGGCCTGGCGCCAGAGATCGTCCCGCCGCTGGCGGCGCAGGGTCTCCTGGCGCTCCAGGCTGGCTCTCTGGCTCTCGGCCTGGGCCAGGGCCTGCTGCGCCTGCTCCAGAAGCCGCCGGGCCTCCTCGTGACCGGGGTCGGCGGTAATGACGTTGCGCAGGAACTGGGCGGCCTCGGCATGGGCCCCGGCCTCCAGGGCCTGCTTGCCCTTGGTGAGGTTGATAACCACCAGGCGCTGGCGCTGCTCCTCCTGCTCGCTCTGCTGCCGCTGCTGCACGGCCTGGCTGACCTGACCGGGCTTGCCCTTGTCCCCGCCGCCGAAGACCAGGGCCAGGGCCAACAGGGCCAGGGCCACTGCCGCCTCGCCGTAAAGGAGGAGCCGGCGGCGCGCGGAGGAGCCGGCGGCGGCGGGTTGTCCGGCGGGGGCCGGCGGGCTCTCCGGTTCCTGTGCTGCCAGGGGCGAGGCCTTGGCCCTGGTGTCGTCCGGGCCGGACAGGGGCGGCAGCAGCTCGATGGTCACGGTGCCGAAGCTCAAGCTCTGCCCCGGCGCCAGCCGGGCCTGCTCGATGGAGCGGCCCTCCAGCAGGGTGCCGGAGGTGCTGCCCAGATCGCGGACGCTAAAACCCTGGCCGTCCACGCTGATCTCGGCATGCCGGCGCGAGACCGAGGGGTCGGCCAGGCGCACGGCGCACTCTGGCGCGCGGCCCACCAGGCTGATCCCTGGTCCCAGGCTGAAGACCTGGCCGGTCTGCTCGCCGCTCAGCACCCTGAGCTGGGCCAAGACGCCGCCGGGGGGCTGCCCGGCCAGGCCCGCCGGGGGCGGGGGCTCCGGGGCGGGGGCCACCCTGGTCTGCGCGCCGGCCTCGGTTTCGGCCGTCTGCCAGTCCAGCACGAAAGGCCCCAGGGGCAGGGGCCTCTGGCCGCTAAGTTGGCCCTGCCCGCCGGCCAGGTCCTCGATCATGACGCCATGGGCCGAGACGGTCAGCCTGAGTTGGCTCTCGGCCACCGCCGGGTCGTCCAGCACCAGGTCGCTGTCCGGGCTGCGCCCCAGGGTGTAGCTGCCGGGCTCCAGGACCCTGAGCTCGATGTTGCGGCCATCGCGCGATACCGTGAGCCTTATCAAGGCTACTTCTCCTTGGGGGCCGATGGGAATCCTAGCGCCCCAGCTTGGCCCTGGCCTGGGCAATGTAGTCCGCGGCCTTCTGGTGCAGGGGGTGCTGAGGGTCGGGCAGCAGGCTCTGCACCACCAGCCAGTTCTGGATGGCCTTTTCGTAGTCCAGGTACTGAAAGCTGGTCAGCCCCCGTCGGTAGGCCTCCTCGGCCTTTTGCATGATCTCCTGCTCCACGCGCTCCAGCTTGCCCCGGGCCGCCTGAAGCCCGGGGTCAATTTCCAGGGCGCGGCGCCACTCCTGGGCCGCGTCCAGCAGTCGGCCGGCCTCGTGGTAGGTCTGGCCGTCGCGCAGGTGGGTGGCGGCCTTGGAGTCGTCCACGGGTGGAGAGGGTAGCGCCGCGGGGGTGGCCGGCCTGGGCGCGGCTGGCGCCGGGGCCGCCGCCGGAGTTGACGGGACCTGCTCCTTCTTGCCGCCACCCAAGAGCGAAACGGCCATGACCAGGGCCAGCACCCCCAGGGCGGCCAAGCCGCCCACCAAGAGCAGCCGGCGGGACTTGCCGCCGCCGGGGCTGGGCGGGACGGCGGCCTGCAAGGGCGAGGAACGCATCACCGTGGCCTGGCCGGCCTCGGGCGGGGCGGCGCCAACCGGGGAGCGGGAATCCAGGGACACCTCCACCACGCCCAGCAGCACCACCTGCCCCGGCACCAGCACGGCGCTCTCCACTCTGTGCCCGTTCAGCAACAGGCCGTTGGCCGAGCCCAGGTCGCTAATCAGGATGTCCTGGCCCTGGCGCTCGACCATGGCGTGGCGGCGCGAAACGCTGTCGTCCTCCAGCACCAGGCCGCACTCGGGCGAGCGCCCCAGCACGGTCTGTCCCTGGCCCAGCATGAACAGCTGGGGCGCAGCCCCGGGCCGGCGCACGCGTAGGTAGTCACCCGAAGGACGCCCGGCCACGGTCTGCTGGTCGAAATCCTGGCTCATGCTCGCGCCTCCCCTGGGGCGCCCAGGCCGCCCAAGACCACCAGCAGAGACGGCGCGCCCCCCGCCAAGGGGACCATGGCCGCCACGCTAAGGCGCACCATGCGGCCCTGGCCGTCGCTGACCTGGCGGGACAACACCTGCCCCGCCTGGGCCGTGGCCTGCTGAATAAGCTCCAGCAGCGGCGCCAGCAGGGCCGGGTCGGGCAAGGCCTCCAGGATGTGCCGGCCCGCCACCTGGCCCGGGTCCAGGCCCAGGGCCTGGCCAAAGGCCTGGTTGGCCAGGGTCACCTGGTTGTCGGCGTCCACCAGGAGCACAGGGTCGCCCACCGCCCCGGCCAGCAGGGTCAGGCCACCTTGCGGGCTGGCGGGGCCAGATGGAGCCAGGGGAGCGCCAGGCGCCTGGGCCGGCGCGGAAGGCGTCTGTGCCAGCTTGGCCAAGCCCCGGTTAATGCTGGCCGCCAGGTCACTGAGTTGACCGCTGCCCTGGGTGGCGCTCACCTCGCGGGCGTCGCCCTTCAAGACCGCCTCCAACTGCTCGCGCAGGCGCGTCACCGGCCGGGCGCCCAGGTACAGCAGAAGATAGGCCACCGCCAGGGCCAAGAGCAGGGAGACCACCAGGCCCACCAGGGCGCCTTGCCAGAGACCGCCGCGCTGCCCGGCCAGCTTGTGCAGCGAAAACACCAGACGCGCCGTGCCCAGCCTCTCGAACTGCCCGCTCTGGGGCATGAAGACCTTGATGGGCTGGGCCAGGTCGTACTCGCCGGGGGCCGTGGTCTGCACCAGGAACTGCTCGGCCTGCAGGGCCTTGCGGGCCACCGCGTCGCCGGGCATCTGATGGAGCTGTGCAAGCGGTGCCCAGGTGCGCCCGGCGCGGTCATAGATGTAGGCCTGCACCACGCCCTCCATCTTGGCCACCTGCTTTACGTCCACCAGCATCTCGTCGCCCAGTTGCAGGGCCTCGCGGTTCAAGGCCGCCAGGGCCAGCACCAGGGCCGAGGCCCGCTCCAGGGCCTCGGTCTCCAGGGCCTCCTGTTGGCGGTTGACCATGGGCACGGCCACCACCAGGAAGCAGGCCAGAGCCAACAGAAGCAGGAGCAGGGCCACCTGCGCCCGCCAGCCCAGCCCGGCCAGCACGCCCGGCCGGGTGGCACCAGCCTCCTGGGTGGGGGCCGGCCCCGCCTTGGCCCGGGCCTGGTCCACGCGCAAAGCCATCTCGCTCAGGCCCACGCGTAGCACGTCGCCGTGCATCAACTGCCCCCGCTCCACCCGCTGGCCGTTGATCCAGGTGCCGTTGGCAGAGCCCAGGTCCTCTACCTGAAGGCTGCGCTCGGCCAGCACCAGCTTGCAGTGGTGCCGCGAGGCCTCCTGGTCGCCCAGACGCAGGCTCGCGTCCTCGCCCCGGCCCAACAGGCTCTCGCGCCGGGTCAGTTCCAGCACCAGGCCCTTGTCCGGCCCCTTGAGGACCTCCAGGCTGAACCTAAGCTTCACGCCGATCCTTCCCCCTGGGCCAGGGTTTCCCCGCCCACCTGTGGGCCGGCCACCGCCAGGTTGGGCGCCGGCCTGAACTCCAGCACGTCTCCCACGGCGATATCCCGGGCCGCGCCAGCGCCCAGTTCCAGGGCCGAGGCCGCGGTCCAGCGCCAGGGCGAAAGCCGCCAGGGGGGCAGATCGCGGCACACCCCCACCACTCGCTGCCCACGGTCCAGAAAAACCACGTCAATGGCAAAGCGCATGAAAAAAGTATGCACCTGGCGGCAGGGAGAAATCCACAGACCCTGGCCCGGACCTAGGCCCCGGCTGCCCAGCAGGCCCCGCATGCGCTGGCCCAGGGACACCGCCGCCCGCGCGCGGCCGGCCACCTGGCCTGGGCGCGTAAGGTTGTGCACCTCAAAATCCGAGGACATATTTGAGCACCAACGGGCCGATTATGACCACGAAGACCGCGGGCATGATGCACAGGATCAGGGGCAGCAGTATCTTCTGGGTGGCCTGGGCCCCCAGGCGCTCGGCCTGCTGGAAGCGGTCGGTGCGCAGCTTGTCGCTCTGGGCGCGCAAGACCTGGCCGATGGACACGCCCAGCTTGTCGGCCTGGATCAGCACCGCCACGAAGGCGCTCAGGCTGGTGACGTTGCAGCGGTAAGCCAGGTTGCGCAGGCCCTCGGCCCGCGAGGCGCCCAGGCGAATCTCGCCCAACATCAGGCTAAGTTCCTCGATCAATGGGCCAGGCCGCGACTTGGCCACCACCTTGCCGATGGCGCCCATGAAGTCCAGGCCCGCCTCCACCGACAGGGCCAGCATGTCGGCCACGTTGGGCAAGGCGCGCACGATCTGCCGCTGGCGCAAATTGACGCGGTCACGCACCCAGCGGTCGGGGAAGTAGAAACCCAGGAAGGCCGCCAGGGGCCAGGCCCACCAGGAGGCGTCGTGGTTGAACATGAACAGGAGCACCAGGGCCACCAGGGCCAGGAAGAACTTGTAGGCCCACAGTTCGTCCACGGTGATCTCTTCGCTCAAGCCCCCGGCCAGGATGTCGCGCTGGCGCTTGAGGCGCCAGTGGGGGGCGCTGATGCCCCTGGTCAGGGGCACCATGCGGGTGATGAAGGGCCGGCTGAGCTTCAACAAAAGCGAGCGGGATACCTCTGCCTTGGCCTGGCCGCCCAGGGCCTGCACGGCCTGCTCCCGGGCGGCGCCAGCGAAGAACATCCGCGCCACCAGGAACACCGCCCCAAAGGCCAGCAGCAGGATCAAGATGAGCAGCAATTGGGTCAAGGCCCGCTCCTAACTCCTGCTCAAGGCTTGTTCTCGATGATGCGCTGAGCCAGGCCCCGCAGGCCGCCCTGCAAGGCCGGGGCCAGCAGATAGTAGGCCAGCACCACCTGGCAGACCAATAGCGCGATCACCAGCATGTATTCCGTGGTGGTCTGGCCGCGCTGGTCTTGCCAGAGTTCCCGCCAGGCGCGCAAGGGCCGCCCCTATCTGGCCAGGCGGTAGACCACGGTGGAGCGCCGCCGGTCCTGGATGCCCAGGGCCTGGGCCGCCGCAGCGCTGAGGCCCAGCTCATCGCCGGGCTCCAGGAAGCCCCGGTCATTGACCGTCACCACGGCGGCGCGGCCGTTGGCCGGGTTCCTGACCTCCAGGCGGGTGCCCAGGGCCAGGGTGGCGTGGGAGGCCGTCAACTTGCGCATGTCAAAATCCTCGCCGCTGGTGGTGGCGCGGCCCTGGTGCATCTGTCCGAACCACAAGGCCTGGGTGACGACCCCTTGCTCCAGTTCCTGGGCGGTGGGGGGCGGGGGAAGGGGCACGGACTCCGGCGTGGGCACGCAGCCCACAACCAGGAGAAGCGCCGCCGTCAGGGCCAGGGCCAGGGTGAATCTAGCGGTGGTCATTTTCATTTCTCCCTATGCGAATAAGTCCGCGGCCCTTGGGGGCCGCTAAACGTCAATGCTCACTATCTTGCGGATCATCAGCCCGCCGATGGTCAACAAAAGGCCCATGAACCCCAGCATCACCCAGCCCAGGGCCGTGGTGAACAGAGGGCGCATATAGTCGGGGTTGATAAGGTAGAGCACCCAGGCCAGCACGAAGGGCATGGCCGTGAGTATCATGCCCTGGGCCACCCCCTGGGCGGTGAGCGTCTTGATCTTGCCGCGCACCTTGTCGCGCTCGCTGATGGTGTAGACGATGGTGTCGAAGGTCTCGGCCAGGTTGCCGCCGGTCTCCCTGAGGATGAGCACCGAATTGACCACCAGGCCCAGGTCCTCGCTGGGCACCCGCGTGGCCAGGGCCTCCAGGGCCTCGTCCAGGCCGCGGCCCATCTGCTGCTCCTTGAGCACCAGGGCCAGTTCCTGGCTCATGGGGTTGGGCATCTCCCGTCCCACCATGTCCAGGGACTGGGGCAGGGACAGCCCCGAGCGCAGGGCGCTGGCCAGCATGGTCAGAGCGTCCACCAACTGGTCGGCGAAGCGCCCCACGTAGCGGCGGCCCAGGTAGGCGGCCAGGCGTCGCGGCAGGCCCCAGGCCACATAGCCCAGCATCAGGCTGAAGAAGGCCTGCGCCGGCCAGGCCAGGTGCCAGGTCAGTCCCGCCCCCAAGGCCATCCCCGCCAGGGCCGCCCCCCAGACCATGAGCCGGCAATGGGCCAGCGGGATTTCCTTGAACAGGCGCTCGCAGGTTTCGTGGATAAAGGCCGCGTCGTTCTCGCCCCGGCGCTGGAAGGCAGCCCACAGGCGCTGGCCGTAGCGGCTGCCCAACAGGTAGGCCGCCAGCCCGGCCATGAGGGCCAGGGCCAGCCCAGCCGCCTGCCATCCCAGGCCGCTCATGGCCGGGGCTCCCGCGTGGGGCGCCTATGGCTCCTGGTCTCAGGCATAGGTCTCCAGGAATATCTCGCGGGGCACGGACAGCCCCTTTTCCTCCAGGGTGGTCATGAAGCGCGGTATGAAGCCGCTGGCCAGGAAGCTGCCCAGCACCCGGCCTTCTTGGTCCACCCCGGTCTGGTGGAAGGTGAAGATGTCCTGCATGGTGATGACGTCGCCCTCCATGCCCGCCACCTCGGTGACCGACACCACGCGCCGCGAGCCGTCGGGCAGGCGGTTCTGCTGGATGACCAGATGGATTGCGCTGGCCAGTTGCTCGCGGATGGCCCGGCTGGGCAGATCGAAGCCGGCAAACATCACCAGGGTTTCCAGGCGGCGCAAGGCGTCGCGGGGGGTGTTGGCGTGCACGGTGGTCATGGAGCCGTCGTGGCCTGTGTTCATGGCTTGCAGCATGTCCAGGGCCTCGGCCCCGCGGCACTCGCCCACCACGATGCGGTCGGGGCGCATGCGCAGGGAGTTCTTGACCAGGTCGCGGATGGTCACTTCGCCGGTGCCCTCCAGGCTGGCGGGCCGGCTCTCCAGACGGCAGACGTGGGGCTGCTTTAGCTTCAGCTCGGCCGAGTCCTCGATGGTCACGATGCGCTCGTGGGCCGGGATGAAGGAGGAGAGCACGTTGAGCAGGGTGGTCTTGCCGCTGCCGGTGCCGCCGCTGATTACCATGTTCAGCCGGGCCTTGACGCAGGTCTCCAGCAGTTGGGCGATGGCCTGATTGAAGGTGCCGAAGCCCACCAGGTCGCTCACGCCCAGGGGCTTGGCCGCGAACTTGCGGATGGTCAGGAGGGCGCCGTCCACGGCCAGGGGGGGTATGACCGCGTTGACCCGCGAGCCGTCCTTGAGGCGGGCGTCCACCATGGGCGACAGCTCGTCTATGCGCCGGCCCAGGGGCGCCACGATGCGCTCGATGGTGGCCCGCAGGTGCTTGTCGGACAAGAAGCGGGCTTGGGTCAGCACCAGCTTGCCCTTCTGCTCCACGTAGATGGTGCGGGCGCCGTTGCACATTATCTCGTTGATGGCCGGGTCGGCCAAAAAGCCCTCCAGGGGACCCAGGGCCAGGGCCTCGTTTAGTATCTCGGCGGCCACCCGCTGGCGGGTATCGCGGTCGCTCAAGGCGGCGCCTTCCTCGTCCAGCAGGCGGTCAATGATGCGCCTGGTTTCTTGCTTGAGCGCCTGGGCCTTGGCGGGGTCCTTGGCCGCCTCCAGGTCCAGGCTCTTGAGGTCCATCTCGCCCAGCAGGCGCTCGTGCACCTTCAGCTTGATCTGGTCCACCTCATCGGGCTGGCCGGGGCTGGCCGGGGCGGCGGGAGCGGTGGGAGCGCCTTCCCCGGCGGAGCCGGCCGGGGCGAAGGCCGGCGATAGGGCCACCGCCGGGGCGGCCGTGGCCGGCCGGGCGCGGCGCTGGGACAGATCAGCCACCCCCCGGGTCCACAGGCTGGCCGCCAACTCGTCCAAGGCCTTGCTGATGGGGTGGCGGGGCTTGTCCAGGATGAGCAGGCCGCGCTGGCTTAAGGATTGGGCCACGGCGGCGGCGTCCTCGGGGATGGCCCCGGCCAGGGGGCGCTCCAGGCGGGCCTCCACCGCCTTAGGCCCGAACTCGCTCTTGGGGTCGTGGCGGTTGAGCACCAGCGAGACCATCTGGCGGGGGAAGGCCAGGGCCTGCAGGCGCTCCAGGCCCAGACGGGTGTGATTGACCGCGTAGAGGTCGGGGGTCAGCAGCACGAAGATATGCGACGCCAAATCCAGGCAGGCCTGGTTGAAGGGGCCGAAGCCGGTGCCCAGGTCCATGAGCACGATGTCGAAGGCCTGGGCCAAAAGCTCCAGGCAGCCGGACACGGCCTGGCTATCCAGGGCCAAGGCCTGCTCCGGGGAGTGGTAGGCCCCAAGGTAGGATATCCCGCTGGGATGCACGTCCAGGTAGCCCTTGAGCATGCTGGCCGGCAGCGAGGCCAACAGGGGCGCCAGGTCGCTCATGGCCCGGCGGGGCGGCGTCGTGCCCAAAGGCGCCAGGGCGTCGCCGGGCCACTCCAGGTCCAGGTCTACCAGCACCACGCGGCCCCGGGTCTCGCGCATCAGCGCCACGGCGAAGTTGGGCGCGAAAAAGCTCTTGCCCACGCCCCCCTTGGCGCTGGTGACCGCGAAGACGGCTGCCCGGCCGGGGCTCATGGTCTACCCCCGCCTATCCGCGCGCCCGGGCGGACAACCCTGGCGCCACGCGGGCCAGGGCCGCCGGTTGTGGCCCCCGCTAGGCATCAGCGCTTGTTCTCCTGGTAGGTGTCGAACTTCTCCTCCACCAGGCCCTTGAGGTCGCGGTGGGCCTCCGCCGCCCCCTGGCTGAGCACCGCCGGGGTGACGAAAACCACGAACTGGGAGCGCTTCTTCTGGAACTCCTCGGAGGCGTAGAGCTGGAACAGCGCCCCGCTGGCCCCGGTGGGCAGCTTGTCGAAGAGCTTGGTGTGGCGGTTGGTGATGAGCCCGCCCACGGCCACGCTGTCGCCGGACTTGCAGTACTGCACCGTGGCCACGCGGCTCTTGGTGAAGTTGAAGTTGCCGCCGGGTTGGGCCTCGGTGGGCGAGGAGACCACCACCTCTAGCTTGAGCGAGACGTTGTCGCCGTCGCTGATGGGCAGCACGTTGAGGAACACGCCGTATTCCTTGTAGCTGATGGTCACGGCCCCCGAGGACTGGGACACGGGTATGGCCACCTCGCCGCCGGACTGGAAGGCCGCCGGGTCGCCGGAGCGCACGCTCATGCTGGAGGTTTCCAGCACCTTGGCCCCGCCAACTTCCTTGGCCTGGCTCAGCTTGGGGAACAAGCTGCTGATGGTGCCCACGATGGAGCCGGTGAAGCCGGCGCCGGTGCCAATGGCCTGGGTGCCGGTGATCTGGTTGCCACCGTCGGAGGCGATGGGCAGCCAGGAGATGCCCCAGCCGTCAATGGTGGCGTTGTTGACCTCCATGAAGTTGGCCGTCACCTGGATCATGTCGCCGGCCCCGGGGCGCAGCTCGCCAGGCTGCACCTGCAACAGGCTCTGCACGTCGGGGTAGTAGAGCCGGGCCATGGACTCCAGGCGGGCCGCCTGCTCCTGGCCGTAGGCCACGCCCTCCAGGACGATCTTCTGCCCCACCGGCCGCACGCGCACATTGTTGTTGGCCAGGTGCTGCTTGATGGAGTCGGCGATGATGGACAGGGCCACCGGCGACAGGGTGACCATCTTTATCACCTGGGGCGAGTCGCCCACCATCTTGTCCAGGAGCTCGCGCTGCTGGGGCGTGGCCACCTCGCCCTCGATGATGAGCTTCTCGCCGGCCACCCTAAAGCGCAGCCCCGGCGCCCGGCCCACCACCTGCTGTATCTCCTGTGTGAAGGCCTTGAGGTCCTTGACCAGCACCGTCAGGCCGTAGACGTCGCGCTGCTGGCCCTGGGCGTCCCACACGATGAGGTTGGTGGAGCCGGCCTTCTTGCCGTTGAGCAGTATCTCCGCCCCGCTGGCCTCGTTCTTCTGCACCAGGTAGTCGGCCACCGAGGGGTCGCCCACCGCCAGCTTGGAGAACTGATAGGGCAGGGTGAGGGTGGTGGATTCGCCCAGGAAAATCCTCATGCCCTGGGCGCCGGCCGTGAGCCCCGCCAGCATCAGGACCATTGCCAGGGCCGCCAGGGCCGCCATCGTCACGCGCTTGAGCTTCATCGCCCGTCCTCCCGCCGCCTCTTGGGACGGCGCGCTAGTCAACACCACGCAAACTACTTGCTCAGCTCCGTGCCTCGTATCTCCCGCCAGGCATTGGGCTGGAACAACACCTTGTCGCGCACCCCCAGGAGGGTCTCCAGGGAAACCGGCACCACCGGCGCGCCCTCGCGCCCCTCGAACAAGGAGCGCAGGGCCAGGCTTATCTGACCCGAGTTCTGGGCCAGCACCAGGCCTTGGGTCTGCTGAGGGTCCAGGGCCAGGGTCACCGTGCGCACCGCGTCGGGCCGGGGCATGCCCGTCATGCCCACGGGCATGCCGCCCGCCTTTTCGCGCCGCTGCTGCTCGGTCAGCGTCAGGGCCTTGGCGGCCTCGCTCTCCAGGCCCATCTGCTGGCCCACGGCCAGGACCAGCACATTCTGGAAGACCGTGAAGGTCTTATGGTCGCTACGCTTCATGTCGCCGAACTCGAAGGTGCCCAGCACGTCCACGAAGTTGCCCGGCTTGATGAGCCCGGCCAGGCCGCTGACGTCGTTGACGGCCACCGTGACCGCCCGCAGGCCCTTGGGCACCTTGATGGCCAGGCCGGTATCCAGGCCGTAGGCCACCAGCTTGGTGCCCAAGACCTGCTCGCCCTTGAGTATGGGCGCCGCCGTCACCTGGTTCAGGGCCTCCTTGATCTCGCTCAAGGCCCCCGGCTGCACGTACTGGCGCGGCACCTGCTGCACCTCCACCGAGGTTTCGTCCAGCCTGGTCATGCGCGGCAGGTCCTGCTTGGCCACCAGGGTGGGCACCGGCTCGGCCATGAGCCCCAGGGCCTTTTCGCGCTGGGATATGTATTGAAAGGTGAGCAGCAGGGCGATCACCCCCAGGGCAAGGGGGATGATAAGGCCTTTCTTACCCGCAAGGAACGATTGTGCCACGTCGGCCTCCGTCATGGGGCGGGGCTGGCGCCCAAGCCCTACTGGATGGGCTGGGCTATCGCCACCCCCAGGTCAAGGGTACGGCGGCCGCTGCCCAGGCCATAGACCAGGCTGTCGGCAAAGGCCCCCGGTACCCAATAAAAAGCATTCTCGCCCTGGCCGGTGTAGGCCCCACCAAAGACCGCCAGGCGCCGCTTGACCGTGTACTGGCCCGGTGTGCCGCCCTGCTGGAAATGCCCCAGGGCCATCTCCACCCCGGGCAGGGCCTCCATGCTCTTCTCCACCGCGATCACCTGGTAGGCGAAGCGCTTCTTCTCGTCCAGCTTGTGGATGTCGGTGGTGCTCTGGTAGTGCACGGCGGCCATGACGTAGGAGGCCAGGTCGGAGATGAAGAAAAGCTGGGCCATGACCACCAGCAGCAAGACCAGCACCGTCACCGCGAACATGGTTTCCACCACCGCCTGGCCCTCCTGCTGCCCGCCCAAACGCCGCAGGGGCCGCCAGGGGGCCGCCCACCCGGGGCCTACTCTTCTGCGTGAAATGGGGCGCTGCATCAAGCTCTCCCTAGTGCAGATAGCGCTGGCTGAAGGGCAGCGGCAGGTCGTACTTGAAGTCGCTGTTGACCGGCGCGAAGCGGGCGATGTAGTCGGACTTGCGGTTCTCCACGTGGCCGCCAGTGGGCATGGCCAGGCTCATGGCGTACATGGCCGGTATCTCAACGTCAAAGCCCAGGTCCGGCAGGTTGACAAAGGGCTTGATGGGCTGGCGCCAGACCAGCACCCGGTAGTAGGTGGCGGTTTCGGGGTCGCGCTTCATCCAGGAGTCCCACACCGCCATGCCCGCTACTGGTATACCCACGGCCGAGGTGGGGCTGATGGGCATGAGCCGAAAGGGCACGTTGGTGATGGCCGGCTGCTGGCAGCAGAGCATGGGGATGATGTGCATGTAGAACCAAGAGCCTTGGCCAATGTGATCCAAGGCCGTCAGGCGGAACCCGGGGTAGACCGGGTGCACCCAGGGAACCATGTAGAAGGGGCGCGAACCGCCGTACTCTTGGTTGTGCCAGGCCAGCACCCGGTAGGCCACCGCGTGGGCGCTGCCTGCGTAGACGGTGCTGGCCGCCTGCTGCATGGCGGCGTTGATGCTCATGAGGTTGCTGAAAAAGCTCACCAGGCCCTGGGCCGCCCCGGCGTTGACCCAGGTGCCGGCTGAGAGCCAGCGCTTGAGGTCGCGCTCCAGGGCGTAGTATTCCATGTTGAGGTCAGCTATCTCGTTGAGCCCCGCGGCCTGCACGTTGGCCGCCGAAAGGGCCACCATATCGGCGATGTTCTGGGACAGTATCTTGTCGTGCACCAATTGGCCCACGTTGACCATGAAGGCCAGGAAGCACACCAGCACCATGGCCGACAAGGCCACGAAGATGGTGGTCTGGCCGCGCTGGTCGGCCAAGAGCCGGCGCGGACCGCCGGTGGCCTGTGGCCTGGGCCTGGTCATCGGGGCTGGTTGTCTCCGCTGAATTCGGGTTCGCGGCCCAGGAAGGTCTCCCGGGTCAGCCAGGTGCGGTCGGAGCCGCCGAACATGGTGCGCAGGGGAAAGGCCTCGCGCACCTGGACCGATACCTTCACTCCCTCGCCCTCGCTCACCTCCACCCTGACCTGGCCCGTGGCCCCCGGCACCCAGGAGGCCGCCTTTTCGGCCGCCTTCTGGTGGTCGGCGTGGGCCAAGTAGGCCCGGGCCCCCAAGAAGGAAGCGTAGCGCACGAGCAGCATCTCGCTGCCCAGCCAGGCCAGGGAAAATACCACCAACACCACCAGCAGGGTGACCACCATCATCAGCATGAATTCCACGGTGGCCTGGCCCTCCTGCCGGCGCAGGAGGCGCCGTGCGCCCTGGGCCGAGGGCCTGGGCACCCCAGCGCTCATGCCCGGAACCAGCCCGGCAGCACATCGAAAAAGCGCGCCCACAGGGCACCGGCGGCCAGGCAGACCGCGAAGGGGATGCCCGGCAGGCCCAGGCTCTGGGGCGGAGCCGGACGCAGGCCGGGGATGACCAGTCCCCGCAACAGCCGGCCCAGGTTGGCCAGGCCCTCCCACAGGCATCCCTTGACCAGCATGACCACCAAGGCCCAGGCCCCGCCCACCAGGCAGGCGTACACAGCCACCTTGAGGGCGAAGGCCGGCCCGCCCAGGGCGCCCACCGCCGCCAGCAGCTTGACATCGCCCCCGCCCAGGGCGCCCAACATGAAAGGCACCAGGAGCAGGCCGCCGCCCACCAGCACCCCGGCCAGGGCGGTCCACAAGCCCCACCACCCCGCCTGCCAGCCACCCAGGAGCAGCCCCAGGCCGGCGGCGGGCAGGGTTAGCCAGTTGTAGACCAGGCCGCTGCGCAGGTCAGTGACCACACCGGCGCCCAGCAGCACGGCCAAGCCCAGTTCTGCCGCCCAGGTCATGCTAGCGCAAACCCGGGCCGGGACCTCCCGGCCTCACTTGGACTTGAAGCCTTGGCTCAGGGTGTCCTTGATGTTTTTGGCCATGGTCTGCACGCCTTCCTTGAATGGGTCAATGAAGACGTAGGCCGCAGCCAGAATGGCCGCCACGATGACCCCGATGATGAGCATGTATTCCGTGGTGGTCTGGCCCCGCTGATCCCGATATAGGCTGCTCAGATTATGCATGGGCTTAATCCAGTTTGAGAGGGAGCGTTCCCGGGTTGCCCGACTCATACCCCTACCGATTAGCTATCATAGTTGGTTTAATGGCGTCAAGGACTCATGCCCGCCGCCGGCAGGGGGGGCTGGCGGTCCTGTCGCCCAGTCCGGACTGGACGGGAAATCCCCCAAGGCGGTAACTTGATCGGTAGTGCTGGGTCTGGGCCGACACCGCCCCCCGTTTCATTCAATGATTTATCTGCACGGAGGAGCCATGGCCCGCAGCGACGTTCATCCCGGCCACGAGTTCGCCGACTGGCAGGTCTGGCCCGGTGCCTATGGCACGCCGTCCCTGGCCGAGGCCTATCCCCAGGGACCGCGCCCCGGCCTGGTCCTTGACCAGCATACGCCCATCGCCTCCATGGGCTCCTGCTTCGCCCGCGAGATAAAACAAGTGCTCCAGGCGCGTGGCTACAACTACGTGGCAGAGGAGACCCATCACCCGGCGGCCCGGCACGCCAGCGCCGCCTGGGAGCGGCTGTACAACACCTTCTCCATGCGCCAGGTCCTTGAATACACCTTTGGGGATTGGCAACCCGGGCTGCGCTGGTGGCGGGTGCCGGACAGCGGCACGGTCCAGGACCCCTACCGCCGCGTGGTGCTCTACGGCAGCCTGGAGCAGGCCGAGGCCGACTTCGCCCTACACCGCCAGCACTCGCGGCGCGCCCTGACCAGGGCGCGGGTGTTGATCCTCACCCTGGGCCTCACGGAAATATGGCAGGACCGGGCCGACGGCGCGGTCATCTGCCTGCCCGCCGGCCCCTACGTCACCCAGGGCGGCGACATGGGCCGCTACCAGTTCCGGGTCAGCCGCTACCAGGAGAACCTGGACAACCTGGAGGGCATTCAGCAGATCATGGCCCTGCACAACCCCGCCTGCCACCTGGTGGTGACGGTCTCGCCCGTGCACCTGTGGGCCACCTTCCGCGGCGACGCCGACGTCATAAGCGCCAGTTGCAACTCCAAGTCCACCCTGCGCGCCGCGGCCGACGAGTTCGCCAGCCGCCACGCCAATGTCAGCTACTTCCCCGCCTACGAGATCGCCACCATCCTCTGTCCCCTGCTGGGCCGGCCAGCCTACACCAGCGGCCGCGAGAACTTCCACGTCAACCAGGCCACCGTGGAGCTCATCATGGACAATTTTTTCGCCATGTACGGCCAGGGGTCATGAGGCGCGCGGGCGGGCGGGCCGCCGGCGCCAGCACCAGCCGGTCCACTTGACCCCCTGGATGGCCGATGACCATGGAGACCTGGCCCCAGGCCACGCGCAGATCAACCAAACTATAGCCCGCGTCGGGGGCCAAAAGCCACAGGGCCTGCATGGGCAAGGTCCCCCGCGCGGCCAGGCGCCAATGGGGGGCCGGGGTGTCCGCGCCGGCCAGGGAGACCCAGCCCCGGAGTGGCCGGCGCCGGCCTTGGTCCAAGTCCAAGGCCGCGCCGGCGGGGGCGTGCAGCAGACGCAGGCCAAAGCCGTCCGCCGCCTCCAGGGCTTTCTCCAGCCGCCGCCAGCGGCCGGGGAACATCTGCCAACCCACCCGCCATTCGTGCTCACCCGCCAGGCCCCACACCCGGTCCCACACCAGGGCGTAGCGCCCGCCCACCATGACCAGCCAGCGGCTCAGGATGGCCCCGCCGGGCGTGGCCGCCTGGGCGATGGCCAGTTGCAGGCCCGGCCAGCGATGCAACGCGATGGCGCCGGGTCCCGGACTGGCGCCCAGGCCGTCCAGTAGGGGCTGGCTGTGCGCCCCAGCGCCACGGTACAGGGTGGTCAGGGGACTGGGGGCATAGGAGCTGATGCCCGGGTCCACCACCCGGGGACCGCCCGCGTGGACCTCCAGGGAAAGGCCGTCAGCATGGCCGTGGGCCAGACCGGGTGGCGCGGCCCGCAACAACAGCCACATATCCCCTGGTGGCCGGCCACCCCGCAATATCGCCAGCCCGGCCTGGAGCCAAAGCCTGGAGGACATGCGGGGCTGTCTGCCCTCCTGGCCGTGGCTGCCCAGCCAGCGCCAGACGGGCCGGCCCAGGTCCTGGCCAGCCCAGGCCATGAGCGCCGCATAATCGCCTAGCGCCCCGCCCGAGTCGTTGAGCGCCGGCCAGGAAAAATCAGGCCTGGCCAAGCCCGCCAGGTGGGTGAGCCCCCGCGCCAAGGCCGCCTGGGCCGCCCGGGGCCAGGGCCAGGCCGCGGCCAAGCAGGCCCGCCGCGCCAGTAATAGGGCCTGTAGGCAAAAGGCCTGGTACAGGGGCGACAGCTCAACATGGGAGCCGTCGCGGTTGAACTGCCGCCGGCATTGGGCGGCCAACCTGCGCAAGCCCAGGCTGGTCCATTCTTCCGACTCGGTGAACTCCGGCCAGGCCAGGCCGGCCAGGGCCAGGGCCGCGGCCTCCAGCAAGGCCCAGTTGTTGGGGTGGCCCTGGTGGTCGCATAAGTGCCGGGCGTGCTCCCATACCGAACGCCGCATGAGGTTTTGCAGGCCAGGTCCCAGGTCGGCCCAGGCCAGTCCCCTTACCCACAGCCATTCCATTATCCGCCAGGCCGTGGACAGGGTCTCCCAGGCCGGGCCGGCCCCGCCGTTGCTCTCCACGGGCACGGGATGCGCGCGTATCCAGGTAGCCAGCAGGCGGCGCAGAGCGCGCAAGTGCCTGCTTTGGCCGCTGCGCGCCCAGGCCAGGGCCAGGGTGCGCAGGTCGTGGTGGCGGTGCAGAAAGTGACGCCACTCCAGGGCGCGCAAGGGGTCGGCGCCCCAATCCCAGGGATAGCCGATTTCTTGCCCCAGCAGCCGGCCGGCCAGCAGATCGTCAGGCGAGGAACGCGGCAACTGGTGGGGCGGCGGCAGCCAAAGACCGGGATGATCCAAGCCGTGGCCCGCCGGGGCTGGCCAGGGCGGGGGCCGTAGCCGGCAGGCCACGCCTTTCGCCGTCAGACGGGGGCCAGGCGGCAGGCTGCGCGCCTGGCCCCACAGCTCGCCCAGGCGCACCTTGGCCATGCCGGGCGCCTCGCCCTTCTCCCTGGCCAGCACCAGCTCCAGCCAGCGCGCGCCGGCCAAGGGACCGATCTGGCCGTAGGTGCCAAAGTCCTCGTCATGGAAAACCAGATTTGCCTTGGCGCGGAGTGGCAAGGGCGCGCGCCCACCGGAGAAGGCCAGGGGCGGCCGGCCGGGGGTGCCGTAGCACAGATAAAGGCCAGCCAGCAGGGAATGCTCCCCCAGATTATGCAGGCCTAGTTGCAGGGCGTCCACGCCGGCCAGATCAGGCGCGGCCAGGCGCAGGCGCAAGGGCGTTGGCCCCACCACATCCACCCCTTGCCCGCGCGCCTGGCCCAGGCAGCGCCAGGCCTGGGGACCGGCCAGACGGTGGGTGGCCGTCAAACGGTCACGCCGGAATAGGCCCTGGGGCAGCACCGGGTCCTTCATGGCAGGGGCAAGGCTCGGCCGGGGTCCAGATAGCGCAGGCCGGCCAGGGCCAGCCTCGGCCCCAGGCTGACCAGCAGGGGGTTGGCGTTGGGCATGCGAAAGCGTGGCAAGCCGTGGCCAGCCAAAAGCCTGGTCAGGCCCCACAGGCAGACCCCGTGCCCCACCACCAGTACCCGCTGCCCCTGGGCCAGGCTGGGGCGTAGGTCCTGCTCCCAAAAGGGCTGCAAGCGCGACAAGACCTGCCGCAGGGATTCTCCCGCCGGCAGATCGCCGGCGGCCAGGCCGGCGTAACGCGGGTCGTGAGCAGGGTGGCGGGGGTCGCTGGGCGTCAGCGGGGGCGGCGGAGTTTCCAGACCATTGCGCCAGGCCTCCACCACCTCAGCCCCATAAAGCGCGTGGGCTTCTTCCTGGGCCAGGCCCTCCAAGGCCCCGCAGTGCCGTTCGTTGAGCCGCCAACTGGCCGCCTGGGGAGGGGCGGGGCGCTCCATGGCCAGCAGGGCCAACTCCAGGCTGCGCCGCGCCCGTTGCAGGCAAGAGACAAAGGCCAGGTCCAATTCCATGCCTGCCCCGGCCATGAGCCGCCCGGCCTGCCGGGCCTGCTGGCGGCCCAGAGGGGTCAGGTCCACATCGCGCCAGCCGGCGAAGCGCCCCTCCTGGTTGAACTGGCTCTCGCCATGGCGCAGCAGGACCAGGTGAGTCATGGCGTGGCCCCTTCATGGCGGGCGGCCAGCCATCCTTCCAGGTCCTCCACCAGCCGTCGCCCCACCGCGTATTTGTCGTAGCCGCCGCGCCCCGCCCCCCGGGGCAGGCAGCGCGCCCGCCGCATAAGGCCGGCGGCCCCACCCGCGATCACCTGCTCCTCGCCGGCCACCACCATCTGATCTGGCGGCAGGCCCTGGCAGCGCTGTTCCTGCTCGCCGCTGGGGTGGCGCTCCGGCACCACCAGGGCCGGGGTGCCAGTCAGCATCAGCTCGGCCACGGTGTTGCAGCCAGCCCGGCAGATCACCAGGTCGGCTGCGGCCACCGCCTCGACCAGGTAGGGCACAAAGGGCACGGCCTGGGCGCCATGCTCTTGGGCCATCTTCTGGAGCGCCGCCATGTCCGCCGGCGCCAGGTAAGGGTCCAACGCCATCACCGCCCCGCAATGGCCCAGGCCCGCCTGGGGCAACGCGGACAGCAGCGCGCGCGCCAGGGCCAGCACCGGCCCGCCACGGCCCAGACTGAGGAGGACCATGCCCCGGCCGGCCAGGCCGAAGCGGGCCAGCACCTCCTGGCGGGGCGGCAGCTCGCTGGCCAGGCGGCTGGTCACTGGCCCCAGATAGCACGGGCGGGAATTGGCGCCCCAACTCTGCGCGCCTTCTGCTTGGCCGCCCGGATGATGATCGAGGACGTAGAGAAAATCATAGGCCCCCAGCAGCTCGTCCAGGCCTGGCAGCTCCGCCTGGGGCCAAGGGGGCTGATGGGGCTGGCCTCGGCCCAGGTGCGCCAGGGCGAAAGCGCGCGCCCCAGCGCCGGCGGCGCCGCCCGGCGCCAGTAGGGGTAGCGCCTCACCCAGCAGACCAGCCGGGTAGTGCTCCACCAGCACCGCGTCGGGCGCGAAGCCCTCCACCGCCGCCAGGATCAGCCCTTGGCGCAGACTGACCACCTCCTGCACCGGCAGGCCATGCATATAGCGGGGCCGCAGCAAGGGCTGGCCTTGCTCCAGTTCCTGGCGCAGGCTGGGCAGCTTGATGACTTCCACCTGTTCGGCCAAGAAAAGCTGAGGCAGGGCCGAGCCGGTCAGCACCAGGAAATCCAGGTCGGGCCGGTGGCGGCGCATGCCGGTGATTACCGCCAGGCAACGGATGGCATGCCCCAGGCCAATGGAGTTGTGCGTGTAGAGCAATACCCGCCGCAGTTGCCGGCGCGGTCTGTGGGGGGCGGGGTGCCTTGGCGGCCAGGCCATGCTTCACCAATGGAGCAGAGGTTTTTGCCCAGGCCATGGCCCGATGGCGATACAATTTGAGCCAAATCCAGCGGGCCGCGCCGGCTGCCACTATAATACCCAGCGGCCCCTGAAGATAGGGCAAACACTTTTCTCCCCCAGGCTCTCGGCGAGGCCCATGCAAGGTTTCTGGCAACGCGTTCTGAATATCTTTCCCCAGGAGAGGGGCCTGGCCTTGCGCCTGGGCCTGGTCTTCCTGGGTCTGTTCCTGGCCGTGGCCTTTTGGCGCAACTACGTGGACAGTGCCTTTATCAAGCGCTACGGCGTGCAGGAAATGCCTTTCATGTTGCTGCTGAACGGCCTATTGACCTTTGCCATCCTGGGCTGGCTGGGCCGCCTGGGCCGCCGGCTGGACGATGTCCGTCTGCTCTCCGGGTTTGTCCTGGCCTACGCCCTGATGGTGCTGGGCCTGTATTTCCTGGCGGGCCGGGGCGTGAGCGCTGCCTACGCCGTGCTTTTCCAGCTTTTGTATCTGCAAGACTCGGTGCTCTTGGTCTATTTGTGGAACATAGCCTCCGACCGCTGCGACCCCCGCCAGGGCCGGCGGCTTTTCCCCCTGTTCACGGCGGCCCAAGTGCTTGGCACCGTCCTGGGCAACTTTCTCACCCATCCCTTGCAGGCCGCCGCCGACCCCAACTTGAGCCTGGTCCTCTTCGGCTTGGCCTGGCTGGGCCTGGGACTCTATCTGGCCAGCGGGGCCCTGGGTCCGGCCCAGGCCCATGCCGCGCCGGCCAGCGCCGGCCAGTCCATGCCCTGGTCCCGTATCCCCGGCCTTGTCAGGACCTATCCAGTGGTGCGCTTCCTGCTGGTCCTGGGGCTGGTACCCAACCTGCTCCTGCCCATCTTTACCTACCTGTTCAGCGTCATCGCCAACCAGGCCTTTGCCAACGAGGCGGACCTCATGTCCTTCCTGGGCCTGTTCCGGGGGGCCATGAGCCTGGCCATCTTCGTGGCCCTGGCCGTGGCCAGCCGCCTATACAGCCGTCTGGGTCTGGCCACGGCCAGCCTGGCGCAGCCGGTCTGCTTCAGCCTGGTTTTTGCCGGCCTGGGACTGGCCTTCAATATCTATCTGGCCGCGCTGGGGCAGTTCACCCTGCGCCTGGTGCAGCAGGCCATCGCTGGTCCGGTGAACAAGGTGCTCTTCGGCCTGGTGCCAACCGAGGCGGCCCGCTGGTGCCGGGTCTTCGTGCGCGGCACGGTGGTCAAGATAGGGGTGCTCTTGAGCTCGCTGGTGATGATGCTCTTGAGCGAGGCACCACCACGCCTGTTGGTGGCGGTGGCCCTGGTCTTGTCAGCCTGGTGGCTGGCTGAAACCTGGCTCTTTCGCCGGCGCTACCAGCACAGCCTAAAGCAGGTCATCGCCGCCGGCCTGCCCGACTACGACCGCCTGCTCCCGGCCAATGCCGGTTATCATCTGGCCGACCCCGTGGAGATGGAGCAACCCTCGCCGGCCAATGAGGACAGCCCAGCCCCACCCCTGGACCCCGCGCAGGCTCTACCCTTCCTAGATGACCCCGATCTGGCGGTGAGGGTCCAGGCCGCCCAGGTCTTTGCCCGTTCCCCCGACCCGCGCGCCATACACCGGCTGCTCATCCTGCTGGATGACCAGGAGGCCGCGCGCCGGGCCGCCATCGAGGCCCTGGCCGCCGCCGGTCCCGCCGCCCAGCCCTTGCTCACCGGCGCCCTGCTCTTGGCCAGCCCCCGGGTGCAGCGGGGCATCCTGGAGGTGCTGCGGCGGGCTGGGCTACGCGATTTTGATCCCCTGCCCTTTGTGGGGCGCCAGGCCCTGGCCGTCTATGACCGCCTGGCCGCCCTGGCGGTGTTGCAGCGCCAGGGCCCCTCGCCCAGCCTGGCCTTGCTGGCCACCCATCTGGAGCAGGTCAACCAGCGCTGTCTGGGGCTCATCTTCCAGGCCCTGTGGGTGCGCCACGCCGACATGCGCCTGATGTATTCGGCCCTGCGCACGGCCCAGACCGCGGCGGTGGTGGAGTTGGTGGAGTCGGCGCTCAGCCTCGAACTGGCCCGCTACCTGGTGCCCCTGATAGATACCATCCCGCTGGCGGCCAAAGTTGATAAAGGCAGGCGGCTATTGCCCGTGCGGCAACCCGCCGGTCTGGTCGAGGCCCTGAACCAACTGGCCCACGCCGCCGATCCCCTGACCCGCGCCCTGGCAGCCTTTGCCATGGGCCAGTACCAACCCGGCCCGCAGTGGCTGCCCACGGCGGCGGCCCTACTCTTCGACGACGATCAGGGCGTGCGCTGGGCGGCCACCTTTGCCGCGCGGCGCTGCACGGGCCGCGAGGCCCCCCTACCGGAGGCCATAGCTCACATGGACAAGTTCAAGGGACTGAAGATTTTCGCGGGCCTGTCCCTGGCCGAGATCATGGCCCTGGTGCAATTGGGCCGCAAGGTGGCCCTTGACGCCGGCCAGGTTGTGCTCGGCGCCGATCAGCCCCCTGCTGACCTCTATGTGATCGTGGAGGGCCGCGTGGGCCTTTATCGCGGCCCGGCCGATTTTGGCCAAGCGCCCATGGCCGAACTCGGGGCGGGCGATGTCCTGGGCGCGGTGGGCCTGTTCACCCAAAGCCCCACCAGGCTATGGGCCGTTGCCCTGGAGCCTGGCCAGGCCTTGGTGATAAAGGGCAACGAGTTGGAAGAGGCCATGCTGCTGTACCCGCAGATTGCCGTCAACCTGTGCCGCCATCTGGCCTCGCGCCTGCAAGCCGCCGGCCTGGAACAAGCATGAGGGTCGCGCTGCTGTTTCCGCATGACCCACTGGCCAGACCGCCGGGCATAGACCTGGCGCGCCTGCTGGCCCTGACCGGGGGCCTGCGCGCCCAGGGCGTGGAGACCGATATCGTGGCCCCGGTGGGGAGGGCGCGGCGCCTGCAAGGCCTGCCGGTGCGCCCCCTGGCGGCCCTGCGCGGCGCGCCGGCCTACGACCTGGTCAAGACTTGCTACCACCAGGCCATCTTTCTGGCGGATGGCTATACTGGGCCGCTGGTGGCCCGCCTGGTGCGGGTGGTGGACCAGCGCCACCCAACCCGCGACCGGCGTCAACGTGAGCAGCTTCTCTTGGCCCAGGAACTCATCAGCCAGCGCGCCCAGGCCCTGGCCTTCAACAACCCCCAAAACCAACGGCGCTGGCGGCGCCTTCATGGCCCGGGGCTGCCCAGCGTCCTTACGCCCACTGGCTGCCCCACCCGCCTGCCAGCCCTGGGCCTCAACCCCTTTGGCCAAGACATGCCGGCGGTGGTCTACGCCGGCTCTTTGGCCAGCCCGCGCCAGGTGGCTATACTTAACCAGGTGGCCCAGGGCCTGCGCGGCCAGGCCCAGGTGCACCTGGTGGGGCGCAATAAAAGCGCTCTTTACGGCAGCGCGCGCCGGTTGTCGCCGCTGGTGCGGGAGCATGGCGAAAAGCCGCCCCGGTTGGTCTGGGACTACCTGCGCTGGGCCTCGGCGGGGCTGGCCCTGGCCGTGGGACCAGAGCCCTTTGACAACGACAGCTCCAAGGCCGCGCACTACCTGCGGGCCGGCCTGCCCCTGGTCTGCGAGGCGCCCATCCTGCAAGGACCCCTGGTTAGGGGCCTGGGCCTGGGTAAGGTCTGTCCCTACCATGACGCTCCCGGATTGGTGGAGGCCCTGCGAGGTATCCTGCGCGATCCGCCCAGCCCTGGACGGCGCCGCGCGGTCCGCGCCTACATGGCCCGGCATTACGCCTGGCCGATGATGGTCCGGGCCTACGTCGAGCTTTTCGCCAGCCTCCTGGGAGAGAGGCCTTAGGCCGTGACCCCGCGCCTGCTGCTCATGGAGCCGCCCTTCTACCGCCTCATGGAAGGCGGCTATGGGCTCACCCGCTATCCCCTGGGCCTGGGCTACCTGGCCGCAGCGGTAAGAGCGGCCACGGACTGGGAGGTCACGGCCTACAACGGCGACTTCGTGCCCCGGGCGGCGCCCTTTCGCGTGACCTACCTCACCGGCCAGGGCTTCGCCAAATATCAGGCCAACCTAGCCGACCCACAGGCCCCGCCCTGGCAAGAGGCCAGGCGGGTGCTGGCCTCCTGCCGCCCGGGAGTGGTGGGGCTCTCGCTCAAGTCGCCGACCCTGGCCGCCGGCCTTGCCCTGGCCCGCCTGGCCAAGGAGTTGGACCCGGGTGTGCTGGTGGTGGCTGGCGGCCCCCACGTCACGGCCGTCGGGCCGGCGGTGCTCAGGCATCCAGAGTTGGATATGGCCGTGCTGGGCGAGGGCGAGGCCACCCTGGTGGAGTTGCTGCGGGCATGGGAGCAGGGGCGCGACCCGGCCCAGGTGGCGGGCCTGGCCCTACGCCGCGGCGGCGAGTTGGTGGCCACCGCCACCCGCGCGCCCTTGCGCGACCTGGATTCCCTGCCCTGGCCGAGGCCGGCGGCCAACCAGGCGCTCTGGGATTACAGGCGCTACCCCGCCAGCGCCTTCCGGGGTCTCCTGGCCAGCCGGGGCTGCCCGCGCGGTTGCTCCTATTGCGGCTCCCGGCGAATTTGGGGAGGGGTGCGCCGCCGCCGGCCAGCGGCGGTGGCCGCCGAGGCGCGGTCACTCTGGGAGCAACGCGTTGGGCCGCTTCACTTCGAGGATGACACCTTTGGCGTGGACGCGGCCCATCTGCCCGATCTCTGCCAGGGCCTGGCCCAGGGCTGCCCAGGACTGGCCTTCACCTGCGAAACCCATGTCAGCCTTGTCACCCCCCAAGCCCTGGACTCCCTGCAAAAGGCCGGCTGCCTGGGCATTCAACTGGGCATCGAGTCAGGCGATGACCGCGTGCTGAAAACCATGCGCAAGGGCTTTTGCATTAGGCAAGCCCTGGAGGCCTGCCGTCTGATCCGTGAGCGCGGCCTGCGCCTGGAGTGCTTCTTCATGGTTGGCCTGCCCCAGGAGGACGAGTCCAGCCTTGGCCGGACCTTGCGGGTGATCCAAGCCCTGGACTGCGACAAGGTGATCTACAGCATCTTCACGCCCTACCCCGGTACCGAGGCCTTTGCCCACTGCCAGCGACGGGGGCTCATAGGCCCTGGTTTCGACCCCTCCCTGCACAACCACCAAAGCCCGGCCAACTGCTTTAGCCAGCACATCGCGCCCACCCGTTTTCGCGAGTTGGCCGCGCAGGTGGAAGAGGCGGTGGAGATCAAGAACGCCGGCCGCCGCCCTTTGGCCGAGCCTGAACCATGAGGCACCAGCCCAGGCGGTCAAGGGGCCGGCGCCAGCCCAGGTGCTCGTCCAGGCGGGTCAGGGACTCCAGGCGCAGGTAGCGGCCGCGCCCCCGGGGCAGCTTGTGGGGCACCATGTAGGATGAGCGCCAGGCCGTGGCCTCCAGTCCGGCCCGAGCCAATAGCCGTTCCAGCCCGGGCGGGGTGTAGAAACGTAGGTGGGTGGGGTCCCATCCCTGCCAGTGGCGGCGGCCCAAGAGGCGGCGCTGCACAAAGCCCTCCACCAGATAGTTCAAGGACCAGGCGTTCTGGGTGCTGATAACCAGGCGGCCCCGGGGGTGCAGCAAACGCGAGGCCGCTTGCAACAGGCCCAGGTCGTTGGGCAGGTGCTCGATGACGTCCTTGAGCAGGATGACTTCGAAGCTGGCGGCGGGAGAAAAGGGCCAGTCCCGCGCGCACACCAACAGGCAATCCACTTGCGGCCGCTGGCTCTCCAGCAGGAGCCTGGCGGCGGCCAGGGCCGTGGCCTCGGCCTCCACGCCCACCACCCGTAGCGCGCCGGCGTGGGCGGCGTGCAGCAAGAACCTGCCCGGCCCGCAGCCATAGTCCAGAAATCTTTTGCCGGCCAAATCACCCAGCAGTTCGCTGATGAACCGGTTTTTCACGCGGCTGTAGGCCTTGGCCTGCTGGCGGGCGTAGGCATCGAGGATCCCGCGCGGGTCGGAGTTTCTCAGCCAATGATCCGAAGGATAGCGCAGGTCTGGTGTGTGGGATGGGCGCTGTTGATATCCCTGGCTCACGGCCACAACAGCTCCCGGTACAACTCCTGCCATTGTTGGCGCTCGCCCGCCGGGGCCAAGGCCCGCATGGCTTGGCGGGCTTGGCGACCCAGGCCGCGCGCCAGATCAGGCTGGGAGCGCAGGCGCGCCAGGGCCAGGCCCAGGGCCTCGGGGTCGGCCCAGGGCACCATGAGCCCCGAGACGCCGTCGGTCATCAGCTCTGGCACCGCGCCCACGCCAGTGGCCACGCAGGGCAGGCCGCAGGCCATGGCCTCCATGAGCAGGTTGGGGCAACCTTCGGAAAGCGAAGGCAGCGCCAGGGCGTCCAGGGACAAGAGCCAGGCCGTCACCTCCTGGGGCGCCAGCGGCGGCAGCACCCGGGCCTGGCCGCCCAGGGATTGCAGGGCCGCCTGTTCCTCGGCGCCCAGGCTGCCGGCCACCTCCAGTTCCCAGGGGCCGGTGGGCGGACACCGCCGCAGGGCCTCGGCCAGATAGGGCAGGCCCTTGCTCCACTTGAACTTGCCCGCGCAGCCCAGCCGCCAGGGACCGCGGCCCCGGCGTGGACGCCAGGCCTTGGGCGGCATTTCCACCGAGTTGAGGATCACCCGGCCGCGCCCGTCCAGGTCGGCCAGGCACGAGGCGGTCTGCTGCATTTCGCGGCTCAGGAACACCACCGCGCGGGCGCTTTCTAGGGCCAGTTGCAGGGCCGCCAGCTTTTCGGGGCTGTACATGAAGCGGTTGAGGTCGTCGCCCACCACGGTGGCCAGGTGGGGCAGCCCCAATTTCCTGGCCGTCAGGCCGGCCACGAAGCCCATGGGGTAGAGGAAGAAGGAGTGCATCAGGCCAAAACCGTGCTGGCGGTGCAACAATTCCAGGCTTTGCCCCAGGGCGCGCAGGGCCAGGCCGTGGGCGCAGTCCCAGGGCTGACGCTGGGCCGGGTCGTGTTGCGGCCCCGGCAAGTCCAGAAAGTGTAAACATGGGCCCGGCTGAAGATGGTCGCGGCGCATCTGGTCCAGGCGCGTGGCGGCTGGCGAGTCCTGGCGCCTGGCCAGGACCACGTGCACCTCCAGGCCCATTTGGGAGGCGTAGGCCGCCACCCGCCCGGCGCTGGCCGCCAGGCCACCCCATTGCCAGGGCGGGAAGGCGGGAGTGAGCAGGCATATCTTGGCTGCGGACATGGTCGTTCTCCGGGGGGCCAGGCCTGGAGCGGCACGCTGGCGGGTGACCGTGCCTATCCTTTATCCACGGCGACCCCTCCTGGTTAGGCCTGTTGTCTCTTCGCCGGTCTACCTAGGTTAGGTGCCTCGGCCCCGGCGGGTCAAGGCCCCGAGCCAATAGAGGCAAGCCGTCCCTGACAGGGCCGGATCGGCGCCCGGCCACCCGCAAACCCTGATACCCCTGGGGTTTGCTTGACTTGCCAGCAGGGCCAACGTAACATGCCGCCATATGGGACACGGCATTAAAGCACGCCGGGGTTGGCCCTGGCTGGCCCTCTGCCTGGTCTGGGTGCTGGGGGTGCCCGTACCCTCCTCCGGCCAGGAGCGCCTCAGTCTGCCCCAAGCCGTGCAAATGGCTCTGGAGCGCAACCGGCACCTGGCCAACGCCCGCCTGGAAACCGAAAAGGCCACCGACCAAACCGCCGCCGCCCGCACCCACTACCTGCCCAAGTTCAACGTGGTGGCCCTGGGCGACCAGCGGGTGTATCCCCGCGGCACCAGCCTGGGCGACACCGCCCTGGGCATCTTCCCGCCCTTTGGCCTGCTGCCGGCCCAGAGTTCCGGCGATGCCAACGACCCCTTCCTGGTGGGGCTGTTCCAGATCAGCCAGCCCCTGAGCCAGCTCCACCGGGCGCGCCAGGGGGTCAAGCTGGCCGAGGCCGCCCAGGAGCTCTCCCAGGCCGAACTGCGCCTGGCCCGGCATCAGCTCGTCGCCCAGGTCAAGAAGCTCTACTACGCGCTCAGCCAGGGCCAGGCCACCCTGGAAGCCGCCCGGCAGGCCCTGGTGCTGCACCAGGAGGTGGCGCGGCTCAGCCAGGACCATTACGCCAAGGGGCTGATGTTGGAGGCCGAGCACCTAGAGGTCAGCGCCCGCCTGGCCAAGGCCCAGTACCAGATGCAGGCCCAGCAGGCCAACCTGGCCAGCCTCAAGGAGCAGCTCAATCACCTGCTGGGGCGCTCGCCGGACCATGGCTTTGAGCCCGAGCTGGTGGCCGAGGAGGCGCCGGCCTCCGAAGAGGCTGCCCCCTTGGCCGCCCGCCCGGCCGCCCGCCAACCCGAGACCCAGGCCGCCCGCCAGCGCCTTGAGGTTGCTCGCCGCGACCTGGGCTACAAGCAGGCCGAGCGCCTGCCCGAGCTGAGCCTGGTGGGTAGCCACGTCACCCAGAAGAACCTGCCCGGCCTGCCGGAGAACGTGTCATCGGTGGGCCTGATGCTCACATGGGAGCCCTTTGACTGGGGCCGCGACGCCCGAGAGGCCGCGGCCAAGGCCCGCGCCGTGCGCCAGGCCGAGAACCAGCTCGAGGAGACCCAGCGTCAGGCCGAGCTGGATGTTCGTCAGGAGGCCCGCCGGGTGGGGCTGGCCCGGCGCATGTTGGGGGCCTCGCGCCTGGCCGTGGAGGCCGCCCAGGAAAAGACCCGCGTGGTTCTCAACCGCTTCGGCCTGCAAGCGGCCCTGGTCAAGGACCTCACCGAGGCCCAGGCCGTGTTGGCCGAGGCCCAGCGCGACCACGCCCAGGCCCTGGCGGCCTACTGGTCGGCCCGGGCCGACCTGGAAAAGGCCCGGGGGGAAGACGGCCCATGAACAGGAAACACCTGCCCGCGGCACTCTTGGCGCTGGTCCTGCTGGCCGCGACGGCCTGCGGCGAAAAACCCAAGGCCGACAAGCCGCCCACCCCGGTGACCGTGCAGGCGGTGTTAGCCACGGCCATGCCTGGCGGCCCGCGCTTCGCCGCCGACATCCGGCCCCGGCTGGAGGTGCCCCTGGCCTTCAAAGTGGGCGGCTACGTCAGCCATATCATGCAGATGGAAGGCCCGGGTGGTCCGCGCCCCCTGCAGGAGGGCGACCGGGTAGCCGCCGGCGCGGTTCTGGCCCAGCTAAAAGAGGAAGACTACGCGGTAAAAATCAGCCAGGCCCGCGCCCAACTGGCCGAGGCCCAGGCCGCCCAGGAAGAGGCCGCCCTGTCATATGACCGGGCCTCCAAGCTGCTGGCCAGCAAGAGCCTCACCCGGCTCGATTACGAGGCGGCCAAGGCCCGCCACGAGGCCGCCCAGGCCCGCGCCAACCTGGCCCGCGCCCAACTGCGCGAGGCCGAGTTGGCCCTGGCCGAGACCCGGCTCAAGAGCCCCGCCGGCCTGCTGGTGCTCAAGCGCGGGGTGGAGGCGGGCTCCCTGGTGGCCCCGGGCACCCTGGGATTTTTGCTGGCGGACGTGTCGGCCTACAAGGCCGTCTTCGGGGTGCCCGAGGGCCTGTTGGCCCAGGTGCGGCCCGGCGCCATGCTTGAGGTGACCAGCGAGGCCTTGCCAGGGGTAGCCTGGCCTGGACGCGTGAGCCAAATCTCGCCCGCCGCCGACCCCAAGAGCCGGGTCTACGAGGTGGAGCTGACCCTGGCCGCCACTGACCCCCGCCTGCGCCTGGGCATGATAACCTCCCTGCGCCTGCCCGGCCAGGCCGCGCCGGCCCCGGCACTGGCCGTGCCCCTGGCCTCCATCGTGCGGCCGCCCCAGGACCCCCAGGGCTTTGCCGTCTTCGTGGCCGAGGGCTCCGGAGAGCTGCGCCAGGCCCGCCTGCAGGTGGTGGAGTTGGGCGCCACCCAGGGCAATGCCATCGGCATCGCCTCCGGGCTGACCCCCGGCCAAGAGGTGGTGGTCAAGGGCGCCTCCCAACTGCGCGATGGCCAGGCCATTCGCGTGGTGCGCTAGCGCGGGCGCGGCCATGTCCCACCACCCCAACCAGGCTTCCCCGGAGCGCCAACGCAACTCCTCCCGCTTCTTCACCGAGAACCGCCACGTGGCCTGGGTGGCCCTGGTCTTCACCCTGCTGTGGGGCCTGTACGGCTACCTGGGCATGCCCAAGAGCAAGGACCCCCACGTGCCGGAGCGGGTAGCCGCGGTGGTCACGCCCTGGCCCGGGGCCAGCGCCGAGAAGGTGGAGCTTTTGGTGGCGCGGCGTCTGGAAGAGAAGATCGCCGAGAACTCCAAGGTGCGCAAGATTGACTCCCTGTGCCGGGGTGGGGTGAGCGTCATCCAGATCGAGCTGGACGAGGCCGCCCGCGACCCCGGCAAGGAATTCGACGACATCAAGCTCAAGCTGGACGCCGTCAGGGACCTGCCCCAAGGCGCGGGTCCCATGGAGTTCATGAAGGACTTCGGCGACACCGCCGCCCTAATGCTCACCGTGGCCAGCCCGCCGGCTGGCGAGGTGGACGTGGCCATCCGCGCCCGCGAGGTGCGCCAGGCCATCGAGACCGCCCGCGCTGGCGCCGGCCCAGGCCCCCGCCTGAGCGGCGTGGTCTGCCTGCCCCGCGAGCTCAATCCCGGCTATTTGGAGCGCCAAGTTGATCTAGTGGCCCGGCACCTGGCCGACACGGGCGCGGCCCGCGACATCCGTCCCCTGGCGGGGCCGGCCTTTTGGGGGCTGGACCTGGCCACCAGCCTGAGCCCGGAGGAGCTTCTGGCCCGGGTGGATGCCTTCCTGCGCGAGCGCCTGCGCGTCTCGGAGTTGCACCCCGACGTTTGGGACATCGCCCTCATCGGCGACCCGGCCCAGACCGAAGAACGCCTGCGCCTGGTCGCCGGTGACAAATACACCTACCGCCAACTGGACGACTACAGCGACCTCATCAAGCGCAGCCTGCAGGGCGTGCCCCAGGTGGCCAAGGTCTCGCGCTCGGGCGTCCTGGCCGAGCGGGTGTATCTGGAGTACTCCCAGGAGCGCCTGGCCGCCTACGGCGCGCAGTTCAGCCAGATTGACCAGGCCCTGAACGCCCGCAACATCACCCTGCCCGGCGGCATGTTGGAGGTGGCTGGCCGGGGCCTGGCCGTGGACCCCAGCGGCGAGTTCAAGAGCGAGGCTGATATCGGCGAGGTACCCATGGCCGCTTCGCCCAGCGGCGCGCCGGTGTACCTGCGCGACGTGGTGGAGATCGTGCGTGGCTACGAAGGCCCGCCCAGCTTCCTTAACTTCTTTGGCCAGCGGGATTCCAGCGGCCAATGGCGGCGGCACAGGGCCGTCACCCTGGCCGTGAGCATGCGCCCCGGCGAGCAGATCAGCACCCTGGGCCGCGAGGTGGACCGCTGCCTGGAGGGCCTCAAGGACCGCCTGCCCCACGATCTCATAATCGCGCGCACCTCCGACCAGCCCTTGCAGGTCAAGGAGAGCGTTGACCTGTTCATGAACAGCCTCTACGAGGCCATCGTGCTGGTGGTGCTGGTGGCCCTGGTGGGCTTTTGGGAGTGGCGCTCGGCCCTGCTCATGGCCCTGTCCATACCCGTCACCCTGGCCATGACGTTTGGCATGATGCACCTCTTGGGCATTGACCTGCAGCAGGTTTCCATCGCCTCGCTCATCATCGCCCTGGGGCTGTTGGTGGACGACCCGGTGGTGGCCGGCGACGCCATCAAACGCGAGCTGGACCAGGGCCAGCCGCGACTCACCGCCGCCTGGCTGGGACCCACCAAGCTGGCCACGGCCATCCTCTACGCCACCATCACCAACATCGTGGCCTACCTGCCCTTGCTCATCCTGAGCGGCGATCTGGGCCGCTTCATCTACAGCCTGCCGGTGGTGCTCACCTGCTCCCTGGTGGCCAGCCGCGTGGTCTCCATGACCTTCGTGCCCTTATTGGCCTATTATCTGCTGCGCCCCAGCCGCCAGCGCCCAGACCAGGCCGGCCCCCGCCGGGGCTTTCCCGCCCTCTACGCCCGGGTGGTGTGCTGGTCGCTCAGGCACCGCTGGGCGGTGGTGGGCATCGCCCTGGTCAGCCTGGGCGGCGGCTGGTTCATCATGCAGGGTGTCAAGAGCCAGTTCTTCCCCAACGACCTGTCCTATCTCTCCTATGTGGAGGTCTGGCTGCCCGAGGACGCCACCCTGGCGGCCACCCACGAGGCGGCCCAGGAGGCCGAGCGCATCATCGCCGACGAAGCCCAGGCCTGGGGCCGCGAGCACTCCGGCCCCGATGGCCGGCCCAGCCGGGCGCTGGCCTCGCTGACCACCTTTCTGGGCGGCGGCGGGCCACGCTTCTGGTTCTCCATAAGCAGCGAGCAACAGCAGCCCAACTACGCCCAGATCGTGGTGCAGCTCGATGACAAGCACCACACCGAGGCCTTTCTGGCCCGCATCCAGCGCAGGCTATCGGCCGAGGTGCCCGGCGCCCTGATTGACGCCCGACGCCTGGAGACCGGCACCCCCGTGGGACTGCCGGTGGCGGTACGCATCAGCGGCGAGGACATGGGCCAACTGCGCTCCCTGGCGGCCCAGGCCAAGGAGATATTCTGGCGCCAGCCCCTGGCCGAGCGGGTGCGCGACGACTGGGGCGAGGAGGCCTTCAAGGTCAAGCTGGCCATTGACCCCGAGAAGGCCAACCTGGCCGGAGTGACCAACCTGGATGTGGCCCTGTCCTCTGCCGCCGCCTTGAGCGGCCTGCCCATTGACAACCTGCGCGACGGTGACAAGCTCATCCCCATCGTCGTCCGCCTGCGCCAGGAGGAACGCGCACAGCTCAGTGGCCTGGGCGATTTGCTGGTGCACGCCCAGGCCGGCCCCCAGAAGGTGCGGCTCAATCAGATCGCCAGCATCCATCAGCAGGCCGAGACCGAGAAGATAAAACGCCGCAACCAGTTCCGCACCATCACCGTGTCCTGCTTCCCCGTGGAGGGCGCCCTGCCCTCCCAAGTGCTGGAGGCGGCCATGCCCGCCCTGGAGCGCCTGCGGACCAGCCTGCCTCCCGGCTACCGCCTGGAGCTGGGCGGCGAGAAGGAGGAACAGGACAAGGGTTTTGGCGAGATGGCCGTGGTGATGCTGGTGTCGGTGGCCGGCATCTTCCTGGCCCTGGTGGCGCAGTTCAAGAACGCCGTCAAGCCGCTCTTGGTCTTCGCGGCCATCCCCTTCGGCCTGGTGGGGGCCTGGGCCGGCCTGGCGGTAATGGACCAGCCCTTCGGCTTCATGGCCTTCCTGGGCGTGGCCAGCCTTATCGGAGTCATTGTCAGCCACATCATCGTGCTCTTTGATTTCATCGAGGAGCGCCGCGAGGAGGGCGCGCCCCTGGAGCAGGCGCTGACCGAGGCCGGCATCGTGCGCCTGCGGCCGGTGATGGTCACCGTGGGGGCCACGGTGCTGGGCCTGTTCCCCCTGGCCATCAACGGCGGCCCCCTGTGGGAGCCCCTGTGCTACACCCAGATCGGCGGCCTGACCCTGGCCACCCTGGTGACCCTGATCCTGGTGCCGGTGCTCTACACCATCTTTGTGCGCGACCTCAAGATCATCGCCTGGGACAGCGCCCCCCAGCCGGGCCTGCCGGACCGCAACCCCTAGACCCCGGGAGGCGCCCATGACCGCCAAGGCATGCCGACTTACACTGGTTATAATGGCCATGGGCCTTGGCGCGGCCTGGCTGCTGGCCGGCTGCGCCGCGCCCCAGGTGCGCCCCTCGGGCTTTTTGGCCCACCACCCCGAGCTCAAGGCCGTGCCCGGCCTGGAAAGCATATCCTACTGGGAGAAGCCGGGGGTGAAGTGGGAGCGCTACCGCCGCCTGCTGCTGGAGCCCGTGAGGGTGCGCCTGGACGAGAGGCAATCCACCCGCGAGATGAGCGCCGAGGAGACGGCCCGCCTGGCCGAGGCCCTGCGCCAGGCGGTCATCAAGGCCACCACCGACCGCTTTCCCCAGGCCTCGGCCCCCGGCCCGGACGTGCTAGTGGTGCGGGCCGCGCTCACCCACCTCAAGCCGGTGAACCCGGCGCTCAACATCGCCACCACCGCCGTGGTCTTCATGCCCGTGGACGTGGGCCAGGCGGCGGTGGAGGCCCAGTTCCTGGATGCCCAGAGCGGCGAGGTGCTGGCCGAGGCGGCGGCCAGCCGTTCGGGCAGCCCCGTGGAGCTGACAACCCTGTGGACGCGCTGGAGCCAGGTAGAGGCCTGCTTCGCGGTCTGGGCCGACATGCTGCGCCAGGCCATGGAGGAGCCGCCACCGCCCGCCAAGCGCTGATTTTGCCGGCTGACAGCCGCGCGGTATAGTATCAGCCGCTGATGCATCCATAATCTTCACCGCGAGGCGATCATGCGGCGCACGATCATGCTGGCGGCCCTTTGTCTAATTGCCTTTTCCGCGACCACTGCCCCGGCCCAGGATGACCAAGCCGCGGCCCAAATGACGGTCCTGCGCGAGCAGGTGCAGGCCAGGCTGGATCACCTGGACCGCGGTGTGGCCCGCGCCGCCCAGGGCCTGGCCCAAGCCGGCCTTACCGGACCGGCGGCCCGCCAGGTGCTGCATGAGTTGCTGCTGGCCTGCCCGGAGGCCATTGACGTGGCCGCCGTGGACTCGGCTGGCCGCATGGTCACCATGGAGCCGGCGGCCTATCGTCACCTGGAGGGCACCGACATCAGCCGCCAGGAGCACATGGCGCGCCTGCTGGCCACCCGGGGCCCGGTGATGAGCCAGGTCTTCCGCACCGTGGAGAAGGTGGACGCCGTGGACCTGGAGCAGCCCGTGCTGGGTCCGGAGGGCAGGATGGTGGGCTCGGTCAGCCTGCTTTATAGACCCGACGCCCTCTTGGCCGAGGTGATAAAAGGTTTGGCCGCCGGCCAGGGCCAGGCCCCGGAGGTCTGGGCCATGGACCTTGAGGGCCGCATCATCTACGACCAGGACCCCCAGGAAGTGGACCGCAACCTGTTCAGCGACCCTCTTTACCAGGACTACCCCGAGCTCGTGGCCTTGGGCCGCCGCATCCAGGCCCAGGGCGCCGGCCAGGGGGGCTACAGCTTCCTGGCCCAGGGCAGCGACAAGGCGGTGAACAAGCAGTGCCTTTGGGACAGCATAGGCCTGCACGGCACCTGGTGGCGCCTGGTGCTGACACGGGTGGTCAGGTAGGGACCGGCCTCGCCTTAAGCCTCAGCCCTGGTCGCCGGCCCGCGCCGCCTGGAGGGTCCCGCGCCGCAGCGCCCGCCGCTTCATCAGGGCGAAGATCAGCGGCGTGATGATGAGCACGTGGATGGTGGAGGCCACCATGCCGCCGATGATGGGCGCGGCGATGGGCTTCATCACGTCGGAGCCCACCCCGGCCGACCACATGATGGGCAAGAGGCTGGCCAGCACCACGCTCACTGTCATCAGCTTGGGCCGAAGCCGCAGCACCGCGCCGTCCATGGTGGCCTGGTCCACGTCCCCCACGGTCAGCGGCCCGCGCGCCCGCCGCTGGTCCAAGGCCTCGTGTAGATAGATGACCATCACCACGCCGGTCTGCACCGCCACGCCGTAGAGGGCGATATAGCCCACCCACACCGCCACGCTGAAGTTGTAGCCCAGGAGCTTCTGCAGGATCACCCCGCCGGCCATGGCGTAGACCACCGAGATCATCACGATGGCCGCCTCGGTGGCCGATCGCAGGGTGAGGTAGAGCAGCACGAAGATGATGAAGAAGACCAGCGGCAGTAGGAACTTCATCTTCTCCTCGGCCCGCAGCTTGAACTCGTACTGGCCGCTGAAGGCCAGGGTGTAGCCCTGGGGCAGCTTAAGCTGTTGGGCCACCTCCCGCTTGGCCTCATTCACGTAGCCGCCGATGTCGCGGCCACTGACGTCCACGTAGACATAGCCGGTCAACAGGCCGTTCTCGTCGCGGATCATGGCCGGCCCGGTCGTCAGGCTGATGTCGGCCACCTGGCCCAGGGGCACCATGGCCCCGCCACCGGGGCTGGTTGCCCCGCCGCCGGCCATGCCCCCACCCACGCCGGACGCTCCGGCGGCGCTGGCGCCCTCCGCGGGAATGGGCACCAGGATGCGCGCCAGCTTTTGGGGATCGTCGCGCAGCTCGCGCAGCACGCGCAGGTTGACGGTGTAGCGCTCGCGCCCTTCCACGGTGCGGGTGATGACCATGCCGCCCAGGGCGGTCTGGATGACGTCCTGCACGTCGCCCACGGTCAGCCCGTAGCGGGCCAGATCGGTGCGCCGGGCCGCGATGTCCACGAAATAGCCGCCGGCGGCCCGCTCGGCGTACACCGAGCGCGTGCCCGGGATGTCCTTGAGGATCATCTCCAGGTGCCCACCCAGCTCCTCTATGACCTTGAGGTCGGCGCCGGCCACCTTGATGCCCACGGGCGTGCGGATGCCGGTGGAGAGCATGTCTATGCGCGCCCGGATGGGCATGGTCCAGGCGTTTTGCACCCCAGGCATTTGCAGGCGCTGGTCCAGGTCGGCGATGAGTTCCTCGTAGGTCAGACGGCGCTGGGCGCCCAAGAGCCAGCGCGCCGGGGGCCGCAGAAAGGCGGGCAGCCAGGCGAGGTCGCGCTCCACCTGGCGCCACTGCTCGCGCGGCTTGAGTTGGATCACCGTCTCCATCATGCTAAACGGCGAGGGGTCGGTGCTGGTCTCGGCGCGGCCCGCCTTGCCGAAGACCCTATTCACCTCGGGCACCTCCTTGAGCACCCGATCCTGGATGGCCAAGAGCCGGCCAGCCTCGGCGGCCGAGAGCCCGGGGTTGGTCACGGGCATGTACAAGACATCGCCCTCGTAAAGCGCGGGCATGAATTCGCTGCCCATGGGCGACACCCACAGCCATAGGGCCGTGGCCGGTATCACCGCCAGGTTGACCAGCAGGGTGGCCCAGGGAAAGCGCAGGGCCAGGCGCAGCACCGGCTCGTATAGCCGGATAAAAAATCGCGACACCGGGTTCTGGCTCTCGGGCTTGAGGCCCTTGCCCTTGATGAACATGGTCATCAAGACAGGCACCAGGGTCACGGCCAGCAGGGAGGCCCCGGCCATGGCGAAGGTCTTGGTGAAGGCCAGGGGCCGGAACATGCGCCCCTCCTGGGCCTCGAGCATAAACACGGGCACGAAGGAGACGATGATGATGACCAGGGAGAAGAACAAGGCACGGCCCACCTGCTGGGCCGCCGCCACCACCGTGCCGGCCGAGTCGGCCTGCTCGGCGGCGCCGCCCTCGGCCAGGCGGCGGTGGGCATTCTCCACCATGACTATGGCCGCGTCCACCAGCACGCCGATGGCCAGGGCGATGCCGCCCAGGCTCATGATGTTGGAGCTGACGCGCAAGTGGTACATGGGGATGAAGGAGAGGACCACGGCGATGGGCAAGGCCAGGATGGGCACCAGGGCCGAGCGGAAGTGCAGCAGGAAGACCACGATCACCAGGCTGACCACGATCATCTCTTCGATGAGGGTGCGTTGGAGGTTTTCGATGGATAGCCGTATAAGCTCGGAGCGGTCGTAAGTGGGCACGATCTTGACCCCAGGGGGCAGGCCCGGCTCGATCTCCTTGAGCTTCTGCTTGACCCGCTCGATCACCTCCAGCGCGTTCTCGCCGTGGCGCATGACCACGATGCCGCCCACCACCTCGCCCTGGCCGTCCATCTCCACCAGGCCCCGGCGTATCTCCGGCCCCAGGACCACCTGGGCCACGTCGCCCAACAGCAGGGGCGCCCCCCGCTGGCCACTGGCCACCACGATGCCCTTGATGTCGTCCAGGTCCTTGAGGTAGCCCCGGCCGCGCACCATGTACTCGCGGCCGCCCAACTCCAGCAGGCGGCCCTCCACGTCCTGGTTGGAGCGCCGGATGCGCTCGGCCAGCCCGCCCATGGTCAGTCCGTGGGCCGCCAGGCGGTTGGGGTCCACCTGCACCTGGTACTGCTTGACGAAGCCGCCCACCGAGGCCACCTCGGCCACGCCGCCGACGCTGCTCAAGGCGTAGCGCAAAAACCAGTCTTGCAGGGTGCGCAGGCTGGCCAGGTCGTGGGAGCCGTCGGGGCTGGTCAGGGCGTATTGATAGACCCAGCCCACGCCGGTGGCGTCGGGGCCCAGGGAGGGCACGGCCCCGCTGGGCAGCTTGCCGGTGATCTGCTGGAGATACTCCAGCACCCGGGGCCGCGCCCAGTAGATGTCCGTGCCGTCCTCGAAGATGACGTAGACGTAGGAGACGCCGAAGTCCGAGAGCCCGCGCACCGTCTTGACCTTGGGTGCCGAGATGAGCGCCGTGACGATGGGGTAGGTGACTTGGTCCTCCACCAGGTCGGGGCTGCGCCCCTCCCAGGGGGTATAGATGATGACCTGCGTGTCGGAGATGTCGGGCACCGCGTCCAGGGGGATGTTCTTGAGGGAGTACACCCCCCAGACCATAAGGAGCAACACCGAGACGAAGACCAGGAAGCGGTTGCCGGCGCACCAGGCTATGGTCCGTTCGATCATGGCCGCCCCCTACTTGCCGTGCCCGGCGTGGGCGCCGCCGCCCCCGCCACCGCTCACCGCCTCCTTGAACCTGGCCTCGGAGTCAATGAGGAAGCCGGCGCTGGTCACCACCCGCTCGCCGGCCTTGAGGCCGCCCAGCACCTCCACGTATTCGCCGGCCCTGAGCCCCGCCCTGACCTCGCGGGCCTCGAAGGCCCCCTCGCCCTGGGCCACGAAGACCATCTGCCGGGCGCCGGTGTCCACCAGGGCGCTCTCGGGTATGGCCAGGCGCTCTCCCAGGTCCAGGTAAATCTGCACCTGGGCGTACATCTCCGGCTTCAGGAGGCCCTGGGGGTTGGCCAGTTCCAGGCGCACCCGGCCGGTGCGGGTCTTGGGGTCCAGGAAGGGATTGATGTAGACCACCTTGCCGCGCATGTCCCCCTCGGGCAGGTTGGGCAGGCTGACCACGGCCCACAGCCCGGGGCGCACCTGGGGCAGGTCGGCCTCGTAGACATCGGCGGAGACCCAGACCACCGAGAGGTCGGCCAGCTTGAACAGGGCCTGGCCGGGCATGATGCTCATGCCCTTGTAGGCCTGGCGCTCCAGCACCACGCCACCATAGGGGGCGTGGAGGGTCAGGGTGCGCTGGGCCTGGCCGCTCTGCTCCAGGGCCTTGATCTGCCCGTCGCTGATGTCCAGGAGCTTCAGCCGCCGCCGTGCGGCCTGGGCCAGGGCCTGGCCGCTGTCGCGCACCTCGGCGAAGCCGCTCTTGGCCAATTGCTCGCGGGCGCGCAGGGCCAGCAGGTATTCCTCCTGGGCGGCCAGCAGGTCTGGGCTGAAGATGGTCAGCAGCGGCTCGCCCTTCTTGACCTGGCGGCCGGTGAAGTCCACGTAAAGCTCCTCGATCCAGCCGCCGATCTTGGGCGACACCGTGACCAGGCGCCTCTCGTCGTAGTCCACCTTGCCCGTGGCGCGGATGGTCTTCTCCATGGACACCATCTGGGCCTGGCTGGTCTTGAGCCCGATGAGGCGCTGGCGCTCGGGCGGCACCTGGATCAGGCCGGCGGCGGCCGGGGCGGCCGGCCCTGGCTGGGGGCTTGGCGCGGCCGCCGGGGCACCGTGCCCCTGGTGGCCACCCTGGGCCAACAAGGATTGGGCCGGTAAAAGCAGGGCAGCCAGGGTCAGCAGGCAGGCCAGGGCTCTCATTGGTCTTCTCCCCGGGCAGGCAGGGGCCTGCCCACCAGGGCCTCCAGGGCGGCCAGGTTCTTGGCCTGCTCGGTCAGGGCCTGGTGGTAGTCCAGCTCGAACTTGTACAGGGCCATCTGGCTCTCCAGGAGGGGCATGAACTCGCCCTTGGCCCCGGCGTAGGAGCGCAGGTTGGAGGCGGCCTGCAATCTGGCCTGGGGTAAAATGCCGCCTTGATACAACTCCAGTTGGCGCTGGTTGCGCTCCAGCATGGCGTGGGTCTCGGCCAGCATGTAGAAGAGCTCGTTCTGCATGGACTGCCAGCGGCGCTCTGCCCCCTGGGCCTCGGCCTTGGTCTCGGCCTGCCGGCGCTCCAGCTTGGCCTCGCGCCAGATGGGCAGGTTTATCTCCACCATGCCGGTTACCAGGTCGCGGCGGGGGTAGTCCTCGGCGTTGTCGCGGAAGCCATAGGCCAGGCGCAGATTGAAGTCGGGGTAGTATTCGGTCTTGGCCAACTCCTGGGCGGTGGTCTTGGCTTGGGCCATGTTGCGCATGGCCTTGAGGGTGGGGTTGTGCTCCAGGGCGGCCTGGCGCAGCTCGGCCAGGCCCCAGGCCAGGCGGCGCGGCAGGGGGTCCGCGGGGCGGCCCAGGGCGGCCTCGGGCGGCCGGGCCGCCAGGCTGGCCAGGCGGGACTCCACCGCCTTTTGGCGCTGCTCCAGCATGATGATCTCGTCCAGCATGCGCGAAACCTCCACCTGGGCCTTGAGCAGTTCGCCCTGGCTGGCCTGGCCCAGGGCGTAGCGGCTCTCGGCAAACCCCACCAGGCCTTCCAACACCTGCTTGTTCTGGCGGGCCACCTCCAGGGCACGGTATAGGTGCGACAGCTCCAGGTAGGCCTGCTTGATCCCCCTCACCACCTGGTTGGTCTTCTCGGCCACCTCCTGCCGGGCGGCCTGGGCCTCCTGGGTGGCCATCTCGGACATGAGCGCGCGCTTGCCGGGGAAGGGCAGCTTCTGGGAGATGCCCACCTCGGTCATGGTCATGTCCTCGGAGCGCAGATTGAGGCTGCTGGGCACGTTGACCAGCCCCAGGCTCAGCATGGGGTCGTCCAGGGCGGCGGCCTGGGCCGGCTTGTGGCTCAAGGCCTCCCACTTCTTGACCGCGGCCTGTATCTCGGGGTTTTGGCTGGTGGCCTCCTTGACCAGGGCCTCCAGGTCCAGGTCCGGCGGGTCGGCCTGGGCCAGGGCGGCGGCGGGCCAGGCCCAGGCCAGGGCGACCGCCAGCGTCAAGCATCCCAAGAGCCTCGCGGGCTTCATCGGCGCCTCCTATCCGGACACGGTGCCTGAGGGATTAAGTATGCGCGCACGAGCTGGCGCCCCAGGGATGACGGCCAGCGTCCCGACCTTATCGCTATGATTTATGATAAGGCTTGGCGAGGGGCTTGACCAGCCCCCAGCGTTCAGCGGCCCAGGAAACGCCGCACGGCGCCGCCCAGGTCCTCGCCCAGGCGCTCCAGGGGCTGGGTAATACCCGTCTTGGGCTCGTAGGGCATGCCCTGGCTGGCCGCGGCCCAGGCCTCCTGGCAGAGTTGGGAGTCGCTGGGTCCGCTGGAGGTCAGGGCGGCGGCCAGGCCCAGGGGTCCCAGGGCCGCCAGGCCGCCCAGGGCCTTGCCCAGGGTGACGAGGACCTCGCGCTCATCCAAGGTCAGACGGGGCTGGGCCAGGGGGCCGCTGAGCTTGAAGGGCCTGGCCAGGTTGCCCAAACCCACGCCCAGCCCGCCGGGAGCGGCCAGGCCCTCCTTGGGCAGGGGCCGGGCGGCCAGCTCCATCTCCTCGGTCTTGAGGTTGAGGCGGCCCCGGCCCAGCAGCACCAGGCGTTGGCTGTCCAGGGCCAGGGCGGTGGTGCTGGCCTGGCCGTTCTTGGCCACCAGTCCCAGCACCAGGCAGTGCAGCAGGCTGCCCTCGTCCCCGCTGGCCAGGTCGCCCAGGGCGTTGAGCAGGCCGCCGGTGAGGTCGGCGCCCCACAGGCCCAGGAATTTTTTATGCAGGCGCCCCCGCCGCACCGCGGCCATGGCCTTGCCCTCCAGGCTGGCCATGATGGCCGCCAGGGAGTCGCCCTGGCCCTTGCATTCCACCAGGGCCTCCATCTCGCCGCTGATGACCTCCTCGGCCCCGGCCCGGCGCAGCACCTGGCCAATCTGGCACTGGTTCAGCTTAAGCCACAGTAAGGCCTGCTGGCCCGCGCCCTGGGGCGTCAGGGTCAGGCGAAGATGGGCCGGGCCGCCGGCCAGGCGGGCCTTAAATGGCTCCAGGCTCAGGCCGCCCTGGCCGAGCCGCATGGTCATGGCCACCTCGGCCAGGTCCAGGCGCGGCATCCTCACCGCCGAGGCCTCTAGCTTGAGGTCCAGATCCAAGGCCTTAAGGACGGCCAGGGGCAGGGGATCGTCAGAAAAGACCTTGCCCGGCCGGCGTCCGCCCCCAGGGGCGCCCGCGGAGGAGGCCTGGGGGGCTGGCTGGCTTGGCCCCCACAGGGGCGCCAGGTCCAGGGCCGGCGAGGCCACTTGGCCGCTCAGCCTGGGCCGGTCAGCGTCCATCTCCACCTCGGCCCAGCCCGCCAGCGCGCCCAGGGGGCTGTCCAGTTGCAGGCCCTCCATCCGGTAGACGGCGGGACGGGGATCGCTGAGGCGGCCGCGCAGCCGCCCGGGGCCGGACAAGACCTTGGGGGCCAAGGCCGCCAGGTCGGCCACCTTGGCGTCCAGGCCCAGGTCCAGCCCCTTGCCCGCCAGCAGATCGTTGACCTGCCCCTCCAGGTCCAGTTCCAGCCCAGGTTGGCGCCAAGAGGCCTTGATCGCCCAGGGACGGCCTGGCTGAGCGGGCTCTTGCGCCTGGCCGCTAAGGTCGAAGGATTTGTCCCCCAAGCTGCCCATGGCCGCCATCCCTATGGGTCCCGCTTCCTGGGGCTGCTCCAGGTGCACGGACTTGAGGTGGGCCAGCCAGGGATCGTGGCCGGGCCGGCGCCATTCCAGGCGTGCCTCTTTGATCTCCACGCGCCGGAAGCTAAGCCATGACAGGCCGCCGGCCTCCTGGGAGGCGGTGGTTTCGAGCGCCTGCTGGCCGGTACGGGGGGTGGCAGCCGGGCCTGGCAGAAGGTCATCCAGGTTGGTGTTGCCGCTGGCGTTGCTCTCCACCCACAGTTCCACGCCCTCCAAGGTCAGGCGCTCCACCACCAATTGCCGCCGGCGCAGCAAGGGCCAAAGCTCGACCTCGATCTCGGCGCGCCGCAGGCTGGCCATGTGGGGGCGGCTGGCCCAGGCGGGGTTGGCCAGGGATATGTCTTCCAGCACCAGCCTGGGGTGAAAGGAGACACGCAGGCCCAATGGCCCGGCCAGCACCAGTTCCCGGCCGGTGGCCTCTTTGACGGCCTGGGCCAGGCGGGGCTTAAGCTCGTTGTAGTCGTGGGTGATGACAAGATAGTATGCGAACAATATCAGCGCGGCTGGGAGCAATGCCAGGCTGGCCAGAAGCCAAGGCCAGAGGCGCATGGCAGGCTTCAAGGATGGCTTGTGCCTGCTTGAGTTGCTCATGGATTGATTATAGCACCCTGCCCCGGGCGGGAGTGGGCGGTCCGGTCCATCACCCGGCCGGCCATGCCCTTGTCAGGCATGCCCCTACATTATCAGGCTTGCCACTTCCTCGATGGGCCGGTCGGTGACGTCAATGATGTGTATGTTTTTGACCTTGGCGAATATCTGCTGGGCGTAGGCCAACTCGGCGCTGATGGTGGGCAGATCGCAATAGCCGTCAAGCATCGTGCCCTTGAAACGGCCCCGCCGGATCAGGGCCAGCTTTTCGGGAGCAATGGTCAGGCCCACCATGAGGGGCCGTTGCAGTTGGAATATCTTGGTGGGCGGTTTGACCCCCAGGATGATGGGCACGTTGGCCACCTTCTGGCTGTGGTTGCAGGAGATGAACAGGCTGGTGGGCGTCTTGGAGGTGCGCGACACCCCCAGGATGATGATGTCGGCATTGCCGATGGTGTCCTCGCCCAGGCCGTCGTCATGGCGCAGGGTAAAGTCTATGGACTCGGCCAGCCGCAGGGAGGCGTCGCCCAGTACCCGGTGCAAGAGCTTGCGGTCCAGGTCGGGCTTCATGTGGAAGCGCCGGCCCACCTGCTCCATCACCGGCCCCACCAAGTCCACCATCTCGATGCCGCGCCGGGGGCGCTCCTTGTCCAGCCACTCCCGCAGGCTGCGGTGCACGATGGAATAGACCACCACGCCCTCCTGGGACTCGGCTAGGTCTATGATCTTGGCCAACTGCTTGGTGGTCTTGATGAAGGCGTGGCGCACGAACACGGCCTCGTAGCGCTTGTGGAACTGCACCAGGGCCAGGCGGGCGGCCCGCTCGGCGGCTATGCCGGTGGCATCGGAGATGATGTGGGCATAGAGATGCTTGCGCGGGTGGGCCATGGGCAAGACCTTCCGTGACAACTGCGCCGCCAACCGACGGTGGGCGTGGGTGGGCAGCCTACCAACGCCCACCCTGGACAGCATACTATGCCAGCACCCCCCGGCCAGTCAAACCCCGGCCTGCGGCCGCTCCCCCTGGGGCGGGCGTCTACCTCCGGGGCGGTGGCTGGCCTGGTTTCATTTGAGAAGCTTGAGCCCCTGGATGGCGGCGCACTCGCTCAAGAGCAGGCGCCGGCGCTCGCGCACCGCCGGCTCGCCGTGTTTCTCCACCCAGGCCCGCACCAGCTCCCGGGCCTTGACCATGGCCGCCATGCTGCCGCCCAGGCCCCGCACCCCCAGGATGGCGGCGGCCCGCTCGGCGGGCATGTCCTCCAGGGTCACCTTGGTGGCCGTGGTGTCCACCCGCAGATGTTCGGGCACCTCGAAGACCCGGGGACCGTCGGCCGGCGGCGGCTGGTCCCGGCCAGCCTGGGCCGCCAGGGGCGCGGTGTCCAGGGGCAGCGCGGGCCCTGGCCGGGATGCCGGGGCGGGAGTGGGGGCCGGAGCGGCGGGCGCCGGGGCGGGGGGCAAGCCCCCGGCCAGGCCGGCAGCCGGCTCCAGGCACAGGCGCAGCATGGGCGCCAGCAGCAGGTGCATGCGCTCCAGGGCCGGGGCCTGCCCCTCCTCGAAGCGCAGGCCCATGACCACCTCCGAGCCGGTGATCTGGGTGTTGCGAACCTGGGCCAGCACATCCAGGGCCTGGGGGAACAGGGGCACCTGCAAGCTTATGCGCACCAGGCGGCCCTGCTGAAAATCGGCCAACGGCAGGCCGGCGCGCTTGCCCTTGGCCTGACAGCCGCCCAGGGAGATGTCGGTGAGCAGGGCCTCGCAGGCAGTGGACTGGCTGCCGTCGCGGTTCAAGGGCGCGACGTGGATGGGCACGTGCACCACGCAACGGGTCTCTGAGCTGAGCGGCACCTTGTCCAGCTGCTTGGGCCATTCCAGGATGACCAAGAGCGGCGACTTGATCACCGTGAGCACCTTGGCGGTGAAGCCGTAGAAGCTGCCCAGGGAGACGAAGCGCACCAGCAGGCGGTTCTGGGCGAAGAGCTGCCCCATGCCCACCCACTGGGCCGGCCCGTCCAGGATCACCACCCCCTCGGGCACCCAGCCCACCAGTTTGGCCCAGGTCCGCTCCTGGCCCACCTCCTTCTGCACGATCACCTGCAGGCCCACCTGCAAGGTATCCTCTATCTGGGCCGGCCCTTGGACCACCACCGATTGCCTTTCCTTCATGCCACCCCTTGCCCGCGATTACCCCTGCCTGACGCGGCCGCAAGTCCGGCCCTGGGCCATGCCCCCGGGCGTCTGACCCTGCATTCTCACTATAGACTTTTCCCCCGGTTTAGCCAACCGCCGCCTGCACCGCCGCCTGCTCCCGCCCTGCCCTGGCCGCCGGGCCGGGAAGGCCGCCCATCGCCATGTTTTTGACAGGCCCAGAAAAATTTGGCGCCCCACGGGCCTGCCGTGGCTGGCCAGGGACCTGACACGCGAGGCCTTCTGGGTGACGGGAGTCAGCCGCTACCAGACAACCCCCACGCACGCCAATTTTATTCACAACTATTTCCAGGAGGGCTGCCCACTACATATTGTGGGCGATAACCCGCCCCACACCAACATGGCGTAAGCCTAACGGGACATCACCTCGTTTTTACTAACTTAATGGCGCCAGGCCCGGCCCGGCGGCCTGGGCGCGGCCCTGGTCACCCAAAGTTAGGCACCTTTATTGCAGTAGACCTGTGCAAAACGTGGCGCGGGCCTGGCGCCAGCCAGCCGGGACGCCGCCGGGGCCGGGGGCAGACAGATTTGGGCACAGGAAAATAACAAATTAACTGTTGAAACATCACCTGGTTGGTATACAATGATACTCAACCCTAATGTGCCAAGCTGTGAAATTAACAACCAGGGCCAAGGCCTCGGTTGTTGAGGACTGAACCCATGGAAAGCCCGCCCTCCCCACCGCGCAAGGAACCCGTCCGGCTGGACGCCTGGGTGGCGGCCAGCCTGCCCAACCTGGGTCCGGCCCGGCGCAACATCCTCATGATGGCCGCCGAGTTGACCGCCGATGGCTCCTGGGTGCCCAGCAGCCAGATCAAGGAGCACTTCGGAGCCCAGCGTCAGCCGGTCAACCGCCATCTGCGGGCCTTGCAGGCCGACGGCCTGGTGCTGTTGGACAACCGCGGGCGGGGGCTGCCCCTGTACGTCAAGGTCACCGCCGCCGGCCGCCGCGCCCTGGGCCTGCGTGGCCCCCAGCGCCCGGCCGAGTCCCTGGCCGAGGTCTCCCCCGCCTTGGAGACGGCCAGCGCCCCAGCCGCCGACCCCGAGCCCGCCACCGTGCCGCCGCCCTCCCCGGCCACCAACGGCCAGCCCGCCGCCCCCAGCCGTGGCGAACGTTTCGCCCAGAACCTCTACGAGTCTCTGCGCCCCTTCCTGCGGGGCCTGGAATATCAGGATTTCCGCCGCCTGCTCATGCAGACCCTGGCCGAGGCCCTGGGCCGCGTGCCCGCCGGACAGATCGCGGCCCCGTCCCAGCCCCAGCAGCCGGCGGCCCTGCTTCTCCGGCAGGTCATCCCCCTGGCGCCGGAGCCCCAGCCCGCCGCCCCGGCGGTGGAGGTGCTGGCCCCCGCCCAGACCCTGCCGGCCCTGGGCGCCGCCGAGGAGGCCCTGGAGGAGCGCCTGAACGTCAGTTGCCACCCCGAGAGGCGCGACGAGCCCTGGTGGGAGCGCACCAGGGAGTTCAGCACCCTGTGGGACCAGATCGCCCGCTGGCGCCTGGGCTCCCTGGGCACCAGCTTCACCACCTTCGGCCCCCGCTGGCAACACCCCGAGTGGAACAACTTCAACCGGGCGCGCCGCCAGGCCGACGCCCGGGGCGCCCGCTACCTGGACTGGATCCAGGCCCAGTTCGACCGCCTGAACGGCCCGGTGGTGCCCAGCGAGTTGCACGGCGAGGAGGCCCTGGCCGCCTGGCACAAGAAGGTGGCCAGCCAGGGCGGCCTGCCCGGCCCCGCCCCCCTGGGTCCGGCACCCTATACCATTGACAGCTTCAACGCGCACAACCCCGACCATGTGGCCCACGCCGAGGAGCTGCTGGGCCAGATCACCTCCCTGGCCTACCGGGTCTACGGCCAGGAGTTGGACGGCCCCATTCGCCTGCTGACCCAGGCCATCGCCGGCGGCAACCTGCCCGAGGGCGCCCTGGACCTGCGCCCCCAGTGGAAGGACCGGGTCCTGGCCGCCCTGGGGCGCCAGACCGCCTACCAGGCGGCGCCAGCGGCCCCCCAGCCCCCCGCCGCGCCGCGGCCCGGCGTCTACGGCCCGGCCAAGGTCGCACCCAACAAGGCCTTGATTATCTAGACTATCGCGGACAGATCTTGCATTGAACCATCAGGCCATCCCCATCAAGCGGGGATGGCCTCGGTTGTTGGCGGGCGGGTCAGTTTTCCAAAGGAACCTGGGCCGAGGGCTGGAAATCCCTTTCGCACAGCCGCTTGCGGGCCTGGTAGGTCTTGGAGGCCACCGGCCGCAGGTCCTTGATGTAATTCAAGGGCACGCCCAGGCGCTCCACCGTGGCCAAGGTCACGCCGTTGGTGGCCTGGTGATAGTCCCAGCGGGTGAAGTCCACATGGAAGTCAGCCCGCAGGGGATCGCTGGCGCGCTGGAGCGTGGGCGGCAGGGCCGTCCCCAGGTAGGACATCACCTCGCGGTCCCCGCCCCGGAAGAACACATGATAGACCCGCTGGCCAGAAGCAGGGCCGCTGGCCTTTTCTTGCCTGACGATGTCCCCCAGCTTGACCAGGGCCTCCCCGTAGGCCGCACCCCGGTAATCCAGTTCGTACTTGCCCTGCGCCCCCTTTAGCCCGCCGATGAGGGAATTGAAAAAGACGTACTCATAGGGATACAGCCTGGCCATCAGGCTGGCCTGATAAAGCAGGGCCAGGGCCAGGCAACCGGCCAGCACCCGCCCCGCCCCACGGCGCCAGCCCCCCAGCAGGCCGGCGAGCCTGTCCACGCCGGCCCCTCCCAGCACGGCCAGGGGCGGCGCCAGGAAGATTAGGCCCCCGGGGCCGCCGGCCACGTCCGAGCCGCTGACGGCGGCCAGGGCCGAGGGCAGGGCCATGGCGCCCAGCAGGCAGATCCACCCCAGGGACACCGCTTGTTTCCGGCCTTGTCCACCGGCGGGGCGCGGGCGCCCGGCCCCCAGGATGGCCAGGGCGGCCAGGGCGACGATGAACACCTCCGGTAGCGTGTACAGCAGATACTTGGGGATGTAGCTTGGCGGCAGGCTCAGGGAGCAATAATACAGGCCATCGAAGAGCTGAAGTTGCCCCTGGCCTGGCCAGACCCAGGCCCGCAGTGCCAAATAAGGATGGTACAGGGGGCTCCCTTGCGCCCAGGGCCAGCCCAGCAGCATGACGGCATAGGCGATGGCCCCGGCAGGCAGGCACCACCTGGCCAGCAGCGCGGCCAGGTCGCGGGTTATGGCCCGTGCTGGCCGGGCCGGTAATTGTCCCACCGCCCACAGGGCCATCAGCAGGGCCATCCAGACCACCAAGATGACGCCGCCCACCTTGACGCCCAGACCGGCCCCCAGGGCCAGGCCCAGTTTGAGGGTCAGGCCCCGGGGTACCCTAGGCAGGTTCCCCAGAGAGAGCGCCAGGTAGTAGACAGACCACACGAAGGCGGCCGCGAAGGGTATGTCTTGGCTGTTGTTGAATATATTGCCGTAGTACAGCGGCGTGGCCGCCAGCAAGGCCACCGCCCAGAAGGCCGCGCGGGGGCCGGCCATGTACCCCGCCAACCGCCAGGCCCCGGCTATGCCCAACAGGCCCGCCAAGGCTGTGAGCAGGTGCCGCGACTGATAAGGCCCCCAGGGCAAACCCTTGCCCAGGACAGCGGCCACGGCCTCGAAAAGCCCGCCATGAAGGTACGGGGCGGGCGCGCTCAACGCCGACTTGTCGCCAAAACCCGAGGCATAATAGTTGACGACCTGCCGCCCGTATGCGGCCTGGGTGCTCTCGCCGGCCGTGAGGCCGTGGTCCTGGAAGGTGCAGAAGACCAACACCAGCAACGCCAGCCCCAACAGCAGGGACAGGCGCTGGTGGAGCAGGTCCTGGGCCTGGGCCAGCCCCGGCCTGGCCAGCCCCAGCCTGAAGCGCAGGATGAAGCTGGTTTCTATCCTCAGCACCTCCATGAGCATCCTGAAGGCATCGGACAGAGGTTTGATCTTGCTGCCGGCAATTGCCGTCCAGGTTATGGGCAGGGCCTGCACCACGCAGCCCAGCTCGCCCAGGACCTTGCTGATCTCCACGTCGTGCGCCCAGCCCCAGTTGATCACCAGCTCGAAGCAGCGCTGGGCGGTTTCAAGGGGATAGAGCTTGAAGCCGCACTGGGTGTCGTCCAGGGGCAGGCCGGTGACGGTCTGGACCAGGGTGTTGAAGACCTTGCCCATAAGACGCCGGTAGGTCTCGTCGTTGACCTGGGATGTGGGGTGCTCACGGCAGCCGTAGAAGGCCCGTAAGGGGTCGGGGGCCTCCCGCAGGTTTACATAACCCCTCTCCTGCCACTCCAGGAGCTGGCTGGGCGGACAGGCCATGTCCGCGTCCAGGGTCAGGACCCAAGCGCCCCGGGCGGCCATGACTCCCGCGCGCAGGGCCTGACCCTTGCCCTGGTTGCGCGGCTGGTTGATAAGCCTGACTTCCAAAGGTCCACCGCCGCCCTGGCCTCGGACGGCCCGCCACTGCTCCCGCAGGCGCTCCATCAGGGCCGGGGTGTCGTCTTGGCTGCCGTCGTTGACCAGAATGACCTCGTAGGCCAGCCCTCCGGCGCGCGGGCCGAACTCGTCCAGGCCCCGGCGCAGGCGGTCAAAGCGCTGGGCCTCGTTGTATAGAGGGATGACCAGGCTGAGATGAAGGGTGGTGGTCATGACGCGCTCAAGGGCACCTCGCGGCCCCGCAAAAAAGATGGCCCGCGCCGGCGCCCCTGGCCTGGCCTTGCGCGGCCAAGGCCTTCCAGGGCGGGTGGCTGCCCGGCAACCTACGCATGCTACCGCAGGGTAGGCCGGTGGTCAATCCAAGCGCCGCCATCCAAGCGCCGCCATCCCGGGGATGGGCGGGGGCACCGGGCCGGGCCTATTGGCGGGGTGCCACCTCCACCAAATTACAGTGGAAGGCGCATGAGCCGCCCAGGTCAGCCAGGACCTGGCTGGTCAGGTGGTTGATACCCTGGCCACCCGGGGTGTGCCTGCCCCAGTAGAGCCCCTCGGCCACGGTCACGCCCGGCCGGGTCTCCTGGCTGACCCGGGCCCGCAACAGACACTGGCCTCGGCCGTTGAAAACCCGCACCTCCTGGCCGTCGGCGATGTCGCGGGCGGCGGCGTCCCGGGGATGAATCAGGATGGCCGCCGGGCCGGCCTGGGCCACCAGCGCCGGCACCTCGTTGAAGGTGGAGTTCAGGAACTGGTGGCGGGGCGGGGTGATGAGTTGCAGGGGATAGCGCCCCAGGCCCTCATCGTCCTGGCTAGGCGCGCCCTCGGGCAGGGGGTCCAGGCCCAGATCGGCCATGGACTGCGAGTAGAACTCCACCTTGCCCGAGGGCGTGAGGAACCCGCTGGCGTAGGGGTTGGCCGGGGCGTTGACCCTGAGGGGACGGCCCTGGGCCAGGGCCTCCAGGGTGATGCCCTCCAGGTAGGGCGAGCCGCCTTGCAGCAGCCAGGATATGATCTCCTCCTCGCCGGCCCGGAAGACCGGCTCCGTGAAGCCCAGGCGCCCGGCCAACTCCTGGAAGACCCCCAGCAGGGGGCGGGCCTGGCCAGGTGGCGGGATGAGCGGCCGGGCCATCTGCACGTGGTAATGACCGTAGGCGCGGTAGAGGTCGGTCATCTCCAGGGAGCAGGCGCTGGGCAGCACCAGGTCGGCCAGACACGCCGTCTCGGTCAGAAACATTTCCTGCACCACGGTGAAGAGGTCCTCGCGCATCAGGCCGGCCAACACCTGGGAGGAATCCGGGGCCACCACCGCCGGGTTGCACAGGTAGACGTACAACAGGCGCACCGGCGGCTGGGCCTGGTTGAGCGCCCGGCCCAACTGCACCATGTTGAAGGCGCGCACCCCTGGTGGGGCCAGGTCGGGGCGGGTGAGGGCCTTGAGGTTGAAGGGCGCGGCCTCGCCGGTGGTGCGGGTGATGCCGCCGCCGGGGCACTGAAAAGCGCCTACCAGGGCCGGCAGCAGGGCCACGGCGCGCATGGCCATGCCGCCCCTGCTCTGGCGGGCCATGCCGAAGCCGGTGCGGATGTAGGGCGCGCGGGCCTGGCCGTAGGCCTGGGCCAGATCCACGATCTGCCCGGCCTCCAGGCCGCAGACCTGGGCGGCGCGCGCCGGCGGCCACTCCCCCGCGCGCTGGGCCAGTTGCTCGAAGCCCAGGGTGTGCCGGGCGATGAAGTCGCGGTCCAGCAAGCCCTCGCCGATCAGCACGTTCATCATGGCCAGGGCCAGGGCCGCGTCCGTGCCGGGCTTGAGCATCAGGTGCTGGTCGGCCCGCTGGGCGGTGCGGTTGCGGTAGGGGTCAATCACCACCAGGCGTGCCCCCCGGCGGCGGGCCTCCTGGAAAAAAGGCCAGGCGTGCAGGTTGGTGGTCAGGGTGTTGGAGCCCCAGATGAGAATCAGGTCAGAGTCCACCGTGGACTCTATGTCCGTGCTGGGGCCGCGCCCCAGGCTATGGCTGAAGCCCAGGCCGGCGGTGGTGCCGCAGATGGTGCGCTCCAGGCGGCTGGCCCCTAGCTTGTGGAAAAAGGCGTCCCCTGCTTGGCGCTGCACCAGGCCCATGTGCCCGGCGTAGGAATAGGGCAATATGGCCTCGGCCCCGTGGCGGGCCACGGTCTGGGTGATCTGGCGCTCGATGATGTCCAGGGCTTCTTCCCAAGCGATGGGGCGGAAGGCGCCGGAGCCCTTGGCGCCGCCGCGCAACAGCGGCTGGGTCAGGCGCTCTGGCGAGTGTATGCGCTCAGGGTAATGGCGCATCTTCTGGCAAATGAAGCCCCGGGTGAAGGGATGCTCCGGGTCGCCGCTGACCGAGACTACCCGCTGCTCCCTCACCTTCACCAAAAGCCCGCAGGTGTCGGGGCAGTCAAAGGGACAGACCGAGGGCAACAGGCGCTCCATGACGCGCTCCTTGGGGCTGGGGTTTTTCGCCGGACCTCCATTATGGCAGACCGGGCCAGGGGATGTCTCGCCCGGGGGTAAGGCCGCTCGGTTGACAGGGTGGTGGCCATCAATTATAAGTTGGTGTGACCTCTACCATAATCATTTAGCGGGCAAGGAGCTTGTCCCCCATGTACCAGCACCCGACCATGGACCCCCAGACCCAGGAGCGCCTCTCCACCATACGGCACTCCTTCAGCCACCTCCTGGCCGCCGCCGTGCAACAGATGCGCCCCGAGGCCAAGCTGGGCATCGGCCCGGCCATTGACGACGGCTTCTACTACGACTTCCTGGTGGACCAGCCCTTCAGCCTGGCCGACCTCAAGGAGATCGAGAAGCGCATGCGCAAGCTGGCCGGCCGCAAGCTGGCCTTCAGCCAGTCCAGCATGGGCATGGCCGAGGCGAAAGCCCTCCTGGCCGGCCAGGGCGAGGCGCTCAAGGTGGAGCTGGTGGAGGACCTGGCCAGCCAGGGCGAGACAGAGGTCTCCTTCTACCAACTAGGCGACTTCAGCGACCTGTGCAAGGGGCCCCACGTGGCCGGTACCCAGGAGCTGCCGCTCAAGGCCTTCAAGCTGGACCGCGTGGCCGGCGCCTACTGGCGCGGCGACGAGAAGCGCCCCATGCTCAGCCGCATCTACGGCCTGGCCTTTCTGACCCCCGAGGACCTGGCGGCCCACATAGAGCAGCGCGAGGAGGCCGAGCGCCGCGACCACCGCAAGCTGGGCAAGGAGATGGACCTCTTCGTCATCTCGCCCGACGTGGGCAAGGGCCTGCCCATGTTCACCGACAAGGGCACCACCATCCGCCGCGCCCTGGAGCGCTTTATCGTGGACGAGGAGCTCAAGCGCGGCTATCTGCACGTGCAGACCCCCATCCTGGGGCGCAAGCACCTCTACGAGATCTCGGGCCACTGGGAGCACTACCAGGACAGCATGTACCCGCCCATCAACGTGGACGGCGAGGACTACGTGCTGCGCCCCATGACCTGCCCCCACCACTTCATGCTCTACGCCGCCCGGCCGCGCTCCTACCGCGAGCTGCCGGTGCGCTACGCCGAGATATCGCCCATGTACCGCAAGGAGCGCAGCGGCGAGCTCACCGGCCTGATAAGGGTCATGGGCTTTCACCTGGCAGACGCCCACATCTTCTGCAAGCCCGAGGACGTGAAACCGGTCTTCCGCGAGGTGGTGGACCTGATCGGCTTCGTCATGGAGACCCTGGGCCTGGCCGAGCGCTGCTGGTACCGGCTGTCCTTGCGCGACGACCACAAGGAGAAATACATAGACGCTCCCGAGAGCTGGGCCAGGGCCGAAAAGGACATGCGCGAGATATGCGAGGAGCTCAAACTGGATGCCCAGGTGGAACCCGGGCACGCCGCCTTCTACGGCCCCAAGCTGGACGTGCAGATGGCCACCGTGGGCGGCCGCGAGGAGACGCTCTTCACCAACCAGATTGACATCGCCCTGGCCCAGCGCTTCCACCTGGAGTACATCGCCGAGGACGGCTCGCGGCGCATGCCCTGGGTGGTGCACCGCTCCTCCATCGGTTGCCTGGAACGCACCATCGCCTTCTTGGTGGAGCACTACGCCGGGGCCTTGCCCCTGTGGATGATGCCGGTGCAGGTCAAGGTGCTGCCCATCACCGACGAGCAGGCCCCCTACGCCGCCCAGGTCAAGGCCCAACTGGAGGCCTTGGGCCTGCGCGTGGAGCTGGACGACCGCAAGGAAACGCTCAACCGCAAGGTGCGCGAGGCCAAGATGCAGAAGATCCCCTATCTGTGCGTGGTGGGTAGCCGCGAGGCCTTGGAGGGCACGGTCACGGCCACCAACCGCGACACCGACCGCAAGTCCACCCTACCCCTGGACCAGTTCGCCGCCGCGGTGCTCAAGGAGCACGCCGCCCGCTCGCGGGTGCTGGCCGCCGCTGGCGCGGCCTGATGATGATTAACGATTAGCCCACCCTAATTTGTCAAGCACGGGCGGTGGCAACCCCGCTCCTACATCAAGAATAAGTTTGCGATTACAATGTCTTAATGTAGGGGCGGGGTTTACCCCCGCCCTTGTATTTATGCGGATAAACCAAGACGGGAGGGGATAAACCCCTCCCCTACGAAAACCAGTGCCTCCAGGGCCGCCCTGTCTGCTCCCGGCCATCAACCGCGAAAGCCCTTCCCTTGCGCCCCCCCACCGGCCCTATACTATTAGTAAGGGCTGGCGCCAAGGCCCGGGCGCCAAAGAGGCACACCCCAACGGAAGCCGGCATGAGCGACTGGAACGTGGTGGTGACCATAGCCGAAGGGCGCTACCGGCAGGCCCTGGACCTGCTGGCCCGCCACGGCCAAGTGTGGCGCAGCGACTTCTACAACGTACTCACCCTCAAGACCGATGACGTGACCGGCTTCCTGGAGGGCCTGCGCCAGGCCTGGCAGGACGACCCCCACCTGGCCGGCCTGATCGGCAAGGCCATCCCCGCCAGCCAGGCCTTCACCTTCCAGAGCCCCGAGGAATTCCAAACCAAGGCCCGGGAAATCATGGCCGGCCTGGCCCCCCAGGTGGCTGGGCGGGGCTTCCACGTGCGCATGCACCGCCGGGGCTTCAAGGGCCGGCTCTCCACCATGGAGGTGGAGCAGCTCTTGGACGGCCTGCTGATGGAGCTTACCGAACAGATGGGCCGGCCGGCGCGGGTGACCTTCAGCGACCCCCAGGTGGTGGTGGCCGTGGAGACCGTGGGTACCCGGGCGGGAGTGTCGGCGTGGGAAAAGGAAGAGCGGCGGAAATATCCCTTTTTGCGCCTGGACTGAGTCCAGGACTGGTCCCATATCCGGTGATGAGCAATCACCTTTGCCTTGTCAGGGAGGTTTGCCTATGCAGTCACCATTGCAACTCAGCGTGCGCAACTGTAGCCTGACCAACCGCCTGGAGGAGGCCGTGCGCGAACGCGCCCACAAGCTGGACCGCTACTGCGACAAGATCATCTCCTGCCGGGTGATGATCGAGTGCCCCCACCGCAGCCAGCAGAAGGGGTCGTCATACAACGTCAAGATCAACCTGAGCGTGCCGGGCGAGGACCTGGTGGTGGGACGTGAGCCCCACGAGGACATGGAGGTGGCGGTGCGCGAGGCCTTTGACGCCGCCCGCCGTCAGTTGCAGGATTATGCCCGCCGCCAGCGCGGCGAGGTTAAGTTCCGCGAGGCCGCGCCGCCGGCCGAATAGGCCCTGGTTTCAACCGAAGCCGCCGGAGGCGGCCGGGTCCGGCAAGGGCCTTGGCCGCCTCCGGCCGTTAGCGGGATACCGGGAAACAACCCGCTGGCGGACCATGGGTTTACCCCAACCAACGAGTCGGCTGGGTAACCCGAGGGGGGCTTTGATTGCCACCACCCATTAGGCGCGGGTAACGGGCTTGACGCGGTCTTCCACGTAGTAGGTGATGCGGGTGCGGGGGCTTAAGTAATCGAAGACCTCGCCGGGCAGTTGGCAGGGATGGATGCTGCCGGTGATGGCCAGGTCGGGGTCGTCCTCCATGTCCAGGATCAGGGCCTCCTGCTTGGGGATGTCGGGGTCGTAGATCATGAGCGAGGGCTTCAACGGGTTGCTGGAGTTGACTGAGATCACCAGGCCCAGGGCCTGGTTGTTGAGCTGCACAATGGTGCCCGGCGGATAGACGCCCAGGCAGCGGATGAAGGCCACTAGGAGGTTATGGTCCAGTTGGTTCTTGCGTTCCTTGTACATGTAGGCCAAGGCCTGGTAGGGCGTCAGCGACTTCTGCAGCACCGGCTGGTTGCACAGCTTGTCGTAGCGGTCAACGATGGCGGTGATCCTGGCCAAATGGCTGATTTCGTCGCCCTTGAGGCCGTCGGGATAACCCTGGCCGTCCAGGGCCTCGTGGTGCTGCTGGATGACCTGCGCGGCGTCGGGCGGGAAGTTGCCGCAGCGCGAGACGATATCCACGCCGTACTTGGGGTGTAGGCGCAAGAGGGCCTGCTCGGGCTTGGTCAGGGGCGTCTCTTTCTTCAGCACCTTCTTGGGGATGTTGTTCTTGCCCACGTCGTGGAACAGGGCGCCCATGCCTAGGGAGCGCATCTTGAGCTGCCCCAGGCCGGCTTGGCTGCCCAGGACCAGGGCCAGCACCGCCACGTTGAGCGAGTGGTAGAAGATATTCTCTTCCTTGCCGCGGATATTCACCAGGTGCACCACGGCGTCGGAGTCCTCCAGGAGGCTGTCCACCATCTGGCCCACCAGCACCCCGGCCTGCTCCACGCTCTCCTCGCTGCCGGTCATGAGGTTCTGCATCAGGGTGGGTAGCTTGTGCACGCTCTGGTTGTAGCACTCCTCGGTGCGCTCTATCACCTCGCGCCGCTCCTTGAGCCGCTCGATGCGCTCGTTCTTCTGGCGCCAAAGCTCTTGCAGGTAGGGGTCGGCCTGGGCCGCGGCCCCCTGGCAGGTGGCCGGGGCGGCGGCCTGACCCGCCGGGACGGCCGGGGCGCACCCCTGAGCCTGGGCCTGCAGCTTGGCCTTGGCCCGGCGGCCCAGCGGCAGGCGGTCGCTCTTTTCGGGTACGCAAATGACCTCGGTGATGCCCAGGGACTTCAGGGTGTCAATCTGCTTCTGGTTCTTGATCTTGAACTTGCTGAACAAAAAGGGATGATTGAACCATTGGCCCTCCAGACGGACGAAAACCCCTGGCTGTAGCAGGTCCACCGACACGCGGTATTCGGGCGAGAAATACATGGCTGCGCACATGGGTTTTCCTCCGCTGTCTTAGCCCCAATTATAATCGTAATGCACGCTTGCGGGCGCCAATCTTTGGGTCCTAGGGGGGGCGGCCCCGCAAGCGGCAGTCCTTTACCACCGGCCCTGGTCCTGGCCATGAAATACCTAAAGCCAGACGGCCAAAGGGCCGATAAGTTGAATAGGGGTTTGGCCAATAGGCCCGTAAAAGCCTGGTCACAAATGGTGTGGATTATGGTATGGTTATTTGGGCTAGGTATCCGTGGCCCCAAGCGGCCGGACCTGGATGGACCGATAAATGCACGGTTGGCCCAGGTGGTTGGCGAAGGCTGGCCGTCATCCAGCACCGCCAACCTGGCCAGGGCCTAGGGGGACGAATAGAAGACCAGGCCGGGGGGATTGGCCGGACCGCCGGCAGCCAAGGAAGAGGTGATTAAGTGGGTCTGTTAAGCGATATCTTCGGGGGCAAGAAAAAGACCGCCGTGCCCCAGCCCAGGCGCAGGCGCGATGATAAGGTGGGCCTGGCCAAGGTCATTACCTTGGAGGAAATGACCAAGAAGCGCGTCTGCGAAATCCTGGGCATCGAGGATCTGCGCGGCCCCATGGTTTCGGTGGTCAAGGCGCGCAAGCTCATGTGCGACTGGACCTCGCGGGTGGGCGAAAAGGGCGCCTATGAGAAGCGCCAATTCCTCATGAAGCAGATGAAGCAGATGGAGGGCATCATCATCGTCGAGGAGGAAGAACAGAAATAGCCTCCGCCTCCCTCCTTACCTTCCGCCAGCCTTCACTCCCCCGACCAAGCCACGGCCACGCCACCGCCCCCCGGGAGGCCTCGTGCCTTGCCGGCATTTTTCGCTTTTCTTGGCCGCGAGGTGACTGCTAGTTTGATTGACGGCGGCCACGCGGCGGCGGCATCGGTCAGCCGCGCGGCGAGGCCATGTTCCCTCCCGGTCTGCCCATGGGGATGCCCATGACCAACAAGCTCATCACCCTGGCCCAGGCGGTGGCCCGCTACACCTGGGACGGCATGACCTACGCCCATGGTGCGGCCTTCCCCGTGGGGGCCGACTCGGTGGTCTTCGGCCGCGAGATGGCCCGCCAGGGCCGCCGCGGCCTGAACCTGATCTCCCACTGCGGCTCCCAGCAGCTCAACCTGCTGGCCGCCCTGGGCGCCGTGCGCCGGGTGGAGGTGGGCTTCTCGGGTCTGGAGGTCTACGGCTTCGCCAAGGGGCTCAACCGGGCCGTGGTCAGCGGCCAGACCATCATCGAGGACTACTCCAACGGGGCCATGGCCCTGCGCTTTTTGGGCGGGGCCTTGAACTGGCCCTTCGTGCCGGCCACGGTCTGCCTCAACAACGACCAGCAGTGGTGCAGCGGCGACCACCCCGACGAGTACCCCTGCGCCCGCAAGATTCCCGAGATAACCGACCCCTTCAGCGGCAAGAAGCTGGGCGCCTTCAGCGTGCTCAGGCCCCAGGTGGCGGCCATCCACGTCACCATGGCCGACATGGAGGGCAACGCCATCATGCTGGGCTCGGAGTGGAGCCGCTTCGAGATGGCCCGCGCCGCCGGCCAGGTGGTGCTGGTGGCCGAGCGCATCGTGGACCAGGGCTGCATGCGCCAGTACCCCAACCTGGTGCGCATCATCTCCGAGGTGGTGGAGGCTATTGTCTACTGGCCCTGGGCGGCCTGGCCCCAGTCGGTGGTGGGGCTCTACGACAGTGACGAGGAGCACATGCTCCTGATGAACGACATGCTGGCCACGGCGGAGGGCACCGCCCAGTACCTGGAGCGCTACGTGCGCGCCTTTCAGACCCGCGCCGAGTTTCAGGCCCTCATCGGCCCGGAGAAGATGGACCGCCTGGCGGCCACGGCCACGGCCTTTCTCATGGACCCCTACCGCCGCTGGATACTGCCCGACGACCAGATCGCCGCCCTGGAGCAGGAGGGCTAGCCATGGACTGCACCCGCCAGGAGTTCATGGCCATCGCCACCGGCCGCGAGCTCAAGGACGGCGAGCTGGCCATCTTCGGCGTGGGGCTTAGCATGCTGGCCGGCTACTTCGCCAAGAAGAACCACGCCCCCAACCTGAGGGCCTTCACCGAGGGCGGGGTCTTCGGCTCCACCCCCGTGGGCGGCCTGCCCTGGGGCATCGAGTGCACGCGGCTCTCCGCCAACGCCACCAGCTTCACGGGAGCCCTGGACGCCCTGGGCTTTCTGGTGGCCAGCGGCCGCTGCGACGTGGCCATCATCGGCGCCGCCCAGATAGACAAGTACGGCAACGTCAACACCACCGGCATCTGGCGGGAGCCGCCCTGGAAGGCCGGCCGCTACGCCCCGCCCCGGGTGCGCCTCAACGGCAGCGGCGGGGCCAACGACATCGCCGTGGGGGCCAAGCGCTTCATCATCATGGCCGCCCACGACAAGAAGCGCTTCGCCGAGCGCGTGGACTACATCTCCTCGCCGGGCTATCTAAGCGGTGGCGACGCGCGCGAGCGCGCCGGCTTCATCGGCGGCGGCCCCAGCGCCATCATCACCACGCTGGGCATCCTGCGCCCCCACCCGGTGAGCAAGGAGTTCTATCTTGACGCCTATTTCCCCTTCTCCTCGGTGGAGGAGATAAGGGAACACACCGGCTGGGACCTGAAGGTTTCAGCAAACGTGCGCGTGGTGCCCGAGCCCACGGAGCAAGAACTGGCCAACCTGCGGGCCGTGGACAGCACCGGCTCGCTGCGCAAGAAATAAGCAGGCCCAAACAAAAGGGAGCGTCATGGCCTATCAGCACATCCTGTACGAGGAAAAAGACGAGATCGGGCTCTTGACCCTCAACCGCCCGGCCAAGCGCAACGCCCTGTCGCGGGCCTGCGAGGAGGAGATCATCGCCTGCCTGGAGGAGGCCGCCGCCCGCCACGCGGCCAAGGTCATCATCCTGAGGGGCGCCGGCGATCTCTTCTGCGCCGGCCACGACCGCAGCGAAATCCTCAATCAGCCCGCCGGCGAGATCCGCCGCCTGTTCCACACCTCGGTCACGATGATGACCGCCATCCGCTCGGCCCCGCAATGCGTCATCGCCCAGGTGCACGGCATCGCCATGGCCGCCGGCTGCCATCTGGCCGCCGGCTGCGACCTCATCACCGCCGGGGCCGAGCACGCCCGCTTCGGCATGACCGGGCTCATCTACTCCTACAACTGCTCCACCCCCACGGTGGCCGTGAGCCGGGCCGTGCCCCAGAAGAAATGCCTGGAGATGCTCATGACCGCCAAGCTATACACGGCCGATGAAGCCGAGCGCTTCGGCCTGGTCAACAAGATATTCCCCGACGCCAGCCTGGCCGAGGACACTTTTGCCTGGGCTCGTGAGATCGCCCAGTCCAGCAAGTACGCCATCGCCATGTCCAAGCAGGTCTTCTACGCCCAGTCGGAGATGACCGAGTGGCAGGCCTACCAGTACGCCAAGGAGATGATGGCCCTGGCCGGGGTCAGCCCCAACGCCACCGAGGGCTTCGACGCCTTCCTGAACAAGCGCCAGCCCACCTGGAACGACGACAGCTTTTAAGTGCCCTGTTCAAGCGCGGTAGTTGATTGGCGGGATTGGGGGCGGCATGGATATTTTGGCGCCAATGGGCAAGGCAGCCCTGGCATGGGTCAAGAAAGAGATCAAGGCGTGGCAGTTGGACCAGGACATAGAGGCCGTTTTTCATCAGGCCTTTAGTGATGCCTCCGACGCCGTGGGGGTGCTCTGCGAAAAGAGCCCCCCGTTTATCAGCCAGATCATGGCCCTGGCCCAGGGCAAGACCCCGGACCTGGACCTCATGCTTGAGGCCGCCGCCGCCTGCCATTCCCAGTACAAATATGACGAGTTCACCCAACCCCAGGTAGTGCGCGACCTGAAGGTCTTCAGCCGGAACCTCAATAACCAATGGAGGGACAAGGCCGGCCCCAAGCTCGGGGACCTGCCGCTGGGGTATTCTTTTTTCTACCTTGATCTCTCCTACCGCCAGGACGGCCACCCCGCCGCCACCAGTGAAGCCCCGCCCCGCCCGGCTGGCCTGCCCTTCTACCTGCCCCGGCGCTACAACGGCCTGCTGCGCCACTTTCAGCACTGGCAGGATGAAATCCAGCGGCACCTGGCGGCAGGCGGCCAGGCCGCCCTGGAGCAAAGCACCGCGGGCCGCGACCTGGCCCTGGGCGGCCAGGGGGGCATAGGCAAGACAGCCATGGCCGTGCAATACGCCTACGCCCACGCCGCCGGCTACCCCGGCGGGGTCTACTGGCTACAGGCCGACCTGGGCCTGGCCCAGGCCCTGGCCCAGGTGGCCCTGGGTCTGGGCTGGCCCCTGCCCGAGCGGGCCAATGACCAGATCATCACTGGCCTGGTGTTGAAACACATCCAGGAGACGCCGGGGCGCAAGCTGCTGATCCTGGACAACCTGGAGGACCCCTCCCAGATAAACGCCCTGGCCTGCCTGCCCCAGGCCTGCCTGCTGGCCACCACCCGGAAAAGCGACGTCAACCTGCCGCCCATACCCATGGACCTGCCCCCCGAGGAGGAGGCCCTGGGCATCTTCCTGGCCTATGCCGGCAAGGAAGGCCAGGACTTGGACGAGGGCCAGAAGAAGGCGGCCTATGACATCTGCCGGCGGGTGGGTTTTCTGCCCCTGGCCCTGGAGATCATGGGCAAGCTGGCCCGCAACCAAGCCCTGCCTGACCTGGCCAATGGCCTGGAGAAGGCGGTTGAGAAGCAAGGCCTGACCCACACCAAGGACCTGACCTCGGTGGCCGCCGCCCTGGGGCTGGCCGATCAGCGCTACAGCCACCCGCGCGCCCGCGAGGCCCTGGTGTACCTGGGGTATCTGCACCCGGAAAACCTGGACGCCGAGTTGCTGGGCCTGGTCATGCTGGCCGAGTTTGGCAAGGATAATGATCCAGGAAGGATAATTGACGAGGCCAGGGAGATGCTGGCCTCCCTGGCCGACTGCTCGGTGCTGCGGCCCAGGGACGAAGGCGGCTACACCGTGCACCGCCTGGTGCAGGAGGCTGCCCGGCTCACGGACCCCCAGCGGGAAAAGGGGGCCAGGGTGGTTGCGGTGCTGGACGCCGTCATCGGGGCAATCTCAAAACAAGGCGCATACCGGCAGGCTTATCACCTTATCCCCCACCTGACCCATATCGCCGGCCTGGACGGGGACACAGTGGACGAGTCGGCCTTTCCCAGTGCCTACATCCTGTCGTGGTGGGGCGACTATTTAAGACATAGCGCTCTTTACGCTTCTTCTGAGACCGTTACACGCGCCGTGCTGGCCCGGGTAGAGCGGGCCAAGGGTTGGGAAAACCCCGACTACGCCATCAACCTCAACAACCTGGCAACTGTTCTATGGGCGCAAGGCAAGTTGGTGGAGGCCGAAGAACTCTATCACCAAGTCCTGCACATTGACGAAAATACCATTGGCAAGGAACACCCCAACTACGCCAATCACCTACACAACTTGTCCTCAGTGCTGGCGGATCAGGGCAAGCTGAGTGAGGCAGAAAAGTGCTGCCGCCAGGCATTGGACATTGACGAAAATACCATTGGCAAGGAACACCCCAACTACGCCAATCACCTACACAACTTGTCCTCAGTGCTGGCGGATCAGGGCAAGCTGGAAGAGGCGGAAATACTCTATCGCCAGGCCTTGGCCATTGACGAAAAGGCCATCGGTCATGAACACCTCTACTACGGCTACCACCTCGCCAACCTGGCCCAAGTGCTGCATAAGCGGGGCAAACTCGCGGAGGCGGAAAAACTATACCGCCAGGCCGTGGCCATCAGTCTCAAGGCCCTGGGACCGGAGCACCCCCAGACCAAGGGCTGCCAGCGCAACCTGGCCATCCTGCTGGCGGATATGCGGGAGTAAAAACAAGACGGGCTGGGGTAAACCCCGCCCCAACACCCGGAAGATGCTCTTAATGTAGGGGCGGGGTTTACCCCCGCCCGGTATTTCTTCCCGCCGCCTGGCTGGCGCTAGGTGCCCATGGTCCAGGTGTTGAGGTAGGCCTTCTGCTCCTTGGTGAGCTTGTCTATGCCCACGCCCAGGGCGGCCAGCTTGAGGCGGGCCACCTCGGCGTCTATGGCCGCCGGCACGGTGTAGACCTGGTTTTCCAGCTTGGCGGCGTTGGCCTTCATGTAGGCCGCGCACAGGGCCTGGTTGGCGAAGCTCATGTCCATGACGCTGCTGGGGTGCCCCTCGGCGGCGGCCAGGTTGACCAGCCGGCCCTCGCCCAGCACGTAGACGCGCTTGCCGCTCTTCAGGGCGTACTCCTCCACGAAGTCGCGGATGGCCCGGCGGGACTTGGTGATGGCCGCCAAGCCCTCCAGGTCCAGCTCCACGTTGAAGTGGCCGGAGTTGGCCACGATGGCCCCGTCCTTCATCTTGGCGAAGTGCTCCTGGCGGATGACGTGGATGTCGCCGGTGACGGTGCAGAAGAAGTCGCCGATGGGCGCGGCCTTGGCGATGGTCATCACCTGGTAGCCGTCCATGACCGCCTCCAGGGCGCGCAGGGGGTCCACCTCGGTGACGACGACATTGGCGCCCATGCCCTTGGCGCGCATGGCCACGCCCCGGCCGCACCAGCCGTAGCCGCAGACCACGAAGTTGGAGCCGGCCACCAGGCGGTTGGTGGCGCGGATCATGCCGTCCAGGGTGCTCTGGCCGGTGCCGTAGCGGTTGTCGAAGAGGTGCTTGGTGCCGGCGTCGTTGACCGCCACGATGGGATAGGCCAGGACGCCGTCCGCGGCCATGGCCCGCAGGCGGATGACGCCGGTGGTGGTCTCCTCGGTGCCGCCGATGATGCCGGCGATCAGGTCCTTGCGCTCGGAATGGATGATGGACACCAGGTCCGCGCCGTCGTCCATGGTGATCTGGGGCTTGAAGTCCAGGGCGGCGTTAAGGTGCTGGTAGTAGGTCTTGTTGTCCTCGCCCTTGATGGCGAACACGGGTATCTTGTGGTCCTTGACCAGGCTGGCGGCCACGTCGTCCTGGGTGGAGAGCGGGTTGCTGGCGCAGACGACCACCTGGGCCCCGCCGGCCTTCAGGGTGGCGGCCAGCGAGGCGGTTTCGGTGGTGACGTGCAGGCAGGCGGCGAGGGTCACGCCCTTCAAGGGCTGGTCTTTCTCGAAGCGCTCGCGTATCTGCTTGAGCACCGGCATGGAGCGGGCGGCCCACTCGATGCGCAGCCGGCCCTTGTCGGCCAGGCCCTTGTCCTTGATGTCGAAGTTCATCTGATTCTCCGGTCCGTGCTATTTGCAGGTGGGGGGTTTGACGCCCAAGACGTCGCGCAGGGCCTCCACGCGGTCGGTGTTCTCCCAGGTGAAGCCCTCGCCCTCGCGGCCGAAGTGGCCGTAGGCCGCGGTGCGGCGGTAGATGGGGCGCTTGAGGTCCAGTTGGGCGATCATGGCCGCCGGACGGAAGTCGAAGACCTTCTGCACGGCCAGCGCGATCTCGCTGTCGCGCTTGATGCCGGTGCCGTAGGTGTCCACCATCACCGAGACCGGCTGGGCCACGCCGATGGCGTAGGCCACCTGGACCTCGCACTTGCTGGCCAGGCCGGCGGCCACGATGTTCTTGGCGGCGTAGCGGGCGTAATAGGAGCCGGAGCGGTCCACCTTGCTGGGGTCCTTGCCGCTGAAGCAGCCACCGCCGTGATGGCCGCGCCCGCCGTAGGTGTCCACGATGATCTTGCGGCCGGTGAGCCCGCAGTCGCCGTGGGGGCCGCCCACCACGAAGCGGCCGGTGGTGTTGATGAAGAACTTGGTGTCGCCGTCCATCATGTACTCGGGGATGGTCTTCTTGATGACCTCCTCGATGATGGCCTCCTTGAGGCGCTCGTACTTGACGTCGGGGCTGTGCTGGGAGGCGATGACCACGGCGTCCACGCGCTTGGGTTTGGTGTCCTCGTACTGGATGGTCACCTGGGTCTTGCCGTCGGGGCGCAAAAAGCCCAGGGCGCCGTTCTTGCGCACCTGGGCCAGGCGGCGGGCCAGCTTGTGGGCGAAATGGATGGGCATGGGCATGAGCTCTGGCGTTTCGTCGCAGGCGTGGCCGAACATGATGCCCTGGTCGCCGGCGCCCTGCTCGCCGAACAGCGAGGTGCTGGCCGTGACGCCCTGGCTGATGTCGGGCGACTGCTTGTCAATGCTGGTGATGACCGCGCAGGTTTCCCAGTCAAAGCCCATGGAGGAGTTGGAATAGCCGATCTCGCGGATGGTGTTGCGCACCACCTCGGGTATGTCCACGTAGGTCTGGGTGGTGATCTCGCCGGCCACGATGGCCATGCCCGTGGTCACCAGGGTCTCGCAGGCCACGCGGCTCTCGGGATCGTCCTTCAGCATCACGTCCAGGATGGCGTCGCTGATCTGGTCCGCGATTTTATCGGGATGCCCCTCGGTAACAGACTCGCTGGTAAAAAGGTAGTTGGCGCCCATGCCTTGGTTCTCCTTGGTTGTACATAAAAACCGAACGTTAAATTTAACCACCCACAGCCAAATATGTCAAGGCACAGGGGGGTGTTGCAGGGTTGGCCCCTGGCGGGGGCGGCCAAAAAACAGGCTGGGGGCGCCGGACTGGCCGGCGCATTGCGGACCTGGGGACAGGAGGACCAACGGCCTGCCTTCCCTGGAGCCGAGGGGGCCTGGCCCGGAGGCCGCGGCCTCCTGGCCAGCGGCCCCCAGGGGCGCGGGCCGACGGGGCGGGCGGCTAGTTGGCCACCTTGAGGAAGGCCTTCTCGCCGTCGGACTGCTTCTTGATACGGTTGTGCTGGTCCACCAGCACCACCACCGGCTTGTGGGCCGCCACCTCGGCCTCGTCCAGCACGCAGGTGGTGACGATGATGAGCAGGTCGCCGCGCTGACCCTTGCGGGCGGCGGCGCCGTTGAGGCACAAGACCCCGCTGCCCGGCTGGCCGGGGATGACGTAGGTCTCGAAGCGGTCGCCGGAGTTGACGTTGTAGACCTTGACCATCTCGTAGGGCACCATCTGGGCGGCGTCCAATAACTCCTGGTCCACGGTGAGGCTGCCCTCGTAGTGCAGGTCGGCCTCGGTGACCGTGGCGCGGTGAATTTTGGACTTCATCATGAAGCGCTGCATGGCTAATCCTTTTCTTGGGCCGGCTTTTGCCTAGTTGAGGGCCATGTTGTCAATAAGACGGGTACCCCCCACCCATACGGCCATGACCATGCGCGCCCGGTGTCCGTCCAGGCTGGCCAGGGGCTCCAGGGTGGTGGAGTCCACGATTTCCACGTACTCGATCTTGGTGCCAGGGGTGGCCGCGATCTCGGCGCGAGCGGCCTCCAGCAGGGCCGGGGTCTGGGTCTCGCCGGCCCGCGTCAGGCTGCGCGCCCGGTTGAGCCCCCGCCACAGGCACAAGGCCTGCTGGCGCTCGGCCGGCGACAGGCGCACGTTGCGGCTGCTCATGGCCAGGCCGTCGCTCTCGCGCACCGTGGGCCGCCCAACCACCTCCAGGCCCAGGTCCAGGTCGGCGGCCATGCGCTTGATGACCTGGAGCTGCTGATAGTCCTTATCGCCGAAGGCGGCCAGGTGGGGCATGACGGCGTTGAAGAGCTTCAAGACCACGGTGGTCACGCCATCGAAGTGGCCGGGGCGATAGGCCCCACACAGCCCCTGGGTCATCTGGGCCACGCTCACCGTGGTCTGGAAGCCCTGGGGGTACATGTCCCCCACGCCGGGGGCGTAGACCACGTGGGTGCCTTGGCCGGCGCAAAGCTCCAGGTCGCGCTCCCAGGTGCGGGGGTAGTTGTCCAGGTCCGACTGCTGATTGAATTGCAGGGGGTTGACGAAGATGCTCACCACCAGGCGGCCGCTGTGCTGGGCGGTGTACTCCAACAGGGAGAGGTGGCCCTGGTGCAGGGCCCCCATGGTGGGCACCAGGCCCACGCGCTGGCCCGCGGCGCGGGCCGCGGCGCTATATTGGCGCATGTCCTGGGGATTGGTTATGACCAGCGGGGTCTGGCTCATGTGCCCACCGTCCCGGTCGCCTGGGGTTGTCCCCGGCCGATCCCGGCGGTTAGAGGCGGCCAAAGGCCGCCTTGGTCCTAGGCGCCGGTCCGGCACTTGGCGCGGCCTGCCCGGGACCCCTCGGTCCTCGCGCGGCCGCCCGCCGTTACCCGGCGCTACGTATCGATATTATTCTAACCCGCCAGCGCCAAACCGCCAGCCCCCAGCGCGGAGGTGGGTAAATATTTTTCGGGGCCAGCCGGCAACAAGGGCACTTATTAACACCATGCCAAAGGCCTGTCAACCAAGAACTAATCCACGCCTTGTCCCATGCTTGGCGCCAGGGCGGCTGCCACGCGCCCCAGTTCCTGGGGCTGAAGGGTCTCGGCCCGGCGGCCGGGGTCCAGGCCGGCGGCGGCGATGGCCTGGGCCGCCTCCTCGCGGGGGCGGTTTAGCCCCCCGGCCAGGCTGTTGGCCAGGGTCTTGCGCCGCTGGCTGAAGGCGGCCTTGACCACCCGGCTGAACCATTCCTCCGCCGCCGGCCCCGCCAGGGGCACCAAGGGCGCCTCCAGGGGCTTGAGGTGCAGCACCTGGCTGTCCACCGCCGGCCGGGGAAAGAACTGCTCCGGCCCCACCACCATGCCCGGCCGCGCCTCCAGCCAGGTCTGCATCAGCACCGTGAGCCGGCCGTAGTCCTTGCCCCCGGGCGCGGCCAGTAGCCGGGTGGCCACCTCCCGCTGCACCATCAGGGTAGCCGAGCGCCAAAGGGCGCGGTTTTCCAGGAGATTGAACAACAGGGGCGAACTGATGGCATAGGGCAGGTTGCCCACCACCACCAGGGGGCCGCCGGCCTCGGCCGCAATGGCCGGCCAGTCCAGGTCAAGGGCGTCGGCCAGGCGCAGGTCCACGTTGGCGATGCCCCGCTCGGCCAGGAGGCCGGCCAGCACCGCGTGCAGGCCCCGGTCCACCTCCAGGGCCACGACCCGCGCCGCCAGTTCGGCGCAGGCGCAGGTCAAGGCCCCCAGGCCGGCGCCGATCTCCAGCACCACGTCGCCGGCCTGGATGCCCGCCGCCCGGGCGATGGCCGAGGCCGTGGCCGGCTGGCACAGGAAGTTCTGCCCCCGGCGCTTGCTGGCGTGCAGGCCGTGGGTCTTGAGCAATACGCCGGGGTGGGTCATGGTCAAACGCCCGCCGGCAGGCTGCCGCCCCGGGGCAGGCGGGAGACCGCGTCGGCGGTCAAGGCCAGGCGCCGGCCGGCGCGCAGGGTGTGGCAGCCGGCGGCGGCGATCATGGCCGCGTTGTCGGTGCACAGATCCAGGGGCGGACACGTGACGCCCAGGCCCTGGGCCCTGGCGGTGTCCTCCATGAGCTGGCGCAGGCGGCGGTTGGCCGCCACCCCGCCGGCCAGGGCCACATGCCCCACGCCCTGCTGGCGGGCGGCCATGAGCGTCTTCTTGACCAGCACCTCGGCCACGGCCTCCTGGAAGCCGGCGCAGAGGTCCTCGATGCGGTACGCCTCGCCCTGGTGCTGGTTGCGAAAGTTCAAGACCGCCGTCTTGAGCCCGGCGAAGGAGAAATCCAGGGTGCCGTCGTGCAGGCGAGGCCGGGGCAGGCGGATGACCGACGGGTCGCCACCCGCCGCCAGGCGGTCTATCACCACCCCGCCGGGATAGCCCAGGCCGTAGAGCTTGGCCACCTTGTCGTAGGCCTCGCCGGCGGCGTCGTCCACGGTCTGGCCCAGCTCCTCCTGGCCGCCGGGGCCAGCCACCAGGTACAGGCTGGTGTGCCCGCCGCTGACCAACAGCGCCACGTGGGGATAGGGCGGCGGATCCTCGGCCAGACCCAAGGCGGCCAGGTGCCCATCCAGATGGCTCACCCCCACGATGGGCTTGTTCAGGCCCCAGGCCAGGGCCTTGGCCAGGTTGAGCCCCACCAACAGCGCGCCGATGAGCCCCGGCCCCTGGGTCACGGCGATGCCGGTGAGGTCCGCCATTTCCAGGCCGGCTTGCCCGCAGGCCGCGCGCACCACGGGCACGATGTTCTCCAGGTGGCGGCGGCTGGCCAGCTCGGGCACCACCCCGCCAAAGGGCGCGTGGTCCTTGACCTGGCTGGCGATGACGCTACTGAGCACCCGGCGGCCATCGGCCACCACGGCGGCGGCGGTCTCGTCACAGGAGGATTCTATCCCCAGCACCAGGGCGCCGGGGTCGGCGGCGTGCCCGCCGCTGGGCATATACGGGTCGGGCACCGCTCTCTCCTGGCCAGTTTGTCCGGCTCCCGTGGAGGCCTTGTCAAACATACCAGGCACGCGGTCGGGCGGCAGCGGCGCCCTGGGGTGTTGCGGAAAGGTGCATACCCCCGTCCTAGGACAAACGGCCGTCGTAGAACTGCTCGGCCATGTAGACCTCCTCGGGGCTGCCGATGATAATCGGCACCCGCTGGTGCAGTTCCTGGGGCATGATCTCCATGATGCGCTCGCGCCCCGTGGTGGCCGCCCCGCCGGCCTGCTCGCAGACAAAGGCCAGCGGCGAGCACTCGTAAAGAAGGCGCAGCTTGCCGTGGGGCTTCTTGGGGTCCTTGCTGTCGGCGGGGTAGAGGAACACGCCGCCGTAGAGCAGGGTGCGGTGGAAGTCGGCCACCAGGGAGCCGATGTAGCGGCAGGAGTACACCGGCTTGTTCTGGTCGGGACGGCGCAGGTAGTCAATGTAGTTCTTGGTCTCCTGGCTCCAGTAGTCCCAGTAGCCCACGTTGGCCGAGAATATCTTGCCCCGCGAGGGTATCTCGATGTTGGGATGGCTGAGCAGGAACTCGCCCACCGAGGGGTCCAGGGTGAAACCGCTGACCCCGGCCCCGGTGGTGTAGACCATCATGGTGGATGAGCCGTAGAGGAAATAGCCGGCGGCCACCTGCTGGAAGCCCGGCTGCAACAAATCGCTCATCTGGTAGCCCACGCCGGGGCTCTTCTTGCGCAGGATGCTGAAGATGGTGCCGATGCTCACGTTGGCGTCTATATTGGAGGAGCCGTCCAGGGGGTCGAACATCAGCACGTAGTTGCCCACCTGGAAGCCGCGGGGTATCTCGATGGGGTCGGCGTCCTCCTCCGAGGCCATGACGCACAAATGCCCGCTGTGGCACAGGCGGCGGATGATGATGTCGTGGGCGTAGACGTCCAGTTTGCGCACCTGCTCGTCCTGCACGTTGCGCGCCCCGGTAAAGCCCAGTATCTCCACCAGGCCTGCCTTGGTGACCTCGCGGCTGATGATCTTGGCCGAGAGGATAAGCTCGTTGAGTAGGCGGGTGAAGGCGCCGGTGGCGCCGCCGTGCTCGGCCTGCTGGCCAAGGAGGTGCTGGGTTACGGTGATCCCTATCTCGGACATGGAAGGCCTCCGGGCGCCATGGGGGGCGTTGGGGTTGGGTCGCCAGGCCGCCGGGGAGGCGGCTAACCCATTATTATCACCGGGGGGGTGGGCCTGGCAAGGGCGGGGGGGTGAAGAATCGTAAAAGCGCCGAGTTAGAGGGAAAGTATCGCGCCATCTCAAATGGGTGGCCCGGATGGCTCGCTGTCCAGGCCGCGTGGCGTTGGGAGGTTAAGGGCCAAGCCATGGCCATCACCAGTGCCCTGCCTTATAACCAGGCACAACAAAAAACACCCGTAACCACGGCCCCTGACAGCGGCGAGCCGTTGGCCGGACCGGCCATGATCTCCATGGTTTCCAACCATCCCGCGTAATGCCCCTGGCGAATCGCCATCTTGGGCTTGCGCCTCGCCGCTCCCGCCGGCCGCCGCCCCGCCGGCCCTCAACGGCGCACCCGCGCCCGCAGGCACAGGTCATCGCCATGATTCTTCACGCTGACCGGTCCCAGGGCCAGCGCCTGGGCCATCTTCTCGAAGCCCACCCCGCCGATCATGCCCGGGGCCTTGGCCCCGCCGATGAGCTTGGGGGCCAGGAAGTACATCACCTCGTCCACCAGGCCGGCGGCCAGGAACCCCCAGGCCAGGCCGGCCCCGCCTTCCAGCAGGATGCTGGTGACGCCCCGGCGGTGCAGCTCGGCCAAGAGGGCCGTAAGGTCCACGCCGCCCGGCGCGGCGGGCAGGGGCAGTACCTCGGCGCCCTCCTTCTCCAGGCGGGCGCGCCGCCGGGCCGGCGGCCTGGGGCCGCAGGCGATGAGGCAGCCGGCGGCCGAGGCGGGGTTGACGACCTGGGCCGTGGGCGGCAGGCTGAGGCTGGTGTCCACGATGACCCTTAAGGGGTCGCGGCCGCCCTTGATGCGGCAGGTGAGTTGGGGGTCGTCGGCCAGGGCGGTGCCGATGCCCACGCAGATGGCGTCGCACCAGTTGCGCCAACGGTGCACCTCCTGGCGGGCCGCCGGGCCGGTGACCCAGCGGGAGTCGCCGCTGCGGGCGGCGGTGCGGCCGTCCAGGGTGGCGGCGGTCTTCAGGATGACGTGGGGCCGGCCCAGGGTGACGTGGGTCAGGAAGAAGCGATGTTCCTCGGCGCATTCCGCCGCCAGTACCCCGCCCTTCACCTCCAGGCCCTGGGAGCGCAGGAACTCGCCCCCGCCCTGGGCCTGGGGGTTGGGGTCGCTGGCGCCGTAGATTACGCGGGATATGCCGGCTTTGAGAATCGCCCCAGTGCAGGGCGGCGTGCGGCCGTGATGATTGCAGGGTTCCAGGGTGACGTAGATGCTGGCGCCCCGGGCCAACCCGCCGGCCTCACGCAGGGCGTGCACCTCGGCGTGGGGGGTGCCGGCCTGGGCGTGGAAGCCCCGGCCCACGATGCGGCCACCCCGCACCACCACCGCCCCCACGGCCGGGTTGGGCGAGGAGCGCCCCAGGCCCTTGCGTGCCCACGCCAGGGCCCTGCGCATGTGGGCGCGGTCGAGACTATCGGCCCCGGCGGGGCTCATGAGTGGTTCTTGGTGGCTTCCATGCGCGAGGCGATGAGGTTCTCCAGCTCGCGCATGAACTCCTGCACGTCGCGGAACTCGCGGTACACCGAGGCGAAGCGCACGTAGGCTACGTCGTCCACGCCCCTGAGCCAGCCGATCACCGCCTCGCCGATCTCCTTGGCCGGTATCTCGCGCAGATTGTGCTCCTGGAAACTGGCCTCCAGGCCGTCCAGGAACTCTTCCACCTGGTTGATGGAGACGGGGCGCTTCTGCAGGGCCTTGATGATGCCGTTCCTGACCTTGCCCCGGTCGTAGACCTCCCGGGAGCCGTCCTTCTTGACGACATATGTTTCCAGCTCCTCCACCCGCTCATAGGTGGTGAAGCGCTGGCCGCAGTCCAGGCACTGGCGCCGGCGGCGGATTACCGCGGCGTCCTTGCTGACGCGCGAATCCACGACCTTGTTGTCCACGTGACTACAGAAGGGACACTTCACGAGCCTTCTCCCTCACCGCCGCCCGCCTGCGCGCGGGCCGCGGACGGCGCCGCCATGCCTTGACGGGCCGCCTGGTTCTCCTGGGTGATCCAGTCCTCGGGGTTGAGGTGCTTGATGCCCTGGTCCCGGGGCTCCACCACCACCAGCCTGATGCCGGCGTTGATTATAACCCGGCGGCAGAGCAAACAGGGCTCCGGATTGGCCGTGGGCTCACCGGTACTCACCTCGATGCCGGCCAGATAGAGCACGGCCCCCAGAGTCTGGCCACGGCTGGCGTGGATGACGGCGTTCATCTCGGCGTGCACCGAGCGGCACAGCTCGTAGCGCTGTCCGGCCGGCACCGCCAGCTCCTCGCGCAGGCACAGGCCCAGGTCCACGCAGTTGGCCACCCCCCGGGGGGCGCCGGCGTAGCCGGTGGAGACGATCTGGTCGTCTTTCACGATGACGGCGCCGTACTGGCGCCGCAGGCAGGTGCCTCGGCGGCAGACCTCGCGGGCGATGCTTAGGTAGTACTCGTCCTTGCCGGGACGAGCGCTCACTCGCCCTCTCCGGCCAGGCGCTCGATCTCTTCGACCCGGCGCTGGTGGCGGCCGCCCTCAAAAGGCGTGTCCAAAAAGACCTGGAGCATGGCCAGGGCGTCGTCTTGCGGCGTTAGCCGCTCGCCCAGGCAGAGGATGTTGGCGTCGTTGTGCTGGCGGCCCAGGCGGGCGTGCTCGCTGGTGGGGGCCAGGATGGCCCGCGCCCCCGGGAAGCGGTTGGCGGTCATGCACATGCCCAGGCCGCTGCCGCAGACCAGCACACCCCGTTCGGCCTGGCCCAGGGCCACGGCCCGGGCCACCGCCGCGGCGTAGAGGGGGTAGTCGGTGGAGTCGGTGCCGTTGGTGCCCATGTCCAGCACCTCATGGCCGGCCCCCACCACATAGGCCTTCACCGCCTCCTTGAGATGATAGCCGGCGTGGTCGCTGCCCACGGCGATGCGCATGCGCTAGCGCCCTCCTGGCCCCTAGGGCCGGTAGGTGGAGAAGATCAGGCAGGCGTTGGTGCCGCCGAAGCCAAAGGAGTTGGAGAGCACCTTGTCCACCTTGGTGTGGCGGCAGACATTGGGCACGTAGTCCAGGTCGCAGTCCGGGTCCGGGGTCTCGTAGTTGATGGTGGGCGGCAGCACCTGATCGCGCAAGGCCAGGACGCTTATCACCGCCTCCACCCCGCCGGTGGCCCCCAGCATGTGCCCGATCATGGACTTGGTGCTGGAGACGGCCAGCCGGTAGGCGTGCTCGCCGAAAACGGCCTTGATGGCCCGGGTCTCGCCGACGTCGTTCAGGTCGGTGCTGGTGCCGTGGGCGTTGATGTAGTCAATGGCCGTGGGGAGGAGGCCGGCGTCGTCCAGCGCCATCTGCATGCAGCGGATGAAGCCCGAGGAGGTGGGATCGGGCGCGGTCATGTGGTAGGCGTCGGCGGTCAGCCCGTAGCCCACGATCTCGGCGATGATGTTGGCCCCCCGGGCCAGGGCCGATTCCAGGCTCTCCAGCACCATCACGCCGGCGCCCTCGCTCATCACAAACCCGTCGCGGTCCTTGTCAAAGGGGCGGCTGGCCCGCGTGGGCTCGTCGTTGCGGGTGCTTAGCGCCCGGGCGGCGTTGAAGCCCGAGAGCGTCACCGGGGTGATGACCGCCTCGGCCCCGCCGCAGACCATGATGTCGGCCTGGCCGCGCTGGATGACCTTCATGGCCTCGCCCACGGCGTGGGAGCCGGCGGCGCAGGCCGTGCACAGGCAGGTGTTGGGGCCGGTGAGATGCAGCTCCATGCTTATCTCGCCGGGGGCCATGTTGCCGATCAGCTTGGGGATGAAGAAGGGGCTGATGCGGTCGGGCCCGCGTTCGGACAAGAGAATGATGTTCTCTTCCAGGGTCTGCAAGCCGCCCAGGCCCACGCCCAGGATGCAGCCGGCCCGGGGCGCGCGCTCCTCGTCCAGGGGCTCGGGCAGGCCGGCCATGGACCAGGCCATCTTGCCCGCGGCCACCGCGAAGTGGATGAAGGGGTCCAGGCGGCGGATGCTCTTCTTGGGCAGCCAGTCCTCGGGGTTGAAGTCTCGCACCTCCCCGGCGATCTGGGTCTTGAAAGGCGAGACGTCGAACCTCTCTATGCGGCTGATGCCGCTCTCGCCGGCTTGCATGCGCCGCCAGCTCTCATCCACTCCCGTGGCCAGGGGCGTAATCAGCCCCACACCGGTAACCACCACCCTGCGTTGCACGGCTTCTCCTCGCGCCCGATGTGCCTGCCAAGCCCCGGGGCGGTCCAGGCCGAGGCGGCTTGCCAGCAACCGGCCGTCCCAGCCCGAAAACCGCCCCCAAGCGGCCGGGCTACTTGCCCGCGTGGGCCTCGATGTAGTCCCAGGCGTCCTGCACGGTCTTGATCTTCTCGGCGTCCTCGTCGGCGATGGAGATGTCGAAGGCCTCTTCCATGGCCATTATCATCTCCACCAGGTCCAGGGAGTCGGCGCCCAGGTCGTCCACGAAGGAGGCCTCGGGTACCACGTCCTCCTCGGCCACCGAAAGCTGCTCACAGATGATCTTTTTAACTCTTTCCTTGATGTCCATTGCCAATTTCTCCGTAGGTTGCAAGACCGCTTACCGGTCTGGGTTCGGCCACATACCAAGCCGGCTCCCCCGTCCCGCCGGGCGCCGCCCCATGACGCGTCCGGCCTGGCTGGAAGCGCCGGCGGCAACTACATGTACATGCCTCCGCCCACGTGCAAAAGCTGCCCCGTGAGGTAGCGGGAGGCGTCGGAACAAAGGAAGGCCACCACGTCGGCCACGTCCTCGGGCTGGCCGGTGCGCCCCATGGGTATGGTGGCCTTCATGGCCTCCACGATCTTCTCGGGCAGCTTGGCGGTCATGTCGGTCTCGATGAAGCCCGGGGCCACGGCGTTGACCCGCACCCCCCGGGAGGCCAGTTCCTTGGCCGCCGTCTTGGTCAGGGCCACCACCCCGGCCTTGCTGGCCGAGTAGTTGGCCTGGCCGGCGTTGCCGATGGCCGCCACCACGCTGGCCAGGTTGACGATGGCGCCACTGCGCTGCTTCATCATCACCTTGGCCGCCGCCTGCAAACAAACAAAGGTGCCCACCAAATTGACCTTGAGCACCCGCTCGAACTGCTCCAGGCTCATGCGCACCAGAAGATTGTCCATGGTGATGCCGGCGTTGTTGACCAAGACGTCCAGCCGGCCATGCTCATTCACCAACGTCTCCACGAAGGCCGCGACCTGGGCCGGGTCGCTGACGTCGAACTTCTGCGCATAAGCCTTGGCCCCCTTGGCCTCGATCAGCTTGAGCGTCTCGGTGGCCGCCTCCTCGTCGGGGTCGAAATGGTTGAAGGCCACCACGTCGCCCGGACGGGCCAGGGCCAGGCAGATGGCCCGGCCGATCCCCCGGGAGCCCCCGGTCACCAGCGATACCCGCGCCTGTTCAGACACAACCATTACCTTTCATTTTGCGGGCCGGCCTGTCAATAGCCTATTGCGGTCCACGCTGGCCTGCTTAAAGCTTTTGGTTTAACCCCTCAGTTCCTTGAGGCGCGCCAGCATGGCCGGGGCGACCTCGTAGAGGTCACCAACTATACCATAGGTGGCCACTTGGAATATGGGGGCGTGCGAGTCGGAGTTGACCGCCACGATCACCTCCGAGGACTGCATGCCCACCAAATGCTGCACCGCCCCCGAGACCCCCAGGCCGATGTAGAGCTTGGGGCCGATGGTGCGGCCGGTCTGCCCCACCTGGTGGGCGTGGCCTATCCAGCCGGCGTCCACGGCCCCCCGGGTGGCGCCCACCACCCCGCCCAGGGTGTTTGCCATCTCGCGCACCAGATCGAAGCCCTCCGGCTTGCCCAGGCCACGTCCGCCCACCACCACCACCTCGGCGGCGGTGAGGTTGACCTGTTCGCCCACGGCCCGCACCACCTCCAAGACCTGGGTGGCGCTGTCCTGGTCCGGCGCCACCTCCACCGTCACCAGGCGCCCCGTGGCGCCCTCCTGGCGCTGGCCCTTCTTCATCACCCGGGGCCGCACGGTGGCCATCTGGGGCCGGGCCTGGGGGCAGATGATGGTGGCCATGATGTTGCCGCCAAAGGCGGGCCGCGTCTGCAACAACAGACGCCGCTCCTTGTCAATGGCCAGGCCGGTGCAGTCGGCGGTGAGCCCGGTGGCCGCCGCCGTGGCCACTCGCGGTATCAGCGAGCGGCCGAGCGCCGTGGCCCCGGCCAGGAGCACCTCGGGCCTGTGCAGGGCGATCAGCCGGGCCAACACCTCGGCGTAGATGTCATCGTTGAAATGGCGCAGGCGGGGGTCGTCGGCCAGGTAGACCGTCTGGGCGCCCAGGGCAAAAAGCTCGCCGGCCAGACCGGCCACCCCCTGGCCCAGGAGCACCGCGCTCAGATCCACCCCCAGGTCGGCGGCCAGGCGGCCACCCTGGCCCAGAAGCTCGGCCACCACCTCGGGCAGCGCGCCGTCGCGTTGCTCGGCGAAGACCCACACCCCCCGGCTGAAGGCCGCGCGGCCGTCAGCGGCGCGGGTCACCTCCTCCAGGCTCAGGGCGCCCTCGGGGCAGACCTCCACGCAGGTGCCGCACAGGGTGCAGGCCTCGCTGACCTGGGCCTTGTCATCAACCAGGCTGAGCGCGTCAAAGGGGCAAGCATCCAGGCAGGCGCCGCAGCCGGTGCATTTGTCCTTGTCTATCAAGAGGGCCACGGCGCTAGCTCCCCAGCCTGATGATCTGATCGCGTACCAGATAATCCACCACCAGGCGGCCGGCCTCTTGGGCCGGGGCCTCGATCATCTGGCGCTGGCCGCTGGCCTGGGGCGCGAAGACCTCCACCACCTGGGTAAAGGAGCCGGCCAGGCCCACCTGGGCCTCGGTCAGGCCCAGGACGGCGGCCCCGGCCATGGGCACCTCGTACTTCTTGGCCCGCATCTTGCCCTTCAGGGACGGCGGCCTAGGCTCGCCCACCTCGCGCACCACGGTGATGAGCCCGGGCAGGGGCAGCCGCACCACGTCAACGCCATCGTCCATCTGGCGTTCCACCACCAGGTGGCCGGCGGCCACCTCGCGCCAGCCCTTGACAAAGGCCACCTGGGGCAGACCCAGGCGCATGGCCAGGCCCGGCCCCACCTGGGCGGTGTCGCCGTCCACGGCCTGCTTGCCGCAGATGATGAGGTCGGCCCCGCCCATCCGCCTGACCCCGGCGGCCAGGGCCGCCGTGGTGGCCCAGGTGTCGGCCCCGGCAAAGGCCCGGTCGCTCAAGAGGAGCCCCTCGTCCACGCCGTAGCCGATGGCCTCTTTTATGGCCTCCGCCGCCTGGGGCGGCCCCATGCTGAGCACGTGGATGGCCCCGCCCACCTGCTCGCGCAGACGAAGAGCGGCCTCCAGGGCAAACAGATCAAAGGGATTGATGATGGCCGCCACGCCCTCGCGCTTGAGGGTGTGGGTCACCGGGTCCAGCTTGACGTGGGCCGTGTCCGGTACCTGCTTGAGGCAGACGATGATCTTCATGCGCGCTAGTCCCTGCGGCCGTACTCTTTGTTGAGTTCCTGGCCGATGACGTTGCGCTGTATCTGGTTGGTGCCCTCGTAGATCTGCAGCACCTTGGCGTCGCGCATCATCTTCTCCACCGGGTAGTCGCGCATGTAGCCGTGGCCGCCCAGGACCTGCACGGCCTGGGTGGTGACATCCATGGCCATGTCGGTGGGAAACAGCTTGGCCATGGCGCTGACCTTGGATATGTCCTTGGCCCCGGAATCCATGTAGCGCGCCACGCTGTAGACCAGGGCGCGGCCGGCCTCGATCTTGGTGGCCATGTCGGCCAGCATGTGGGCCACGGCCTGGAAGTTGATGATGGGTTTGTCGAACTGCTTGCGGGTGCGGGCAAAGGCCGCGGCCTCGTCCAGGGCGCCCTGGGCCAGGCCCACGGCCTGGGCGCCCACGCCGGGGCGGGATTTATCAAAGGTGCGCATGGCCACCACGAAGCCCAGGCCCTCGCGGCCTATGAGGCGGTCCTTGGGGATGCGGCAGTCGTGGAAGATCAATTCGGCGGTGGTGCTGGCCCGGATGCCCATCTTGACTTCTTTTTTGCCGGTGGAGAAGCCCGGGTCGCCGGCTTCGACGATGAAGGCCGACGCCCCGCGGGGACCCTTGCTGCGGTCGGTGATGGCGATGACGCTGTAGATGCCCGCCTCGCCGCCGTTGGTGATCCACTGCTTGGAGCCGTTCAGGATATACTCGCCGCCCACCAGCTTGGCCTGGGTCTGGATGGCCCCGGCGTCGGAGCCGGCGGCGCTCTCGGTCAGCGCGAAGGCGGCCATCTGCTCGCCGGTGGCGATTTGGCTCAGGTAGCGGGATTTCTGGTCCTCGGAGCCGAAGAGCAGGATGGGATAGGCCCCCAAAAAGCTGGCCGCGAAGCTGGTGGAGACGCCCACGCAGGCCCGGGAGAGTTCCTCCACGGCGATGCAGTTCTCCAGGCAGCCGCCGCCCAGGCCGCCGTACTGCTCGGGGATGATGAGCCCGTAAAGGTCGGCCTGGGCCAGGGCCTTCATGATCTCGCGGGGGAACTCTTCCTTCTCGTCCAGCTCGGCCCGCACCGGTTTGATGCGCTCTTCGGCGATCTGCCGGCACAAGTCGCGGATCATGATCTGCTCTTCGCTGAGGAAGTAATCCATGGCGCCACTCCCGCTGGAACTGGATTGTTGGGTTGCGCCGCCGGCGGCGGGCGAACCCCTTATTCGGCCCCGCCCTCGCCCAGCAGGTGCCCCCGGTATTGGGCCAGGCCCTCGCGCAGGTGCTCGGCGACCTGGCCGCGCACGCTCTCGGCGGCCAGGCGCACAGCCGAGCCGATAGCCCGGGGGCTACTGGCCCCGTGGCAGATGAAGGCCACGCCGTTGATGCCCAAGAGCGGCGCCCCGCCGTAGTTCTCGTAGTCCAGGCTGCCGCTCACCTCGCGCAGGGGGGCGCGCAAGAGCAGGGTGCCCAGGCGGCCGGCCAGGGTCTGGCCTATGCGCTCCTTGACCACGCGCTTCAGGGCGTTGAACATGCCCTCGGCCAGCTTGAGGCAGACGTTGCCCACGAAGCCGTCGCAGACCACCACCCGGGCGTCGCCGGCAAACAGGTCGCGTCCCTCCACGTTGCCGATGAAGTTGAGCGCGCTGGTCTTGAAGAACTCATGGGCGTGCTTGACCACGGCGTTGCCCTTGACGTCCTCCTCGCCGATGGACAACAGGCCCACCGTGGGCCGGGCGATGCCCAGCACCTGTTCGGCGTACACCGCGCCCATGTAGCCGAACTGCAGGAGCATGCCGGCCGAGCAGTCCACGTTGGCGCCCACGTCCACCACCACCGTGGGACCCATGAGCCCCGGGAAGACCGAGGCCAGGGCCGGGCGGTCCACCTCGGGCAACCGGCCCATGACCACCATGCCCACGGCCATGGTGGCGCCGCTGTTGCCGGCGCTGACCACGGCGTCCACCTCGCCGGCCTTGTGCAGATCGAAGCAGACCCGGATGGAGCAGTCGCGCAGGTGCCGGAGCACGTGGCTGGGGGCGTCCTCCATGCCCGCCACCTGGGAGGCGGGGTGCAGGCGTATGCGCCCGGACGGCGCCCCCAGGCGGGACAGGTGGGGCTCCAGGTCCTCGGTGCGCCCCACCAGGACCAGTTCCACCTCCGGGACCTGGCGAAGAGCCTCCATGGCCCCTTCCACCACCACGGCCGGGGCCTGGTCGCCGCCCATGCCGTCCAGGGCGATGCGCATGGCTTAAGGCTTACTCTTCCTTGTCCAGGGCCTGGCGGCCCTGGTAGGTGCCGCAGGAGGGGCAGGCCCGGTGGGGCATCTTGGCCTCGCCGCACTGGGGGCAGGCCGAGGGGTTGGGCAGGGTGATGGCGTCGTGGGCACGGCGCTTGCGCCCGCGGGCCTGGGATTGACGTCTCTTGGGAACGGCCATTTTGCTAACTCCACTTAATAAGGGCCGCGGGCTTATGTGCCCGCCGCCTTCAGCGCTCTTCCAGCTTGGCCAGCTTGGCCCAGCGGGGATCGGTCTCTTTGGGCCGGCACCCGCAGGCGCCGCCTTGTTGTTCCTTGCCGCACACCGGGCACAGCCCGGGGCAGTCGGGCCGGCACAGGGGGGCCATGGGCAGGGCCAGGCTCAGTTCATCCCTGAGCGCCTGGGCCAGGTCCACCTCGCCGCCTTGGTAAAAGATCACGTCCAGTTCGTCCTCGGCCAGGCGAACTTCCTCGCCGCGCGGGGTCTCGGGGGGGCGGAAGGCCCACTCCACCGTGCCCGCCAAGGTCTGGCCAAAACGCGCCAGGCAGCGGCTGCACTCCAGGTCCACCCGGGCCTGATAATCGCCCCGGGCCAGCACCAGGCTGCCCCGGCGCTCCAGGCGCAGACGAGCCCAGGGCGCGTTCGCCAGGCCGGCCACCTGGGTCCCCAGGTCCTCGGCCCCCACCCTGGCGTCCCCGAACTCGACCTCCAGGCCCTCGGGCGGTATGTCCTCCACGCGCACCCGCATGGATGCCTCCTCCAGAAGACCAGGGGTTTACTATATGATGGCGCCGGGCCTGTCAAGGCTCGCCCAAGGGTAACACCCCTGAAACCGGTAATTTCCCGCCCCAGGCCCAGGGAAACAGGGTGTCAGTATACCACCCTGCCTTGGGGCCGGCAAGGCTGGGCGGGCGGGCAATGAACATGGTTCAGCCTCTCGCATGATACAAGCCGCTTTAACGGGGACCCGCTTGCCGCCGCCCGGGCCAGGGCCCCGCCCAACCCGTTTTGCCAGCCCGGGCCGCGGGCCGGCGATTGTGCGGCGCCCGGCCAGGTGCTATACTCACCGTTGACCGGCCCTTTTGGCCACGGCCTTGCCGCCATAAAATCCGTCTGGCGCCGCTCCCAGGCCCGGGCCTGGGCCGGGCCTCTGTTGCGCTTTTGTCATAGGGGGTTACCGTGGAACGCCAACTCATCACCCGCCAGGGCCACCAGCGCCTGCTGCAGGAACTGGATATCTTGCGCAAGGTGGAGCTGCCCAAAAACGTGCAGGCCATCGCCGAGGCCCGCGCCCATGGCGACCTGTCGGAGAACGCCGAGTTTCACGCCGCCAAGGAGCGCCAGGCCGTCATCGCCTCCAAGATGGCCGACATCGAGAGCATCCTGGCTTGCACCGAGGTGGTGGACCCTTTGCCCCCGCCCAACGGCCGGGTGGTCTTTGGGGCCAGGGTGAAGGTCTACGACCCCGAGGCCGATGAGGAATGCCAGTTCCAGGTCGTGGGCCAGGCCGAGGGCGACGCGGGCTGCGGGCGCATCTCGCTGTCCTCGCCCATCGGCCAGGCCTTGATCGGCCACGAGGAGGGCGACGAGGTGCGGGTCAAGACCCCCGGGGGCATCCGGGTGCTGGAAATCATAGAGATCCTGGGCACCGAGTAGGGGAGTGGCCTTGTCCTCCCTGGGGCCTGGCCAGGCCCTCCGCCCCGTTCCATGACCGCCGTCCTTAAAAGCGGCTTCAGCGGCCGCATGGCCGCCTCCCTGCTCATGGGCTTCAGTTGCGGCCTGCCGCTGCTCTTGACCATCTCCCTGTTGCAGGCCTGGCTGACCGAGCGGGGGGTGGACCTGGCTACCATCGGCCTATTCACCCTGGTGGGCCTGCCCTACACGCTTAAATTCCTGTGGGCGCCCCTGCTGGACCGCTACACCCCTCCCTTCCTGGGCCGCCGGCGGGGCTGGATGCTCCTGTCGCAGCTCTGCCTGGCCCTGGCCATCGCCGCCCTGGGCCTGTGCGACCCCCTGGGGCACCCCTGGCTCCTGGCCGTGACCGCCCTGGCCGTGGCCTTTTTCAGCGCCACCCAGGACATCGTGGTGGACGCCTATCGCCGCGAGGACCTGACCGACAACGAGCTGGGACTGGGTTCCTCCCTGTACGTCAACGGCTACCGGGTGGGCATGCTGCTGGCCTCGGGCGGCGGCCTGGTGCTGGCCGACCATCTCTCCTTCGCCGCCGTGTACGCCATCATGGCCGCCTGCATGCTGGTGGGCATCGTCACCACCCTGGCCGTCAAGGAACCCAAGGTGGCCGAGGGCCAACCCCAGAGCCTCAGGGAGGCGGTGGTGGAGCCCTTCGTGGAGTTCTTCAGCCGGGCGGGGATCAAATGGGGCCTGGGGGTGCTGGCCTTCATCCTGCTCTACAAGATCGGCGACACCATGGCCGCGGCGCTCACCACGCCCTTCTACCTGGACCTGGGCTTCAGCAAGACCCAGATCGGGGCGGTGGTCAAACTCTTCGGCTTCTGGGCCACCCTGGGCGGGGCCTTGCTGGGCGGGGCGCTGATGCTCAAGCTGGGCATCAACCGCTCCCTGTGGGTCTTCGGGGTCTTGCAGGCCGTCTCCACGGCGGGCTTTGCCCTGCTGGCCCAGGTGGGGGCCAGCCTGCCCCTGCTGGCCGGGGTCATCGCCTGCGAGAACCTCACCGGCGGCATGGGCACGGCGGCCTACCTGGCCTTCATGGCCGCCCTGACCAACAAGCGCTTCACGGCCACCCAGTACGCCCTGCTCTCTAGCCTCATGGGCATACCCAGGGTGCTGGCCAGCGCGCCCACCGGCTATTTAGCCCAGCACCTGGGCTGGACGTGGTTCTTCATCCTTTGCGTGCTGGTGGCCCTGCCAGGCATGCTCCTGCTGCTCAAATACGCCCCCTGGCGGGCAGGCGGCCAGGCCACCCAATAGGCCGGGGCCTAGGGCGCCGGCGGCCGGCCCATTTATACGCATTTCAGATCAGACGCATGGTTTTCTCGACAGGTTTTCTCTGGGTACAGCCCTTACGGTATAGGCGGCCCAAGAAAGCCTAAGCGGTTTCTTTTTGTGTCCCGCTAGAGCCGCCCGGCCATACTGGCTTTGCCGATGCGAGCGCCGGCGCGGGGTGGACTCTCCGCCCTGGCGTGGGCAGGGGCCGCAGGTATCCCGTATTCCTTGCCGGGTTGGATCATAGCAGCCCCCTGCCGGTGCCCTAAGAATGGCCGGGCTAAGAGCGGGACACGGGGCTTGGGCGGCCAAAAAGCAAAGTCCCCCGGCCAGAGAGGATGCCCGGATCAAGAGCCAACAACC
>JACRDC010000108.1 GCA_016218705.1 Desulfarculus sp.
ACCATCAACACCATGGTGGACCAGTTGCGTTCCTTCGCCTCGGAGGTTACCCGCGTGGCCCGGGAGGTGGGCACCGAGGGGCGCCTGGGCGGCCAGGCCTACGTGACCGGGGTGGCCGGCACCTGGAAGGACCTGACCGACAGCGTCAACTTCATGGCCGCCAACCTCACCGACCAGGTGCGCAACATCGCCGGGGTGACCACGGCGGTGGCCCAGGGCGACCTGACGCGCAAGATCACCGTGGAGGCCAAGGGCGAGATCATGGAGTTGAAGAGCACCATCAACACCATGGTGGACCAGCTCAACGCCTTTGCCTCGGAGGTTACCCGCGTGGCCCGCGAGGTGGGCACCGACGGCAAGCTGGGCGGCCAGGCCATGGTGCGGGGGGTCTCCGGCACCTGGAAGGACCTGACCGACAATGTCAACTTCATGGCCGCCAACCTGACCAATCAGGTGCGGGGGATCGCCAAGGTGGTCACGGCGGTGGCTGGCGGCGACCTCAAGCGCAAGCTGACAGTGGAGACCAAGGGCGAGATCGCCGATCTGTCCGAAACCTTCAATGACATGGTTGATACCCTGGCCATCTTCGCCGACCAGGTCACCTCGGTGGCCCGCGAGGTGGGGGTGGAGGGCAAGCTGGGCGGCCAGGCCAACGTGCCTGGCGCGGCCGGCACCTGGAAGGACCTGACCGACAACGTCAACCAGTTGGCCGCCAACCTGACCACCCAGGTGCGGGCTATCGCCGACGTGGCCACGGCGGTCACCAAGGGCGACCTGACCCGTTCGGTGAAGGTGGAGGCCAGCGGCGAGGTGAGCGACCTCAAGGACAACATCAACGAGATGATCCGCAACCTGCGCGAGACCACCCGCCAGAATTCGGAGCAGGACTGGCTCAAGAGCAACCTGGCCCGTTTCACCCGCATGTTGCAGGGCCAACGCGACCTGATGGCGGTATCCAAGATGGTATTAAGCGATTTGGCGCCCCTGGTGAACATACAGCACGGTGTCTTCTACATGGCGGATGAAACGGCAGGCGAGCTTGTCTTGAAGCTCCAGGCCACCTACGGCTACAAGGAGCGCAAAAACATCTCCAAGGAATTCCACTTGGGGGAGGGTCTGGTGGGCCAGTGCGCCTTCGAGAAGCAGCGCATCCTGTTGTCCAACGTGCCCGATGACTACGTGCAGGTCACCTCGGGCCTGGGCGAGGCCAAGCCGCTGAACATCATCGTGCTGCCGATAATCTTCGAGGGCAGCGTCAAGGCTGTCGCCGAACTGGCCTCCTTCGAGCGCTTCAGCGCCACGCATCAGACCTTCCTGGATCAGTTGGCCGAGAGCATCGGCATCGTGCTCAACACCATCGAGGCCAACATGCGCACCGAGGAGCTGTTGAAGCAGTCCCAGTCCCTGGCCGGGGAACTGCAAAGCCAGCAGGAGGAACTGCGGCAGACCAACGAGGAGCTGGAGGACAAGGCGCGCCTGCTGGAAGAGCAAAAGATGGAGGTGGAGCGCAAGAACCGGGAGGTGGAGCAGGCCCGGCAGAACATGGAGGAGAAGGCGGCACAGCTGGCGCTCACCTCCAAGTACAAGTCCGAGTTCCTCTCCAATATGTCCCACGAGCTGCGCACGCCGCTGAACAGCCTGCTGATCCTGTCGCAGCAACTGGCCGAGAACCCCGAGAAGAACTTGAGCGACAAGCAGGTGGAGTTCGCCCGCACCATTCTGGGCTCGGGCAAGGACCTTCTGGGCCTGATCAACGAGATACTGGACCTGTCCAAGATCGAGTCGGGCACGGTGACCTTGGAGCCCAGCGAGGTGCCCCTGCAGGCGGTGGCCGAGCAGTTGGAACGCACCTTCATCCACATGGCCGAGAGCAAGGGTCTGTCCTTCAAGGTCGAGCGCGCCCCGGACCTGCCGTTGGCCATATACACCGACGAAAAGCGTCTGCAGCAGGTGCTCAAGAACCTTTTGTCCAACTCCTTCAAGTTCACGGAAAAGGGCGCGGTGAGCCTGCGCATGGAGCCCGCCACCACCGGCTGGAGCGTGGATCACCCGGTGCTGGGCACGGCCCTGAAGGTGGTGGCCTTTAAGGTTATTGACACCGGCATCGGCATAGCGCCAGACAAGCAGATGATCATCTTCGAGGCCTTCCAGCAGGCTGACGGCAGCACCAGCCGCAAGTACGGCGGCACCGGTCTGGGGCTGTCCATCAGCCGCGAGATCGCCCGCCTGTTGGGTGGGGAGCTGAGGTTGACCCGCAGCGCGCCGGGCGAGGGCAGCGTCTTCACCCTGTACCTGCCCTTGCGCTACCGCTCGGTCGAGCCCAGCGGCGGCAAGAAGGACAACCCCCAGCCGGCCGGTACGGCCAGCCGTTTCCTGGAGTCCCTGGCCCAGCAGACCGCGCCGCCGGTCCAATTGGCAGTTCCGGTGGACAGGATGGTAGCCACCCTGGCCCAGGAGGACGACCGGGGGCAGATTCTGCCTGGCGATCGGGTGCTCTTGATCGTGGAGGACGACCCCAACTTCGCCCGCATCTTGCTGGGATTGGCGCGGGAGAAGGGCTTCAAGGGCGTGGTGGCCGTCAGGGGCAACGAGGGCCTGGAACTGGCCCGGCGGCTCAAGCCCCACGCCATCACCCTGGATTTACAACTGCCCGACCTGGACGGCTGGAGCATTCTGGAGCAGTTGAAGTCGGACCCGGAGACCAGGCACATCCCGGTGGACATCATCTCGGTGGAAGACGACCGGCTGCGGGGTCTGCGCCGGGGGGCCTTCCAATACCTGGTCAAGCCCATTGACCATGCGGCTCTGCAGCAGGCCCTGGAACAGACCAAGAAGTTCTTGGAGCGCGACGTCAAGAGCCTATTGGTGGTGGACAGCGACGAAGCCGATCGGGCCAAGGTGATGGAGCTCATCGGCAACGGGGACGTCCTGGTGACCGTGGCCACCAGCGGCAAGGAGGCCAAGGCCCTCCTGCGCAAGAAGAGCTACGACTGCCTGGTGCTGGCCATGAAGCTCAAGGACATGAACGGCAGGCAGGTCTTGGAGATGATCCAAAAGGACTCGGCCTTGCACGAGATGCCGGTGATTATCTACAGCGAGGGCAACCTGACGCCGGAGGATGAGGCCTACTTAAGCAACCTGTCCCGGCGGGCGGTCATCAAGGAGGTGCGCTCGCCCCAGCGGCTTCTGGACGAGACCTCCTTGTTCCTGCACCGGGTGGTTTCCAATTTGCCAAAGGAGAAGCGCGCCCTGTTGGCCGACGCCTGGGAGAGCCGCTCCTCCCTGGCGGGCAAGAAGGTGCTGGTGGTGGACGATGACGTGCGCAACATCTACGCCCTGACCAGTGGTCTGGAACGTCACGGCATGGAGATATTCTCGGCCGAGAATGGCAAGGCGGCCATCCAGGTGATCCAGGAAACCCCCGGCATCGAGCTGGTGCTCATGGACGTGATGATGCCGGAGATGGATGGCTACGAGACCATGCGCGAGATCAGAAAGGACCCGCGCTTTGCCGGGCTGCCCATCATAGCCCTGACGGCCAAGGCCATGAAGGGCGACCGCGAGAAGTGTATTGAGGCCGGCGCCAACGACTACATCAGCAAGCCGGTGGACATGGATCAACTGGTGTCCCTGATGCGGGTGTGGCTGTATCGCTAGGCCGGCCTCGCGAGGGTGAGTAACGCCGGGGCCAGCCGTCCCGGAGACTCCCGAGACAACCTCCACGGCGGAAAGGCGGCGGGCATGGGCGAGGGGTCCGAGGCGGATAGCGCGCGCCAGCAAGAGGTGGAGGCGGTGGAGGTGCGCCTGCTCCTGGAGGGCATCCGCTCCCTCTATGGCTATGACTTCCGCGATTATGCCCCCGCCTCGCTCGGGCGCCGCCTGCGCAAGATACTGGAAGAGGAAGGGCTGCCATCTTTATCGCGCCTGCTGGAGATGATCCTGCATGACCCGGCCCAAATGGGTCGCTTCCTCATAGCCCTGGCGGTGCCCACCACGGCCATGTTCCGCGACCCCGGTTTTTTCCTGGCCTTGCGCCAGAAGGCGGTGCCTTTGCTCAAGGACCTACCGTTTTTTCGAGTGTGGCACGCGGGCTGCTCCACGGGCGAGGAGGTGTACTCCCTGGCCATCCTGCTGGAGGAGGAGGGGCTCCTGCCCAAGGCCAGACGCTACGCCACCGACCTCAGCCAGGAGGTGATAGACAAGGCCAAGGAGGGCATCTTCGCAGCCAAGGCCATGCAGGCCTACACCAATAACTACGCGCGCTCCGGCGGCCACGGGAGTTTTTCCCACTACTACACGGCCAAGCACGACTTGGCCATCATGCGGCCTGATCTGGCCAGGGAGGTGGTGTGGGCCACCCACAACCTGGTATCGGACGGGTCCTTCAACGAATTTAACCTGATCCTGTGCCGCAACGTGATGATTTACTTCAACCCCAAGTTGCAGGAGCGCGTGCACCATCTGTTGTATGACAGCCTGGCCATGGGGGGAGTGCTGGGCCTGGGCCGGGGGGAGTCCCTGTTGGGCAGCCCCCACGCGGATTGTTACCGCGCCTTGGACGTGTCCGAAAAGATTTTTGTGAAGGTCAAATGAGATACCGCCTGGTGGTGATGGGGGCCTCCTTGGGAGGGCTGAACGCCATGCAAGTTTTACTGAAGAGCTTGCCCAAGGACTTTGCCTTGCCCTTGGCGGTGGTGCAGCACCGCGACAAGGATTTCGTAGACACGGCCCTGCCGGCCCTGCGCGCTCACAGCCTGTTGCCCCTGCGCGAGGTGGATGACAAGCAGGCCATCGAACCCGGCTGGGTGGATTTTGCGCCCAACGATTATCACCTGCTGGTGGATGGCGATCATTACGCCTTGAGCGTGGATGAACTAGTGAATTTGGCGCGGCCTGCGGTGGACGTGCTGTTTATCTCGGCGGCCGAGGCCCTTGGTCCCGAGGTGGTGGGAGTGATCCTCACCGGCACCGGCGTGGACGGAGCCCAGGGATTGCAGGCCATCGCTGCCCGGGGGGGGTTGGCCTTGGTGCAGGACCCGGCCACGGCCGAAGCCCCGGGCATGCCCAGCGCGGCCCTGGCCTGTGTGCCCCAGGCCGTGGTGCTGCCCCTGGAGGGAATTGGACCCTTTTTAGCCAGACTGACCTAAGGGAGTGGCCCATGCAGTCAGAGGACAAGGTCGCCGTACTCATCGTCGATGACAGCGCCACCAAGCGTTTCTCGCTCAAATCGGTGCTGGACGACGTCGGTTATGAGGTGGTCGAGGCATCTTCGGGCAAGGAGGCCCTGCGGCAGCTCTTAAAGCGCGAGTTTGCCTGCATCCTCATGGACGTTAACATGCCGGAGATGGACGGCTTCGAGGCGGCGTCCATGATCCGCAAGAGACCACGCTCCGAGCATGTCCCCATACTGTTCGTCACGGCCATGCACACCTCCGACGAGGACCGCTACAAGGGCTACTCCCTGGGGGCCGTGGATTATCTCTTATCGCCGGTGGTGCCTGAGGTGCTCAGGGCCAAGGTGGCGGTCTTCGTGGATTTGATGCGCATGCGTCGGGAGGTTGAGAAGCAGAAGGAGCTTCTGGAGCTAGTTAACCATGCCCTGGCCGAGGAAGTCGAGGCCCGCAGCCGGGCCGAGGAGGAGGTGCGCTCCTACAATCAGCGCCTGGAGGTGGCCAACAAGGAGCTGGAGTCATTCAGCTACTCGGTTTCCCACGATCTGCGGGCGCCCTTGCGCTCCATGGACGGCTTTGCCCGGGTGCTCATGGACAAATACGCGGCGGTCTTGGATGAACAAGGCCTCGACTACCTTAACCGGGTGCGCGCGGCCAGCCAGCGCATGGGCTCGCTGATCGAGGACCTGCTCAAGCTCTCGCAGTTGACCAGGGCCGAGCTGAAGCTGAGCCCGGTGGACCTGAGCGAGTTGGCCGCCGACATAGCCCAGGAACTCAAGACCGCCTCGCCCGAGCCGGCGGTGGAGTTCAAGCTGACCCCGGGGCTCATGGCCCAGGCCGACCGCAACCTGTTGCGCCAAGTTCTGGAAAATCTCCTGAGCAACGCCTGGAAGTTTACCGGCCGCGTTGAACATCCCCTGGTGGAGATGGGCATGGAAGAAATAGACGGTCAGCGGGTCTTCATGGTGCGCGACAACGGGGCCGGCTTTGACATGGCCCATGCCGAGCGCCTGTTCGCGCCCTTCCAGCGCCTGCACTCGGCTGCCGAGTTTCCCGGGACGGGTATCGGTCTGGCCATCGTGCAGCGGGTGATAAATCGCCACGGCGGACGGATTTGGGTGCGGGCGGTGGTGGACCAGGGGGCCACTTTTTACTTCACGTTACCGAACTCCAGCAGCCTAGAAGGCTGAAGGGAGGACTAGATATGGACGGCAAGATTATCCTTTTGGTGGAAGATAATCCCGACGACGAGCTGATGACCCTAATGGCCCTGCGCGAAAACCACGTGTCCAACCCGATAATCGTTGCCCGTGACGGGGAGCAGGCCCTGGCCTACCTGCTGGGCGACCCGGCCCAGCCAGCCCAGCTTTTGCGCCCGCTGCCCCAACTGGTGATCCTGGACCTAGGATTGCCCAAGGTGCACGGCCTGGAGGTGCTCAAGGCCATCAGGGGAAACCCCTCCACCCACCTGTTGCCGGTGGTGATCCTGACCTCATCCACCCAGGAGGATGAGCTGGCGCGCAGCTACACCTTGGGAGCCAATTCCGTCGTGCGCAAGCCGTTGGAACATTCTGACTTTGTGGGGGCGGTGCGCCAGTTGGGCCTGTACTGGATGGTGCTCAACGAGCCACCACCTTTGGTCTAAGAAGAGAATGCCCCGGCGCGGACAGGCGTTCAATGCCGGCTAGACAAAGTAAAGGGGATTCCAGTATGGCTACAAAGGTTCTGCCGGTTTTGGTTGGCCTGGGTCTGTGGTCCCTGGTCATGGGGCTGGTGGGCGGTTGTGGCGACAACCAGGGTCAAAAGGCCGTTACGGCCCTAAGCGGCCGGCTGGTGGTCACCGGCTCCAGCACCATGGCCCCCATGGTGGCGGCCATGGCCAAGCAATTCACGACAAAGTATCCCGATGTATTGATTCAGGTGCGGGCCGGCGGGTCACTGCGGGGCATAAGCGATTGCAGGCAGGGCTTGAACGATATCGGCATGGTCTCGCGGGCGCTTCATGCAAACGAGGGCGATCTGCTTGCCTACCCCCTTGGCAAGGACGGGGCATGCCTGATTATTCATAAGGATAACCCCGTGGCCTCCCTGAGCAGTGAGCAAGTAGTAGCCATATTCAGCGGCCAAATCAGCAATTGGCGGGAGGCCGGCGGCCACAACGCGCCCATCACCGTGGTGGCCAGGCCGCCGGACAGGCCGACCCAGGAGCTATTCGAGGCGTTCTTCCATGTCGACTACCAGGCCATTAAGCCCAGCCTCACCGCCGGCGACAACGCCGAGGCCATCAAGGCGGTGGTCCAGGACCCCCGAGCCATCGCGCCTATCTCTGTGGGGGAGGCGGAACGCAACCTGGAATTCGGGGCCCCCATCAAGTTGCTTCCGCTCAATGGCGTGACCGCCAGCAAGGGCCAGGTGCGCGACGGTAGCTTCCCCATCACGCGGACCCTTAACCTCATAACCAAGGGCAACCCCAGCCGCTTGGCCGAGGCCTTCATGGCCTTTGCCCGTTCCCCAGAGGGCATAAAAATAATCGAGAGCTACGACTTCGTTCCCCTTGAGCAATGATGCAGGCCGCAAGACATTGATACTGGAGAGCCCAACCATGGGGCGGCAAGAAGACATGACCACCAACGCGGCCAGTTCGCCAGAGCGCCCAGGCCCCGGCCAGGAGGGCACCAGGCCCCTGGCGGTGCTGCTGGTGGAAGATTCCCAGGACGACGCCCTGCTGATCCTGGAGGAACTCAAGCGGGGCGGGTTCGCGCCAAGCTCCCGGCGCGTGACCACTGAGCAAGAGATCAGGCAGGCCCTGGCTTCGGCCACCTGGGATGTGGTGTTGGTGGACTACTCCCTGCCCCTCATAACCGGGCCGGCGGCTTTGTGCGTTATCAGTGCCGCCAGACCCGCGCCACCCGCCATCCTGCTTTCGGGGCTGATGAACGAGGCAACCATGGAGGCAGCCTGCTCGTTAGGCTGTCAGGGCTACGTGTCCAAGGACAAGCTGACCAAATTGCCCCCCATGGTGTGGCAGGCCCTGAACCAGACCGCCAGCCAGCCGTCCCAGGCCCAAAGTCACGGCGGCCCCGCGGGGGCCGAACCGTTGCCAGCACCTGTCGATGGATCCGGCGGCAGGGAGGCAGGCAAACGCTGGTTTCATGGCCTGGGCGTGCGGGACAGGATGCTGATGGGAGCGGGGCTTATGCTTCTCGGTATCCTGTGCATAATTGCTAGCGGTATTTTAATTATCAACTCCCAAACCGAGGAGTTCAGCAGAAAGCAGGCGGAGCTTCTGGCCAGGAGATCGGCCTTGCATTTCAGTGGGCTGGAGATCGGCAATAGCGCTTCCTTGACGGATGCCCAAAGGGAGCGCCTAAAGAAAATAGTAGCGGAGGTCCATGCCGTATACCTGCGGGACCTGGTGGTGGTGGATCGCAACAAGATCACGGTGGCCGATATCGTGCCCGAAACGTTGGGCACGGCATATCCTCACGACCAAGGCGGCGAGGTGGCCCTGACCCTCGTGGACGGCCATACCAGGCATTTCGAAGAAAAATCCGCGAACTATCCCGCCGGCATCAAACAGGTGGTTGCACCCCTGCGCGGTAATGGCCCTGGGCCAATCCAGGGGGCCTTGATACTCGAGTATACCCCCGAATACAACGCAAACCGGCAGATGGCTTTTATTCGCGCTCAGGTCCTTACCTTGCTTGCCTTGATTGGGTTTGCTATTTGCCTGCTGGTAGGTTACTGGGCCTACCGCCCCCTAATTATTGCCGTGCCTCGCCTTGCGAAGGCATCCTTGGCCATGGCTGCGGGCGATCTGACCACGCCAGTTGGCGGCCTGCCCGGCGAGATGGGGAGGTTAGCCAAAGCCCTGGAAACCTTGCGCCTTCGCTTGGCCAATCAACAGGCCGGTCTTGCCAGGGAGACGGACCAGCGCCAGGGCGCGGAGAAGGCCCTGGGAAAAGCCCATCTGACGCTCACCATCCAAGCGGAGGAACTTAACAAGCGGAACCTGAATCTCTCTTTGCTGGGCGAGATGGGCGGGCAACTTCAGACCGACATGAATTTCAGCGAGGCCGCGGCTATCACCGCCGACTATATGCCCAAACTCCTGCCGTCCTGGTCGGGCGGCCTATATTTGATCAACGCCAGCCAACCGGTATACGAGCTGTCCGCCCTTTGGGGAGAATTTCCGCCCGCCAAGGAGCCCATCGAGCCGGCCGGGTGCTGGGCCTTGCGCCGCCGAAAGACTCATATCGTGGTGCCCGGGGAAACGGGTCTGGTCTGCCCCCATGCCAAGGCGCGGGCCCTGCCCCACCAGCCCCATATGTGCGAAGCCTTATCGGCGCAGGGTAAGCAGCTGGCCTTGCTGATCCTCCAGCGCAACCCACAGATGAACGCGGACCCCCAAACCACGGTTTTGGAAGCTGACTTAGCGCTGATGAAGGTGATATCCGAGCGCCTGGCCCTACACCTGGCCAACTTGCAGCTGCGGGAAAACCTGCGCCAGCAGGCCATACGCGACCCATTGACCGGCCTGTTCAATCGCCGCTACCTGGAGGAGACCCTGCAGCGGGAGCTGTCGCGGGCCAAGCGCCAGCAAAGCCCGCTGGCGGTCATCATGGCCGACCTGGACCATTTCAAGGTTTTCAACGACACCCACGGGCATGAGACCGGGGACCACTTGCTGCGGGCCGTGGGGCAGGTATTGATGGAGGGCGTGCGTGGCGAGGACGTGGCCTGCCGCTTCGGCGGGGAGGAGTTCACCCTGGTGCTGCCCGGGGCGGGCCTGGAAGCGGCGCGCGAGCGGGCGCAGGCCCTACGCCTGAAGGTCAAGGAGATAAGCCTGCAAGTTAACGGTCAGGCCCTAGGCCCGGTGAGCATGTCCCTGGGGGTGGCGGTGTTCCCCGAGCATGGCCAGACCGAGCGCGACCTGCTGGCCATGGCTGACGCCGCCCTGTACCTGGCCAAGGACCAGGGCCGCGACCAGGTGGTGGTTAGCTCGGCCCAGCCAAGGACTGCAAACAACCTTATGGGGTGAAACATGAGCCGAATACGTTTGCTGATGGTGGAGGACTCCGAGGACGACGCCATATTGCTTTTGCAAGAGTTGGAGCGGGGTGGCCTAGAGCCAACGTGGCGGCGGGTGGAAACCGAGGAGCACATGACCCTGGCCCTGCGCGAGCAGCCCTGGGACCTGGTGATATCCGACTGGTCCTTGCCGCGCTTCGGCGGCGACCTGGCCCTCAAGATGCTGCGCTCAAGCGGGCTGGACATCCCCTTCCTGCTGGTTTCGGGGCGCATCGGCGAGGACCGGGCGGTGGAGATGATGCGTGGCGGCGCCCAGGACTACATCCCCAAGGACAACCTGCAGCGCCTGGTGCCCGCCATCCGGCGGGAATTGCAGGAGGCCCATAGCCGCCACCGGCGCCGCCAGGCCGAGGAGGAGGTCCAGCGCCAGCTAAGGCGGTTGGCGTCCTTGCGGGCCATTGACCGGGCCATCACCGGCAGCCTGGACCTGGGCCTGACCATGCAGGTTTTTCTGGAGCAGGTGTGGCAGCACTTCAGCCCCGACGCCGCCCGCGTTATGCTCTTGGATCCCCTGAGCCACACCCTGGAGCCGGTGGTGGCACAGGGGTTTTTTCACCCCCATGGCAAGGTCTTGCTGGGCCAGAACCTGACCGGCGGGGTGGCCCTGGAGCGGCGTAGCCTGTCTTGCCACCACCCGGACTTCGCCAAGTGCCCTCCCTTGGCGGAGGTGATGCCTGGCGAGGGTTTCGAAGCCTACATGGGAGTGCCCATGTTGGCCAAGGGCGATATCAAGGGGGTGCTGGAGGTTTATTTCCGCAAGGCCCTGGCCCACGACGAGGATGGGCTGTCCTTCTTGGAGGCCCTGGCCACCCAGGGTGCCATTGCCATAGACAGCGCTCAGCTTTTTGAGGGCCTGCAACATTCCAACCGGGGACTGATGCTGGCCTACGACAGCACCCTGGAGGGCTGGGCGCGGGCCCTGGAGTTGAGGGACGAGGAGACCGAGGAGCACTGCCAGCGGGTCACCAAGCTGACGGTCAGGTTGGCCCAGGCCATGGGCATCTCTGGCGAGGAACTGCTGCATATGCGTAGGGGGGCGCTGCTGCACGACGTGGGCAAGATCGGGGTGCCCGACGCCATCCTGCTTAAGCCTGGCCCGCTCAACGACGAGGAGTGGGTAATCATGCGAGCCCATACCACCAACGCCCTTAAAATACTCTCGCCGGTGGCCTATTTGCGGCCCTGCCTGGATATCCCCCACCGGCACCACGAAAAGTGGGACGGCAGCGGCTACCCCGGCGGGCTCAAGGGCGTGGAGATACCCCTGGGGGCGCGCATCTTCGCCCTGGTGGACGTGTGGGATGCCTTGATGTCCGACCGTCCCTACCGCAAGGCCTGGCCCGAGGAGAAGGTTCTGGTCCACGTAAAGGGCCTGGTGGGCACGCACTTCGATCCCCAGGTGGCGGAGGCCTTCCTGGCCATGATCCAGGAGTGAGGGCCGCGAGAGTATTGCCAAGGAGGGTTGAAGCCATGACCTTTGAGCAAGACAGTCTCCAGCAATTGCGCCTTTTGGTGGCGGAGGACTCGGAGGACGACTACCTGCTGCTCTTGGGGGAACTTGAGCGCGCGGGCCTGCATCCGCTGTCCGTGCGGGTGGAGACCGCCGAGGCCTTCCGGCAAGCCCTGCAAAAGCCTTGGGACCTGATCGTCTCCGACCACCACATGCCCGGCTTTGGCGGTGTCCAGGCCCTGGGCCTGCGCAACCAATTGGCTCCGGATACACCCTTCATAGTCGTTTCCGGCACCATCGGCGAGGAGACGGCGGTGGAGGCCATGCGCCTGGGGGCCAGCGACTACCTGATGAAGAACAACCTGGCCAGATTGGTGCCAGCCATCCGGCGGGAGCTGGCCGAGGCCCAGCAGCGCTCGGCCGGCCGGCAGGCCGAGAAGGAGTTGGCGCTCAGCCAGGAGCGCTTCCGCCTAGTGGCCCAGGCGGCCAGCGACGTCATCTACGACTGGGACGCCCTGAACGACCGGGCCTGGTTCAGCGACAGCCTTCAGGCGCGCTTCGGGTACCAGGATAAGGAGGTAGACAAGGCCAGGCAGTGGTGGTTGGAGCGGTTGCACCCCGAGGATCGCCCGGCGCTGGAGAAAGCCCTGGCGGTATCGCAACAAGAGCGCCGGGAATCCTGGTCCTGGGAGTATCGCCTAAAGCGGGCAGACGGAACCTGGGCCACGGTAATGGACCGGGGCCAGCTGGTATACGACCCGCAGGGACGGCCCCTGCGGCGGGTGGGCGCCCTGATCGACATCAGTGAGCAGCGCCAACTGGAGGAGCAATTCCACCAGGCGCAAAAGATGGAGGTGCTGGGCCGGCTGGCGGCCGGGGTGGCCCACGACTTCAATAACCTGCTGGCCGTGGTCACCGGTTATTGTTCGCTGCTTTTGGAAGACCTGCCCGTGGAGTCCAAGCAGCGCACCTTCCTGGAAGAAATGCATCACGCTGGTGAAACTGGCGCCAGCCTGGTTCGCCAACTCATGGCCTTCAGCCGCAAGCAAACCCTCAAGCCGGTCCTGCTGGACCTCAACAGCTGCATTGCCGATGTCTCCAAGATGCTGCGGCAATTGATCGGCCAGGACGTGAAACTGGTCAACCTATTGGAGGATGACCTGGGCCAGGTGCGCATGGACCCCAGCCAGTTGGAGCAGGTGCTCTTCAACCTGGCGATCAACGCCCGGGACGCCATGCCCCAGGGCGGCAGCCTGACCATCCAAAGCCAGAACGTCATGCTCGATGGGTCTGTCTCTGCCAGCGCCTTGGGGCTGGCCCCGGGCGCCTACGTGAAACTGACCGTAAGCGATACCGGCTTTGGCATGGACCAATCCACCCTGCAGAGGATTTTCGAGCCCTTCTTCACCACCAAGGAGGCGGGCAAGGGCACGGGCCTGGGCCTGGCCACGGTGTTTGGCATCGTGCACCAGAGCGGCGGCGCCATCGGCGTGGAGAGTGCCTCTGGCCAAGGAAGCAAGTTCGAGGTCTATCTGCCGGGGGCGGAGGAGACGGCCCAGGAAGAGCAGGCCAAGGAGGTCACGCCGGAAAGCGGCCGGGGCCAGGGGGCTATCTTGGTTGTGGATGACACCAACACCGTGAGGTTCATGGCCAAGGCCATCCTGGAGGCCCGGGGCTACCAGGTGTTCGAGGCCGGCGACGGGCAGGAGGCCCTGCGGGTTTGCCAGGAGTTCTCGGGGGTCATCCGCCTGGTGCTGACGGACTATCAGATGCCGGTCATGGGCGGCGAGGAGTTGGTCAGAAGGCTCTACCAGGAATGGCCTGGCTTGCAGGTGGTGATGATGTCGGGAGAGATGGAGGAAGGCCAGCGCAGCGCCGAGGCCCAATCCCTGCCCTATTTGGGCAAGCCTTTCTCCGCCCAGGACCTAACCAGTCTGGTGCGGCAGGTTTTGGATGGGGACCCACAAAGTTGGCCACAAAACTAGTCACAATAGGTTCCCGGGGCGTAAATTGGATATATGACCATCAACTGCTAAGGGGACGGACATGAAGCCCGGCATAATTCTGTTGGTGGAAGACAACCCCGACGACGAGGCCCTGACCATGCTGGCCTTCGCGGACAGCAAAATCACCAACCCGGTGGTGGTGGCCCGTGACGGGGCCGAGGCCCTGGACTATCTGTTTGCCCGCGGCCCATACGCCGATCGCCCCGCCGAGGACCTGCCGATTCTAATCCTCTTGGACCTGAATTTGCCCAAGGTGCGTGGCATCGAGGTGTTGCGCCAGCTTAGGGACGACCCGCGCACCAGATTGATTCCGGTGGTGGTTCTGACCTCATCTCACGAGGAATCGGATATCAGAGACTGCTATGTCTTGGGGGTCAACGCCTACATCAACAAACCAGTGGAGTGGGAGCAGTTCAGCCAAGCGGTGCGCATTTTGCGTATGTTCTGGCTGGTGCTCAACCAGCCCCCGCCCGCTAATGGAGGCGCCTAGGGTTTCGGAGCCAACCGTCAGCCCACATATTCTTCCGCCTCGGCCAGAGAGCAGCGGAGTAAGGCCCATGGAGAGACTGCCGGAGTTGCTCACCACCAACCAGGCCTGGCTAGTGGAACGGATCATCCATTACGCCAAGCAGTTTGGTTACACCAAGTACACCGCGCCCCTGGCTGAGGCCTGGCAGGCCCTGGTGGGAGGCATCTCGGCGGCCCTGTCCCTGGCCAGCCGGACCTCTCTGGAAATCCCCGAGTTGGACCCTGACCAAGACCTCTCCCAGGACCCCATGGCCCAGTTCGCCGTGCTGGAGGCCCAGCGGCACCGCGAGCGGGGGGTGGACCTGGGCATGTTCCTGGGTTTCTTGGTCTACATCCGCCAGGCCTACCTGGACCTGCTCATTGAGCAGGACCTGGAGCCCGCCAGCCGCGAGCACTGCCACCGCTTCGTGGAGCGGTGCTTCGACCGCTTCAGCATTGGGGTGAGCGTGGAATGGGCAGCCCAAGACGAGCGCGCCCACCTAGGTGAGATGCAAGCCGCCCAGCGCTGGCTGGTGGCCGAAAAAAACAAGTACATGACCATCTTCCAGGGCCTGCCCCACGCAGTCCTGGTGCTGGACGAGGGCCTGGCCCTGGACAGCCTCAACCAAGTGGCCCTGGCCCTGCTGGACAAGGACCTGGCGGCGGTGGTGGGCTGCGGTTGCCCCCTGGGCGAGCGTCCCCTGGGGCCTAGCGAGCAGGCCCTGGACGCCAGCCAACCCGCGCGTCCGGCGCTACGGGAGATGTTGCCCTGGCTGGCCGGGCCGGTGGGGGAGTTTGTGGCCTCGGGGCGGGAACAAGACCGCCTGCTGGCGGCCTGCGGGCAGGAGGGGCAAGCGCGGCATTTCCAGGTCAGCCTGCGCCGCCTGCCGGATGAGTCCGGCCAACCCGCGGGCGTGGTGGTGGTCCTGGAGGACGTGAGCGAGCGCGAACAAGCCGCCCTGGCCCTGCGCGACGCTGAGGAAAGATTCGCCAAGGCCTTCTACGCCAGCCCCGCGGGCATGTCTCTTTCAACCCTGGAGGAGGGACGTTTCCTGGCCATCAACCGGGCCTTCGCCAAGATCACCGGCCTGGCCCTGGAGGATATCCTGGGACGCACCGCCCTGGAACTGGGCCTGTGGAGCAATCAGGACAGGCGCCGTGAACGTCTGAACACCCTCCGAGAGGGGGGAAAGATCAGCAGCCAGCATACCCGGTTCAAGGACAAGAAGGGCAGAAACAGGACCGTGCTGTGGTCGGCCGAGATACTGCGTGTGCAGGAGCAGCCCTGCCTGCTGACCGTCATGGTTGACCTGACCGAACTTCAAGAGGTGGCCGACCAGCTGCAACAGGAGCGCAACCTGCTCCAGGCCATCCTGGATACCAGCCCCGTGGGGATAACCGTGTCCGATGAGGAGGGGCTGGTCAGCTTTTTCAACCGCAAGGCCTGGGAGATCATGGGCTGGGGCGAGGCGAAGGTAGCGCCCTCCGGGGGGGTGCATGTCCCTTGGCTGGCCAATAACATGCCTATGGAGGACCAGGCTTCATTATCAGATCAAACGCGGGTGCTGGGAGGAGCTAAGCCCCTGCTGAATCAGTCTTACCTCCTGACCCTGGCCTCCGGTGAGCAACGTACCCTTTCCCTCAGTGTGGCTCCGCTGTTTGAGGCGACGGGCCAGTTGTCTGGTTTGGTCAGCACCGTGGAAGACATCTCGTTGCGGGTGCAGGCAGAGCAGACCCGCCAAGCCCTGGAGAGGAACCTGCGGGTGCAAAGTGCCTGCTATGCCCAGCTTATCCACTGCCAGGAAGAGGATGAGCTTCTGAAGCAGGTCTGCCAAGTTATCGTGGAACTGGGCGACTATGCCCTGGCCTGGGTGGGCGTTGCCCAGCAAGACGCCGCCAAGTCGGTCAAGCCCGTGGCCTGGTATGGCCCCCATGGGGGCTATGCCCAAAAAATCCAGGTTTCCTGGGGTGACGGTCCCCTGGGCCAAGGCCCCATCGGCCGGGCCATGCGGTCGGGAAAACCGGAGATATGCCAGGATGTGCATGGCGACCCCAGCATGCAGCCCTGGAGGGAAAACTATGAGAAGCATGGCTTCCAATCCTCCATAGCCTTGCCGCTCTTGAGTGATGGTAACGCCATTGGCGCGCTGGTTGTCTACTGCATCTATAAGGACCGTTTTGACGAGGGTTCGATTTTGCTGCTCCAGGAGGTGGCCGACAACCTGGGCTACGGCCTGGGCCGCTTAAGGCTGCGCAAGGAATTAGACCTGGCCCTCCAGGAGGTGGCCCAGGGTAAGGCTACCCTGGAGGCCATTCTGGACGCGGCGCCGGTGAGCATCGCCTTGGTCAAGGACCGGGTGGTGGTGTGGGCCAACCGCGCCACCCAAAGCGTCTTTGGCTATACCGCCGAGGAGATGGTGGGTCATAGCACCAGGATGACGTATGCCAGTGAGGAAGATTTTCAGAAGACTGGCATGGCCCTATACCCAGAGTTGGCGGCCAAGGGCGCCGCGGTGGCCGAGGTGGAGATAAGAACCAAGCAGGGCCAGACCAAACCGGTGGAAATATCTGTGCGTAACCTGGACCCCGCCAACCCCAGCCTTGGCCACATTGCTTTAGCCAGGGACTTAAGCGAGATCAGGAAGGCGGAGAGCGATAAGGCCTCCCTGGAGGGCCAGATACGCCAGACCCAGAAAATGGAGGCCTTGGGCACCCTGGCCGGCGGTATAGCCCATGACTTCAATAACATACTCTCAGCCATCCTGGGCTTCACCCAACTGGCCATGGACCACCTGCCAGCCCAAGACATGCTAAGGAACTATCTGGAGCAGGTATTGCAGGCGGGTGAGCGAGCCAGTGCCCTGGTCAAGCAGATACTGGCCTTCAGCCGAAAAGTAGATCAGGAAAAGCGTCCCATAGACTTGGGGCCGGTGGTCAAGGAAACGGTGAAGATGCTGCGGGCCTCCCTGCCCGCCAACATAGAAATCCGCCAGAACCTCCAGCCCAACAGCGGCACGGTGATGGCCGACAGCACCCAGATATATCAGGTGCTGATGAACCTTTGCACCAATGCCTCCCACGCCATGAAGGACAAGGGCGGGGTGCTGGCGATAGACATGCAGGCCCTGACGGTCAGCGCGGATAAGCCCGAGGAGGAAACCCGTGATCTTTCCCCCGGGTCCTACCTGTGCATATCGGTTAGCGATACCGGGCACGGCATGGGTCCCGATGTTCTGCCGCGTATTTTTGACCCCTTCTTCACCACCAAGGACCGGGGTGAGGGCACCGGCCTGGGGTTGGCGGTGGCGCACGGCATCGTAACCAGCCATCAGGGGGTCATCAAGGTCAAGAGCGAGGTGGGGGTTGGCTCCTGCTTCAAGGTTTTCTTGCCCACCATTGCGCTGGCGCCCTCGGGGATGATCGATAGCATGACGGCCTTACCCACCGGGCACGGCCGCATACTTTTCGTGGATGACGAGAAGCTGCTGGTGGAATTGTACACGTTGACCCTGGAGCGGCTGGGTTACCAGGTGGTGAGCGCCCAGGACGGCCAGGCGGCCCTGGATCTGTTCCGGGGAGATCCCCAGGGTTTCGACTTGGTCATCACCGACTTTAGCATGCCCGTTATGAACGGCTTGGAGATGGCCAGGGAGATGCTCAAGCTCAGGCCCCAGTTGCCCATCATTCTGACCACCGGGTATCAGTTGGAGATAAATCCCGATGACCTGCCTAGCTTGGGCATCAAGGGCTATCTGCCCAAGCCCCTGGTCAGAAAAAACATGGTTGAGCTGGTGGCCAAAATGCTGGACCGGGACAACTGAGCCGTAACCGGAGAAATGCCATGCAAAATGACTCCCTGGTGGCGCTGCACATCGAGGACGAGGCATCGGTGGCCAACCTGCTGCGCGCCATCCTGGAAGAGGAGTTTGCCCCTCTTGAGTTGCGCTGGGCCTCCACCCTGCAGGAAGGCCTCAAGTCGGTGGACAACGACTTGCAGGTGATAATCCTGGACCTGATGTTGCCCGACAGCGCGGGCCTGCATACCCTTGAGCAGGTGCTGCACCGGGCCAGTTGGATTCCAATCGTGGTGGTCAGCGGAGAGCAGGACGAGGAGTTGGCCAAGGAGGCCATCAAGATCGGCGCCCAGGACTACCTGACCAAGAATGTGCTCAAGCCTTCGGTGGTTAGCCGGGTGCTGCGTTACGCCATGGAGAGGAAGGCCAACGAGAACGCCCTGCTGGAAGCCCGGGAGAAGCTCGAGGAGCGGGTGGTGCAACGGACCCATCAACTTATGGAGCTGAATGACAAGTTGATGCAGGAGGCCAGCAGCCGCAGGAAAAGCGAGGAGCGATATCGCAATCTGGTGGAGACCATCCCAGAGGGCATATGGCTTTTGGATGCCGAGGGGGCGTTCACCTACTGCAATAATCGCTTCCTCACCATGCTGGGATACGAGCTCTCTGAGATATTGGGTGAGAAGGTATTTGATTTCGCGGACAGTAAATATCAGGCCATCTTGCACGCGCAGCGCGAGCGTCGGCGCCATGGGGCGGAGGACGCCTATGAATTGGCCCTGACCACCAAGGGGGGGCAGCAACTTTTCTTGATGGTCCATCCCAAGGCCATGTTTGCCGATAACGGTGAGTATCAGGGGGCCTTGGCCCTGGTGGTGGATATCACGCAACGAAAGCTCTTGGAAGCCCAACTGCTGCAAGCCCAGAAGTTGGAGTCCATCGGTCATTTGGCGGCGGGCATCGCCCACGAGATAAACACGCCGACCCAGTACGTCATGGACAACACCAAGTTCTTTCAGCAATCAATCACCGAAATAATCCAGCTGTTGGGCACCCATGCCAAGCTGCTGGCCGAGGCCAGGCAGCAGGACTGCTGCTCGGAAATCATAGCTGAGCTGGAAGAGCAGCAGGCTGATATTGATCTTGATTTCTTGGTGGAAGAGCTGCCGGTGTCCATCGAGCAGACGCTGGAAGGATTGTCGCGCATCGCTGACATCGTGCGCGCCATGAAGGAGTTCTCTCACCCTGGCTCCTCGGAAAAGGCCCCCCTTGATCTGAACAAGGCCCTGGAGAACACCATCATCGTGGCCAAGAACGAATGGAAATACGTGGCCGAGGTGGAGACCGCCCTGGCCCCCGACCTGCCGGCCGTGCCCTGCCTGGCCGGGGAGATCAAACAGGTCTTCCTAAACATCATCGTCAACGCGGCCCAAGCCATCGGCCAGACGGCCAAGGAGGGCAGTCAGGCCAAGGGCAAGATTGGCATAAGCACCCGCGCTGTGAGCGACCGGGTAGAGGTCCGCATCAGCGATAACGGCCCCGGCATACCCGAGGCCATAGTCAGTCGCATCTTTGATCCCTTTTTCACCACCAAGGAGCCGGGCAAGGGCACGGGTCAAGGTCTGGCCATCGCCTACGGGGTGGTGGTGGATAAGCACAAGGGGGAGCTCTTGGTGAACAGCCAAGAAGGTCAGGGCACCACATTCATCATCCGGCTGCCCCTGCACGGCTAGGCGGAAAATCAGCGGGGCCAAAAATCCTTTTCGTGGATGGGATGGCGAGCCATGAAATCCAAGATCCAGGACGGGGCGCCCCAGGCCACTGAATTGCGCCGCCGGGCGGAAGAACGGTTTGCATCCAAGGAAATGGCAGCTGGCCCTCCCCTCACTGAGGGGGACAGCATACGCCTGCTCCACGAACTGCAGGTACACCAGATAGAGCTGGAGATGCAGAACGAGGAGTTGCGGCAGACCCAGGTTGATCTCGAGGCCAGCCAGGAGAAGTACTTTAAGCTCTATAACCTGACCCCCGTGGGGAACTTCACCATCGATGGCCTGGGTAATATCTTGGAGGCCAACCTCTTTGGCGCGGGCCTTTTGGGGACGGATCGGTCGCAGCTGATAAGCAAGCGTTTTGATCTTTTTCTGACCCTGGAGAGCCGGCCTATTTTCAAGGATTGCCTTGGCCGCATCTGTGCGGAAGCTAGTAAGCAGTTCTGCGAGGCCGCGCTGGCCCGGCAAGGGGATGGCCCACGCTACGTGCATATAGATTGCGTGGCCGCCGAAGCCGAGCAGGGTGGGAACCGGCAATTTTACCTAGCGATGCTGGACATCAGCCGGCGCAAGCAGGCAGAGCAGAGGCTAAAGGCGGCAGCGGATGAATGGCAGAACACATTTGACGCCATGGGTCACGCTGTTTGGGTTCTGGACGAACAATGCGTAATCCAGCGGGCCAACAAATTGACCATCAAGCTCCTGGGTAAGCAGCCAGAAGAGATCATAGGCCGCCATTGCTGGGAGGTTGTCCACGGCACCAGCAAGCCGCTGCCCGACTGCCCGGTACTCAGAATGCGCCAAAGCAAGCAGCGCGAGACCATGGTCATTGCCCAGGGTTCCCGCTGGTTTGCCATCACGGTGGATCCAATTTTGGATGATAATGGCAACATTATCAAAGTGATTCATAGTTTAGCGGATATCACCGAGCGCAAGCTGGCGGAGGATGACAAGGTTAGGCTAGAGGCTAAGTTTCAGGAAGCTCAGAGGATGCAGGCCATTGTTACCATGGCCGGTGGCATTGCCCATGACTTCAACAATATTCTGGCCATCATCATGGGATTCACTGACTTGGCCAGGGAACAGGTTCGCCAGGGAAAGGTCAACGACTATGTGCTGACCAGGATAGCGGAAGGAGCCGACCGTGCTAGCACCCTGGTCAAGCAAATACAGACCTTCAGCGGTAAAGTGGAAACCAAGGACCTGCCTCTGAATCTCAACGAGGTAGTAGGCAATATCCTAGGCTTACTGGAGCTAGGCCTGCCCAGCATGATTAAGACCGAGCCAATCCTGGCCCCGAACCTACAAATGGTGATCGGCGACCCGGACCAGATGGAAGAAGTCATCATGAACTTGCTATCCAACGCACGGGACGCCATGCCCGACGGGGGAAACCTTATAGTTGAGACCAGCAACGTCACTTTAGACGAAGGCTTTTGTCGACAGCACCCAGAGATGCGGCCAGGGTCATATGTACTCTTGCAGGTTGTTGACACTGGTCAGGGCATGGATCAGCCCACCATGGAGAAGATATTCAACCCTTTCTTCACCACCAAGGAGGTGGGGAAAGGTACCGGGTTGGGGCTGTCTACAACTTTCGGTATCGTGAAGGCCCACCAAGGCCATATCCACTGCTTCAGTAAGCCAGGCGAGGGAACAACCTTAAAGATTTATCTACCCGTGTATCAGGCGAAGCAATAGCCATAAAACAAATATCTGCGAGCTATGCTACACCTGATAACACCCAATATAGTGATCATTAATATACCATTTACCGCTCACAGGATACCACTTATGGTCGTAGACACCAAAATGAGAATATTGGTAGTGGACGATTATGCCAACGTGCGACGCGTTATAAAAAATATTCTTAACCATATAGGCTTCGAGAGCATCGCTGAGGCGGACAACGGTGTGAATGCCATGCACATTTTGAAAATCCAGGATATCGACTTGGTAATCTGCGACTGGAACATGCCCGTGATGAGCGGCTTGGAGTTATTGCAATGGGTCCGACGCCATGATGAATTCAATGAACTGCCATTCCTAATGGTAACCGCTGAGGCCCACAAGGAAAACGTGCTGCAAGCGCTCACGGCCAAGGCCAGCGGGTATATTATCAAACCATTCACCGCCAATATCCTCCGCCAGAAGATAATGGATATATTTATGGATAGTCAACCAATTCGATAAGTAATTCAATGAAAAGTAGCCAACAAAGGTTCGCACATGGCTGAAAAGTTGTTGGCGTAACGCCTATAAAATAGTAGGAAGTAGTGTGCAAGACAGGCCATAGCCTAGCGAGTGATAATCGACAAATGCGGCGAACAATTGTCACTGTAAAGTGAGGAGGGTCGAGGAACCACCTTCATTACCCCTCTGCCCGACATGATTCAACCAAGGAGGACCAGCGCCCATGACCAGAATCCTCTTTGTTGACGACGAATCCAAGATACTGGACGGGTTGCGGCGCATGCTCAGGGGGATGCGCCAGCAGTGGGAAATGGTTTTCGTGGAGGGCGGGGCTTTAGCCTTGGACCTGTTGGCCCGCGAACACTTCGACATCGTGGTCACCGACATGCGCATGCCGGGCATGGACGGGGTGGCGCTGTTGTCCCAGGTGCGCCAGCTCTATCCCCACATGGCGCGCATCATCCTATCTGGCCACTCCGACCAGGAGGTGGTCATGAAGTCGGTGCGCTTGGCTCATCAATACCTAGCCAAGCCCTGCGATCATGAGAAGCTGCAGAAGGTGCTCCAGCAGGCCGCGTCCATGCGCCAGTTCCTGGTCCAGGACAACCTGATCAGCTTGGTGACCCAAATCGAGGCCCTGCCCAGCATGCCCGCCACGCACACCCGCCTGCTGGAGGCGTTGGATGCCGAAGATGGCTCATTGGAGAAAATCGGTCAACTCATTTCCCAGGATATGGGCATGACCGCCTTGATGCTTAAGCTGGTCAATAGCGCCTTTTTTGGACTCCAGCGTCATATCGCCAGTCCACAGCAGGCGGTGGCGCTTCTGGGCTTGGAGATCATAAGGGGTCTGGTGCTCTCCCAGGGCTTGTTCAATGCCCTGGAACCGCAACAGTTTCCAGGCATGTCTTTTCAAGAGCTGTGGCGTCATAGCCTGGCCGTGGGGGCCTATGCCAAGACGATCGTGCAACTGGAAGGAGAGGACCAAACACTGGTGGACAACGCCTTTATCGCCGGGATGCTGCACGATGTGGGCAAACTGGTCCTGGCCACCGTGGCCCGCAAGGAATACATCCAGGTGATTCAGGCGGTGCGTCAGCAGGACCGCTTGGTGGCGGCAGTTGAACTAGAGGTGCTAGGAACCAGTCATGCCAGGGCCGGAGCCTATCTGATGGGCTTGTGGGGACTCAGCGAGGAAATTGTCGTGGCTGTGGCCCTGCACAACAAGCCGGTCTTTACCTCATCCTCGGGTGGGCGCAAGGGAAGGCTGCTCTTGGCGGCAGTGCATGCGGCTAATGTCTTGGAACACGAGCTTTGCGTTATTCATCCTGGGTATGCGCGTCCTAAGCTGGACCGGGGATTTATGGCCGAGGCTAATCTAATTGATAATGTGCCTCATTGGCGCCAGGCCTGCCAGCAAATATCAACCTGGGAGGGGGCCAATGGGACCGTATAGCCCCACCGATAAAAAAATGTTCGTCGACGACGACCCCAACATCCTGGCCTCCTTTTTGCGCCAGATGCGCAAGCATTTTACGGTGAAAAACGCCCTGGGCAGGGAACCGGCCCTGGAACTGGTGGCTTCGGCCGGCCCCTATGCCGTGATGGTTTCGGACTTCAAGATGCCTGGTCCGGACGGTGTGCAGTTCCTGAACCGACAAAAGTATCTGACCCCGGACACCGTGCGCATCCTGCTCACCGGCTATGCTGATGTGGATACCTCTATCCGAGCGGTCAACGATGGCAACATTTTCCGCCTACTCACCAAGCCCATGGAGACTGAGACCCTGCTGCGCTCCCTGGTAGTAGGTATTAGGCAATACCGCCTGATCACCGCCGAATGGGAAATCCTACAAAAGACCTTGGCCGGCAGCATCACAGTCCTCACCGAATTGCTTCCCCTGCTAAACCCCGAGGCCGTGGGACGCGCTAGCCGCATCAAGTATCTAGCAGTGATTATTGCCCAGGGGATGGGTCTGGCCTAAGGGAGAAATGCCATGAACGCCATTGCCTGCGACAGCCTTGTTTTTGATATCCTCGACGCCCTTTACGACGGGGTGTATTTGGTTGACCAGCAAAGGCGGATAACATTCTGGAATAAGGGGGCAGAACAGCTTACCGGTTACAATCGCCAAGAGGTCTTGGGAAGCTCTTGCGCCGACAACATCCTAATCCATGTGGATGAGAATGGTCGTAACCTATGTCTAGAGGGATGTCCCTTGGCCCAAACCCTGCTGGACAAGCAATTCCACGAAGCAGAGGTGTATTTACACCACAAGGATGGGCACCGAATTCCGGTGGTGGTGCGTGTATCGCCCATCCGTGACCAAATGGGACAGATGGTGGGTGCCTTGGAGATATTTGACGACAACTCCCCCCGCATGGAGGTTCGTGCCCGTGTCAAGGAGTTAGAGCAACTGGCCATGCTGGACCAGTTGACCAAGCTGCCAAATCGACGCTATTTGGAGCAAACGATGACAGGGCGACTGGCAGAACTACAGCGCTTAGCCTGGCCCTTTGGTGTCATCTTCATGGATATTGACCACTTCAAGCAGGTCAATGACCAATACGGTCATGATGTGGGCGACCAGGTACTGGTCATGGTCAGTCGCACCCTGGAGCTAAATTCGCGGCCCTTTGATCTGGTGGGACGCTGGGGTGGCGAGGAGTTCCTGGCTATAGTACCCAATGTTGAGGCCCAAGGATTGTCCAAGGTGGCTAGGCGTTACCTTGCCTTGGTGCGCAGCTCGGTCATTTTTCACCAGATGGAGCCCCTTATGGTAACCATTTCCTTGGGTGCTACCCTGGCCACGCCACAAGACAACATTGAAACGTTGCTACAGCGGGCCGATACGCTCATGTATAAGAGTAAGCAGGCCGGCCGCGACCGGATTTCTATTGGTTGATTTTGCGAGGCTTAATCTCGATTTGGACATTATGCGGCTCGTAGCAATAGCTTGTAGTTATCACTCCTTCGACAGGTTAGGGGCAATTTATTAATTAACAGGAGTAGATAGTGCCCGAGACTGCTCGAACAATCACTAATAGCGACGAAATGCTTGGTTCCTTGTCCGTAGGTAACCACATATCCGTGCAAAAGGAGGTTGGCTCCGAGAGGCAGGCAGGCCAGATCGCTGGTTGGGTGCCAGAGGAGTTTTTGCTTCTTAAAATCGCACCCAGCATGATCACCACCAGTCGTTTTTTCGCCGGCAACCTCATTCTGGCCAGGTACCTGGAGCGTGGGGTGGCCTATGGTTTTAAGACCAAAGTCTTTCATGCCATCAATGATGTAGGCTTGCTGGTGTTGTCTTGGCCAACGCAGATGGAGGTGGTTCCTGTGGGATCTTCCGACCGGGTGCGTGTTCACTATCCCATAAAAATAACCGCCAAGTCCACGGCTGGCCCAGAGGTAATAATTGAGGCGGGTCTTAGTGACATATCACCATCAGGTTGCAGGGTGCACGTGGCCAGAAAAAATCTTGCGCAAGCCGCGATCCACAAGAGTGACCCCATCAGACTAAGTATGACTCTGCCGAACCAAGAGACCATCGAGGACCTTCAGGCCGAGGTCCGCAACATCCAACCGGAAGGTGACAGCATAGCCATGGGGCTATTATTCGACCCTAGCCAGAGTGATAAACTGGCAAAATTGAACCAAGTAATAAAGCAGCAGTTGCAGATTTAATCTGATGCTTTAATTACCCTGGGGCTTGCCCTATGGTTACCTATTGCTAGGGTTACTAGAAAGCGCTTAGTACCCCCTTGGTCAAGGACCGGAGCATGCATTAACCCACGAAGTCGCATCGTTAATCCCAGGCGGTTTTGGGAGATCCTTTGCCTGCCCCGTAGAGGAAAGCTAATGAAACTGAGCAGCCTTACCATCGGCCAGCGCATCCTGGCCGGCTTCGGTGTAGTGCTGGCCCTGATGGGCGTCTCGGTTCTGCTGACCCTGCTGGGCATCGGCAGCGTGGTGGGCAACGCCGGGGAGGTTATAGCAGGCAACCGCCTGGACGGGCTCTTGGCCCAGCGCGAGGTAGACCACCTCACTTGGGCCAACAAGCTCAGCGCCACCCTGAGCGACGCTAAGGCCGACAAGATCACCGTTGAGACCGACAACACCAAATGCGCCCTGGGGCGTTGGCTTTACGGCGAGGGGCGCAAACAGGCCGAGGCCCAGGTTCCGGCTTTGAGCCCCCTGCTCAAGCAGACCGAGGAGATCCACGCCCGCCTGCACCATACGGCCTCGGAGATCGCCGAGGTATTCCGCCCAGGCGACGTGGAACTACCCGGCTTTCTGGCCGCCCGCGAGGCCGACCACCTGCGCTGGGCTAACACCGTGGCCCAGGCGCTCCTTAACCACGAGGCCAAGCTGAATGTGGAAACCGATCCCACCAAGTGCGCCCTGGGGCGCTGGCTGGCCAGCCCCGAGGCCGTGACCGCAGCGGCCAATCCCCAGATCAACACCTTGCTGAACCAGATAAAGGAGCCCCATGAGAGGCTGCATGCCTCGGCCGTGGCCATCCAGGCAGCCCTGAGCGCTGGACAGATGCCCAAGGCCGAGGAGATTTATCAGCAGCAGACCCAGCAGGCTCTGGCTGACACTGGTGGAGTGTTCAAGAAGATAGTGGATGAGGCCAGGCAAGCGATCCAGGGCAAGAAGGCGGCAGAGGTCATCTACACCAGCCAGACCCTTCCCGCCCTGGTGGCCACGCAGGAGCTTATGCACCATATGCGCGCCATGGCCCGCCAGGCCATCCTCACCGACGAGGCCATGCTGGAGCAGGCTCAGGGCACCAAGACCAACGTCAGCCTTGTCGGCGGGGTTACTGTGCTGGCCGGCTTAGTCCTGGCCTTTTTCATCGCCCGCGGCATCAGCGGCGCGCTCAGGCGTATCTCCGACCAGATGGGCGAGGGAGCGGCCCAGGTTTCCGCCGCCAGCAGCCAGGTGGCCGCCACCAGCCAGAGCCTGGCCCAGGGCTCCTCGGAGCAGGCCGCCGCCTTGGAGAACTCCTCCGCCGCCCTGGAGGAGGTGGCGAGCATGATCCGCCAGAACGCCGAGAACGCCCAGCAGGCCAACGCCCTGATGGAGCAGTCAAACCAGGTAGTGTCTCAATCCCTGGAATCCATGGACACCCTGCGCCAGGCCATGGCACGCATCACCGAAGCCAGCGACCAGACCAGCAAGATTATCAAGACTATCGACGATATCGCCTTCCAGACCAACCTGTTGGCCCTCAACGCCGCCGTGGAGGCCGCCCGGGCGGGCGAGGCCGGGGCTGGGTTCGCGGTAGTGGCCGATGAGGTGCGCAACCTGGCCATACGCGCGGCCGAGGCAGCCAAGAGCACCCAGGCCATCATAGAGCAAAACCTGCATAACATAGAGCAGGGTTCGCTTCTGGTGCAGGGCACTGGCGAGGCCTTTGGCAAGGTGGCACAGAGCGCCCGCCAGGTGGCCGCCCTGGTGGCCGAGATAGCTGCGGCATCCGCCGAACAGGCCCAGGGGATCGAGCAGGTGAACCATGCCACTCGAGAGATGGACGAGGTGACCCAGCAGACCGCTGCTGGGGCCGAGGAGTCGGCCGCGTCGGCCGAGGAGCTAGACAGCCAGGCTCATCAGCTGCAAGACACGGTGGGCGACCTCCTCTCTCTGGTAGGCGGGGCGCAGCGGCACCGGCGGTAGCAGAGGAGCTGATTTGGACTCTCTTGATTGTTATATGATTGCTGGCCAAAAGTAGGGGTTAGGCCTTTAAGTCTAACAAATTGTTATTCTAGGCTCCTCGGGCTGGACTCTAACCGGAGACAGGGTAGTTAACAGGCACCATGGTCACCGAGTGCGAGTCCTAATCCCAACCCGTGGGTTCAGTCCATACCATACCCGGCCTCACAGCCTTGGAGACAGCCCAGGGTGGGTCCAAGCAGTACCGCTTGTTTCTCTTGGATGCTGTGCGGATGCTAACCAAAAATAAGGGCTTAGGCCTTTCGACCTAAGCCCTTGATATCTTTGGTGCCGAGGGACGGAGTTGAACCGCCGACACGGGGATTTTCAGTCCCCTGCTCTACCAACTGAGCTACCTCGGCAACGGAACCTGATTTGTTCACAGAACATAATCCGGCCAGCGCCGGACACCGGCTCTATATACCCCGGTGGCTGGCGTGCGTCAAGAACAAAGCCCCCGGCGGGGACGTCAGACTTGTGCTTCGCCTTGCCATTTGCTAAAGACTACGGGAAGGTTTTCGCTAGCCAAATCCATGGGGGGAACGCATGCTGGCCCAGGTCACTTCCCTGGCCGTGCTGGGGGTCAACGCCTACGCCGTGCAGGTGGAGGTGGACCTGGCGCCCGGCCTGCCCTCCTTCAACACCGTGGGTCTGCCCGACGGCGCGGTGCGCGAGTCCAAGGAGCGGGTGCGCGCGGCGCTGACCAACTCCGGTTTTTTCATGCCCGTCAACCGCATAACCGTCAACCTGGCGCCAGCCGACGTGCGCAAGGAGGGCGCGGCCTTTGATCTGCCCATGGCCTTGGGCATCCTGGCCGCCGCCGGGGCGGTGCCGGCCGAGGCGCTGTTGGGCCTGGGGGTGGTGGGCGAGCTGGCCCTGGATGGGGCCTTGCGGCCAGTGCGCGGGGTGCTGCCCATGGCCGTGGAGGCGGCGCGCCTGGGGCTCAAGGCCCTGGTGGTGCCGGCTGAGAACGCCAATGAGGCCGCGGTGGTGGAGGGCCTGGTGGTGCTGGCCGCCGGGCGTCTGGACCAGGTGGCGGCCCATCTGGTGGGGCGCGAGGACCTGCCCCAGGCCCAAGCCGACCCCGGCCTGATGCAGTCCCAGGGGCAGGAGTATGGCCTGGACCTGAACGAGGTGCGCGGCCAGGAGCACGTGAAAAGGGCGCTGACCATCGCAGCCGCCGGCGGGCACAATGTGCTGATGGTGGGGCCGCCGGGCAGCGGCAAGACCATGCTGGCCCGGCGCCTGCCCACCATCCTGCCGCCGCTGACCTTTGCCGAGGCCGTGGAGGTGACCCAGGTGGCCTCGGTGGCGGGGGTGCTCTCGTCCGGCCACGCCCTGATAACCGAACGGCCCTTTCGGGCTCCCCACCACACGGTCAGCGACGTGGGGCTCATCGGCGGGGGCTCGGTGCCCCGCCCCGGCGAGGTGAGCCTGGCCCACCACGGGGTGCTGTTCCTGGATGAGCTGCCGGAGTTCAAGCGCCAGGTGCTGGAGGTTCTGCGCCAGCCCCTGGAGGCGGGGCAGGTGACGGTGACCCGGGCGGCGGCCAGCGTGGAGTTCCCGGCGCGCTTCATGCTGGTGGCGGCCATGAACCCTTGCCCCTGCGGCTTCCACGGCGACCCCCAGCGCCAGTGCACCTGCGCTCCCCAGGCCATCCGCACCTACATGGGCCGGGTTTCCGGACCCTTGCTGGACCGCATTGACCTACAGGTGGAGGTGCCCGCCGTGCCCTTCAAGGACCTCTCGGCCGAGACGGCCGGGCCGGCCTCGGCGGTGCTGCGCCAGGAGGTGTTGGACGCCCGGGGGCTCCAGCAGGGGCGCTTGAGCCGCTACGGTCTGTTCTGCAACGCCCAGATGAACACCGCGCTTACCCGGCGCTTCTGCCCCTTGAGTCCCGAGGGCCTGAGCCTTTTGGAGCGGGCCATGGAGCGCTTCAAGCTCTCGGCCAGGGCCTATGGCCGCATCCTCAAGATCAGCCGCACCATCGCCGACCTGGAGGGCGCCGACAGGATCGGCCTGGCCCACCTGAGCGAGGCCATAGGGTACAGGAGCCTGGACCGGGGCATGGCCTGACCTCCCATTTGAGGATGCAATCAGTTACAAATCACAAGCCAGCCCTTGATTTTTTTGCCCCCTCCTTGCATTTTTTTCTATTTACTTGCCCGTAAGTTGTTGTAAATTGTGGCAAGGTCGCTACAGGCCCTTGGCTAACTGTTTGAGGGCCTGGCGAGTGGGCCACAGGCGGGCCGGAGCGGCGTAGACGCATGTGAGGCGCAATGGGACGCGCTAGCCGAATAAGCAGTATCGGCAATATGTTAAGGCCCGGGGGCCTGGCGGGACGCCTTCTGTCCCCGGGGCTTATCCTGCTGTTGTTGCTGGCCTTGTGCGCCACGGCCTGGGCGGCCAATTACCAGGACCCGGACTACCTGGCCGCCGTGGCCGACGCCCGCGTCCCCACGTCCTCGGAGATAAACAACCACCTGACCCCCATCGTGGCCTACAACTCCAACCTGGTGTGGGAGGGCGCGGCCGGGGCCTCCCGGGTAAAGATGGCGGCCCTGACCCGCAACTACTACGACAATTACGAGGGCCAGAATTATCTCCTGAGCTTCGGTGAGCTATGGGTCACGGTGGCCCCCGAGTTGCAACGCTTCTTCCAGGGCCAGCCCGAGGCCCCCAGCATGCGCCGCCTGGAGCAGCTCCTGGGCCTGCCGCCCGACAACGGCTATACCCGCATCGTGGAGTTCTGGGTCAATCCCGGCGACCTGTTCCGGCCCAGCCCGGACCCCGAGATCACCGACACCGTGGCCGAGTTGGACTTTCCCCAGGGCAGCCGCACCGTTACGGCCGACGGCTACCAGGACTGGTTTGCCCAAACCAAGCACGACCGTTATGATACCGCCCAGCCCTATCCCTGGACCCAGTTGGGTTACACCTATGACTGGGGCAGCGCCAACCACATGGGGCTGAGCGAGTTCGTCATCGAGAAGAACTCCACGGTGGGCGTATGCAAGGTTTCCGCTCCGGACGACTACTTCAAGGAAAGGCCCAGGTAAGGCCCTCTGAGCGCGAAAGGACCTTTGTCATGAAAAAATTACTGCTGTTGCTGATGGTGGGCATGGCCGCGCTGGCCGCCCCTGCCCTGGCCGGCGATCTGGGCAACCCCGCCCAACTGCTCAAGCAGGGGCACTCCAACTTTGGCGTTTCCGGCGACTACCTCATCGTGCAGAGGTTCAAGGACCTCGCCATCGAGCGGCGCTTCTCCGACGACGGCACCAGCTTTGGCTACAAGAGCGCCCAGATGAAGGAGCAGTCCAAGTTCATGGCCACCGCCACCTACGGCGTGCGCGACTGGCTCAACGTCTTTGGCCGTTTTGGCGTGGTCACCGGCGGCAAGTACGTGGACCATGACCTGAAGACCGGCTCCGAATGGCAGGCCAGGTTCCAGAATCAGTTTGTCTGGGCCACCGGGGCCAAGGCCAAGGTGTGGGAAAAGGAGGGCGGCGGTCCCGGCCTGCTGCTCACCGCCCAATACCTGCGCTACGACGACCGCAAGGTCAAGGAGTGGAAGAACACCGGCGATGGCGCCGGCTACAACGCCCAGACCTTCTACGATATCGAGGAAAAGATCAATTACTACTGGCAGACCGACCTGGTGGCCACCGCCTATTGGACCTGCGGCAAGTTCACCCCCTACGTGGGCGGCGGCATCTCCTACAACGAGGGCAGGTTCACCGGCCAGTGGATAACCAAAGGCGCCAATCCGGTGCGTATTGACTACGACGCCAACCTGCGCAGCAACGACCTCGTCACCGCTCTGCTGGGCCTGGACTACAACCTGGGGCGCAACTTCCTTTTGAACATGCAGGCCGACTTCATGGCCCGCAACGAGCTGAGCATGGGGCTGAGCTACAACTTCTAGCCTCACCACGCCAAGTCAACGCGGGCCGGACGGTTGTCCGGTCCGCGTTCTGCTTTTCTGGCTCATACCAAGTTGCGATCAAACGAATAGTTTGATCGCAACTTGGTATGCGGGCCATGGACGGACCGCCGGGCTCGTAAGCGCCCGGGAGGCCGGGCAAAATCACGCTTTTTCCCGGCCGATCAGCACTCAAAGCCATGGATGGTTTTGAGTGCATATTGGCATCATACGCATTTCAGATCAGACGTATGGTTTTCTCGTCAGGTTTCCTCTGGGTACAGCCCTTACGGTATAGGCGGCCCAAGAAAGCCTAAGCGGTTTCTTTTTGTGTCCCGCTAGAGCCGCCCGGCCATACTGGCTTTGCC
>JACRDC010000018.1 GCA_016218705.1 Desulfarculus sp.
CCGCTTCGTCGAGTCCTACAACCGCTCCTGGCGCCTCGAAAGACTGGGCTACATGAGCCCTCTGGAATACAGGCAGGCCTACTTGACCAGGTTGGCCGCCTGATGACAAACTCGTGTCCAGTGAACCGGGGCCGATTCACCTGTCTCTGTCGGCCCTCTGCGCGGGTTGTGCCTCCATTACCGCGGGCACAACCCAGAGTATCGCCATGGACACCGATCCATCCAAGCCCGCCGAGTGCAAGGCCACCAACGACAAGGGCAGTTGGCAGGTCAAGACCCCTGGCGCCATCACGGTGAACAAGTCGGGCACGCCTTTGTCCATTACCTGCGAATGCCCCGACGGATGGGGCGGAGAGCACAACGTGCCGTCCACCACGAGCGGGGCCGTGTATGGCAACCTTTTTGCGGGTGGCATCATCGGGGCCGCCGTGGACATGAGTTCGGGAGCGGCCTACGAATATCCCACCACCATCGTGGTGCCCATAAGCTCACGCCAGAACGCCGGCCAGACGCCGGGTCCCGCCATTGCTCAGCCGGCCGTGGTGGGTCCCAAGGCCAAGCTGATGCCTTTGCAGGGCACCAACGAAGACCTTAGCCGCTTCACGGTCAAACACAAGGAAACAGCCATCAGCCCCATATCCAGCCGTCTTTCCGACGCCGTGGGCTTTTTGAACATGACCATGCCCGAAGGAAGCAACTACGATTGGACCGATAGCATCATGGGCTGCGTGAAGAGCGGCAATGGCAAGGGCCTATACCTGACCGAAAGCCATTGCGTGATCATGGAGTTCGCGGAGCCCAAGAACGAGCTGACCATCGCGGTGATGAAGTCCCAAGCCGCCAAGAAGCAATAGCCTCGGCCTCACGGTGGCCGCCTCCCCGCCCAGGGACGGCGGCCACCACGGCACAACCCGCGCCTCGGCCAGGCCGTTATCGCGGGCATGTTTGGGCCGGGGCGACGATCCATCCCCGTTGATACCAAGTTGCGATCAATCGAGTAGTTTTACCGCAACTTGGTATGCGGGCCATGGATCCACCCCAAGCAAACTGCGTTTGCTTGGGGACCCCGGGGAATGGCCCGCCGGGCGCGAAAGCGCCCGGGAGGCCAGGTATAACCACGTTATTGCCCGGCCGATCAGCAATCAAAGCCATGGATGGCTTTGATTGCATATTGGTATGATCCGGCCCCAAGAAGCAAACCCCTGGCCGGCCCGCAGGCCGTACCAGGGGCGCCCGCCGCGGCCGGGGCCCGCGGACTTGGGTGGAGGCCCTAAGGGGCGGGGGTTACTCCGCCTCGGCCTCGCTCTTGATCTTCTTGTACTTGGCCGTCTCCGAGATTTTCTTCTGGGCCGCCTCGCAGGCGTCCTCCACGGTCAGGTGTATCTCGCCGCACTCGGGGCAGGTCATCTCCACCTCGTCGCCAATGGTGCGGCCCTTGATCTCATCGGCGGTCATGTGGCCGATGGAACCGCACTTGGTGTCCACGCGCTCCGCCCTCACCTTGGAGCGCTCCTTGCTGTCGGGCATATCCCCCTCCTGGTCGTTTGCTGCTCTGCGCCGGGGGCGCGGCTTCCACTGTATGTCACTGGCCGGCCGGGGCCGGTGTTAGTCTTGCTTGTGGCCCTGGCCCAGCAGGTTGCCCCGGGCGTCCAGGACCTCGATCTCCACGATGCGGCCGCCATCCAGGCGGTGGGTGGCGCAGCTCAGTCACGGGTCATAGGCGCGCACCGCCATCTCCACCTTGTTCAGGGCCTCCTCGCTGACCTGGCCGGCCTTGATGACGTCCTGGGCGGCCTTCTTCACGCTCATGTTCATGGGCGCGATGTTGTGGGTGGTGCCCACGATGAGGTTGGCCTTGGCGATAAGCCCGTTGGCGTCGGTGGTGTAGTCGTGGATCAGGCTACCCCGGGGGGCCTCCACGCAACCCACGCCGCGGCCGGCCTTGGGGGTCACGGCATCGCGCACCTTGGGGTCGGTGATGCCGGGGTCGTTCAAAAGCTCCACCACGCGCTCGCAGGCGTAGACCAGCTCGATCAGCCGCGCCCAATGATAGAGCATGGTGGACTGGGCCGGCCGGCCGAACTTCTGGCGGAACTCCTCCAACTCGGCCTGGGCCAGGGGCGTGTTGATCTTATCGCAAACATTGAGCCTGGCCAAGGTGTTGGCGCGGTAAATTCCCTTGGGGGCCTTCAGGTCCATGGAGAAGCCCTCGCCCCAGGAGCGGGCGTAGGGGAACTTGCCGTAGGACCAGGGCTCGATATGCTCGCCCAGGTGGTCGGTGTACTCCTGGTAGGGGAAGTCCTGGTAGGAGCCGTCGGGCTTCATCAGGCGCAAGCTGCCGTCGTAAAGATTGAGCGAGCCGTCGGCCGGGTCCACGGTGCCCAAAAAGCCCGTGGTGATGCTGCCCAGGCTTAAGGCGTCCTGGTCCAGCTTGGCGAAGACGTTCTCCTTGGCGAAGCTCATGCAGAACTTGGCGAACTCCAGTTGCTCCTGGCACTGGGCCAGGAGCTCCTGGCGCTCGGCCTCGCTCATGGGCTTGCTGAAGCCGCCGGTCACGATGGCGATGGGGTGGATGACCTTGCCGGCGAACTTCTCGATCATCATCTGGCCGGCCTGGCGCATCTTGACCACCTGGGCGGCCAGCTCCGGGGCGGCGCCCACGATGCCGATGACGTTGCGCACGCCGTACTCGGCGCCCGGCCCCAAGACGAAGTCCGGCGCGGCCAGGAAAAAGAAGTGCAGTATCTTGTCGTTGATGTGGGCCATGGTCTGCATCAGCTCTCTGAGCTTCTTGCCCGCCGGGGGCACCGTGGCCCCGAAGCAGCCGTCCACGGCCTTGTTGCTGGCGGTGTGATGCATCCAGGGGCAGATGCCGCAGATACGGCTGACGATGCGCGGCACCTCCTCGGCGGGGCGGCCCTCGATGAACTTCTCAAAGCCGCGCATGGCCATGATGTGCAGCTTGCTGTCGGCTACCTCGCCGGCCTCGTCCAACTGGATGGCGATGCGGGCGTGGCCCTCGATGCGGGTCACGGGCTGTATGTTGAGCAGGCGGCCGGCGGCTCCATGGGAGAAGTCCTTGGCCGCATCCTTGATCTCTATGGTCTGGGACATTTGTCTATCCCCCCTACTTCTGGCAGGCGCTTACGCGCCGGCTGGGGTTCATGAGGCGTCCGTGGCCGCCGGAAAAGCGCAGCAGGCCCGGGCGGTCCACGACGCCCTTGATGTCTATGCCGTTGCTGGCCAGAGCGTTAAGCATGTCCAGCATCTGGTTGCCGTCGTGCTTGACCGGCCCGTAGCAGCCCCGGCAGGGCACGCGGGCGCTCAGACAGCGGGGGGCGTCGTCTCCGGCCCCGGAGCAGCCGGCCCGAGTCACGGGACCCATGCACAACAAGCCCTGCTCCAGCAGACAGCGCATCTCGCTCAAGGGCTTCTTGGGGTCGAACTGGGGCGGCTGCAAGAAGCGCCTAACCTGCTTGACCGCGCCCTTGCCCTCGCGCTTGGTGGGACAGGTGTCGCAGACGCTCCTGCTGGGCAATTGGGGCGCGCGGCCTTCCAACAGCGCCACGATGGCCTCGGCGATCTGGTCGGGATGGGGCGGGCAGCCCGGCAGGTACAGGTCCACCTTGACCTTCTCGTCCAGGGCGAAGGTGCGCTCGAGCATCTTGGGCAGGGCCGGGTCGTCTGGGTCTGGCCCAGCGTCGGTGGTCTCGCAGCCACGGTAGTAGCGCTCGAAGAGATCGGCGTCGCTGTAGCTGTTGATGAGCGCCGGGATGCCGCCGTGGGTGGCGCAGGTGCCCAGCGCGATCAGCACGTCGCAACTGGCGCGCATGGCCTCGGCGACCTCGAGCTGCTCCTGGTTGCGGATGTTGCCGCTGACGATGCCCACCGTGGCCGGGGGTATCTCCAGGTGATGCACGTCGCCCTGGCCGGTCTGGCCGAAGTACTTGTGGTCCATGAGCACGGGGATGTGCACGAACTCAAGCTGGGGTAAAACCGCGAGCAGGGTCTCGCCCAGGTTGAGGATTGATATTTCGCAGCCGGAGCAGGAGCCCAGCCACTCTTCCGCCACCTTTACAGGCATGCCGCCACCTCCGCTTCCGGCGCCAGCGCCTGGGCGCGGGCGTTGTACATGGAGGGGCCCAGGGCCTTGACCGTCTCGGTCATCTCGCGCACGCTCACCGCGAAGCGCTCGGCCTCGGCCGAGGAGCACCACACCAGGCGGAAGCGCTCCTTCTCCAGGCCCAGCATCTCCAACATGGCCTCCACCACCGCCAACCTGCTCTCGGCCTTCTTATTACCATCCAGGTAATGACATTCGCCGAGGTGTCAGCCCATGACCATGACGCCGTCGGCGCCCTTTTGGAAGGCATCCACCACCAGGTTGGGATGCACCATGCCCGAGCACATCACGCGCACGATGCGCAAGTTGGCCGGGTACTGCATGCGGTTGGTGCCGGCCAGGTCGGCCGCCGCGTAGGAGCACCAGTTGCAGTTGAACGACAGAATCTTGGGTTCAAAGGACATGGTCATAAACCTCCATGCCTGGGGCCTGGCCCCCGGACGGCCGGCAGGGCCGCCCAGGGGCGCAAACCGCCTATGCTAAAGCCGCCGCGATCTGGGCGGCCAGTTGGTCGTAACCGAAGCCGGCCACGTTGACCCCGTTCTTGGGACAGGTGGCCTGGCAGCATCCACAGCCCTTGCACTGGGCCGAGTTGATCACCACGTGGCGCTTGATGCCCTCCCCCAGTTCCTCCAGGGTGATGGCGTGGTAGGGGCAGACATCCAGGCAAAGGGCGCAGCCGTCGCAGGCCTTCTCGTCCACCACGGCCTTGATGGAGTCCAGGTCAATGCGGGTCTTGCTGAGCACGGTCACCGCCCGCGAGACGGCGGCCTTGGCCTGGGAGATGGTCTCCTCCATGGGCTTGGGATAGTGGGCCAGACCGGCCAGGAACAGACCGTCGGTGGAAAAATCCACCGGCCGCAGCTTGACGTGGGCCTCCTGGAAGAAGCCGTCGCTGTCCACGGGCAGCTTATAGAGCTGGGCCAGTTGCGCCGCCTCGGCGTTGGGCACGATGGCCGTGGCCAAGACCAGCACGTCGGCGTCCAGGCTGAAGGGCTGGTGCAGCACGTGGTCCCACACCACCACCTCCAGGCGCTCGTCGGCCAGTACCTTGACCTGGGGCTTGACGTGCATCTCGTAGTTGATGAACACCACGCCCAGCTCTCTGGCCCGGGTGTAGAGCTCCTCGCGCTGGCCGTAGGTGCGCAGGTCGCGGTAGAGGATGAAGACCCCGCGCTCGGGGTTCTCCTGCTTGAGCGCGATGGCCGCCTGCACGGCATGGGTGCAGCAGACCCGGGAGCAGTAGGGGCGCGACGGCTCGCGGGAGCCCACGCACTGTATGAAGACGAAGTTCTTGCCGCTCCTGATGCGGTCGTCCTGCAACAGGTGCAGCTTGTCGAACTCCAGCGCGGTGAATACCCGCCGCGACTGTCCGTAGGCGTACTCCTCGGGCTTGTGGGCCTTGCCACCGGTGGCCATGATGGCCACGCCGTGCTCCACGGCGGTGTCGCCGGCCGGGCCGCTGATTACCGAGCGGAAGTTGCCCACGAAGCCCTCGGCCTGGCCGACCTGGCTGTTCAGGTAGACCTTGATGCGCGGGTCGGCCTCCACCTGGCTTAAGACCTTTTGCACGTGGTCTTGGATGGGCTCATTCTTCCAGGTCTTGAACAGGTGCATGGAGTTGCCGCCCAGGCGGGAGGCCTTGTCCACCAGATGCACCTCAAAGCCCTGCTCGCTAAGCCCCAGGGCCGCGGTGAGCCCGGCCATGCCGCCGCCCACCACCAGGGCCGACTGCTTGACCGCCACCGACAAAGGCGGAAGGGGCTCCAAAAGCGCCACCTTGGCCACGGCCATGCGCACCAGGTCCTTGGCCTTGCCGGTGGCCGCCGCCGGTTCGCCGGCGTGCACCCAGGAGGCCTGGTTGCGGATGTTGGCCATCTCGAAGAGGTACTCGTTGAGGCCGGCGGCCTTGAGCGTCTCCTTGAACAGGGCCTCGTGGGTGCGTGGGGTGCAGGCGGCCACCACGATGCGGTTGAGCCCCTGCTCCTTGATCTTCTGGCTGATGAGCTCCTGGGTGTCCTGGGAGCAGGTGAAGAGGTTGCGCTCCACGAAGGCCACGTGGGGCAGAGACGCGGCGTAATCGGCCAAGGCGGCCACGTCAATGACCCCGGCGATGTTGGAGCCGCAGTGGCAGACAAAGACACCCACCTTGGGTTCCTGGCCGCTGACGTCGCGCTCGGGTGGGAACTCCTTGGTCTTGCTCAGGCTGTAACGGCTCTGGCTGAGTTGGCCCGAGGCCGCCGCTGCCGCGGCGCTAGCCTGCATCACCGAGTGGGGGATGTTCTTGGGGCCCACGATGGTGCCGCAGGCATAGACGCCGGGGCGCGAGGTGTTGACCGGCGTGGTGTTGGAGGTGTCCATGAAGCGGTTGTGATTGAGCCCCACGCCCACTCGCTGGCACAGTTCCACCACCTCGTCGGGGGTCTCCATGCCCACCGAGAGCACCACCAGATCGAATTCCTCGGCCACCTGCTTGCCCTGGTCGGTGATGTAGCGCAGGTAGATGTCGCCCTCGCGCTCGCCGGGCTCCAGGGAGTGCACCCGGCAACGGCGGAACTTCACGCCCTTGTCGCGGGCGTGGTTGTAGTAGCGCTCGAAGTCCTTGCCGTGGGTGCGCATGTCCATGAAGAAGATGGAGGCGTCCAACTCGGGCACATGCTCCATGGCGATCAAGGTTTCCTTGATGGCGTACATGCAGCAGACGCTGCTGCAATAGCCATGGCCGGCCTTGTTGTAGTCGCGGCTGCCCACGCACTGCAAGAAGGCTATCTTCTTGACCGGCTTGTTGTCGCTGGGGCGGATCAGGTGCCCCTCGGTGGGGCCGGAGGCCGAGAGATAGCGCTCGAACTGCAAGGATGTGATGACGTTGGGGAAGACCCCGAAGCCCCAGGTGCGGATGCCGCTGGGGTTGAAGGTGCGCGAGCCCGGGGCCAGGATGATGGAGCCCACCTTCACCGACACGCTGCTTTCAACGTCGTCGAACTTGATGGCCCCGGTGGGGCAGATTTTCTCGCAGGCCCCGCACTTGCCCTTCTGCAACTGGATGCAGGTATCGGGGTCTATGCGGTACTTGAGCGGCACGGCCTGGGGGTAGCGCACGAAGATGGCCTTGCGGAAGCCGATGCCCTCGTTGTAGTTGAAGTCGCGGACCTTCTTGGGGCACTTGCGCGCGCACTCGCCGCAGGCGATGCACTTGTCCATGTCCACGTAGCGGGGGTGCCGCTTCATGTGCACCGTGAAGTCGCCCTGTTCGCCCTCGACCCTTTCCAGCTCGGTCAGGGTCATCAATTCGATGTTCAAGTGCCGACCGCACTCGACCAGCTTGGGCGAGATAATTCACATGGCGCAGTCGTTGGTGGGGTAGGTCTTGTCCAGACGGGACATGGCCCCCCCGATCACCGCTCCACGCTCCACCAGGTAGACGAAGTAGCCGCTGTCGGCCAGGTCCAGGGCGGCCTGCATGCCGGCGATGCCGCCGCCCACCACCATCACTGCGCCGATATCTTGTTGTGCCATGCCTCGTTACTCCTCTTCGGCCTGGGGCCCGGCGCCGGGCAGGATCAGGCTGTCCGCCACCAGCTCCCAGATGTACTTGACCTCGACGTCAAGCTTGTACTCCTTGGACAGGCTCTTCATGATCTGGTCCCGGCAGTTGTGGCAGGGAGCGATCACCATCCTGGCGCCGGTCTTCTTGATCTGCTGGGCCTTGAGGCGCCCGTAGAAGACGCGCTCCTCCTTGAAGGGCATGGCCCAGGCGCCGCCGCCGGCCCCGCAGCAGTAGTTGCCCTCCTGGTTGGGGTACATCTCGGCGAAGTTGGGGCAGCACTGGCGGGTAATCCAGCGCCCCTCGTCGCCGTAGCCCTTGCCGAAGGCCTTGAGGGACTTGCGGCCGTAGTTGCAGGGGTCGTGATAGGTGGTGAGGTGATGATGGATGGAGGGGTCCACCTTGATGCGGCCCTCCTCAAAGTAGCGCATGAGGAGCTCGAAGATGTTGAGCACCTCAAAGTTCTTCATGTCGTCCTTGAACCACTTGTTGAGACCAAGCCTGGTCGCGTAGTAGGCGTGGCCTCACTCGGGCAAGAGGAGCGTCTTGCACTCCAGCTTGTACATGTTCTCGACGATGCGGCCCACGATGGTCTTCATGGACTGGTCGTCGCCGCTAAAGAGGCCCCAGTTGACGCCCTCCCAGTTCTCGGAGGGGATGGTCCAATCCTCGCCCGCGGCGTGGAAGATCTTCCACCAGTACTTCATGTCGTCGGGCTCGCCGAAGGGCTCCTTGGAGTTGCAGGTCACCATGAGGTTGGCGCCCTTCTTGTCCACCGGCGCCTTGAAGCCGGGGCAGGCGTCCTCGGCCAGCTCCTCGGAGAGCTCCTCCAGAAGGAACAGGAAGTCGTCCTTGGGTATGCCCAGGTTGTTGCCCCGGTTGAGGCACATCACCACGCCCTTGTGGATGGGGCCGGGCACCTTGTCGCGCTCGCGCAGGCCGCGCACGGTGCGAAACATGGAGACGATCTCCACGTTCATGGGGCAGGCCTCCTCGCACTTGCCGCACAGGGTGCACTTCCAGGGCCACTGGGAGGCGATGAGCTGATCCTCCAGGCCCAGGACCACCATGCGGATGGCCTTGCGGGGGTCCAGGCCGTCCACGCCCGAGATGGGGCAGGCCGACGCGCAGGAGCCGCAGGTCATGCAGACGTCGGCCCATTGGGGATTGGGCCTGAGCCGGGTGGAGCGCTGGCCGATCTTGGAACCGGCGATGGAGGGATCGAACTGGGCGCCCACCTGGGGAGCGCGGCTGGCGATGCGCCGCACCTTGAGGCTGCCGGGGTTGAGCCCGAACTCGCCGCAGATGCGCTCGAAGTCCTCCTCGGTCAGCATGTAGCCCTTGCCGGGGGCCGAGCGGGCCGGCAGCTTGCCGTCCCTTATCCAATTGCGGATGGTGTTGCGGTGAACACCCAGATTTTGGGCCAGGTTGCCCACACCGATGACTATCATGCCACATCCCCCTCCAAGCGGGTTGTTGGGTAACCATTCACGGAGCCCGCCGGGCTAGCGGCCTCCATGCTTGCTTCCTTGTCCGGCCAGGCCGGCCTGGGGCGAGGGGCTCTCCTCGCGCAGTTGACCTAAAATCCAGGCACAGGCACCGGGTATGGCCGCTTCCACGGCGGCGGTGAGCCCTGGTTGCACGTGGTCGGGCAGGCAGCCCACCTTGACGGCCAGCACCCGCACCTCCACGCCACCCAGGGTGTTGAGTTCCTGCAACAGGTTGAGCGACGGGAACTGGTGCAACGAAAAGTCGTTGGCCTTTTCAGGGCTGATCTGGTCCAGGGCCAGCTCGCACAATTGGCCCGGCTCCTGCCCCGGCTGGTCGGCGGCGTCAACGATTATGATCTTGCGGGGCTTTTGCGGGGCGATGAGCAGGTCAAAGAGGAACTCGCGGCTGCTGGTGCCCACGTCCATGGCCACGGCCTCGGGCGGCAGTTGGTAATGGGCCAGCAGGTACTCGATCACCGCCGGGCCGAAGCCGTCGTCGCCAAAAAGGGTGTTGCCACAGCCGAAGACCAGCAAGGGCTTGCTGTAAAGCTCATGAATCATGGGCAGGCACCGGGTTGCGCCGCGCGCGGCTATAGTTTAGCTAACTGGTGTGCATTTTGTGCAATGCTTTCTTGAGGCACATTCATAGCAAGGGCACTTGGGTGTGTCAATAGAAATGACTCGCATTCATCGCACAATTCGATGCTTTCAGGCCCAACCCCTGGGAATGGCGGGGGATCGCACGAAAAAGAAAAATTGCACAAACCGCATTTTTAGCAGCATGCCTGGCCCGCCGGGCTCAGGACCGGGAAAGAGGGCCATGGTCGTTGGTGTGCAGTCAGGGCGCGATAAGCAGAGTCATGTGGCAGTGGACGCCAGGTCCACTCCCCGGCGCCGTGGCGGTCCCGCGTTTTAGGCTTTGCCCTTGCAGCCCAAGCCGGCAAGGCAGGTCAAGGAAGGGGCAAGCGGTTTGGCGGGAGCGGTGGGCACTGGCAGTCGCAGGCGTTGCGTGGTGCCCCTGGCCTTAATACACATTTCAGACCAGACGTATAGTTTTTCGGCAGGTTTCCTCTGGATACAACCCTTACAGTTTAGGCGACTCGAAAAAGCCTAAGCGGTTTCTTTTTATGTCCCGCTCAGCCGCCCGGCCATACTGGCTTTGCCGATGCGGGGTGCTGGCGCGGGATGGGCTCTCCGCCTTGGCGTGGGCAGGGGCCGCAGGGACCCCGTATCCCTTCCCGGGTTGGATCATAGCAGCCCCCTGCCGGTGCCCTAAGAATGGCCGAGCTAAGAGCGGGACACTGGGCTTGGGCGGCTAAAAAGCAAAACCCGCCGGCCAGGGGATGCCCGGATCAAGAGCCAACAACCTAATACTCTATAATTATTGTTAAAATGGTATAAGGAGATTGATGCGGCAAGGGCTGGACGGGGAAGAACAAAGGCATTGGGCCACGGAGAAAGGGCCGCGACCCGCAAATCTTTCTAGATGGCCCCCCAGCGGGAGGCCGCAAGGCTGGCCTGTGGAATAGCGGCTCCCGACCCGTTTATGCCAGCCCGGGCACCGGGCCTAGATGCTGAGGAAGGCCTTGCGCACCAGATCGGATTGCAGCAGTTCCTGGGCCACGCCCTCGTGGCGCAGGCGGCCGGTCTGCATGATGTAGGCGTAGTCGGCCAGTTCCAGGGCCTCCAGCACGTTCTGCTCCACCAGGAGCACGGTAAGCCCTTCCTGCTGGAGCCGGCGCACGGTGGCGAATACCTCGGAGACCATGAGCGGCGCCAGGCCCAGGCTGGGCTCGTCCAGCATGAGCATCTTGGGGTTGCTCATCAGGCCCCGGCCGATGGCCGCCATCTGCTGCTCGCCGCCGCTGAGCGAGCCGGCGGCCTGGCGGCGGCGTTCGCGCAGGCGAGGGAAGAGATCGTAGACATACTCCAGCTTGGTGTGCTTCTTGGCCTCGTCGTCCACCACGAAGGCGCCCAGCAAGAGGTTCTCCTCCACCGACAAGGGCTTGAAGAGCTTGCGGTCCTCGGGCACGTAGATCAGGCCCAGACGCACGATCTCCTCGGTCTTGAGGCCCTTGATGGACTGGCCGCGAAAGTTGATGCGGCCCTCGGAAGACATGCGGGCGGCGCCCATGATGGCCTTGAGCAGGGTGGACTTGCCGGCGCCGTTGGCCCCCACCACGCTGACCGTCTGGCCTTCCTCCACCCTTAGCGAGGCCTCGCGCAAGACCGGCAGGCCCGAATAGCGCACGGTGATGTCCTGCACCTCAAGCATGGCCGGCCTCCCCCGCGCGCTTGACGAAGTGGTCGCCCAGGTAGGCCCGGATCACCTCGGGGTCCTTGACCACGGCCTGGGGCTCGCCCTCGGCGATCTTGCGTCCGCTCTCCAGGACGATGACCCGGTGGGAGAGCGCCATGACCATCTCCAGGACATGCTCGGTCAAGAGCAGCGCGATGCCCTTTTCGGTGTGGATGCGTTGCAGCAGGGTCACCATGCCCTCGATCTCGGCGCGGTTGAGGCCGGCGGCCACCTCGTCCAGCAAGAGCAGCTTGGGCTCGGTGGCCAGGGCCGTGGCCAGGGCCACGCGCTTCTGGCGGGCCACCGGCAGCTCGCTGAGCATGTATGAGCCAGTCTCGGCGATCTCCAGGAAGTCCAGCCAGGCCTCGGCCTTGGCCCGGGCCTGCCGGCGGGAGCCGGTGCGCAAAAAGGCCCCCACCATGACGTTCTCGGCTACCCTGAGGTCGCCGGAGGCCTGGAAAATCTGAAAGGTGCGCGCCAGGCCCAGGCGGGCCACGTCAAAGGCCTTGAGCGGGGTGATGTCGCGGCCATCAAAGACGATGCGGCCCCTAGTGACCGGGAAGTGGCCGGCGATGCAGTTGAACAGGGTGGTCTTGCCGGCGCCGTTGGGGCCGATGAGCCCCAGCACCTCGCCCTGGTCCAGGTTGAAGGAGATGTCCTGGTTGGCGGTGAGCCCGCCGAACTCCTTGCTGACCTCGGTTACCTCAAGCAGCGCCATGACCGCCCCTCCGGCGGGCGCGGGCCGCCTCCACCATGCCCCAGACCCCCCTGGGCTGCACCGCGGCGATGAGCATGATGATGCCTCCGTAGATCACCAGGTTGAGCCCCACCAGGCCGGCCGAGGCCCCCAGCCAGTCGCCCAGGTAGCTCTTGAGCGGCACCAGGATGGCCGCGCCGATGATGGGTCCCCACAGGGAGCCGGCCCCGCCCAACAGCGCCATCATGGCGATGAGGATGGAGAGGTCCAGGCTCATCACGTCCTCGGGCTCGATGTTGAAGTTGTAGCAGGCGTGGAAGGAGCCCACCACGGCCACGAAGGCCGTGGCCACGGCGTAGGCCTTGATCTTGCACCAGTGGGCGTCTATGCCCAGACTACGGGCCACGTCCTCGTTGTCCTTGATGGCCCGCAGTTGAAAGCCCAGGCGCGAGTGCCTGAAGGCGTTGAGGTACAACAGCCCCACCAGGAACAAGGCCAGCAGGATGTAGTAATAGTAGTAGTCCTGCTTGAATTGCAGGTACAGGAAGTCGGGCAGGTTCTTGCGGATGGGTATCTCCATGCCCTTGGCCGCGCCCACGAAGTCCCACACCTCAAAGACATCCTTCAATATCAGGCTGGTGGCGATGGTGGCGATGGCGAAGTAGTGCCCCTTGAGCCGGAAGAGCGGGTAGCCGATGATGAAGGACCAGCCCACGGCCAGGGCCATGCCCACGGGCATGGAGACCCAGAAGGGCACGTCCCAGCGCACCATCATCACGGCGGTGGTGTAGGCGCCGATGCCGTTGTACTGGGCCTTGCCCAGGTCCACCTGGCCGGCGTAGCCGCCGATGGTGTTCCAGCCCATGCCGTAGAGGCTGAACATCAAGAACTGAATCATGATGGTCATGGCGAAGCTGGAGTGCGGCAGGGCCGGGAAGGCCAGCAAAAAGGCCAGCACGCCCCCGGCCACCCACAGGTCCAGGCGGGGGAAATCCGAAAAATCAAAAGCGTTTCTTACTGCTTCCATCCGAAAAGCCCCTGCGGCCTGATCACCATGATTAAAAAATAGATGATGTAGACAAAGGTGTATTTGAAGCTATGGATGGAAAGGTCGCCTAGGCCCGCGTAGCGGATAAAGGCGTCCCAAACCGTGGGCAGGGAGACGATCAGCCCGATGAGGATGCCAGCCAGGAAGGCCCCCCGGATGCTGCCGAAACCGCCCAGGGCCACGGTGGCGAAGGCGATCATGGTGAACAACAGGCCCACGTTGGGGTCCACGGGCCAGAAGTTGACCAAGAGTCCGCCGGCGATGGCCACGCTGGCCCCGCCGATGGCCCAGGCGAGCCCGTTCATGCGCTCGGTGGAGATGCCCACGTAGCGGGCGCCCTCCTTGTCCAGGCTGGTGGCGGTCAGCGCCATGCCGGTCTTGGTGCGCCGGATAAGCCACCACACCGCCACGAAGGAGACGATGGACAACACCGCCGCCGCCAGCTTGGTGGATTCCAGCACCACCCCCGGCCCCACCAGCCAGGATTGCCCCACCAGCCAGCCCTTGTGCACCGAGCGGGGCTCGGAGCCCATGAACAGCAGCGCCAGGTTGCGCAGCACCAGCATCAGGCCGAAGGTGCCCAAAAGCTGGGCCACCATGGGGCCGCGCAACAAGAATTGCACCACCCCGAAGTAGCAGGCCAGGCCCAGGGCCGCGCCCACCACCCCGGCCAGGGGCAGGGTCAGGGTGGGGTCCACGCCGATGAGCGGGGCCGTGACCAGGGTGGTGTACATGCCGATCATCAAGAATTCGCCATGGGCGAAGTTGACGATGTCCATCACCCCAAAGATCACGGTCAGCCCCAGGGCCACCAGGGCGAAGACCATGCCCATAAGAAGGCCCGAGACCAGCGATCTCAGTAGTTCGGGTAAAAGCGTTTCCATGGGTCGTCCGCGCTGGGCAGGACTGGCCGGGCGGGAGAGCCCCCCACCCGGCCATTCCTGGCGTTCAATCTCAGAAGCCCTTGAAGGGGTAGACCATGTTGGAGGTGGCCAGGTCGAAGGGGTAGACGATCTCCAGGGTGATCTTGTCGCCCTTCTTCTGGTACTGGCCGATCATGCCGGTGCCCAGGGTGTTCTGGCCGATGTCGTCGCCCATGTTGGCGAACTTGATGCCGAACCAGGGCACCACCAACTGCTCGCCGGGGATGGTGATGGCGTTGGCCGCGGCCTGGATGGCCTTGGGCTCGGTGGAGCCGGCCTTCTCCAGCACGTGCACCCATGCCTGCAGGCCGGTGAAGGAGCGGGCGCTGGGACCGGAGAGGTCAATGCCGGTCTTCTTCTTGTACAGCTCGTTGACCTGGCCGGCCACCTTCTTGACCTGGGCCACCTGGGGGGTGAAGACGGTGCGGGTGAGCACGCCCACGGTCAGGTCGCCCAGGGTGCTGACGAACTCGGGCGCCTCGAAGCCGGCGTCCTGGCCCCACAAGAGCTTGGGCGAGGCCTTCATGGATTGCAGGGTCTTCATCATCAGGATGGCGTCGGAGGTGTAGGAGGCAAAGAGCATGGCGCCGGGGTTGGCGGCCTTGAGGCTCTGCACCTCGGCCGAAAGGTCGGGGCTCTTGGCGGCGTAGAGCAGGTTGGCGGCCAGGTCGAACTTGTACTCGCCGGCGAACTGCTTGATGGTCTCGCTGACGTTGGTGCCCCACTCGGTCTTCTCGCAGGCCGCGGCCAGGGTCTTGATCTCGGCCATGGGCACGGCGGGCACGCCCTTGGCCTTGCCCTCGGTCAGGCCCTTCATGAACTCGAAGAGGTCCTTGGTGAACTGAGTGTCGTGGGGGGTTGTGCGCCAGAACCACTTGAAGCCGCTCTTGGTCAGGGCGGGGCTGGTGGAGGAGTCGTTTATCATGGGTATCTCGAAGCGCTCGCAGACGGCGGCCACGGTCTTGGTCACCGAGCTGTGGTAGCAGCCCAGGATGCCCACAACCTTGTCGTCCTCGATGAGCTTCTTGGCCAGGTCGGCGCCCAGTTGGGGGTTGCCCTGGTGGTCCTTGAAGATCACGGTGATCTTGGCCCCGCCCAGGGACTTGATGCCCGCGTTCTTGGCCATGTCCATGTCAATGCCGGCCATGACGTTGTTGGCGATCTCCACGGCCAGTTCCACGCCGGCCCGGAGCTCGCGCCCCTCGGCGGCGGCGCCGCCGGTCAGCGGATAGATGGCCCCCAGCTTGATCTCCTTGGCCTGGGCCAGGGCCAGGCCGGGCACCATCAGGGCGGCCAGCATCAAGGCCGACAACAACAGGGCTAGTTTGCGCATATTCTTTACTCCCTCGCTATTAAACTTGTTGGCAAGGCGCCTCTTGCCGGCGCCCGGTTAATGGGCCTTTATCAGTCGAGCTCCTCGGCCAGGCGGTCGGCGATAAACATGCAACCCGGCGCGTGGGTGATGGCCAGCGGGGGCTTGGCCTCCATCAGCGCCGCCTGGGGCGTGACCCCGCAGGCCCAGAAGACCGGCACCTCGCCGGGGCGTAGGTCAACCGCCTCGCCGAAGTCGGGCCGGGCGATGTCGCCAATGCCGATGCCCGCTGGGTCGCCCCAGTACACCGGCGCGCCGTGGGTGCGCGTAAAGCGCCCGGATATCTCAACGGCCTTGGGCACCAAATCCGGGGCCATGGGGCGCATGGAGACCACCAGGGGGCCGCCCAGGCGGCCAGCCGGTTGGTTGGGCCGGCTGGTGCGGTACATGGGCACGTTGCGCCCCTGCTCCAGGTGCCTGACCGGCACCCCGGCCTTTTGCAGGGCCAGGTCGAAGCTGAAGCTGCACCCCAGAAAGAAACTCACCAGGTCGCCGCGCCACAGGCCGCGAATGTCCGTGGGCTCGTCCTGGAGCAGGCCGCGCTCCCAGACCCGGTAGCGCGGCAGGGTGTCGCGCACGTCGGCCGCCGGGGCCAAAAAGCGCGTGAAGGGGTCGCCGGGCTGAAGCCTCTCCAGCAGGGGGCAGGGCTTGGGGTTGCGCTCACAGAACAGCGCGAATTCCTCGGCCCAGTCCAAGGGCAGGATCACCAGGTTGGCCTGGGCGTGGCCCGGGCACAGGGCGCTGGTGTTGCCGGTTATCTGCCCGCTGGTCATGGCCGCGCGGGCCTGGGCCGGGGTCAGTGGGCTGGGGCTCAAGGACACGGGCTTCCTTTCTGGCGGCCACCCGCTACCGTGCGCGGGGGCATCCCCTGGGCCGGCCAGGGTTTTTAAGGCCGGCCAAGGGGTTGGCTATCGGCTGCGTGGAAGCTTCATTATAGTTAAGGCGCGCCGGGATTACAAACCTTCAACCGCCCGCCACCCCCAAAATGGCGATGATTGCATGGGCAAGCCGAGTGGCGGCCCACAAGTTTTCGGCATTGACAAACTTCACCGGGGACCGCCGGCCCTGGCCACGGGAACAGCCCCACCCGCCCGCGAATGCCCAGCGGCGGGCTGGCCGCCGGGCCATGGCATTGCCCTGAAACCCGCGCTTGGTTACACTGGGAGCACGCCACGGGAGGGCCACATGAAGATAGACCTGAACTGCGACATGGGCGAAAGCTTCGGCAACTACACCCTGGGCCGCGACGCCGAGATCATCGGCCACATCACCAGCGCCAACGTGGCCTGCGGGTGCCACGCCGCCGATCCCCTGGTCATGGACCAGACCGTGCGCCTGGCCCTGGCCCACGGCGTGGGCATCGGCGCCCACCCGGGCTACCCCGACCTGCGGGGCTTTGGCCGGCGGCGTATGGAATGCTCGGCCGAGGAGATAAGGAGCGATGTGCTGTATCAGATAGGGGCCTTGCACGCCATCGCCAAGGCCGCCGGGGCCAGCCTGCAACACGTCAAGCCCCATGGCGCCCTGTACAACACGGCCATGGCCGACCAGGCCGTGGCCCGGCCCATCTGCCAGGCCCTGGCCGCCTATGCCCCGGAGCTGATCCTGGTGACCCTGGCCGGCCCCGGCGGCGAAACCATGCGCCGGGTGGCGGCCCAGGAGGGCCTCACGCAGGTGGCCCAGGAGGCCTTCGCCGACCGGGCTTACACGTCTGAGGGCCGCCTGGTGCCACGCAATCAACCAGGCGCGGTCATCCACGACCCGGCCCTGGTGGCGGCCCGCTGCCTGCGCATGGCCACGGAGGGCGTGGTGGAGGCCGACGATGGCACGCTGGTGCCGCTCAGGCCCCACACCATCTGCGTGCATGGCGACACCCAGGGCGCGGTGGAGCTGGCCCGCGCCATCCGCGCCGGCCTGGATAAACAGGGAGTGGCCGTGGTGCCCCTGGCCCAGGTGCTCTAGCCGTGGAGCAAACCTTCCCCCAGTTCCGGCCCCAGGGCGAGCGCGGGCTCATGGTCTACCTGGGCCAGGGCATAGATCCGGCCCTCAACGCCCGGGTGCGCCAATTGGCCCAGGCCCTGGCCAAAGAGCCCCTGCCCGGTGTCGTGGAGGTCCTTGCCGCCTACTGCTCGCTGATGGTGCAACTGGACCCCCTGGCCACGGACCACGGCCAGGTGCGGGCCTGGGTGGAGGAGGTGCTGGCCGGCCTGGCCCCGGGGCGCGAGGAGGCCGGGCGCCTGGTGGAGGTGCCGGTGGTCTACGGCGGGGAGCACGGCCCCGACCTGGCGGACGTGGCCAGCCGCGCCGGCCTGACGCTGGCCGAGGTGATAACCCGCCATGCGGCCCGCGACTACCTGTGCTACCTGGTGGGCTTCACGCCGGGGTTCCCATTCCTGGGCGGCCTGGACCCGGCCCTGGCCGCCCCCCGCTTGGACAGCCCCCGCCTGGACCTGCCCCCTGGCGCCGTGGGCATCGGCGGCGACCAGACCGGGCTCTACCCCCTGGGTGGACCAGGCGGCTGGCGGATCCTGGGGCGCACTCCGCTCATGGTCTACGACCCCCGCCGGGCCGAGCCCTGCCTGATCCGCGCCGGCGATAGGGTGCGCTTCTGCCCCGTGCCGGGGGGGGTTTTCCCGCCCCCGCCGCCGGCCCGCCAGCTCTGGCAGGAGGACGGGACACCCGTCCTGGAGGTGCTGGCCCCGGGAGCCTGCACCACCGTCCAGGACCTGGGGCGGCCTGGGCAGTTGGAGCACGGGGTGCCCGTCTCCGGCGCCCTGGACCGCTACGCCCTGGCGGCGGCCAACGCCCTGGTGGGCAACCCGCCCGGCGCCGCCGGCCTGGAGCTGACCCTGATGGGTCCTAGACTCAAGGTCCTGGCGGCCACGCTGGCGGCGGTCTGCGGGGCCGACCTGGGCCTTCGGGTGGACGGCCAGCCGGCCCCGGCCTGGACGCCCCTGGCCCTGGCCCCTGGCCAGGTGCTCTCCTTCCGCGGCCCCCAGGACGGGGCCCGGGCCGCGCTGGCCCTGGCCGGCGGTTTGGCCGCCCAACCCCTCTTGGGCAGCCGCTCGGCCTACGCCCTGGGCCGTCTGGGCGGGCCGCTTCTGGCCGGCGAGATCATCAAGACCCTGCCCGCCCCCTTGCCCTCCCCTGGCCCTGCCCTGCCCCTGGAGCTGCGGCCCAGCCCGGCCCGCGCCATCACCCTGCGGGTGGTGCCTGGCCCCAACCAGGACTTCTTTAGTCAGCGCGGCCTGGAGACCTTCCTTGACGCCGAATACCGGATGAGCAGCCGGGCCGACCGCCGGGGGGTGGTGCTGGAGGGGCCGGCGGTGGAGCTAGAGCCCGGCGGCCCCAGCAGCATCGTCAGCGAGCCCAACCTGCCGGGCATCGTGCAGGTGCCGCCGGGCGGGGCGCCCATGGTGCTGTTGAACGAGCAGACGGTGGGCGGCTACGCCAAGATCGCCACCGTCATCGGCCCGGACCTGGACCTCCTGGCCCGGGCCTTGCCCGGCGACAGCGTGCGCTTCGCGGCCGTGAGCCTGCCAGAGGCCCTGGCCGCCGCGCGCCAGCGGGGCCGGCGGCTATCGGCCTTACGCCAGGCCGCCGGCCCGGCCCGGGCGTAGGCCTAAGGTCCACGGCCGAGGAAGGAGCAAGGGCATGTCAGACTCCGCCGATCACAAGCACGAGCAGGCGCTGACCCCCCAGGAGGCGGCGCGGCTGCTCAGGGAGCTGGCCGAGCAGTTGGAGCGGGGGGTGCTGGTCCTGGAGCAGCGGGAGGTCCGCCTGGAGCACGCCCTGGTCCTGGAGCAGTCCCTCAAGCCCGAGGACCAGGGCCTGGCCTACAAGCTCAAGCTCAAATACCGGCCCGCCGGCGGCCCGGATTCTCACCCGCGTCCGGCGCGCCAAACCATGCCGGCCAGCAGTCAGGGAGAACCGTCCGGGCGGGATTTCAAGGAACTGAAGCGCTCCCTGGGCCGGACCTTCAAGGAGGCCAAGGCCGCCCTGACCACGGGCGGCCTGCCGGCGCCCGCCACGGCGCGCGGCCTGTGGGACATCTGCCGCCTGCTGGCGGCCCAGGCCGGTGCCCAAGACCCGGGCTTCATGGAGCTGGAGCGGCAGGCCGGGCTCTTGCTCCAGGCCGTGGAGCAGGGCGGCGCCGCCGGGGCCGGCCAGGCCGTCCTGGCCATGGACCGTCTCAAGGCGGCCTGCCACGCCAAGAAGAAATAGGGCCGCTCATACCAATTTCATTTCGCCCGCATGGTTTTGAAAAATAATTAATACACGGGCGGGGATAAACCCCGCCCGTCTTGCTTGCAACAACAATTCTATGTTTTGTCTTGAACGAGTATTAGAACTCCGGCCCCGGCGCGGGCAACTGCTGGGATTGGCGCCGCCGGCCCAACCCAAGGCCCCGCCTCCGCCCTAGCGCCGCCTGGGCCAAGGGCCGGTGGCCATTGCCGCCGTCCACCAGGTGCGCCAGATCACCCACCATGTCCTTCAAGGTCTGACTCTGGCCCGAAAGCTCCTCGGAGGAGGCGGCGCTCTCCTCGGCGTTGGCCGCCACCTGCTGGGTCACCTTGTCCATCTCGGCCACGGCCTGGTTGATGTGCTCTATGCCCTGGGCCTGCTCCTGGGAGGCGGCGCTGATCTCGCCCACCAGGGAGCCGACCTGCAAGGCCCGGGACTCCACCTGGTCAAAGGCCTCGTGGGTGGTCTTGACCAGTTGGGCGCCCTCCTGCACGTTGGCCAGGGTGCCCTCGATGATCTGCTGGGTGTCGCGGGCCGCGGCGGCGGCGCGCTGGGCCAGGTTGCGCACCTCCTCGGCCACCACGGCAAAGCCCGCCCCGGCCTCTCCCGCCCGGGCGGCCTCCACGGCGGCGTTGAGGGCCAGCAGGTTGGTCTGGAAGGCTATTTCATCAATGGTCTTGATGATCTTGGCCGTCTGCTGGCTGGCCTGCTCGATGCGCTCCATGGCCTGGCGCACCTGGCGCATGGAGGCGGTGGAATGCTGCACCACCTCCTTGGTCTGGGCCATGAGGGCGTTGGCCTGGCCGGCGTTGTCGGCGTTGCGCCGGGTCATGGCCGCCAGCTCCTCCAGGGAGGCCGAGGTCTGCTCCAGGGCCGCGGCCTGCTGGCTGGCGCCCTCGGCCAGGGACTGGCTGGCCGAGGAGACCTCGTCCGAGGCCTGGGAGAGCTGGGCCGCGCCCTGGCCCAGGCTGCCCGAGATACGGCGCACCGGCCTGGTCACGGCCATGGTTATGGCCCAGGCCAGGCCCAGGCCCAGCAGGATGGCCCCGGCGCCCACGCCCATCATGATGGTCTGCGACCTGGACATCTGCTCAAGCATCTTGGTCTTCTGGGCCTCGCGCGTCTCCTCGGCGGCCTTGAGGTTCTCGCGGGCGGCGGCGATCATGGCCGCGTCCTTCTTGCGCTGGGCCTCGGCCAAGGGCTCCAGGCTTGAGCCCAGGCGGTCGTACTCGGCCATCAGGCCGGCCAGCTCCGCCGGCGAGCGGCCCTGGAATCCCCGGACCGCCTCGGCCCGCGCCGCCTGGAACTTCTCCCAGGAGGCCTTGTCGCGGTTAAGCAAAAAGCCGTTGGCCCGTACGCGCATCACCAGGAAGGCCGTCAGCAGGGCCTGGCCGCCCTCGTCCTGGCCGGCGGCCTTTTGCAGTTGGTCCAGTATGCGCTCGCCGCACTCGCCCCAGGCGGCCACGGCCTTCTTCTCCTCGCGGATGAGGGCCACCAGCTCCAGGAAGCTGGCCTCGTAGGCCTTGAGGGAGTCCAGCAACTGGACCATGCGCCGGTGGTCCTCGGGGTCGCTGAAGCTGGCGTCGGCGGCCGCGGCCACCTTGCGCATGGTCTCCGCCTGCTCCTTGACCCGGTCCACGTACTGCTGCTCGCCGCGCTGGATGAAGTTCTTCTCGTGGCGCCGGGCCTCCAGGTTGGCCTTGACCACCTGCACCACTTGGTCGGCCTTGTCCCAGCGCTGACGCACGGCCTCCAGGCCGCTGATGCCGCATAGGGCCACCACGGCCAACAGGGCCAGCACCACGCCGAAACCGCCCAATACCTTCACCGCCAGCCTTGCCTGGGTGAGCTTGGAGATCATAATCGCCCTCCTTCTTGGGCCGGGGAGTTCTTGGTGCAGGTATCCAAGTGGCGGCGCACGGCCCTGGCCAAGTCGCCGCGCAAGACCGGTTTGAGTATCACCTCGCGCACCCCCAGGGACCGGGCCGTCTCCAGGGCGCTGGACTCGCTGAAGCCGGTGCACAGGATCACCGGCAACCCGGGGGCCAACTCCAGCAGGGCCTGGGCCAGGTCCAGGCCGGTGAGGTTGGGCATGGTCAGGTCGGTGAGCACCAGATCGAACTGCCCCGGGTTTTCCTTGAAGTGCTTGAGGGCCTCCAGGCTGCACACAAAGGCGCTGACCTGGTAGCCCAGGCTGCCCAGCAGGTTGCGCTGTATCTCCACCAGGGTTTCCTCGTCATCCACCACCAGGATGCGCTCGTGGCCCCCGGGGGTCTCCTGGTCCTGGTGGTCCTCGGCGGCGGGTCCGTATTCCTGGCAGGGCAACAGCACATGGAAGGCGGTACCCTTGCCCGGCTGGCTGTACACTTTGATGATGCCTTGGCTGCTGCTGACTATGCCGTGCACCACCGCCAGTCCCAGGCCGGTGCCCTCTCCCTGGGCCTTGGTGGTGAAGAAGGGCTCGAAGATGCGCTCCACCACCTCCCGGGGCATGCCGTGTCCGGTGTCGCTGACGCAAAGCCGCAGGTGGGGCCCGGCCGAAAGCCCTGGGTAGTTGTCCACTTCCCTGGCGTCCATGTGCACCAGATGCAGGGACACCTCCAGGTGCCCGCCCCGCTGGCGCATGGCGTGGGCGGCGTTGGTGCACAGGTTGAGTATCACTTGCTGAATCTGGGTGGGGTCGGCCAATACCGTGGCCGGCGGGGCGGCCAGGTCCTGGGTAATCTCGATGGTGGAGGGCAGCGTGGCCCGCATCAGCCGCAGGGCCTCCCTGACCTCCGAAGCCAGGTCCAGGGGTTTTTTCTGCTGCTCGGCCTGGCGGCTGAAGGTGAGTATCTGGCGCACCAGATCCTTGGCCCGGTCTCCAGCCTTGAGGGCCTGGGCCAGGTAGTCGGCGGCCCTGGCCTGGTCCTCCAGGAACATGCGGGCCAGCTCCACGTAGCCGCTGATGCCCCCCAGGATGTTGTTGAAGTCGTGGGCGATGCCGCCGGCCAGGGTGCCTATGGCCTCCATCTTGTGGGCTTGGCGCAGGTGGTCGCGCAGCTTCTGCTCCTGGGTGATGTCGCGGTGGTGGGCATAGTAATTGATTATCGCCCCGGAGTGGTCGCGGATGGGCGAGATGACCGTCTCCACCTCAAACTCTTGGCCGTTGCCGCGGGCAATGCCATAGCGGCCGCTCCATGAGCGTCCGGCGGCCAGGTCGGCCCACATCTGCCTGAAGAAGTTTTGATTGGCCCTGGCCTGGGCCAGGAGTGGGGCCTCCTGGCCCAGGAATTCCTGGCGGCCACGGCCGTGCAGGGCCTCATAGGCGGGGTTGACGTAGATCATCACCCCCCGGGGGTCGGTCAGGGCGATGGCGTCCACGGACTGCTCCACCACGGCGGCCAGGCGGTAGTGTTCGGCCTCCAATTCCAGGCGCCGGGTTAGGTCCTGGCCGGTGCACAGCACCTCTTGGTCCGGGGACCCGTCCTTCCTTTGCAGGGTGCGGTTGCGCCACTCCACCTGCGACAGGTTGCCCCGGCTATCGCGTATGGGCACCAGGTGGGGCTGGCGCTGGGCCTGGTCCTGGCCGGGGCGGAAATGGGCGCGCAACTCCTCGTCCAAATCAGGGGGCAGAAACACCTCGGTCCAGTCATGGCCGCGCACCTCGGCCAGGCGGTAGCCGGTGAGCTTTTCCAGGAAGGGATTGAAATAGACTATGCGCCCCTCCTGGTCCAGCACCAGCACGATGGCCTGGGCGGTCTGCACCAGGCCCTGGGCCAGGTCCCGCTGCCGCCGAAGCTCCTGTCCGTAGCGCCGGCGCTCGATAAAGCGTGACAGCCGGCCAGCCACCACCTCCAACAGCACCCGCTCCTCCACCAGGAAGGGCCCCTCGTCGGCTGCGGGACGCTCCTCTAGATAACCCACCTCCAGGCTGCCGGCCGGCTGGCCGTGCAGCACGATGGGCTCGCTCAATAGCCAGGGGGTGGCACGGAAATTCGGGGTCTGCCAGGTCCGGCCCTCCAGGACCAGGCGGGCGCAGGTCCGCTGGGGGTATTGCCAGCCGGTGGTGAGGCGCTCCAGGATGCCCTGGCAGACCTCCTCCAGGTCCAGGTCGGGCGCCTCGAAGACCGTGAGCAGGTTGTAAAGGCAGCCCAACTCGCGCGTGCGCTTGGACAGGACCCTTTCCAAGCGCGCTTGGCGGTCCGTGGAGGAAGCGTTACACAAAGAATGCATGGGTAGCGAACCTAACTGGCAGGCATAGGTCGCCTATCCTTGTGGTGGTTGCCCCATTCAACTGCACCAGCTGGCTCCGAACTCGCGAAATGAGGTAACAACCCGCAACTGTGCCCCAGGGTAGCCTCGTTGGCCAAACTAGTGAATAAGGCCTGCGGCCCAAAAGCCGAAGAGGCCAAACCCATTTGTCCGTAGGGTGAATACCCCTCATGCAACAACCGCATAGCCTAGCTTTTCGCCCAGGTTTGCCGCCAACGGTGCTATGTCAATTAAGACATAGATAACTAACGATTTTAACTATGGTTTTGCCTTGACCGCCACTGCTGGCCCCCGTATCTTTTTAGTAGGCATGGCCAACTAAATGATTTGGGGAGGAACGATCATGGTCAAGATTCTTCGCGTGGACATGACCAACCAAAAGGTCAGCTATGAGGACGTGGCCCCCGAGTATCAGGGCCTGGGTGGCCGGGGGCTGACCTCGGCGGTGGTGGCCCGCGAGGTGGAGCCCACCTGCAATCCCATCGGGCCACTGAACAAGCTGATCTTCGCGCCGGGCCTATTGGGCGGTACCAACGCCGCCAACAGCGGCCGGCTCTCGGTGGGCGCCAAGAGCCCCCTGACCGGCGGCATCAAGGAGGCCAACACCGGCGGCCAGGCCGGCCAGTACCTGGCCAAGCTGGGAGTGGCGGCCATCATCGTGGAGGGCCAGGCCCCGGAGGGCAGGCTTTTCAAGCTAGTGGTGAAGAAGGGCACGGCCGAGCTCAAGCCGGCCGATCACCTGAAAGGCCTGGGCAACTACGCCACGGTGGAAAAGCTGGTGGAGACCTACGGGCTCAAGGCCGGCTATGTCAGCATCGGCCAGGCCGGCGAGATGAAACTGAACGGCGCCTCGGTGGCCTTCAGCGACCGCGAGCTAAGGCCCACACGCCACGCCGGCCGTGGCGGCCTGGGCGCGGTCATGGGCTCCAAGGGGCTCAAGGCCCTGGTCATAGACCCCGAGGGCGCTGGCAATGTACCCCTGATGGACGCCGAGGCCTTCAAGGCGGCCTCCAAGCGCTTTGCCAAGGCCCTGGCCGACCACCCGGTGACCAGCGGCGGCCTGCCCACCTATGGCACCGACGTGCTCATCAACATTCTCAACGAGGCCGGCGGCCTGCCAACCCGCAACTTCAGCTCCGGCCGTTTCGAGGGCGCCGAGAAAGTCTCCGGCGAAACCTTGAACGCGGTCACGGTCAAGCGCGGCGGCAACCCCACCCGGGGGTGCATGGGCGGCTGCGTTATACGCTGCTCGGGCGACTTCCTGGATAGCAACGGCGAGTTCGTGAGCAAGTGGCCCGAGTACGAGACCGTCTGGGCCTGGGGCCCCAACTGCGGCATTGACGACCTGGACGCCATCGCCCGCTACGACCGCATGTGCGACGATTTTGGCCTGGACACCATCGAGACCGGCTGCGCCATGGCCGTGGCCATGGAGGCCGGCCTCTTGAAGTTCGGCGACGCCGCCGGCGCCGAGAAGCTCTTGGCCGAGATCGGCCAGGGCACGCCCATGGGCCGCGTCCTCGGCTCGGGCACCGCCACTGTGGGCCGGGTCTTTGGGGTCAGGAGGGTGCCCGTGGTCAAGGGCCAGTCCATGCCGGCCTACGACCCCCGGGCGGTCAAGGGCATCGGCGTGACCTACGCCACCACGCCCATGGGCGCCGACCACACCGCCGGCTACTCGGTGACCGCCAACATCCTCAGCGTGGGCGGCTCGGTGGACCCCTTGAAGCCCCAGGGCCAGGCCGCCCTGTCGCGCAACCTGCAGGCCGCCACCGCCGCCGTGGACACGGCGGGCCTGTGCCTGTTCGTGGCCTTCGCGGTGCTGGACATACCCGACGCCTTCCAGGCCGTGGTGGACATGCTCAACGCCAAGTACGGCCTCAACCTCACCGGCGACGACGTGGGCGCCCTGGGGGCCAAGATCCTGACCATGGAGAAGGACTTCAACACCCGGGCCGGCTTCAACAACGCCCACGACCGCCTGCCCGACTACTTCAAGTCCGAGCGCCTGCCACCCCACAACGTGGTCTTCGACGTGCCCGACAGCGAGTTGGACAGCACCTTGCAGTTCTAGCTACCATCCAAGCAACGCCAAGGGCCGGGGGCTGCTGGCCTCCGGCCCTTTCATCGGGGGGCGGGCATGAGGATCACCGTGAAGCTGGGCGGCGGACTGCGCCAGCGCGTGAACGGGCACCAGGCCGGCGAGCTGGCCCTGGAGCTGCCGGACGGGGCACGGGTCTCCCAGGCGCTTGAGGCCCTGGGGCTATTGGGCGACGTGGTGCGGGTCTTGATGGTCAACGGCCGGCCCATCCGCGACGACCAGGAGCTAAGGGAGGGCGACCGCCTGGGCCTGTGGCCCCGGGAGCTGGCCTTCAACATGTACGTGGCCACGAATTTTTTTAATCCGCTGGCGCGGGGAGAAATCGAGGGGAAGAAGGAGTAGGGGGGAAGGGTTGGGTGGGCCAGCGGCTCACCCCAGTTGCAGCACATCGATGCTGGGCACCCCCAGATCCACGTGCAGCACCTGGCCGCGCCCCAGGCCGGGCCAGCCCAGCAAGAGCTTGACGGCCTCGGCCACCTGCAGGGTGGCGATCATGGCCGGCGTGGGCGTGGGCACGCCCAAATAGCTCTCGGCCGCCTCGGCCTTGGGGGCCGGCTCCTGGCCGTAGAGCCCGGCCAGGCCGGGGTCGCCGTTACGCACGGTCATGACCATGCCCTCCAGGCCACCCACGGCCCCATGCACAAAGGGCAGGCCGGCCTGACGGCAGGCCTCCTCCACGATGTAGCGGGTGGCCAGGGTGTCCAGGCAGTCCACCACCACCTGGGCGTCGCTGAGTATGGCCGGCAGGTTGTCCTCGTAGGCCCAGACCCCGTGCACCCGCACCTCCACCACCGGGTTGACCGACTCCACGGCAAGGGCGGCGGCCCGGGCCTTGCCCTGGCCCAGGCTCTCGCGGGTGGCCAGGAACTGGCGGTTGAGGTTGCTCTCCTCGAAGACGTCGCCGTCGCAGACGATGAGCCGGCCCACCCCCAGGCGGGCCAGTTGCAGGATGACCATGCCCCCCAGTCCGCCGGCCCCGATCACCGCCACCGAGGAACGCAACAACCGGGCCTGATCGCTGGCGGTCAGGGTGCCACGGTTGGGGCGGAAGCGCTCGGGCCAGATGCCCTCGTCCAGGCAGGCCAGCATCACCTCGCGCAGGGGCCGGTCCTGCACCATGGCCAGCTCGCGCAAGCCGGCCTCGCGCACCGAGTAGAAGCCCTCCTGCCCCGGGGTCTCGTGGGGCACCAGGTAGGGACCCAGGAGTTCCATGACCCAGGCCTGCATCTAGCCCCCTCCCACGGCGGGGAACAAGCCCACCCGGTCGCCATCGGCCAGGTGGTCGCCCAGGCCGGCGGCCCGGCCGTTGAGCATGATGATCTTGACCTCCTGGGGCGCGATGCCCAACTGCGCCAGCAGGCCGGCCACGGTGAGGCCCGGCCGCCAGTCCGCCTCCAGGCCCCGCAGGGCATCGTAACCCGGCGCCAGGCGGCGCAGGGAGGCGCTGAGTCGAACCTGAAGCGGCATGCATCCAACCCTGTGATAACGGTCTGGCCTGGATTTCAGCTTAGCACGCCGCATGTGCGCTTGTCTTGGGGGTAGGCGTGGCCAGGCGGGGCAAGGCTGGCGCCAAAAGCATCACCACCGCCGGCGGGGGCGGTGGTGAGGGGGGATACCGTGGGTGTTGAGGATCGGGCCTTAGCCCACGGCGGCCACCGCCTGACACTGGCGGTCCTTTTCGCGTTGCTGCTCGGCCAGCTTGGCCAGGGTGATGCTGGTGAGAAATTCCACCAGCAACTGGCTCATCTCGCCCCAGACCAGGTGTACGGTGCAGCCGCCCACGCGCTCGCAGGAGTCGGGGTCGTGCACACACTCCACCACCGCCAGGGGTCCCTCCAGGGTTTTGACGATGTCGTAGAGCGAAACCTTGTCGGGGCTCATGGCCAATAAATACCCGCCCTTGGCCCCGCGCACGCTGTTGACCAACCCGGCGGCCTTGAGGGGAATAAGAAGCTGCTCCAGATACTTGGCAGATATGCCCTGCCGTTGGGCCAATTCCTGCAAAGCGGTGGGGCCGCCGCCCTGCTGCAACGCCAGCTCCAACATGGCCCGCACACCGTAACGTCCGCGCGTCGAAAGCTTCATGTCCTGCAATATCCCTGGTTGGGGTGGTTGGTTGTTGGTTGCTCCCTTTAGGCCAAACCATATTGGGAGACTAGGCAAATTGCAAGCGAAAGTGCATAAATTTTCAAGCTCCAGGCCAAAAAACTTGGTCTCCCGTGGGGGCGGTTGCCTATCATACCAATATGCAATCAAAGCCATCCATGGCTTTGATTGCTGATCGGCCGGGCAAAAACGTGGTTTTGCCCGGCCTCCCGGGCGCTTTCGCGCCCGGCGGGCCATTCCCCGGGGTCCCCGCAAACGCAGTTTGCTTGGGGA
>JACRDC010000110.1 GCA_016218705.1 Desulfarculus sp.
CGGCGGGAGCCGCCGGCCCCGGCCAGGATGACAGCTTGGCTCGACCCGTTATGCCAGCCCGGGCTCCGGGCTTTTTTGTTCAATTGGCCAGGCGCTTGGCTTAGAATGCTGGCCAATGGCCCGAGAGGCCCGGGCGGCCATTTCGGCCCGTCCGCGCGGCGAGGGGTTTCTGGCCCATGGTTTGGATACATCCGGCGTTACAAGGCTTGGGCTTGGCGTTGTCATTTTACGTGCTCCTGCTTGGCTGGCGGCGCTTCGGCATGGTCCATCTGGGGCGCGCGGGCCTGACCTTTGCCTGGAAGCGCCACGTGAGCCTGGGCGGTCTGACCATAGGCATTTGGCTGGCCGGCATATGCCTGGGCCTTGGCGTGTCCTGGTGGACCTGGAAGGTGGTCTTCATAACCAATGGCCACTACCAGGTGGGCCTGGCCATGTTGCCCCTGATGGTCTTCGGCCTGGCCTCTGGCCGGGTCATGGACCGGCGCAAGGCCCGGCGCCGGCTGCTGCCCCTGGCCCACGGCCTCAACAACCTGGTGCTGGTGGCCCTGGCCCTGGTGCAGTTGGCCACGGGCATCGGGGTGATTCGGGACATGATCCTGCCCTAGGAGCCTGTCTGCGTATTACTCCGACAGGCTCCTAGGCGGGCCATGGACGGCTTTCTCCGACACACACCTAGGCGCGTCACTGCCCAGCCCTCTCACCCCGCCCTCTCCCCCGTGGGGGAGGGGTGGCAAGAGGCGTGAATTACCCATTGCCCCGGCGGGGCGTGGGGGTATATGTTCTAGGCAGGTGACATTGCACAGCGGGGTGATGTTACTCCACCTCCGGCGCGGGCGCCCCTAGCTGCCCTCCGCGGTTTCCTGGCCCTACCCCCCACAGCATTGGCGAGACAGCGTCCCTTGTGGATGGCGGACGGACTGGTCCGCCGGCGGCCCTGGTGGTTGGCCTGAACGCAAGGGAGGTGGCCATGAGCGGTCCCCTGGGTTGGCTATCGGCCAAGCTGGACGCCAGCCTGGCCATGTGGGGCACCCACGGCAGCCTGCGGGCCTTGGCCCTGGCCAAGCGGGGCGGGCTGGGGCCGGGCGAGGCGGGGGGGCAGTGCCCGGGCTGCCGGCCGGCCCACTGCTGCCGGCAGCTTTACGTGCCCCTGAGCCAGGCCGAGACCCTCTCCGGCCGCTACCAGATGGCGGCCAGGGCGGTGGACGGCCAGCGCATCCTGGCCCGCCGGGCCGGCGGGGCCTGCGTGTACCTGGCCGACGAGCGCTGCTCCATCTATGCCCGCCGGCCATCGGCCTGCCGCGACTACGACTGCTGCCAGGACCCCCGCACCCACGTGACCTGGCCCTCGGCCTGAGGGGGCCAGCACCCAGCCAACGGCAGCCGGATCACCCTCGGCAAAAGACAAAGAGCGGGCGGGGATAAACCCCGCCCCTACATTAAGATCGCGTTACGGCTTGCTTTTCTTGATTTAGGGGAGGGGTTATCCCCGCCCGTGTATTTGGTTTCCCCCGCAACCACTCGGCGGGAGCCAGCGGCGCCGGCCAAGGCGGCAGCCGCGACCGACCCGTTAATGCCCAGCGGGGGGCACCCGGCGGCTTTTCCCCGGCCCACAACCTGGCGGCGGGAGCCGGCGGCGCCGGCCAAGGCGGCAGCCGCGACCGACCCGTTAATGCCCAGCGGGGGGCACCCGGCGACTTTTCCCCGGCCCACAACCTGGCGGCGGGAGCTGGCGGCGCCGGCCAAGGCGGCAGCCGCGACCGACCCGTTAAAGTCCAGCGGGGGGCACCGGGCGAGCCCTCCCCAGCCCACGGCCCCTCAGCGGGAGCCGCCAGCCTTTGGCGGGGGCAGGGCACCCCTCGACCCGTTAATGCCCAGCGGGGGGCACCCCGCTGTCGAGGGCTTGGCGGACCAGGGCCACCAGGCCGCGCAGGCTGTAGGGCTTGGGCAGGAAGCCCCAGGCCCCCAGGCCGGCCACCTGCTGGCGGGTTTCCTGAAGGTCGTAGCCGCTGGCCACGATGATCTTTAAGTGGGGGGCGATGAGCTTGAGCTGGCGCAGGCCCTCCAGGCCGCCCATGCCGGGCATGCCCAGGTCCAGCACCACCAGGTGCGGGCGGGGCTGGCCGGCGCGGACGATCTCCAGGGCGGCCTCGCCGCTGTGGGCCAGGTGCACCTGGTAGCCGGCCAGGCTCAGGGCCTCGCTGGCCGGTTCCAGCACCTGGGTCTCGTCGTCCACCAGGAGGATGGTCTCGCTGCCTTGGGGTGGGGGTGGCGGCAGGGGCAGGGGCTGGGCCAGGGCCGGGCCCTGGGGGGGCACGGGCAGGTGGATGTGGAAGGAGGTGCCCCGTCCGGGGCGGCTGTGGCAGGTGATCTGCCCGCCGTGGCGCCGCACCACGCCGTAGGCCAGGAAGAGCCCCAGGCCGCTGCCCTGGCCCACCTCCTTGGTGGTGAAGAAGGGCTCGAAGGCCCGGTCCTGGGTGGCCTGGTCCATGCCCTGGCCGCTGTCGGCGAAGGAGATGAGCACGTAGGGTCCGGGGGGCAGGTCCTGGCCCTCGGGGACGGCGCCGTCCGGCAGGGTCACCTGGCTGGTGGCGATGGCGATGACTCCGCCGTCGGGCATGGCGTCGCGGGCGTTGGCGCCCAGATTGAGGAGCACCTGCTCCAGTTGGGCCTGGTCGCCCAGGATCAGGGGCAGGGCCGGGTCCAGGTCCAGGCGTATCTCGATCATCTTGGGTATGGTGCGGCCCAGAAGGCCCGCGGCCCGCTCCACGGTCTGGTTGATGTCCACGGCCTGGCTGCTGGCGGGCAGTTGGCGGCCGTGGCTCAGGAGGCTCCTGACCAGTTGGCTGCCCCGCTCAACGGCCTGCTCGACCTCCTCCAGGTAGCGCCGGGGCTCGGAGCGGGGGGGCAGGCTAGGCCGCAGCAGGTGGGTGTAGCCACTTATGGCCTGTAGGAGGTTGTTGAAGTCGTGGGCGATGCCGCTGGCCAGGGTGCCCAGGGCCTGTAGCTTGCTGGCGTGGGCCAGTTGGGCCTCCATCTCCAGGCGGGCGGTGACGTCTTGCAGGAAGTAGAGGCGGGCGGGGCGGCCCTCCCAGGTGATGGCCACGGCCTGGGCCTGCACGGCTATGGCGCGGCCAGTCTTGGTCAGTGCCCTCCAGGTGCGCACCTGGGCGGGGGGAGCGGCCTCGCCAGGGGTGGGTGGCCACAAGGGGCGGTCCTGGGGGTGCAGGAGGTCCAGGAAGGGCCGGCCGATCAACTGCTCGGGGCCGTGGCCGAATATCTCCTGGGTATGCGCGTTGCTGAAGCGTATCAGCCCCTCCTGGCAGATGAAGATGGCCTCCTGGGCGTTGTCCACCAGCAGGCGGTACTTCTCCTCGGACTGGCGCAGCAGGGCCTCGGTGCGCCGGCGCTCCTGGTTCTCGGCGGCCAGGGCCTGGTTGGAGGCCAGCAGGTCCTGGGTGCGCTCCTGGACCTTGTGCTCCAGTTGGTCGTGGGCGCGGCGCAGGGCCAGTTGGGCCTGGCGCTCCTGGGTGACGTCGCGGGCGATGCACAGGGTGGCCAGGGGCTCGCCCAGGCTGTTGGACAGGCAACTGCCGGAGATGCTCAGGTAGCGGGTGCGGCCTTGTTGGTCGGTGAAGCTGGTCTCCAGGCTCTGGGAGGCCCCGGGGGCGAAGAGCTTCAGCAGGTCCTTCTGAAGGGGCTCGGCGGGCAGGAGCATGGCCAGGGGCTGGCCCAGCAGGGCCTGGCGGGGGCGGCCCAGGAGCGTTTCGGCGGCGTGGTTGGCCTTGCGCACCACGCCGTCCTCGTCCACCACGAACAGGGCCTCGCCCATGGTCTCCAGCACCAGGGCCGAGGCCAGCACGGGGGTGAAGAAGACCGGCCCGTAGCGCCGCATGGCCGTCAGCAGCATGGCCACCACCACCAGGGCCGGCAGGTAGCCGAAGGGGTAGATGGGCCAGCCGAAGCCGGGCAGTAAGTCCACGGCGATGAGGCAGCCCACCAGCAGGGCGCGCATGTGCAGGCTCAGACGCAGGCGGCCCCGGGAGCCCTGGCTGGTGGTCTTGAGCAGGCGGCGGTAGAAGTTGTCGCACAGCACCCCGTAGGCCAGGGCGTAGGCCAGGAAAGGCTGCCCCAGGACCCCATAGCGCTTGTAGAAGCCCCACCAGCGCTGGTCCACGCCGGCGATGAGCCAGTCGGTGGTCAGGGCGGCCAGCACGAACAGGCCCCCCAGGCCCCAGCCCAGGACCAGCAGTGCCCGCATGCCGGGCTGCCGGTCTTGCAGCGAGCCCACGAAGGAAAACAACAAGACCGGCACCAAGGGCACCCCCAGGTAGGCCAGGCGCACCCAGAACAGGGCCGTGCCCCCGTCCCGGCTCAGGTAGGCCAGGGCGAAGCAGGCGAAGTAGTCGGCCAGGGCCAGGGTGAACCCGAAGAACATCTGGCTGGGGGGGGAGTGGCGGTCGCGCCACAGGGTGGTCAGGCCTAAAAACAACAGGCCCAGGGCGGCCAAGGCCATGGGCAGGGCATGGGGGTTGAAGGTGTAGCCCTGCATTGAAAAAACCATGGCGTGCATCTGGCCCCCTCGCCGGTGATGTCCCGCGTGGCCAAGATCAGCTTCGCCGGCCCTGGGTGGGTCCTGGGCCGGGCAGGCAACGCACAATGTATTGATGATAAGGATTCAGGCCGGTCCTGGCCAGAAAAAGCCGTATGTGGCCCCTTGTTTTCGTCCGGGGGCGCCCGCCGGGCCGCTATTGGCCCTTGCTGGCCGAAGGGGCCTGCCCAATAATGTAAGTTAGCCCCCCGGCGCCGGGCCTGCCCCGCCGGGCCTGCCCCACACTTCAGCGGGAGCCGCCCATCATGGCCAAGAGCCTGCCCAGCCGCGTGGAAGAGTTGGAGGAACGCTACAAGCTCATCGCCGACAACCTGGTGGACGCCATCTGGGTGCTGGACGCCGACAGGATGGCCATGGAGTTCATAACCCCCTCGGTGGAGAAGCTCAGCGGTTTCGCGCCCAGGGACTATACCGGCATGGACCTCAGGCAGCGCATGAGCCCCTCCTCCTATGAGGCCCTGCGCCAGACCCTGGCCGACGAGCGGCGCCTGTTCGAGGAGGGCATAAACCGCAAGTGCACCATGGAACTGGAGATGATCCACCAGCAGGGGCACACCTACTGGATCGAGATCATCGCCCGCTTTTTCAGGGACGACAACGGCCAGCTCAAGGTGGTGGGGGTTAGCAAGGACATCGCCAACCGCAAGCGGGCCGAGCGGGAGCGCGAGGCCCTCATCAAGGACCTGGGCAAGGCCCTGGCCGAAAAGGAGGCCCTGCTAAAGGAGAACAAGATCCTGCGGGGGCTGTTGCCCATCTGCGCCGGCTGCAAGCGCATCCGCGACGCGGATGGCCGCTGGTGGCCCCTGGAGGCCTATGTCAAGGCCCACACCAGGGCCCAGTTCACCCACACCGTCTGCGATCAGTGCCAGGAAATCTACTACGCCGACCTGTTGACCAAGAAGTAGGCGCGTTCCCAGGGGCGGCCCCCTGGGAACGATGATTGACTGGCCCCTGCAATAGAGGTAGCATTCCCTAGCCGTGGGCCATGGAGGGCATTTGCGGCGGGGGGCGCCGCCAGCCTCGCCCAAGGTTTTGGTTCCCGCCGCGCACGGTGAAGGCCGCCGGCCTGGCCTCCACGTGGGACGGGTGCGTTTGCTTGGCCCCTGCCGCCCTCCCAGGGCGCGGAACAAGGTTGGCCTTGACCCCTGTGGACCAGACACCAAACGGCCAGCCTTCCTGGCTGACGCGCTTTTGGCAAGGCCAGTTCTTCACCGGCCCCCTGGAGCCAGGCGACAGCCTGCGCTACTGGCGGGAGCGCGTCCTTTTCTTCCTGTACCTCTTCGGCGCCGTGGGCGGCCTGATCAGCCTGGCCCTGGACCTATGGTACTGGCTGCCCCGGGGCCAGGTCTTCATCGTGTTGCAGACATCATCAGCCGTGGCCTGGGCCTGGCTGGTGCTGACCCTGGGGCACCGCCTGCCCTTTGGCCTGCGGGCGGGGGCGGTGCTGGCCCTGTGCTACCTCGTTGGCCTGCTGCTGCTCCTACGCCTGGGACCCATATCCAATGCCCTGCCGGTACTGTTGTGTTTCAACGTGGTGGGGGCCATGCTCTTCGGCCGGCGGGGTGCCTTGCTCACCTGGCTGGCCGCGGCCCTCACCATGGGCGGCATCCTGATCCACTTGCATTGGGGAGGCCCGGACCCCAGCCTTTGGTTGACGACTCCCCGCCGCTTCGTGGTCTTGACCGGCAACTACCTGCTCTTTAGCGCCTTGGCCTCCGCGGGGGTTTCGTCTCTGGTGCACGGGTTGCAATCCTCGGTGCAGGCCGAGCGCCAGGCCAAGGAGGACCTGGACAGCCAGCGGGCCGAGTTGGCCGAGGTCAACCAGCGGCTGACCCAGGAGGTGCGGACCCGCCGGGCCGCCCAGGAGGCCCTGTACCAGTCCCAGGAGCGCCTGCGGGCGGTGCTGGACTCCCTGGACGCCTGGGTGTACGTGGCCGACCTGGAAACCCACGAGGTGCTCTTCGCCAACCGCAAGCTGCGCCAGGACATCGGCCAGGACCCCCAGGGCCGGCCCTGCTGGCAGACCCTGCACCAGGGCCAGGAAGGCCCCTGCGACTTCTGCACCAACTACCTGCTGGTGGACCTGGAGGGCCAGCCCCTGGCCGAGCCCTATCTCTGGGAGCTGCGCGACCCCCACAGCGGACGCTGGCAGGCCCTGCACGACCGCGCCATCCGCTGGCTGGATGGCCGCCTGGTGCGCCTGACCGTGGCCCTGGACATCGGCGACCGCATGGCCGCCGAGGAGGCCCGGCGCCAACTGGAGGGGCAACTGCGCCAGGCCCAGAAAATGGAGGCCGTGGGCACCCTGGCCGGGGGCATCGCCCACGACTTCAACAACATCCTGGCCGCGGTCATGGGCCACGCCGAGCAGGGCCTCACGCAGGCCCGCCAGGGCCGGGACGTCTCGCCCCTGTTGGCCAAGATACTGGAGGCTGCCGAGCGCGCCCGCGACCTCATCAGGCGCATCCTGGCCTTCAGCCGCAAGATGGAGGTGAGCCTGGTCACCCTGGACCTGAACCAGGACGTGCGCCAGGCGGTGCAGATGCTAACGCACACCATCCCCAAGATGATCGCCCTCGAAACCCACCTGGCCGCCGAGCTGCTGCCGGTCACTGGCGACTCCAGCCAGATGCAGCAGATCATCATCAACCTGGCCACCAACGCCGTGGACGCCATGCCCCAGGGCGGGCGCCTGGTCATCGAGACGGCCAACGTCATCCTAGACCACGAGTACTGCCGCCGGCACCTGGAGGTTAGCCCCGGCCCCCACGTGCTCTTGATGGTCTCCGACACCGGCTTGGGCATGGACAGCCGCACCCTGGAGCAGGCCTTCGACCCCTTCTTCACCACCAAGGAGGTGGGGCGAGGCACCGGCCTGGGGCTGTCCACGGTGCACGGCATCGTCAAGGCCCTGGGCGGCCACACCTTCGCCTACAGCGAGCCCGGCCTGGGCACCACCTTCAAGGTCTACCTGCCGGCCTTCACCAGCCCCGCCCAGGCCCCGGCCCCGCCGGCGCACCTGCCAGAGGAGCTTCTGGGCGGACATGAAACCATCCTGCTGGTGGACGACGAGGAGTCCCTGCGCGAGATGGGGGCCATGGCCCTGGAAGAGATGGGCTACCGCACCCTGACCGCCGCCAGCGGCGAGGAGGCCCTGGATATCTACCGCGCCCAGGGCCAAGCGGTGGACCTGGTGGTGCTGGACCTGGGCATGCCGGGCATGGGTGGCCACCAGTGCCTGCGCGAGATACTCTCCCTCAATGCCCAGGCCCGGGTAATGATCGCCAGCGGGTATTCGGCCAACGGCCTGGTGCGCCAGTCCCTGCAAGGGGGCGCCCTGGCCTACGTGGCCAAGCCCTTCAAGCGCGTGGACCTCTTGGCCACCGTGCGCGAGGTGCTGGACCGCCGGCGGGACTAATACCAATATGCAATCAAAGCCATCCATGGCTTTCTCCTCTTAGCGCTTGCCAAAAGTAACTTTTAGCAAGCTTCCGAAATCGCGCCAAATTTCTATTTGGTGTGATCTCGGGCGGGCCGTCCTGGCCCGCCCTAGGCACCGCCCGCACCCGGGGCGCCGCCCCGCCAAAAATAATCCCACCAGCGGCTGATAATCAAAAAAGCCTGTTGTCAACAAATAGAACTGTCCGGTGTAGTAGCACATAAACTGTCCGGTTTTTTGCGCGAGGGGGAATCCCCGGAGGGCGTAGCCCGGAGGGGATTTCCCCTCGCGAGCCGCCGTGCGCCCCCCCTATGCGGCGGCC
>JACRDC010000109.1 GCA_016218705.1 Desulfarculus sp.
AGTCGCCCTACGGGCTCCTTCCGTCAAGCCCACGACCTCTCCCATCTCCCGCTTCTCATCTGCCATCCCAATGCCTCCTTGTACACGTCTCGGGTCTGTTTATCCCAATTCCGTGTCCAAGGAAACCGGGGGCACCTCAGCAAGGCAATAGCGAAATGGAGCCAACAGCCACGGAGGTAAAAATGACGGTAACCTGATTGAACATTTATTCGTACGTAAGTTTAAATAATAAGACTACTGCGCTATTGATTGATATTTTAAGCACCAACTTGATTTGAAATATGGCGTTAAGTTTTCATCATTTCGGTTACTGGAAATATATTTCCTCACCAATATGAATAATGGGTGATTGGCACGTATGCTCAATTCCCAAGGTGCGAAATAAGATTATATTGTAAGAAATTGATGGCGCTTGGTCCCCCCGGACGCCAGCATTCAGGACTAATGAAATAACCCTAGCATTTTGTGCCAGTATGTGTCCAGGGAAATTTTGAAAGCAGAAACTGCCCCAAGCCGGGCGATCACGCCCTGGCCGGTTTTCGCCATTTATACGTGGCGGCAAAACTCATAGCGCATGGTAGCCGCGCATGGTAGCCGCGCATAGGCGCGCCATTGATGGCGCGCCGGGAAGGACAAGGGGTTAGCCGGGGAAGCTAACCCCTTGCCGTGACGGAGGCACTAATTTGTCAGAGTGTGCCCGCGCGCCGCCAGGCCTGGCGAAGGCTCAGACCTCAAGGCGAGCCTTGACCGCCATGGCGTGTATGGGCAGGCCCTCGGCCTCGGCCAGGGTGACCACCGTGGGCGCCAGCGATTCCAGCCCCTGGCGCGACAGGTACTGGAAAGTGGGTTTCTTGATGAAGTCGTCCACCGACAGGCCGCTGAACATGGCTGCGCCCTGGGCCGTGGGCAACACGTGGTTGGTGCCGCTGGCATAGTCCCCCACGGGCACCGGGGCCCAAGGCCCCAAAAAGATGCTACCGGCGTGGCGTATCTCCTGCAAGGTGACGAAGGGGTCGGCGGTGACTATCTGCAAGTGCTCGGGCGCGTACTGGTTGCTGAAGGCGATGGCCTGGGCCATGCTGTCAGCCACCAGCACCGCGCAGTAGCGGCCTGCCTGGCGCAAGATTTCCTGACGAGGCAGGCTGGGGAACAGGCCGGTGATTTCCTGGCACACCGCCATGGCCAGGGGTTCATGGTCGGTGACCAGCACCGCCGCCGAGTCGGGGTCGTGCTCCACCTGCGAGAGGAAATCCAGGGCCAGGAAGCGGGGTTCGGCGCTCTGGTCGGCCAGGATCAGGGCCTCGGAAGGGCCAGCCGGCGAGTCAATGTCCACCCGGCCGAAGACCAGCATCTTGGCCGCCGTGACGTACTTGTTGCCCGGCCCCACGATCTTGACCACCCGGGGCACCGTGGCCGTGCCGTGGGCCAGGGAACCCACCGCCCAGGGACCTCCCAGCTTGTATATTTCCGTGACGCCGGCGATGTGGCAGGCCACCAGGGTGTAGGGGTTGATGGCCATGCCCTCCAGGGGCGGTGTGCAGACGACCACCCGGCCCACGCCAGCCACCACCGCTGGCAGCACGGTCATCAGCGCCGTGGAGGGATAGGCGGCCCGGCCTCCGGGCACGTAGCAGCCGGCGCTGTCCAGGGGGGTGTGCTTGCGGCCGGCCAGGATGCCCGGCGCCACCTCCATCTGCCACTGTGGCCGCTCCAACTGGGCGGCGTGGAAGCGCCGGATGTTGGCCGCGGCCTTGCCCAGATGTTCCACCACAGCTGGCGGCACCTGCTGGTAGGCCGCCTCTATTTCCTGGGGCCTTACCCGCAGCTCGGCCGCCGTGAGCCCGGGCTTGAGCCGGGCGTGCTCCTCAAGGTTGGCGGCGTCGCCTCTTTGGCGGATGTCCTCCAGGATGGAGCGTACCCGCTCGTAGACCCCGGAGACATCGGCCATGGAGCGGCGCAGCAGTTCCTCGCGCCGCGCGGGCGCCAGATGACTCAGGGTTTCGGGTGTTAGCTGCATGCCGATCTGCTCCGGGGTGTGCGGTTTGCCTGCATTATTACCGCCGGAAGCCTCGCGGCGCAAGAAGGGCCTGCTCAAGCCGGCAGGTGGCTGTACAGGCGCCCCTGGTCCTGGCCCACCAGCCCGCGCTCCAAGAGTTCGCCCAAGTAGCGCTCAAAGACCTGCCGGGCGGGTTCTGCAAAGTATATCTGGCAGGTTTCCTGGAGCCAGGGCAGGGTCATCTCCCACTGCCACAGCTCCTGGGCGCTCAAGGGGCCTTTCATCATCAGGTGGTAGAGCAGTATTTTGCGCACCTGGTCCTCGGCCAGACGCCGGGGCTGGGCCAGGAAGGCCTCCACGCGCTCCAGGCAGCGGGCGATGGCCCGGGGGCCGTCCTCTATGGGTGGGCCGTGGCCGGGCAGCACTGTGGTCACCTTGAGGGCGGCCAGGCGGCGCAGGCTCATGCGTAGGCGATGGGGGGCCTCCCAGCCCTCGATGCGCGGGGTTAGCACCCCGAAATCGCCGTCCCACACCGCGTCGGCACTGATGAGCCAGCCGGTCTCGGGGGCGAAGAGGCACAGATGCCCGCCGGCGTGGCCCGGGGTCTCCAGCACGCGCCAGTCCAATCCGGCCAGGCGCAAGACATCGTTGTCGGCCAGGGTGCGGTGGGTGGGGAAAAAGCGGTAGGCCTGGCCGTAGTAGCGCCACCAGGCCGCCCAGCCGTCCTGTTGCTCCACGGCCCGGCGGCACACCGCCGACAGGGCGATGGCGCAGCCCGAGCGCTCGTGGATGTGGGCGTGGCCGCCCACGTGGTCGCAGTGCAAATGGGTGGTGACGATCAGGTCAACCACCTCGGGCGCGACGCCCGCCTGGGTCAGCAGGACCAGGGTCTCGTCCAGGCCCTCCAGGTAGCCGCTGTCCACAAGGGCCAGCGGCCCACCGCCAAGGAAGGCTAGGTGGTTGGCGTTGAGCCAGCCGCGCTCGATGAATACCATCTCGGCAGACAAGCGGTGCAGGGCTGGGCTCATGGCGCCACCGGCTCCGGCGGCAGGCCCAGGGCCTGGCGTAGGGCCTGGCCGGTGGAGAGGTACCCCAGCTCATCCCAGGGGATCTCCTGGTGGCCGAAAGCCCTGATCTCCAGGGACTCGCGGCTGGTGAGCAAGGGGCCTGGCTGGGCCAGGGCCGTGTAGACCACCAGCACCAGGGGGTTGCCGGGGTAGGAATAGACCCCCAGCAGGCCTTGCACGCAGGCGGTGAGACCGGTCTCCTCGGCTACCTCGCGCAGGGCCGCGCTGGGGAGCTCCTCGCCCCGGTCCACGTGGCCGCCGGGCAGTATCCAGCGCCCGAAGGCCTGGTCCCGCTGGGCCCGGCGCAACAGCACCACGCTTTGGTCGGGCAGAAACAGCACCGTGGCCACCGCCAGCTTGGGGTCCAGGTAGGAGCCCAGACCGCAACGGCCGCAGACCAGGGGCGGCCCGCCGGACGCCGCCAGGGGGGCCAGCAGTTGGCCGCCGCAGGCCGCGCAATAGCGTGGGGTGAAGACGCGGGCCATGGCCGGTGTCAGGCGGCGGGCGCGGGTTGGGGGCCGGCCGGCGGGCGGCGCTTGACCAGGGTCAGGCAATTGCCCGCCGGGTTGAAGCCAACCTCGTCCATGATGGCCCGCATGAGAAACACCCCGCGGCCTCGCTCGCTGAGCAATTGCTCGCCGCAGGTGGGGTCGGCCAGGGCGCAGAAGTCGAAGCCCACCCCCTCATCCTCTATGGTCACCTTGAGGCAGTCGCTGGTCAGGTCGGCCTCCAGGCGCACCAGGCGGTTTTCGTCCCAGCGGTTGCCGTGTTCCATGGCGTTGGTCAGGCCCTCCACCAGGGCCAGCTTGAGGTTGTTGTCCAGATCGTTCTGGGCATAACCCACGCAGATGGCGGACTGGGTTATCTGCGAAACCAGCTCGCGGATGAACTCGAAACGGCTGGGCACCTCCAGTTGGGTGATCTGGCGCATGCGCGCCAATTGCAGCATGGGCGGGGCTTGAGTGGCGGCCAGGCTCAGGGACTGGGCCACCACCTTGGACAACAGGTCCATCTCCAGGGGCTTGGTGAGGAAGTTCTCGGCCCCGGACTTGAGGGCCTCCACCACCGTGGGGATGTCGCCGAAGCCGCTGATGAAGATGAAGGGCACCCGGGGGTTGAGGCCCTTGATGGCGTGCAGCAGTTGCAGGCCGTCCATGCCCGGCATGCGCAGGTCGCTGATGACCAGGTCGCAGGGCTCCTGGCTGAACAGCCGCAAGGCCTCCTGGCCGTCGCCGGCGGCCATGGTCTCAAGGCCCTGATGCCTCAGATAACGCGTCAAGACATCCAGCACCATGGGCTCGTCGTCCACCACCAGCACGCGCCGGCCCGGGGGCATGGGGGCCTGGCCCTGTCCTTGGGAGGTGTCCACCTTAAAACTCCACCAGTATGAAGGCCACGTCGTCGGGGAAGTCTCCTCGCACGAAATCGTTCAGGTCGTCCCACAAGGACTCGCGCAGCTCGGCGATGGATTGCCGGCGGCAGCGCTCCAGCAGTTGTTGCACGCGCGCCAGGCCGTAGAACCCGCCCTGGGCACCGGGGGCCTCGGTCAGGCCGTCGGTGTAGAGCACCAGTCTATCGCCGGGTTGCACCGTCAGGATGCTCTCCTCGAAGCAGGCCAGGGGGTTGTCGTTCTCAAAGGCCCCCAGGAAGACCGAGTCCATGGCCAGGGGCAGGGGGGCGGCGCCGGCGGGAATGAACAGAGGCGAGGGGTGGCCGGCCAGGGACCAGGTGAGACGGCCGGCCCGGGGATCATAGAGCACGGCCACGGAGGTGACAAAGGCGTCCTCCTGGGTCAGGCGCAACAGGTCGGCGTTGAGCGCGCGGAAGGCGGCGGCCGGCGAGGCCATGCGCTCCAGGTAGCCGGGCAATAGCGCCTTGACGATGGAGGCGGTCATGGCCGCGGCCACTCCGTGGCCCGAGACGTCGGCGGCCAACAAGCCCAACTGGCCCGCGGCGGTTTCGAAAAAGTCGAAGTAATCGCCGCCCACGTCGGAGCAGGGCTGGAACAGATGGGCCACCCGGGCGCCCTTGAGCGAGACCTGGCGGGGCAGCAGGAACTGCTGGTAGCGGGCCGCCATCTCCAGTTCGGCGCGCATGACCTCGTTCTGGCGGCGGGTCTCGGCCATGAGCCGGCGGGCGCTGACCGCGTTCTTGATCTTCAGCGGCAGCACGATCTCCAGGTCAGAGGGATTGAGCGGCTTGGTGAAGTAGTCGTAGGAGTCCATGGTCAGGGCGCGGGCGATGGAGTCGAAGTCGTCCAGGGAGGAGTTGACGATCACCGGGATGGCCTGGGCCTCGCCCTGGGCCTTGCGCCACTGCAAGAATGCGAAGCCGTCCATGTCCGGCATCACCAGATCCAAGAGGATCAGGTCCACCTCGGGGTGGGCGGCCAGCACCTGGGTGGCCTGGCGGCCGTTCTCGGCAAAGAGAAAGCGGTGGCCGTGCTTGGACAGATGCAGGCGCAACAGCTCGCGGTTGAGCTTGGCGTCGTCCACGATGAGAATGGTGGACGGCTTGGCCGCCTCGGGGGTGCTATTGTGTGGGGGGCTCATCAGGCGCTCCTGCCCCGCGACTCGGCCCACAGGCCCATGAGCAGGGGGGCGATGCGTTCCAGGGGCACCACGCGGTCGGCGGCCCCCATCTGCACGGCCATCTTGGGCATGCCGTAGACGGTGCAGGTCTCCTCGTTTTGGGCGATGGTAAGCGCGCCGGCGTCGTGCAGGTCCTTCATGCCCTTGGCCCCGTCGTCTCCCATGCCGGTCATTATGACCGCCACGGCGTTGGGACCGGCGGCGCCCACCGCCGAGCGAAAGAGTACATCCACCGAGGGCTTGTGCCGGTTGACCGGCGGGCCGTCCTTGACCCGCGCCACGTAACCGCCCGCCCCCCGCTCCAAGAGCAGGTGGCGGCCGCCGGCGGCGATCAGGCAGTGGCCGGGGCTGAGCAGCAGGCCGTCCTTGGCCTCGGCGATGTTGATCTGGGCGCGGTCGTTGAGCCGGTTGGCGAAGGCCAGGGTGAAGTGCTCGGGCATGTGCTGCACCACGGCGATGGGCGGGCTGTCGGCGGGCAGCCGGCACAGCACCTGCTCCAGGGCCACGGTGCCCCCGGTGGAGGCGCCCATGAGCACCACCTGCGGCCCACCGGGCCGCGGCGGCGACTTGGTCAGGGCCACCACCTGGTCCACCTCGATCTTGTCGGGCACGCGAAGTGCCTCAGGGCTGACCTGATGGCGGCGTACCTGGGCGCCAGCGGCGGCGCGCACCTTTTCCACGATCTCGCTTGCCAGGGCCGGCAGCTTCTCCCGCAGGTTCAGCGCGGGCTTGGCCACGAAGTCCACGGCCCCCAGGGCCAGGGCCTTCATGGTGGCCTCGGCCCCGGATTGGGTGCGGCTGCTGAACATCACCACTGGAGTGGGATAGGCGGCCATGAGCTTGTGCAGGAAGGTGAGCCCGTCCATGCGGGGCATCTCGATGTCCAGGGTGATGACATCGGGGCGCTCGCGCAAAATCTTGTCGCGGGCCAGGTAGGGGTCGGCGGCGGTGGCCACCCGCATGTCCGGCTGCGTGGCCAGGGTGGACCGCAGGAACTCCCGGATCAGGGCCGAGTCGTCCACCACCAGCACCTTTATGATTTGTGCCATCCACTACACCTCGAGAGGCCGGCAAAACACGCCCTGGCCGGCGGGGCGCTAGACCAGGCCTAGAAGATCGTGACGCTTTCTTCCTTGGTCTCGCGGGTCAGGTGCTTCTGGTACCGGCGCTCGCGCTCGGCCAGCTTGCTGTCGTCGCCGGGCACCAGGTGCTTGACGTAGACCTTGCCCAACTGGGGCAGGTAGAGGACCTTGCGGCCGTGGTAGCCGCCCACGTCCGACTTGATCACCTGGATGCCCTCCATGGACAGGTAGGCCTTGACGAACTGGATGTTGGCCGCCGGCACGCTGTTCTTGGAGGTGGCCACGTTGAGCACGTGGCCGCCGCCGAAGACCTTGGCCGTGAGCTTCTGGCGGTCGCCCCCCAGCTTGAGGATGTCGCCCAGGATCATCTCCATGGCGTACATGCCGTAGCGGGCGCTGTTGCTGTTGAAGACGTCGTCCACCCTAAAGTCGCCGGGCAGCATGAAGTGGTTCATGCCTCCGATGTTGTGCAGCTCGTCCTTGACGCACACGCTGATGCAGGAGCCCAAGACCGTGGCTATGACCTCATCCTCCTTGGTGACGTAGTATTCACCGGGCTGGATGATGACCATGGGCCTTTTCAGCTGGGCGTGGTAGCGCTTGAGCATTATTTACAGCTTGCGGTAAACGGTGGTGTCCACGAAGCGGAACAGGTCCTTGACCATCATCAGGGACTCGGAGTGCCCCACGAATATGTGCCCCCCCGGCTTGAGCACCCGGTGGAACTTGGTGAGGATGGAGATCTTGTCCTCCATGTCGAAGTAGATGAGCACGTTGCGGCAGAAGACAAAGTCCAGGGGCACCGCCAGGGGGTAGGTGGGGTGCATCAGGTTGAACTTGCGGAAGGTGATCATCTGCCGCAAGGAGGGCTTGACCCGGTACTGGGCCTCCTCGTCCCGGCCTTGGCGGTCGAAATACTTGCCAAGAAGCGCCTTGGGCACCGGTTCCAGCAGGCCGGGCTCATACTGGCCTCGGCTGGCCTTTTCCAGCATGACCGTGTCCAGGTCCGAGGCCAGGAGCTTGTAGTCCCAGCCGGGGTGGTTGGCGAAAAACTCGCTCAGGGTGATGGCGATGCTGTAGGGCTCCTCGCCCGAGGAGCACCCGGCCGACCAGGCCCGCAAGACGCGCTGGCCGCTCTTTTCGCCCTCGGCCGCCAGGGGCGGCAAGAGCTTGTCGCGTAAAAACACAAAATGGTGATTCTCGCGGAAGAAGTCGGTCTTGTTGGTGGTGATGCGGTTGATCATGTGCACCAGCTCGCCGCCGCTTTCGCCGGCGCGCAGGTACTCGACATACTGGGCGAAGGAGTCCATGCCCAGGGCGCGCAGGCGCCGGGCCAGGCGGCTGACCACCAGGTCGCGCTTGTGCAGGCTCAGGCTGATGCCGGTCTGGGCCTTGACCATCTGGCGGATGATCTCGAATTCCTTGTCGGGCAGCACCAGCAGGCCGGCCTGCGCCTGGGCCGCGCGGTCCGGGCGCGCGTTGTTGTCAGGCGGCATTGCTCAGGGCCTCCTGGGCCAGCAGGCGGTCCAGTTCCAGCAGGATTATCATCTGGTCGTCCAGGTGGCACAGGCCCCGCAGATAGTCGCGCCTGAGGCCGCCGGCGAAGTCGGGCGGGGTCTGTATCTGCTCCTCGGCCAGTTGCACCACGTCGCGCACGCTGTCCACCACGGCGCCCATGATCTTGTCGCCCACCCTTAGCACCACCACCACCGCCTCGCTGTTTTCATCCTGGGTCAGGTTGAGCTTCAGCCGCATGTCCAGCACCGGCACCACCATGCCGCGCAGGTTCATAACCCCCAGCATGTATTCCGGGGCCCGGGGCAGGCGGGTCAGCCGGGGCATGCCGATGATCTCCTGCACCTGCAGGATGTCCACGCCATAGGATTCGACGCCCAGGCTGAAGGTGAGGTACTCGCCGGCCCGGCTCTGGGGCTCCGGGGCGGCCAGCGCCGCCGGGGCCGAGGCGGCTGGCGTGGCTGGGGCGGCCGCGGCCGGGGCCAGGGCGGCCGCCGGCGCCGCCGGCGGGG
>JACRDC010000001.1 GCA_016218705.1 Desulfarculus sp.
AACGACATCTTCCGCACCAGCGCCATCAACGCCCTGACGCCCACCACCGCCCTGGCCGGCACCGACGGCGTCTTCGGCATCCGTTACAGCACCGACGGCGGCACCAGCTGGAACACCTACGGCTACGTCAACGTCGACGCCAGCACCGACACCCTGACCGACGTGGTAGGCCGCATCAACCAGGGCTCCGCCCAAGCCGGTTCTTTCAGCTTCACACCAGGCAGCGTCGTGGCCGGGGATAGCATCACCATCGGCGCCGACACGTTCACCTTCAACAACGGCACCGCGGCCACCACCTACAATGCCGCAACCCACACGGGCACCATTGATATTACTGCCGCCGCCGCCGGCACCACCTTCGCCAGCAAGGTGGCCGCCCTGATAAACCGGAATCTCAGCGACCTGAACCTCTATGCCACCAACTCCGGCGCCGCAACCAGCGTGATCTCGCTGACCTCCGCCACCCTGGGCAGCACCACCTCGATAGCCACCTCCGCCTCCGCGAACGTCACCGCCAACCAGGCCTACCTCACTGGCGGCGCCGGCACCCAGGTCACCGCCTCGGTGTATCACGACACGAGCACGGGGTACTACCAGTTGCAGTTGACCGACAACAGCAAGGGCAACAACTACCAGATGCGCATCGTGACTGGTACCGGCGCCGATGTGTTGCTGAGCGGCTCGGCCGACGCTACCCTGCGCCTGAGGACCGCGCTCGACGGGTCCACTCAGATCGCCAGCTACACCCTCACCGACACCGCCGCGGAGTGGAGCGTGACCCAGAACGCCAGCGGCGTGACCAACTGGGATGGCAAGGACATCCTGACCCAGTCTGGTGCCCAGCTTGCCCTGGCCCAGTTGGACGCGGCCATCAACACCAAGGACAGCGCCCGCGCCAACCTGGGCGCCTTGCAGAACCGGCTGCAGAACACCATCACCAACCTGCAGATCCAGGCCGAGAACCTGCAAGCCGCCGAATCGCGCATCAGCGACGTGGACGTGGCCACCGAAATGACCATGTTCACCCGCAACAACATCATGGCCCAGGCGGGAGTGGCCATGCTGGCCCAGGCCAACAGCCTGCCGCAGTTGGCCCTCCAGCTCCTGCAGGGCTAGCCCTGAACCCCCAAGGCCCCGCGCCGCCCCCGGGCCGGGCCTAGAGAACCAAACCCGGGCCCCATCCTCCAGCGAGGGTAGGGCCCGGCCCCTTTTGGGGGCACCACTCACTCAGGCGTCACTGGGGTGTTGCCTGGGCCGCGTCTTCGGGGGCAATATGGGGCCAGCCGCCAACCCTGGCGGGGGGCACGCGCCTTGCTCATAGAGGGCCTCCCCTATCACCTGCGCAACACCATCACCGATCTGGGTGGCGCCGGCAATCACCTGATACCAATATGCAATCAAAGCCATCCATGGCTTTGATTGCTGATCGGCCGGGCAAAAGCGTGATTTTGCCCGGCCTCCCGGACGCTTACGCGCCCGGCGGGCCATCCACCGGGGTCCCCAAAAAAGCGCGGCTTTTTTGGGGTGGTTCTTGGCCCGCATACCAAGTTGCGATCAAACTATTCGTTTGATCGCAACTTGGTATGATTCCCCACTGCCGGGCTAGGCACGCTTCTTGAATAAATTGGCGTATATCCCCGCCCAGAGGGGCGTGGAGTTCGTTTTCGCCATTTTGCGAGGAAAATCATGCCTAGCACGCACACCCCCCAGCATCCCCTGCCCGCCGCCCCCGCCGTGGCGGTTTGGGACCAGGCCTCCCCGCCGTCCCCGGAGATGGTCAGCCACGCCAAGGGGGGCATCCTGCGCCAGGCTGGCCAGGCCCTGCGCGCCCAGGCCAACAGCCTGCCCGGCCTGGCCTGCCATCTGCTGGCCGGCAGCCAGGGCGGCAACTGACGCTGGGTTGACGCCAAGCCCCGTCCCGCACCGTGGCACGATACTTGTATTGTTCCTAGGGTGAGCCTCCCCCGCCCACTGGCGGGGGCTTTCCGCCACCCCCACATGGACGGTCGTGCCTATCATGAAACGCAAGAAGCCACGGCCCACCCGCCGGGACCAAACCCCGGCCCCTGGCCCCGCCGCCCCGGCCCCCCCCGAGGCTTTGGCTGATAACACAAGTATTGCCGGTGAGTTGGAGAGAGCGCGCCAGCTTGTGGGCTTGGGCCGCCAGGACGAGGCCCTGGACCTCTTGACCAGCCTGGCCCAAGGGCCGGACCCCCGTCCCCAGGCTTTGCTGGCCCTGGCGCGGCTGTACATGGACAGACAGGAATATGCCCAGGCGGTGTCAGTTTTTCGTCGCTTGACCGACGGGTCACCTCGCGATGCCAGCCTGCGCAACTCCCTGGCCATGGCCCTGGTCATGGCTGGCCAGCAGGACGAGGCCCAACCCCACCTGGAGGAGGCGGTGCGCCTGGCCCCCCGGGAGGGGGTGTTTCAGCTCAACCTGGGCAAATACTTCATCCTGCGCCAGGATTATGAGCAAGGCCACCGGGTGCTGGCCGGCCTGTGGCCTTGGGTGCCGCCCGATCTGCGCGACGACACCCTGGGCCATCTGAACCAGTGCCTGACCCAGTTGGGCCTGCCCCTGGTCAGCGCTGAAACACCTTCCATCGAACGGCCTAGGCCTTCGGTCTCGCCGGCAAGCCCATCCTTCATGCCGGTTTCGACCTCCTCGAGAAAACTGCTGTTATGCTGTCCGCCGGGCCTGGACAATTTTGTGGACAGCTTAATCGCCGGCCTGGCCCCCGAAATCATCATTGAAAAACTGGTGAGCAGCGATATGGCGGTGTTGCGGCGCCGGCTGCGGGCTCACCAAAATATCTGGATTGAATGGGGCAACGAGCAGGCCATCCATATCACTAGGGAATTGGCCAAGGATTTGGTGGGCAAGCGGGTATTTTTACGTATACACCATTACGAGGTCATCGTCGGCTTGGCCGAGCAAATCAACTATCACGCGGTGACCGACTTAATGTTTGTGGGCCTGGACATGCGCGACATGTTGTTGGCCAAATGTCCCCAGATACGCCAGTTGGTGCCACGCATTCACGTCGTTCCCAATGGCGTGGACATGCGGCGCTACGAGCTTGGGCGACCTTCACCCGGCTTTAACATCGCCTACATCGGCTATTTGAACTTCAAAAAAGCGCCCATGCTGCTGATGCATGCCTTTGAGCGCCTGTATCGCTCGCAGCCTAGCTGCCACCTACACGTGGCGGGCGTGTACCAAGACCCTTTCCACCAGTTGGCGTGCAATTCGTTTGTCGGCAACAATGGATTGGAGCACGCGGTCACCTATCATGGTTGGGTCAAGGACATCAGCGCTTGGTTGGCCAATAAAAATTTCATCCTGTGTACCAGCTTATCCGAGAGCCAGGGCATGGGCCTGATGGAGGCCATAGCCAGTGGAGTGCGGCCTCTTATCTACAACTTCCCCGAGGCGCCAGGCATCTATCCCCGCCAATGGCTGTGGAACAACCTTGATGAGTTGGTGGAAATGCTTCACGAACCCTACGGCCCGCAAGAGGGCCGGCGCTTCGTGGAGGAAAACTACTCCCTGGAGTTGCAGGTACAGCGCCTTAAGCAGATGCTCTTCGAGGAGTGCGAGGTGATCTTCGAAGGGCCCCGGGTGGAGCTGACCCGACTGCCGGCCACGCCGGAGGCCTGCTTCAGCGAGGACCTGCCCCAGCGCCTGGAGGCCAACAAGAACTTCGGCTTGCAATTGAAGCAGACGGGGTGGCTGAAGGAGGCCTCGGTATTTCTGGAGCGGGCCTGGGCCCAGTCGGGCTACCAGGACCAGCAGGCCGCCCATGACCTCCTGGACTGTCACCTGCGGCGTGGCCACTACGACGGCCTGGCCCAGGTGCACCGCCAGATGGGCATGGCTGCCGCCAGCCGGGGCGACTACGCGGCCATGCTGCAAGCCTTTTATAACGTATACTACAGCGCCTATGTAAACACCGCCAGCTACCGATGGCAGCACTTCGATCCGGCCATCGAGACGGTGCTCAAGCTCATCGCCCCCCATGTGGAACCCCTGCCCGCCCACGAGGGCCTAGCCGCCTGCCTGGACCCGGCCAAGCTCAAGGTGGTGCTTGTGCTGGAGTCCTTTGATCTGTCCTGGGCCACGGTCAGGCGCTTCGTGGACATCGGCAAGCGTCTGGACAAGTCGCGTTTCGAGGTGATCTACCTGACGCGCATGGAGTTGCAGCCTGGCTGGCGGCCGGTGCTTGAAGACCTCAGGACCCATGGCTGCCACCTGTTGTGGGACCAGGGGCATGACTACTACACCAAGATTCGCGGCTACCTCTACATACTGCGCCGCATCGGCTGCGACGTGCTGATGATGAACACTCAGTTCCTCACGCCCTGGTACGACCTGTTGGCCTTGGCCGGCGCCTCCCGCAAGGTGGTCAAATTTCTCGCCCAGGGAGGGGGGCTGGAGACTTCGCCCGACCTGGTGGTCAGCACCGTGCGGGGGGCCTTGGCCGACGAGTTGGCCCCGGGCGTCTATCTGGGACCGGCCTATGTCTCGGAGATAGCCCGCCGCCGGGGCCAGCGCCCCAGCCCGGCCGGGCGCCTCAAGGGGGTCTGCGTGGGGCGGCCCGTGAAGTTCATCAACAACCAAAGGTTCTGGACGGTGCTGAGCCAGGCCCTGCGGCAGTTGCCCGGCCTGGAGATAGACATCGTGGGTTCCCAGGCCCGCGAGATATTCGGCACCGACCACAGCCCCATGGAGCGGCTTTCCCTCCTGGGCTTCCGCCAGGACGCGCAGGAAATCCTGGCCGGCTACGATGTGATGATAGACACCTGGCCCTCGGGCGGCGGCTGCACCATCCGCGAGGCCCACGCGGCGGGCCTGCCGGTTATCTCCTGCCGCACCCCCTGGCACGAGCATTACAGCGAGGGGGCCAGCTTCTACGGCGGCCTGGATGACTTCATCCACCCTGATCTCAGTCTGGAGGGCTTCGAGACTTCGGCCCTGGTCAGCCGCCTGGGCCGCTTGGCCCAGGATTTGGACTATTATCGCCGGGTTCAGCAGGAGTGCGCCCGCATCCCGGTGCTGACCCCGGCCCAGTTCGTGGAGCGCCTGGGCGAGACGTTGTGGAGGCTCTGCGGCCGGCCTGCTGGCCAGGGCGTGAGGCCATGAGAGCGGCGGCGGGGCCGCATCAGAGGTAGAGGTATGCAGGCCCCAGACGGCCCGGCGGGGGGCGCGCCCGCCACCTGCTACAACACCAGGATGACCAACGACGACCGGCCGCCGGACTGCCCTGGCGACTGCCAGCCGCCAAAGCTGCCCCTGCGCCTGCCGCCGGACCTGTTGCGCCTGTCATTCGAGAAGCTGCGGCCCTCCGCCCAGGGCCTGGCCGCCTGGCAGGGGGGCCTGCGGGCCAAGCTGGCCGAGCTCTTGGCCCTGGACCTGGCCGCCCTGGCCGCCTGGCCCCCGGCCTGGCAAGTGCTGCAGCGCCGGGAGATGGACGGCTACAGCCTGAGCCTAATCAGCTTCCAGTCCCTGGAGGGGCTGACGGTGCCGGCCTATCTGCTCCTGCCGCGCACCCCGGGGCCTTGGCCCGGGGTGCTCATCGCCCACGGCCACGACCTGGGGGCGCGCTCGGCGGCAGGGGTCATCGAAAGCAACGACGGCCAGGAGGGCCTGGGCATGCGCCTGGCCAGGGGCGGCTTGGCGGTGCTGGCCCCCGACCTTCTTAGCTTCGGTCAGCGCCAGGTGGGGCCGCTGCCCGACCCCGTGGGCCGGCGCGCCCACGAGGTTTTCGCCAACTTCGCCATGGAGGTGGGGCGGCCCATCGCCGGCCTGCACCTGATGGACCTGATGCAGGCCCAGGCCATCCTGGCCGCCTGGCCCGGCGTGGACGCCGGCCGCCTGGGGGTGGCCGGCCTTTCCCAGGGCGGGCGCCTGGCCTGCCTGCTGGCCGCCCTGGAGACGGGGCTGCGGGCCTGCCTGGTGGCCAGCGGCCTCACCAGCTCGCTGTTGGTGGACCGGGGCAACCAGCACCTGCACGACGCCGTGCCCGGCCTGCTGGCCTGGGCCGACTACCCGGACCTGGCCGGGCTGGTGGCACCCCGGGCCTTGATGCTATCCTGGGGACTCAGGGAGCCCTTCCCCTACTGCGTGGAGACCCGGGACCTGGTGACGCACAACTACCTGCGCCCCATCTGGGAGTTGGCCGGCGCGCCGGAGAACCTGGAGCTGGACCTGCACCCCCGGGGGCACTGCTATAATCCGGCGGCGGCCCTGGACTTCTTCGCGCGGCATTTGATGGCGGGCCGCACGGCGGCCATGGAATAGGCGGTAACGCGCGCCATGCTGATTATCGTTGACTACCAGATGGGCAACCTGGGCTCCATCCACAACATGCTGCGCCGCATCGGGGCCAAGGCCGCCGTCTCCGCCCAGTCCGAGCACATCCTGGCCGCCGACGGCCTGATCCTGCCCGGGGTGGGGGCCTTTGACCAGGGCATGAAAAGCCTTCAGGCCCACGGCCTGCTGCCGGTGCTGGAGGAGGCGGTGCTGGGGCGGGGCAAGCCGGTGCTGGGCATCTGCCTGGGCATGCAGCTACTCACCCGCCGCAGCCAGGAGGGCAGCCTGCCCGGCCTGGGCTGGATCGCCGCCGACTGCCAGCGCTTCTGCTTCGGCCTGGAGCAGTGCCAGCTCAAGATACCCCACATGGGCTGGAACGCCACCCAGCCGGCCGGGGGGCACCCCCTCTTCGCTGGGCTGGAGGAGGCCGCCTTCTACTTCGTGCACTCCTTTCACGCCGTCTGCGACGACCCCGCCGACGTGCTGGCCTATAGCGAGCACGGCTACCGCTTCGCGGCGGCCATCGGCCGGGGCCGCGTCATGGGCACCCAGTTTCACCCCGAGAAGAGCCACAAGTACGGCATGCGCCTCTTGCAGAACTTCGTGGAGATGATCTGATGCTCATGCACCGGGTCATGCCCTGCCTGCTCTTGCGCAACCGCGCCCTGGTCAAGACGGTGCGCTTCAAGGACGCCTCCTACGTGGGCGACCCCATCAACACCATCCGCATCTTCAACGAAAAAGAGGTGGACGAACTCATCCTTCTTGATATAACCGCCACCACCGACAACAAGCGCCCCAATCTGGATCTGCTCTCCGACATGGCCGGCGAGTGCTTCATGCCGCTGGCCTACGGCGGCGGGGTCAAGAGCCTGGAGGACTTCCGCGCCCTGTTTGGCCTGGGGGTGGAGAAGGTGGCCGTCAACTCGGCGGCTTTCACAGACCCCGGGCTCATCAGCCAGGCGGCGGGCGCCTTCGGCAGCCAGAGCGTCATCGGGGCCATTGACGTCAAGAAGTCGCTGTGGGGCAAGTACAAGGTCTGCCATCACGGCGGCAGGCAAGTGGCCGAGGTGGGGCCGGTGGAGTGGGCCAGGCGCCTGGAGGAGCTGGGGGCCGGCGAGATACTGCTCACCTCGGTGGAGCGCGACGGCACCTTCCAGGGCTATGACCTGGAGCTTGTCCGCCAGGTGAGCCAGGCCGTGGGCGTGCCGGTGATCGCCTGCGGCGGCGCGGGCAAACTGGAGCACCTGGGGCAGGCGGTCAAGCAGGCCGGCGCCTCGGCGGTGGCCCTGGGCAGCATGGTGGTCTACCAGGGGCCGCACAGGGCCGTGCTCATCAACTTCCCCCGGCCCCAGGACCTCAAGGCGATGGTGGACTGATGCCGGCCAAGCGGACCAACCCACGGACGGGGATAACTCATGCAGCTTGACACCCACAGGAGCGAGCCTTGGATGGACCGCTGGGCCGAGCGTTTCGCCCAGCCGGCGAGGGTCTGCGCCCGTTGCGTTTACGACGCCAAGGTGCCCCACATCCAGTTCGATCAGGACGGCGTGTGCAACTACTGCCGCATGAGCGACCACCTGGACGCCCAGTACCCCACGGGGGCCGAGGGCGGCCGCGTGCTGGAGCGCCTGGCCGACGAGATGCGCCGGGCCGGCAGGGGCAAGCGCTTCGACGTGGCCGTGGGGGTCAGCGGCGGTTGCGACTCCTCCTATCTGCTCATCAAGGCCAAGGAGCTGGGCTTAAGGCCCCTGGCCGTGCACTTCGACAACACCTGGAACTCCACCATCGCCACCGAGAACATCAGCAACGTGCTGGGCAAGCTGGGGGTGGAGCTGTTCACTTACGTGGTGGACAACGAGGAGTACGACGACATCTACCGCTCCTTTCTCAAGGCCGGCGTGCCCGACCTGGAGTCGCCCACCGACATCGGCCTGGCCACCACCCTGTACCTGGCCTGCGACAAGCACCGAATCGGCTACATGTTCGAGGGGCACTCCTTCCGCACCGAGGGCGTCTCGCCGCTGGGCTGGCTGTACATGGACGCCCAGTACATCGCCAGCGTGCAGAAGCGCTTCGGCACCAGGCCGCTCAAGACCTTCCCCAACTTGTGGTTCTGGCGCCAGATGAGGTGGATGGTCATGAGCCGCATCAAGAAGATACGCCCCCTGTACTACCTGGACTACCACAAGGAATCGGTCAAGCGGATGCTCACGGCTGACTACGGCTGGCAGTGGTACGGTGGCCACCACCTGGAAAATCGCATGACCGCCTTCTACCACACCTACTTCTTGCCCCGGCGCTTCGGCATAGACCAGCGGGCCAACGGCTTCGCGGCCCTGGTGCGCTCGGGGCAGATGGACCGCCAGGAGGCCCTGGAGGAGCTGCGCCGGCCGCCGGCCGTGGACCTGGAGCTGGTGGCCATGGTCAAGAAGCGCCTGGGCCTGGACGACGCCGAATTCGAGCGCCTGATGGAGATGCCCCGGCACTACTACACCGAGTTCAAGACCTACAAGCGCCGCTTCGAGCGCCTGCGCCCCCTGTTCTGGCTCCTTAGCGAGATGGACCTGGTGCCCAAGAGCTTCTACATCAAGTACACCTCCAAACAGAACATCTAGGGAGGACCCATGGCGGCCGGGCCGCAAAAAATACTGATCCTGGGCACCGGCGGCAACTGCCGCGACGTGGTGGACATCCTCCTGGACATCAACGCCGCCGCCGGGCGCACCCTATGGGAGCCGGCGGGCTTTCTGGACGACGACCAGGCCCGCTGGGGCCAGGAGGTCTGCGGCCTAAAGGTGCACGGTCCCCTGAACGCCGCGCCCCGCTTCGGCGATTGCCTGCTGGTCAACATCATCGGCAGCCCCCTCAATCATCGCCGCAAACCGGAGATCGCCGCCAAAACCGGCCTGGGGCCGGAGCGCTTCGCCACCCTGGTGCACCCCACGGCGGTGGTCTCGCGCTGGGCCAGTCTGGGGGCGGGCTGCGTGCTCTTCCCCCAGGTGTGCGTGCACAACGGCGTCCGTCTGGACGCCCAGGTGATCGTCCTGGCCGGCGGCGTGATAAACCACGACACCGTGGTCGGCGACTACACCTTCATGGCCAGCGGGGCCAGGATATCCGGCCAGGTGAAGGTGGGCGCCTGCTGCTACCTGGGCAGCAACAGCGTCATCAGGGGCGGCCTCAAGATAGGCCGGGGCAGCCTGGTGGGCATGGGCGGGGTGGTCATCAAGGACGTGCCCACGGACAGCGTGGTGGCCGGCAATCCGGCGCGGCTGCTGCGCGCCTATCCATCCCAGGGCGTTTAACCGGCGCCCGGCCCCAGGCCGGCCAGGCGGCGCTCCAGGCCATCCCACAACCGCCGGCCCTCGTCCTCCAGGCCCTGCTCCCGCCAGCGCGCGGCCAGCTCCTCCCGCGCCGCCAGGGGCCAGCGCCCCAGCAGCAGGGGCAGGTTGTGCCGGTCGCGGCTGGCCAGGGCCTGGGCGCCGGCCAGGGTGGCCCGCCCCGAGAAGTGGGCCACGTAGGCCCCCGGGGCTTGGCCCACGCTCAGGCCCGCTTGCCAGGCCCGCAGGCAGTAATCAAGGTCCTCGCAGCCCTGGATGAACCCCTCTTCCAGCCCGCCCAGACGCTCCACGGCCTGGCTTGACAAGGCCACGGCGTAGAAGCTCACGAAGGCGCGCGGGCGCGGGGGTTGGCCGGCGGCGCCCTGGTTGTAGGCGCCCAGCACCTTGTCCAAGTAGGGCCAGGCGCCGGGGGGCAGGTCGCCCGGCTCGGCCTGGGGCGGCAGCCTCAGGCGCCCGCCGGGCCAGGGCAGGTCCAGGGGCAGCTCGAAGTTGGAGACGGCCCCCACCACGCCGCAGCCCTGCTCCAGCCCGGCCAGGAGCCCCGCCAGCCAGCCCGGCGGGAAGTACAGGTCGTTGTTCAAGAGCACCACCGGGCCGCCCGACCCCCGGGGCAGGCCCTGGTTGCAGTTGGCGGAGAAGCTCAATCGCGCGGGGTTGACCAGCAGCTCGTGGGCGGACAGACCGGGCAAGGCGTCACCCGAGGCATTGTCAATCAGGAGCAAGCGGTGGGGCTCAGGGGTGTTGCGGCCCAGGCTCTCCAGGGCCAGGACCGTGAGGTCGGGCCGGTTGTGGTGGATCATCACCAACAGCGGGGGCACACCGCCGCTGGTGGCAAGGCCCGCCATGGCCCCTCCTAGGCCGCCCGCGCCGGGGACGGGGCCATGCAAGTCTGGGGCAGTTCCAGGCCCACGGCGCCCTGGCCGAAGAAGGCGCGCAACCACATCTCGAAGCAAAGCAGCGACCAGATGCGCAGGCGGTGATTGACGCCCTGGCGGCAGTGCTCATCCAGGGTGCGTTCTATCTCGGAGCGGGCGATGAGGTCGTGGCACATGGCCCGGGGATGCAGCAGGATGCCGCGCACCAGTTGCAAGTTGGCCCCCCGGTACCAGGACTCGTCGGGCGAGCTGAACCCCTGCTTCCTACGGTTTCTGATCTCGGCGGGCACGAACTTCTCCATGCCCAGGCGCAGCACGTTCTTACCGTCGTTGTGGGCGGCGAAGTAGCTGTCCACCTTGCGGGTCAGGTTCTCGTCCTGGCGCTTCCACTGCTCGATATTGGACAGCTTGTGGCGCACCGGCACCCGCATGGCGAACTCCACCAGGTCGTTGTCCAGGAAGGGCAGGCGCTCCTCCAGGCCGTGGGCCATGGAGAGTTTGTCGCCGATGATGAGCAGCCCGCTCAAAAAGGTCTTGCACTCGAAGTACAGCGAGTTGGCGATGTGGTCCTCGGGGGTCTCGAAGCGCAGCCCGTTGTGCTGGCGAAAGACCGTGGTCAGCACCTCCTGCAGGTTGGCCTGGCCCATGCGCGCCCGGGCCTGGCCGGTGAAGAAGCGCGTCTGCATCTCCTCGGGCACGATGCGCTGCCAGTAGGCGAAGTAGTCGTCCAAGAACTCCTGGCGGTTCAGGGCGCGGCTGGCGCGGTAGTAGCGCCAGGGATAGCCGCCGAAGAGCTCGTCGCCGCCGGTGCCGCCCAGGCAGACCTTGACGAACTTGCTGGCCAGGCGGGCGATGTAGAAGTTGGCGTAGCTCATGCCCAGGCGCAGGTCCTCCAGGTGGTTGACCACCTGGGGTAGGGCCCACTTCAGGTCGCCGGCGCCGATGACCTGCTCGTAGTGCTCGGTGTGGAAGGTATCGGCCATCATCTCGGCCGAGAGGCGCTCGTCAAAGCCGGCCTCGGCCCCGGCCACGCCCTCCAGGTGCCAGCCGCAGGTGAAGGTGGGCATGCGCGGCAGGTCGCGGGAGGCGATGGCCACGATGGAGCCCGAGTCCATGCCGCCGCTGAGGTAGGCCCCCACCGGCACGTCGGACAAGAGCTGGCGGCGCACGGCCTGAATCATCAGACGCTGGGTCTCGGCGGTGGCGTCGGCCAGGGTCATGGTCTCATCGGGGTGATGGAAGTCGTAATCCCAGTAGCAGTGCACCCCGCTGATGCCCCGCCGGGCGTCCAGGCTCATTATGCAGGCCGGCGGCATCTGCTGGACGTTCTCGAACAGGGTGTGGGGCCTGAAGAGGTTCTGGAAGGTGAAGTACTCGCGCAGGGCCTCATGGTTGATCCGGGCCGAAAGCGCCCCATGGGCCAAGAGGGCCTTGATCTCCGAGGCGAAGAGCCACAGTCCCCCCAGGTTGGCGTAGTAAAGGGGCTTGGTGCCGAAGCGGTCGCGCACCAGGTAGAGCCGGCGGGAGCGCGCCTCCCACATGGCAAAGGCGAAGTGACCGTTGAGCCGGGGCACCAGGTCGGCGCCCCACTCCTCCCAGCCGTGCACCAAGACCTCGGTGTCGCACTGGGAGGCGAAGACGTGGCCGCGCGCCTGCAGCAGCGCCCGCAGCTCGGGGTAGTTGTAGATGGTGCCGTTGAAGCTGACCACCACCTGGCCGTCCTCGGAGCACATGGGCTGGTGCCCGGCCGGGCTGGGGTCGATGATGGCCAGGCGGCGGTGGGCCAGGCCCAGGTTGCCGTCCAGAAAGTAGCCCTCGTCGTCGGGGCCACGGTGGGCCAGGGCGCCGGCCATGCGCCGGAGCAGGGGCTGGGACACGGCCTCCCGCTGGGCCAGGTCCAGGACTCCCGCGATGCCGCACATCAGAAGTACCTCTCGGGGTGGCGCAAGTAGGCCACGACCCTTGCTTGGTCATCGGGGCTTATACCGGCGAAGAGCGGCAGGGTGATGCTCAGCCGGTCGGCCAAGAGGCTATGGGGAAAATCGTTGGGCCTCAGCCCGTACTTGCCGGCGTAGTAGCCCAGGGTGTGCACGGCGTGGGTGCCCTGGCGCACGGTTACGCCGTCCCGCTCCATGGCCGCCATCAGGCGGTTGCGCTGGCGGTTCAGTTCCTCCAGGTTGTCCAGGCCGGGCTCTTGGCCTTGGGCGCCGCGGTAGAGGGCCACGTAGGACTGGTAGGCGTGGCCGTATCCCGCGGGCACCTGGGGCGGCGCCACGGCGGGCACCTGGGCCAACATTTGGTCATAGGCCGCGGCCCCGGCCCGGCGGCCGGCCAGGATGTCCTCCAGGCGCTCCATCTGGGCCACGCCCAGGGCGCCCTGCAAATCGGTGAGGCGGTAGTTGAAGCCCAGCAGGTTGAAGGCGGGCAACAGCGAGCCTCCCTGCTGGTGGTGGCGCTCCAGGTCCGTGGCCTCGGCCCCGTGGTTGCGCAGCTTGCCGATGAGATCGGCCAGGGCCGCGTCGCCGGTGGTAATCATGCCGCCCTCGCCGGTGGTGATGGCCTTGCGGGGGTGCAGGGAATAGACGCTGGCCACGCAGCCTTGGCCGGTGTGACGGCCGGCGATGCTGGCCCCCAGGGCGCAGGCCGCGTCCTCCATGAGGAACAGCCCCCGGCGGCTGGCCAACTCGGCCAGGGCGGGCAGGTCGGCGGCCAGGCCAAAGAGCGACACCGCCACGATGCCCCGGGTGCGCGGGGTGATTAGCGCCTCCACGGCGGCCACGTCCAGATTGAAGGTGGCCAGGTCAATGTCGCAGAAGACCGGCCGCGCCCCGCAATACTCCACGGCGTTGGCCGTGGCCACGTAGGTGAAGGAGGGCACGATCACCTCGTCACCAGGCCCCAGGCCCAGGGCGTGCAGCACCAGGTGCAGGCCGGTGGTGCAACTGCTCACCGCCAGGGCGTGGTCCGCGCCCACGTAGGCCGCGAACAACTTCTCGAACCTGGCCACGTAGGGACCCTGGACCACCCAACCCGTCTCCAGGGGCTTGAGCAAGAGCTCGCGCTCCCGCTCCCCGAAGACCGGTCTGGTGATGGGGATGGGCTTAGGACCCTCCGGCACGGCGCGCCTCCAGGCCCGGTGTGTACAACTCGCCCACGTAGGGCTTGTCCAGGTAGGATATCTTCCAGTGGTCGCAGTGCAGGCAGGTGGGGTCGCTCAGCTCCAGGGGTGCCTGGTGCTGGCGCCGCAGCTCCTGGTAGGCCGGCCCCAGCCAGACCTCGGCCACCGTGGCGACGTTCAGGTCGCCCAAGGCCGGGGCGCGGTACCAGTCGTGGTTGCACAGGGCCACGCCGCCGTCAAAGTAGACCACCATGTCGCCAAAGAGCTTGTGGCAGGGCCGGCGCTCCATGAAGCGAGGCACCTCAGGGCAGTTAAGGCTACCGGTGTGGCCGTCGCCGGAGTGCTCGTAATAGATGCGGGTGCGGTCGGCGCGCTCTTGCCAGTAGGCGATGAAGTGGCTGATGCTCTCCTGGTTGAGGCTGGTGCGCGTGGCCGACACCTGCACCTCGGTGCTGTAGCCGCCACGGCCCCGCAGGTCCAGGAAGCGGGCCAGGTTGGCCATGACGGTGACAAAGTCCCCGCCCTGGCGAATCTGGGCGTATTCCACCGGGCTGACCGTGTCCAGGCTGAAGGATATGAAGTCCAGGCCCAGGTCAAGAAGGCCCTGGGCGATCTCGGCGGTCAGCAGCATGCCGTTGGTCACCAGTTGGATGGGACCCAGGCCGCGCCCCTTGGCGTACTCCAACAGGGGCAGAATCTCGGGGTGCAAGAGGGGCTCGCCCCGGAAGAAGGGCACCAGGGTCACCGGCAGGTGCTGGGCCGCCTCATCCACGATGCGCCGGAACAGGCTGGGGGCCATCAGGCCCTTGGCCTCATCGGGCCTTAGCCGCGAGGGGCACATGGCGCAACGGAAGTTGCAGGCGTTGGTCAGCTCCAGGGTGAGCCGGGGGGGGAACGGGGCCGTCAAAAGCATGGCGCAAAGCCTTTCTAATGGGCCGGGCTGCCAGGGGGCCGTCAGAGGGCCGACAGGGTGCCCAGCATTTTTTGCCGCCAACGGGGATAACCTCCGCTCCAGCCGGCAAATTCTGCGCCCGGGCGCCGCCCCGGCCAGGGCCGGCCAGGCCTGGATGCCAAAAACCCAAGCAAAATCATATGCTAAACGTGAAAGGGCCGGCGGGGCCTGGGTTTTACCACTGATTAAAGCAAGTAATGTGCCGCTAGCCGGTCAGGCTGGGGCGGGCTGGGCTGGCCGAGGGTGCAGCACCGGCCCGCGCTGCTGGCCGGTGACGCAACGGTGCACGGCCTGGGCGTCTTGGCCCATGAAAAGGATGAGGGAGTAGGCGTTGGGGTAGACGAACTGGGGGGCAAAACCACGTTTTTGCCCGGCCGATCAGCAATCAAAGCCATGGATGGCTTTGATTGCTGATCGGTATTAGGCCCAGCAGCATCATCAGCAGGAGAATCTCGTTAAGCTGCAAGCAATGACTTGAGGGCGCTGGCTCCTCCCTGATCGCTTGGGGAATGGCCGGGCAGGCCGGGCCGCACCAGGGCAATGACGAGGCCTGTCGGAAAAACCGCGCAAAAGTTGTGCTACTATGGGTCTTGTTCGGCCGTAGGTCAAAAGGGGCGGAACCCTTGCAGGGCTGGCCATGAAATTGCATTTAGTTCCCATGAATTGCGAGCCCCGGTCCGGGGCCTGGCTCAATCCGAGATGGTGCGGAGACGAGGGGACATGAGCACGGAACAAGCAGCTATAGGCGTGGCGGTTATCGGCGCGGGCTACTGGGGCAAAAACCTGGTGCGCAACTTCGCCCAACTGGGGGCCTTGGCCGCCGTGGTGGACAGCGACCCCGAGCGGCGCCAGGCCATGGCCCGGGAATATCCCCAGGCCAAGGTCTTGGAGGACCTGGACCAGGTGTTGGCCGACGAGGCCATACGCGCCGTGGCCATCTCCACCCCGGCCGAGACCCACGCCGCCCTGGTGGCCCGCTGCCTCAACCGGAATAAGCACGTCTTCGTGGAAAAGCCCCTGTGCCTGGACGTGGCCGAGGGGCGCGAGCTCGTGCGCCGGGCCGAGGAAAAGGGCCTGGTCTTGATGGTGGGGCACCTGTTGCACTACCACCCGGCGGTGATACGCCTCAAGGCCATGGTGGAGGACGGCCAACTGGGCAAGCTCCAGTACATCTACTCCAACCGCCTGAACCTGGGCAAGTTCCGCAACGAGGAGAACATCCTGTGGTCGTTCGCCCCTCACGACGTCTCGGTGATTCTCTCGCTGACCGGCGAGATGCCCGAGCAGGTCACCAGCTTCGGGGGCAATTACCTGCAATCGCGGGTGCAGGATGTCACCATGTCCACCCTGAGCTTTCCCTCCGGGGTCAAGGCCCACATCTTCGTCAACTGGCTGCACCCCTTCAAGGAACAGAAGCTGGTGGTGGTGGGCACCGAGGGCATGGCCGTCTTTGACGACGTGGAGCCCAGCGACAAGCTCTTGGTCTATCCCCACCGCATCCACTGGAAGCACCACCAGCCCATACCCGAGAAGGTTCAGGCCCGGGTCATCCCCCTGGAGAAGGCCGAGCCGCTGAAGAACGAGTGCGCCCACTTTTTGGAGTGCGTGGCCGCCGGCTTAAGCCCCCGCACCGACGGCCGCGAGGGCTTGGCGGTCTTGAGCGTGCTGGACGCCTGCCAGCAGTCCCTGGAGATGGGCGGCGGCGTGGTGCGGCCGGGCCTGAGCGCCCTTAACGTGGTGCAGGAGCAGAGCTACAGCGTGCATCCCACGGCCATCGTGGACGAGGGTTGCTCCATAGGCCAGGGCAGCCGCGTCTGGCACTTCTGCCATGTGATAAGGGGCAGCCGCATCGGCGACCACTGCAACCTGGGGCAGAACGTCATGGTGGGGCCGGACGTCTTCGTGGGCAACGGCGTCAAGATCCAGAACAATGTCAGCGTGTACAAGGGCGTGACCCTGGAGGACAACGTCTTCTGCGGTCCCTCCATGGTCTTCACCAACGTCTACAACCCCCGCTCGGCCATCAGCCGCAAGGAGGAACTGCGGCACACCCTGGTCAAGGAGGGGGCCACCCTGGGGGCCAACTGCACCATCGTCTGCGGCAACACCATCGGCCGGCACGCCTTCGTGGGTGCCGGGGCGGTGGTCAATCGCGACGTGCCCGACTATGCCCTGGTGGTGGGCAATCCCGCCGTGCACAAGGGCTGGATGTGCGCCTGCGGGGTGAGGCTGCGCTTCGAGCAGGGCCAGGCCAAGTGCGCCGCCTGCGGCCGCAACTACGCTCTGGAGGACGGCCGAGTGCGCCCGGTGTGAGGGCCGGGGCCGCGAGCCGCGGCGGGCGATAACGGGCCGGGTGGCGTTGCGGGGCTGCCGCAAAAAAATACCCCGGCGGGGGTAATCCCAGCCCCTACGAAGAAAAGCCATTGTTTTCTTTGGATTTCGTAGGGGCGGGGTTTATCCCCGCCCGTCTTTATTTCCAGGGAAGTTGTCATTGCGAGCGCAGCGAAGCAATCTTCAACTTCGCTTTTTCAGCCGGCGCCGTGAGTGCTATCCCTTGGCGGTGCGTTCCTTGGCTAGCACCTGCTCGCTTATCTCCGGGTAGAGATCGCGTATGCATTCGGGGCAGATGCCGTGGCTGAACTTGGCCTCGCTGCGGGTGCTGATGTAGGCTTCCACCTGGTGCCAGTCGCCCTGGCCGTCACGGATGCGCTTGCAGTTGGCGCAGATGGGCAAGAGGCCGCTGAGCAGGTTCACCTCGTGCTGGGCCTGGGAGAGGTCTTGCTCCAGCCGCTGCATGTTCAGCGACACCAGGCCGGTGGCGCTGAATATCTGGCCGGCGAAGGAGAGGATGAAGGTGACGGCCTGCAAGGTGCTGTTGGCCATGAAATGCTCGGGCTGGGACAGGCCCAGCAGGTTGGCCAGGCCGCGCACCAGGAACAGGCCCGACATGCCGGCCAGGGCGGCGATGAGCATCCAGTTGCGCGAGCCCAGCAGGGCGGCCACCGGCCCGGCGGCCAACAGGTAGCCCCGCGCCAGGTAGTAGGACAGCAGCAGGGAGATGACGGCGATGCGCATGGCCACGCTGATGGGGCCGTAGGTGAACCAACAGGTGATGATGGCGTAGACGGCGTAAAGGATGATGTCCGGCCACCACCCAGGCCGCTGGCCGATGAAGGCTGCCAGTCCCCGGTAGATCATCAGGGGATAACCCAAAATCAACGCACCGGACAGGACGATGGAAAGCAGGTCTGGCACGATCCCCCGCAAGGCGATCAGGACCAGGCCCACCCCCGCCGCCAGGCTGCCCCGGGTCCACAGGCGGAAGCCGGGGTAGGTCTTGCGGGTGGCCTGCACATGGAACATGTAGACGAAGAGCACCACGGCGATGACCCCCGAGGCCAGGACCAGGGTCCGGATATCCACCAGGTTGGTCATCGCCGTCCTCCGGGGGTGATCCACAAAGGGGTCTCAAGGCTGGCCGAAAGCCCTACTATTACACTATGTCATGTCCCCAGGCCGGGAGCTAACCCTAAGCCGGGCTCTCCCCGCTCCGCCTGCCCCCGGCGCGGGGAGGAGGATGAGGCTGGCCTGCCTACACCTGGGGTGGCTTGATGGGCTTCATCAGGTGGGGTATGCGCGGCACGTTGAGGGAGGGGCGGTTGGCGGCCAGGTTGCGCATCAGCCAGGTGTGGCCCAGCACGTATGCCGGTTGGCCGTCACGCTCCGGCCCCGGCTCCAAAAAGCCCTCGGCCAGCCAGGCGTTAACCTGGGTCTGGCCCTCGGCGGGGAGGATGCCCAGCACCCGGCTGATCTCCTCCAGGGTGATGCGGTCGTTCTCGTTGAACATGGGCAGCACCCGGCGCTGGGACTTGGGCAGCTTGCGGCGGGCCTGGGCCGCCTCGCGGCTGGCCGGGTCGGGGTCTTCCTCGGCGGTGGCGCCGTCGGGACGGCCCTGCTGAAGGTAGCGCTCCACGTGGGCCATGAAGCCCACGGCCACCCAGTCGCCCAGCACCCCGGCCTCAATGAGCTTGGCCGCCGGCGTGCTGGCCAAGAAACGCCGCCAGGCCTCATGTATTTCGGGGCTCAGTTCCAGTTCGATGCGCGGCATGGTTCGCCTCCTGGTTGGCAAGCAAGTAATACCAAATGCGGACCCCGGCGTCCAGGCCACCCCCGCCGGCCCGCCGGGGCTGATATAATTGCCGGCAGGAAATACGAGGCAGCCCGACATGAGCGATTCACCCCCCGTGATCTGGATCTGCGGCTCCGGCCAGGCCCGCCGGCGGGCCGCGCCCTTAATCGAGGCCCTGAACGGCCTGGGCGCATGCCTGTTTCTGGGCGACGGCGCCCAGGGCGAGGTGCACCTGGACCTGGGGGCTCAGCCCGATCTGGGCCTGGCCCTGGAGTCCTGCCCGCCGGGGCTGCGCCCCCGGGCCTGCCTGTGGCTGGGCGATGGCCATGAGCCCCCGCCGGCGGGGTTGACCAGCCTGCCCTGTCCGGTGCTGGGCCTGGGCGGGGAGGCCCCCGAGGGGAGGCTGCCCAGCGAGCCCTGGCCAGCGGCCCAGGCCCTGGGCCAGGCCCTGGAGCAGGGGTTAAGACTGCCCTGGATGGCCGGGGTGCAGGTCAACGTGCCCCTGCGCGATCTTTTGGGCCAATACCGCCACCTGGTGGGGAGCCATCCCCTCAACCCCGAGGTGGGCATAGACCACCAGGCCCTGGACACCCTGGGGCCGGCGGACCTGCGCCAGGCCAGCGCCATGCTGGCCGGCCGCCGGGTGAGCGCCCACCTGCCCTTTGGCGACCTGGTGCCCGGCAGCCCCGACCCCCAGGTGGCGGCCCTGGCCGGGGGGCGGCTCATGGCCGCCGGCCAGTGGGCCTTGGAGTTGGGCGCGGTGCAGGCGGTGCTGCATTTGGGCTTCGAGCCGCGCCTGCACCAGGACGCCCAGCCCTATGCCCAGCGCCTGGCCGCCACCCTGGCCCCCCTGGCCCGCCTGCTGGCCGATGGCGGTTGCCGCCTGGTCATGGAGAACACCTTCGAGCTGGAGCCCTCGCCCCTCTTGCTGTGCCGCCAGGCCCTGGCCCAGGCCTCCGGGGTGGAGGTGGGCTTCTGCCTGGATGTGGGGCACGCCAGTTGCTTCTCGCGCACCGGGCTGTCCGCCTGGTGGCGGGCGCTCTCCCCCCACCTGGGCGAGATGCACCTGCACGACAACGACGGCCTGGGCGATCAGCACCTGCCCCCCGGCCAGGGCCGCGTGGACTGGGCCTTCCTGGCGCAGGAACTGGCCGCGCTGCCCCAGGCCCCAATCTTGACCCTGGAGCCCCATGCCGAGCCCCATCTGTGGGCCTCCCTGCGCGCCCTAGAGAACCTCTGGGGCCGGCCTGGTCAAGCCTGGGCTATTGACGGCAGCGGTGGTCCGGTCCTAACCTGAAAGCCAACCCCCTGGGACGATAGCCCATGGAGCAAGGATTCTTCAGCCGGCCCCTGGGACTGTGGCTGGTGACCGTGGCCATGGCCGCCGCCCTGCTGGGCCTGGGTTACGAGTTGGCCCGCCACGGCCTGGAGCCCCAGCTCCGGCAGGCCCAGGAGCAACTGGCCGCCGAGGGCAGCCGGGCCAACCGCCTGGCCGCCGAGAACCTGCGCCTGGAGTCGCGCCTGATCCAGGCCGAGGCCGCGCTAAGCCAGCGCCCCGCTCCGCCCCCGCCCTGGCCCGAGGCCCCGCCGGGCTTCCGCCCCGGCCCACCGCCACCCCGGCCCGAGGCCGAGCCCCCCGGCGAGCCCGAGGCGGGCGGCAGCCGGGTGCTGCACCGGGGCGAGGCGGCGGTGCTCCTGGAGGGGCGGCTGGTGCTGGTCCTGGAGGGCTTTGCCAAGGACCGCCGCCAGGCCCAGCTTACCCTCAGGGTGCTGGACGGCCCGGAGACCAGGGCCGATCTGGCCCCCGGGGCCGAGACCCGCGTGCGCGTGCAGGAACGGGGCTACCGCTTGGTGCTCAGGAAGATACTGGCCAACTCAATAGTCTACACCCTGCTGCCCCTTGAGGAGGGGCCGCGGCCCCGCCGGGAGAGATGATGCTAAGCGCCTGGTTTGAGGACGGCCGCGCCAGCCTGGTAGAGCGGCCCGCGCCCCGGCCCCAGCCCGGCCAGGCCCTCCTGAAGGTGCGCCTGGCCGGCATCTGCAACACCGACCTGGAGCTCTTGGCTGGGTACTACGGCTTCGTGGGGGTGCCGGGGCACGAGTTCGTGGCCGTGGTGCAAGAGGCCCCGGGGCACGACTACCTGGAGGGCCTGCGCGTGGTGGCCGACATCAACGTGGGCTGCGGCCAGTGCCCCCGCTGCCGCCTGGGCGACCCCCGCCACTGCCCCCAGCGCCGGGTCATCGGCATCAAGCACTGGGACGGGGCCTTGGCCCAGTACCTGCTGGCGCCGGTAAGCAGCCTGCACGGGGTGCCCGACGGCCTGCCCAGCCCGGCGGCGGTCTTTGCCGAGCCCCTGGCCGCCGCCCTGGAGGTGGGACGCCAGGTGCCCCTGGACCCGGAGATGCGCGTGGCCGTGCTGGGCGACGGCAAGCTGGGGCTCCTGGCCGCCCTGGGCCTGCGCCACCAAGTCCCGGGGCTGCTGTTGATGGGCCACCACCCCGCCAAGCTGGCCATCGCCCAGGCCCAGGGCGTGGCCACCCTGCTGGTGGAGCGGGGGGGCATCTGGCCGCCGCCGGGCCAGGGGCCATTTGATCTGGTGGTGGAGGCCACCGGACACCCCCAGGGGCCGGCCCTGGCCCTGGACCTCTTGCGCCCCCAGGGCACCCTGGTGCTCAAGACCACCTCCCACTTGCCCACCAATATCAACCTGGCCCGGGTGGTGGTGGACGAGATCGCCATCCTGGGCTCGCGCTGCGGCGACCTGGCCCTGGCCCTCGACTACCTAGCCCAGGGCCGCCTGGACGTACGCCCCCTGATCGCCCAGACCTATCCCTTCGCGGAATTGACCACGGCCCTGGAGCACGCCCGCCGGCCAGGGGCCTTGAAGATTCTGCTGCGCTTCCCCTAGCCGCTGGCAATTCCAGACCAGGTTCGCTCCACCGCATGGCGTTGCGCCAAGGAGCAATCGCGGGCGGGGATCGAGTGCCTCGACTCCCAGTGCCGGTCGGGGGGTGCTTTCCCCTGACGGGCCTCGACGGCTCGCGTACTAACCTCGTCTAACATACAGGGGGCGGGGTTTATCCCCGCCCGTCTCGCCTAGGCCAGGTCCGGGGCCACCCAGTTGGCGCCGGCCGGCAGGCGGCCCTGGAGGGCCGCCAGGCTGAAGTCCAGGCTCTGGCGGTATAGCTCCTCCTTGAGTTGGGGCCGGCCCATCCATTGGGCCATATAGCCGCGCTCCTCGGCCACCTCCTGGCGGGCCAGCACCACCCGCGCCAGCTCCTCCACTCCGCCGAAGTTGGCCTGGGCCCAGTCCGCGAGGCCCTGGGGGGACCAATCCGGCTCATCCGGCCCGCCCCACCGGCACCCTGTGCAACTTGAAGCGCTGGGAGGGCTGGCCCGGCGGCAAAAGCTCGCGCACCAGGGGGTGGCCCTCCAACAGGGGGCGGGTGGGGCCGGGGTCCATGTACATTCTGAGCGGCCGGCCCTGGTTGCGGATCAGGCCCAGCAGCATCAGGGTGTCGCCCAGGGCCAGACCCTCGGGGGGGTGGCACTCCGAGGGCGACAAATCCAGGTGGATGGGCAGGTCCAGGCGCTCCACGGTGTTGCGTAGGTGATGGGGGATGTCCTGTATCAGCCCCGGGGCCTCCTTTGGCCGGCGATGCCCCAACCCGGGGACGCGGGGCCTGCCGGGTTCTAGGCCCCGCGCGGGCCGGCTGTCAAAGATCATTCAAGTCCAACCCCTTAGCTTCCGATCAAGTGAACAGGCCGGCGGGGTTTGCCGGGTGGCGCCCCGGGGCCAGGCGCGGCAAAAAATGCCGCCCGCCCAAGGTCTGCCAGCAAAGTTGCAGCCATTACGGCGTGTTGGCATGAAGGCTCTGGCGGCACGCATGTTGCACGATAGGTTGGCGTACCACCGTGCGCCAACCGCCAGAGGAGTAAGGCCGGGACCATGGCCGACAGCACCATCAGCGGGCTGAGTTCTTCCACCAGCGACCTGACCACCACCGGTCTGGCCAGCGGGTCCATCACCTTCACCGGCCTGGGCTCCGGCACCGACTTCACCGAGATCGTGGACCAGTTGGTGAAGATCGAGTCCATCAACAAGACCCGCATGGAGACCTGGAAGAAGACCTGGCAGGCCAAGATCACCTCCATGACCTCGCTCAACCAGCGCATGGACGCCCTGGAGGAGGCGGCCGGGGCCATGCGCACGCCCAACGACTTCCTGGCCCGCACGGCCACCACCAGCAACAGCAGCGTGGTCACCGCCACCGGCGACAACAGCGCCGTGCCCGGGGCCTACCAGGTCACCGTGGGCACCAACGTCAAGCACATCCTGCGCTCGTCCGGCGTGGCCGACAGCGGGGCCACCGTGGTCAGCGCCGCCGGCACCCTCCAGTTGACCAGCAACGGCGTGACCTACAACGTGGTCCTGGCCGGCACCGAGACCCTGACCCAACTGCGCGACGCCATCAACGCCGTCACCGGCGCCAACATCGTGGCCAGCGTGGAGGACGACGGCACCTCCTCCAAGCCCTACCATCTGGTGCTGACCAGCGGCACCGGCGGGGCCGCCGGGGTAATCACCTCCGGCCAGAACCCCACCAATTTCTCGCTGTCGCCCAAGGACGTGGTGAAGCAGTCCTCCACCCTGGGGGTCAGCGCCGGCCTGGCCGGGCAGTTCACCGGTGACAAGGCCAGCGGCAGCGTGGCCACCTACGCCATCACCGTGCAGAACGTCACCGGCGGCGGCGTGGTGGGCACCGACGGCTTCGAGCTGAGCTGGACCCGCAGTTGGGACGGCGGCGCGGCAAGCGCCCCCACGGTCATCAGCGTGCCGGCCACCTATCAGCCCGGCGACAGCATCCAGTTGGAAAACGGCGTGTATATCCAACTGGGCTCGGGGACCGTGGCCAACGGCCAGGTGCTCAATCTGCGGGCCTACGCCAACGACATAGACGCCGCCGAGATGGGCACCTGGAGCGGTACCAGCAGCGTGGCCACCCAGGGCAACTACCTGGGCACCACCAACAAGACCTACAGCTTCACGGTGGTCACCGCCGGCACCCTGCAGGCCGGCGGCGGGGCCGGCACGGCGGTGCTGCGCTGGACCGACTCCAGTGGCGGCACCGGCACGGTCAGCCTCTCCGACAGCGACCTGTCCTACAGCGTGGACGAGGGGCTCAAGCTCAAGCTCACGGCCGGTACCCTGGTTAGCGGCGATACGTTCCAGATCAACGCCTTCGCCCCCGACCAGCAGCGAGGCCAGGACAAGGGCCTGGCCCAGGCCACCAAGCTGGTGCACTCTGGCTTCGCCGACCAGTACGTGACCCCGGTCACCACGGCGGCGGCTTCCTTCAGCTACACCTACGGCGGCCAGGGCGTGACGGTTTCGGTGGCGGCCAACACCACCCTGAGCGGACTGGCCACCCTGATAAACAATGACTCCAACAACCCCGGGGTCACGGCCAGCATCATCAACGACGGCATGGGCCTGCCCACCAGCTACAAGCTGGTGCTCACCGGCAAGGAGTCGGGCGCCCAGAACCAGATATCGGCGGTGAGCCACACCTTCAGCGGCTCGACCTTTGGCAGCGGCGGCGACGTGGGCGGCGGCTTCAGCCTGTCACAGTTGGCCACCAACAGCATGACCAAGGTGGACGGCTACCCCGCCGCCACTGATATCTACCTGCAACGCTCCACCAACACGGTCACCGGCATCGTGCCCGGCATCACCTTGAGCCTGCACGACGCCGGCACCGGGGTCATCACCGTGGCCACCGACACCAACGCGGTCAAGACCAAGATCGAGGCCCTGGTCAACGCCGTCAACTATGTGCAGAGCTTCATCCGCGAGGCAACCAAGTACGACGCCAGTACCAAGGAGTCGGGCATCCTAATCGGCAACTACGCCTACTACATCATCAAGACCCGCGTGGACTCGGCCCTGAACACCAGCATCAGCGGCCTGGTGGACGGCCAGGACACCTACGTCAACCTGGCCCAGGTAGGTATCCACACCGACCCCGACAACGAAGGCCAGTGGGTCATAGACTCCGCCACCCTCCTGGAAGCCCTCAACAGCGATCCCGACGCCGTGGCCAACCTTTTCGTGGAGAACACCACCAGGGACACCGACGGCGCGGCCCAGCGCGTGTACCAGGAGATGGCCGACCTCACCGACTCCGACACCGGCACCCTGAACGTGCTCATCAAGAACTACAACGAGATCGTCACCAACATAGACAAGCGTATCGCGTCGGAGACCAAGCGCATCGAGGCCTTCCGGCAGCATCAGTTGGAGCTCTTCGCGCGCCTGGAGACGACCTTGAGCACGCTGAACAACCAGGCCAAGTCGCTGGAGAGCGCCATAGCCAAGCTCAACGGCAAGAGTAGCAGCAGCAGTTAAGCGGCGGGGCGGGACAACCCCCGCTGTCCGGCTTAGCCAATGGGACCAGGCCCAGGGAATGGGCCAAGAGCACCACCAAGGACGGGGTGAAACCATGATGAACTACGGACAGAACCAATACCGCAAGACCCAGGTGGCCACCGTGGACCGCGGGCGTCTGATCGTCCTGCTCTACGAAGGGGCCATCAGCTTCTTGACCAAGGCCCGGGCCAGCATGGGCGATGGCGACATCCCCACGGCCTCCTCGCTGATCAACCGCGCCCAGGACATCATAGACGAGCTGAACGCCTCGCTGAACATGGAGCAGGGCGGCGACATCGCCTACAACCTGCGCCGGCTCTACCTTTTCATGGGCGACCAGTTGGTGCGGGCCAAGATCAAGGCCGACATCGAGCCCCTGGATGAGGTGGTGCGCATGCTGGCCAGCCTCAACGAGGCCTGGCGCGAGGCGGTGGCCAAGCCCGAGGCCCAGGAGGTGCTGAACCAGCAGCCGTCTCCGTCGGCGGCCGCCCAGACTCGGGGCGGCGTGCGCATATAGACCCGGCGGGGAGGGGGGCGGGCAGGGGGCGCGGCCACCTGACCGTCCCCGTCCCCATGGCCTTCGCCGGCCCTATCCCCGCGGGGGCAGACCCCGCACGTTGGGCAGGCAGAAGGAATACTGGCTGGCGCCTCCGCACTGGGCGCAGGAGTATTTGACGATCACCGACCTGCACTTGAGGGCGTCGCGTATGTCGGAGACCGTCTCCAGGCGGCCGCCGCAGGAGCAGGCGCGGGGCACCACCAACAGGCAGGTGATGCCGCCTATGTCCTCTTCCAGGATGTCCAGCGCGCCCAGCCCCAACTGCCGCCATTCCTCCAACAGATCCTCGTAGAACCTGCGCGTGCGCAGGGTGCGCTGCCGGGCCAGGGCGCGGCCAAAGGCCGTCTTGAGCGTGCCGGGGGCGTGGTGGGCGTAGGTCAGCTCGATGCTGGCCCGCGCCAGCAAGTCGTCATCCAAAAAGCGGCGGCGCAGGGCGTTCTTGGCGAAAAACTGGGCCACTCCCATGCAGCCCAGCTTGTCCAGGCTGTCGGCGTCGTACACCGCGCGGCCCAGGCCGCCCCCGTCCTGGCCGGCCTGGTACATGGACAAAATGGCCTGGCTGACTTCCGGGAGCCAGGCTTCGTGGACGCTGCCGGCCAGGATGCTCCGGGCGAACTCCACCGCATGCTCCTCCTCGGGGATGTCGTCCTCGTGGTAGCGCCCCTGGGCGAACTTGCCCGTGTCGTGCAAGAGGCCCGCCAAGAGGGCCGGCCCCGGCTCCCACCCCTCGGCCCTGGCGATGCGGTGGGCGATGCGCCCCACCCGCGAGCTGTGCGTCCACAGGCTGGAGAGCGGCTCCTGGGACGACTGGCGCTGATAGGCCGTCTCCTGCTCGATCAAGGTCTGGCTGATCCGGCGCAAGACCTCGGGCGCGATGGCGGCCAGGGCGTCCGGGCCGACGTCCTCCTGCCAGGACGGCGGGGATGGCGCCTCCCGGCCCCGCCCCTGCCAGCGGCGATATTCCTCCATGGTGTTGATGTTCACGAAGGCCAGGTCCAGGTCCTGGGCCAGCCCCCGCCGGGCGAACCAGTCCTGGTCCAGGCGCAGGGTTTGGCAAGACCCGGTCAGGCCTTCAATCTTGAGCATGCCGGCCTCCAGGGCCCGGCCCATGGCCGATAGGCAGCCCTTGCGGTAAAAGGCGTGCAAAAACTCGGGCCGGCCCCAGGGACAGGGCACCACGATGTCGTGGCCGTCCAGTTCCTCATGCTGCGCCCGGATCAGCCCGGGGTTGAGGAAGGGCATGTCGGCGGCGCAGACAAAGGCCGTTTCATGCGTGGCCGCCAGGAGGCCGCTGTAGATGCCCATCAAGGGGCCGCGGCCTTGGCGCTGGTCGGCCACCAGGGGCAGGCCCAGGAAGCCGTACTTCTGGGGCGTGTTGGTCACCACCAGGACTTCCGTGAACAGGGAGGCGGCCACCGCCGCCGTGCGTGCTATGATGGCCTGGCCGTTGATCTCCAGAAGGGGCTTGTCCGGGCTGAGGCGCGTGCCCTTGCCCCCGGCCAGGATCAGGCAGGAGGCGTCGAGCTTTTGGGTGTCGGACGCGGTCATGGGCCGGGGTTCTCCAGGCTGCCGTGAATACCAAGCATGGGTGGGCGGCGGGCGTGGCCTGCCGGTCTGCCCCCTGGAAAGGATTGTACGCATGGGGAAGGAATCCGGCCACCCCCCGGCCTTGCAGCAGCGCCACCGCGCGGTCCTGGCGGGCACGGCCTTGCGGGCGGTATTGATAAACCACTACCAGGAGCGCCGCGGTCTCTGGAAGAGGCTGTACGAGCCTCCCGGGGGCCACGGACAACCAGCCTGACCTCCCCCCCGCCGCCCTTGTCCAGGATGGCGCCAGCCAGGCCTGCCGTTGATCCCAAGAGCCGAACAGGCCGGCTTTTGCGCGGGTGGTGCGCATCATACCAAATATGCAATCAAAGCCATCCATGGCTTTAATTGCTGACCGGCCGGGCAAAAGCGTGATTTTGCCCGTCCTCCCGGGCGCTTACGCGCCCGGCGGGCCATTCCCCGGGGTCCCCAAGCAAACGCAGTTTGCTTGGGGTGGATCCATGGCCCGCATGCCAAGTTGCGATCAAACTATTCGTTTTATCGCAACTTGGTAGCACACGGTTGCCTGATGGGCATTTCGGACAAAGCGTATGGTTATGCCGGCGGGTTTCCACCGATTATGGCCGGCGCTGTTCAGGTGGCGGAAGAAAGGCTAAGCGGTTTCTTTTTTTGTGGCGCAGAGTGAGGCCGCTGCACGGGGCAGGACGCCCCGTGCAGCACTCTCAGAGTACGTTTCCTACCAGGCGAGAGTCCGTAGGTGGTCGTAGGGCATTGAAACGGCTCAAGACGGATGGCGCTTCGTGCTCCCGCTCATGCCGCCAAGCCAACGAAACCGTACAAGGTTGTGGAGTCCTGGGGAAGACCGGAATGCTGGGGGATGATTCCTGAGAATATGGTTGATCGGGCCCGCGCAATGCACCAGCGGCACCGGAAGGCTCTCACGGGGAAGAAACGCGGCGTCAGCCGCATAAAAAAGGCAAAAAATATATGCCCAGGCTGTTTCGTCCAATTTTGTTGATCGCGGTGCAGGCGTGCGCTTTTTGGGCTTCTGTCGCTTTAGCCGAGACATCCAAAGCCGAACCAGCAACCCCCAAGATCGCGTTAGAAAGAACAGAGGTTATCGTCCCTACCGTCAAGGAAGGGCAGACTATCAGCGCCCAGTTCGCCTTCGTTAACCAGGGCCAGGCTGATTTGGTTATTGACGATGTAACCACCTCTTGTGGGTGCACGGTGGCCCAGTTCAGCAAGGTTACTAAGCCCGGCGGCAATGGGATGGTCAGCTTGGAATTACAAACCAGTGGCACCGTAGGCCCCTACCGTAAAACTGCCATGGTTAGCACTAACGATCCTGACAAACCATCAATAACATTGACAATGATCGGCGAATCTTTAAGCAAAATCAAGGTGGATAAAGGCCGCAATTTGCAACTGGTGGGCTGTCTGGATCAAAGCCCGAGCATCTCTTTTAACGTGAGCGATACTGATGGAGGACCTCTGGTCATCGCCGCGATAGAAAACCACTTGAAAGAGTTCCTAGACGCAGTGGCTGTCCCGCGGCAAGATGGCCGGTCCTACGACTTGACGCTGCGCTCTCGTGTCAAGGAGCCTAAGAATTTTTCAGGACCAATCATTCTATTGATTCCTGATTCGCCCAGAGTGACGATCAATGTAATTGGTGAGATACAAGGCCCTTTCACCATGCAACCCCAAGTGGTACATTTTGGCCAAATAATGAAGAATTTTCAGAGGAAGATAGCCCGTACTGTTTTGATTGAAAATACCTGCGATGATAGGCTGATTATAGACAACATTACGTACAATCACGACTACTTCACATTGGAAGAGCGGTGGACGGAGCCGGAGCAGAAGCTTAAATTGGTAGTGAGTCCAAGGGCTGAAAACATCCCAACAGGGACTTTTGAGGAAAGAGTGGGCATTGAGTTCAAGGGAAAAGTTTACTTCATTGTTCTAAAAGGCACGGGCAGTTAGCCCACCTGTTAAAAAACATCCATAATAAATTCACATTAAAGCAGGTTGTTTGGTGGCCCTCCTCGTTACCGAGGAGGGCCAAGTTCCACAGCCAAAGGCTTACCTACGGAGTACCACCGTTGCTCATGCTATCGTGCCGGTCCTGGTTGTAGCTGCCAGTCACATCGCGGCTGTCCCTGGTGCTAACGCTGCTGCCCTTACCTGCCGCGCTCTTGATTGACTCAACGTGGCAACAATCCCTCCTCAGCCCTCAGCCGGCGCTGCACATCCATTTGCTCTTGGGTGTGCTTAAGAAACAGCACAGGCACCTTGCATTTGTAGAGCACGTAGCGGGCCACGCTTCCCCCCAGCATCTCGTTCCACTCGCTGAGGCCACTCTGGGCGATGATCACTAGGTCGTACCCCTCCTGTTCGGCCACCTTGCATATGGTGGACCCTGGAGAGCCGAACTCGATGCGCGTTTCGAACTCCATGTCGGCCCGGCGGAAAGGCTCGGCCGCTTCGGCCAGCACCTCCTCGGTCTGCCGGCGCTGGCTGGCGGAGATGCGTTCTTTATCAATGATGGTCAGGCCCCCGATCTCTAGGCCCCGGCTGTTCACAACCGAAAGCAGGGTAACGTTCATGGGCAGCCGCCAGTTGAATCTTATCGCGTATTCCTCGGCGGTCAGCGAGTTGCGCGCGGTGTCCACCGGCACCAACACCTTGCTCAGCATGGACAAACTCCTTGACTATGGATTGAGGACATTCAGTATCACATCCAGTATCGAGAAAAGTGGAGGAGGTGTGGTCCCCACCTCTATTCTCCCCTTTTGCCCCGCCAGAAATAAGTATAATCTAATAAATATTAGAGGCGCGAGACAATGTGGGGAGACGTGCCCACAACCATCGAACTCGAGAAGGACGGCCGCCAGCCGGTCCAAAACAACAAGCCTGGCCCCGGGAGAAGTAAGTGGCCCTAGACGATGCCCAGGAAAAATGCGAGGCTGCCGGTCAGACGGCGACTATCCATGACCTAGCCGTAATGTATATGGAACGCCACGCCAAGATCAACAAAAAGACCCGCAGCGTAGACATGGATCAAAGACTTCTGGGGACCGTGATCCTGCCAACCCTGGCGGCGGTGGAGGTGGCCGCTGTCACCCGCGGGGATATCGAGCGCCTTCACCATGGCCTGCGCGAGTATCCCGTCAAGGCCAACCGCGTGTTGGCCCTGCTGTCCAAGATGTTCAACTTGGCGGAAGCCTGGGATCTGCGGCCAAAAGGCAGCAACCCCGTGAAAGGCATCAATCGCTACCCTGAGACAGGGCGGGAGTGGACTCTCAGCAAGGATGATTTTGCCCGCTTCTGCCGCATATTGGATGACCCTGAAGCTATTGGCCGCGTGTTGCCCACGCTACCCCTGGCCATAAAGCTCCTGCTAATCCTCGGCTGCCACCAGAAGGCGGTGCTCGCCCTGAAGTGGGACCAAGTCAAGCTGGAGGAAGGTTATATTTTGCTGGGTGACACCAGGGGTGAAGCCCGTTGGCTTGCTTTGTCTCAAGCCGCGATGGAGGCACTCAAGGCCGCGCCCCGTAGGGAGGGCAATCCCTTTGTTTGTTGGGGCAAGAAGAACGGAAGGCAGCTAGCCGATGTCAAAAAATATTTTGGCAAGGTCGCGAAAAAAGCCGGCGTGGGAGCAAACCTGCGGATTCAAGATTTACGTCACATCGCCACGACCCACAGTCAATGGCTGGCACTGATCTCAACCAGTGAAAGGCGCTCTCAGCCGCCGAGGTAAGCCTTGAGTATGTTCTGGTCGGACAAGAGCGCCTTGGCCTCGCCCTGGGCCGCCATGCCCCCCGTTTCCAGCACATAACCGTAGCTGGCCACTTTCAGGGCCGCGCGGGCGTTCTGTTCCACCAGGAGTATGGTGAGCCCTTTTTGATTGAGCGCGCCAAGCACCTTGAGTATTTCGCGCACGACCAGGGGCGCCAATCCCATGGAGGGCTCATCCAACACCAATATGCGGGGGTTGGCCATGAGCGCCCGGCCAATGGCCAGCATCTGCTGTTGGCCGCCGCTGAGAGTGCCGGCGTACTGGTTTTGGCGTTCCTCAAGTATGGGGAAGAGATCATAAACGTAGTCTAGGAGCTCCTGACGCTTGGCCTGGTGCTTGCCGCCCCGCAGGAGGAAGGCGCCCAGGTTGAGGTTGTCAATGACCTTGAGCGTGCCAAAGACCTGACGCCCCTCGGGGACCAAACACAGGCCCTTGGCCACGATGCCTTCAGCGCCCCGGCTGCTGATTTCCTGGCCCTCCAACCGGATGGAGCCTTGGCGGGCCGGCAGAAGGCCGGCTATAGCTTTGAGCAGGGTGGATTTCCCGGCGCCGTTGGCCCCCACCAGGGTGACTATTCCTCCCTGGGGCACCTCCAGGGAAACCCCCTTGAGGGCGTGCACGGCGCCGTAGTAGACGTGCAGATCGCGCACCTCAAGCATCGTCTTCTTCCTCGCCCAGGTAGGCCGCGATAACCGTAGGGTCCTGCTGTATCTGCCGCGGGGTGCCTTCGGCGATCTTCTGGCCGAAGTTCAGGACCACGATTTCGTCGGATATGCCCATCACCAGCGGCATGTCGTGCTCCACCAGGAGCACCGTCACCCCCCGACCCAGTATGGCCCGGATCAGGCGGGACAGCTCTTGGGTCTCCTGTTCGTTGAGCCCGCCGGCCGGTTCGTCCAGGCAGATCAGCCCCGGCTCGGTGGCCAGACCGCGGGCAATCTCCAGGACCTTCTGGTCGCCCAGGGGCAGGCTGGCCGCCGGCTCGCCGGCGTGCTCGGCCAAGCCCACGAACTCCAGCAGCTCCATGGCCTTGTCGGTTATGGCCTTCTCGGTGCGCCGCACGCTGGGCAGGCGCAGGCCCGCCGCCAACAGGCTGCCCCGGCTGCGGCAGTGCTGGCCCACCATGACGTTCTCCAGCACCGACATATCTCCGAACAACTCCACCGTCTGAAAGGTGCGCGAGATGCCCAGGGAGGCGATGCGGTGGGGCGCCAGACCATGCAGGGACTGGCCGCGGAAATTAATGCTGCCTTCGGTGGGAGGGAAGATGCCGGTGATGAGGTTGAACATGGTGGTCTTGCCCGCGCCGTTGGGACCGATCACCGACTTGACCACCCCGGCTTGCACGCCGAATTCGACCTCGGTCAGGGCCATCAGCCCGCCGAAGCGCTTGGTGAGGCCTTTCACCTCCAGGATCATCTGGCTCATGAAGCCTTCCCCGGCTGCCCGCGGCCAGCCCAGCCCTTGATCTTCTCCGGCAAACCGGCCAGGCCGTCGGGTAGGAAGATGACGATAATGAGCAGGACCGCGCCGTAGATGAGCACCTCCCATTCCTGGAAGGCGTGCAGCCAGACATTGCTCAGGAAAGTGATGAGCACCGCCCCCAGTATGGCCCCCCACAGGGAATGGGTGCCGCCCATGACGATCATGATGATCAGCTTGACCGAGAAGAAGAGGTTGCAGGTGGAGGGGTTGATGAAGTTTATGTAATGCACGTACAGACTGCCGGCCAGCGAGGCCAGGACGGCCGAGAGGACGAACGCCTGGACCTTGTGGGAGCTGATGTTGATGCCCATGGCCATGGCCGCCACCTCCGAGCCGTGAACGGCGCGGAAGGCGCGGCCGATGCGGGACTCCAGCAGGTTGGCGCAGAACCAGAAGACCAGGAGCACCACCGTCCAGACAAAGTAAAAGTAGCTCATGGTGGTGTTGAGCTTGAGCCCAAAGAGGGACAGGCCGGGTATGCGGCTCAGGCCGTCGGGGCCGCCGGTGATATCAACTTCCTCGTTGAAGATGATGAAGACGATGATCCCGAAGGCCAGGGTGGCCATGGCCAGGTAATGGCCCTTGAGCTTGAGGGTGGGCACGCCTATGGCCAAGGCCACCAGCAGGGACAAGAGCGCGCCCAAGATCAGGCACAGCCAGGGGTCCAGGTTGTAGGTGGCCGTGCCCACCGCCGAGGCATAGGCCCCGATGCCGAAGAAGGCGGCGTGGCCCAGGGATATCTGGCCGGCGAACCCCACCAGCACGCTCAAGCCCATGGTGATTAGGGAGTAGATCCCCGCGTAGATCATCACCTCGGGGTAGGAACCCAGGCCGGGCACCACCTTGGCCAGCCAGGGGAAGGCCGCCAGACCGGCGGCCAGGATCAACAGACCCTTGCGCGATATTTTTTTCATCGGTATTTAAAAGCGCTTCATTTTGGCCACAGCACCGCTGCGGAGCAAGCCGCTGGGCTTGATGAACAGCACCAGCAGCAGGAATACCAGGGCGAAGACGTCCTTGTAGGCCGAGGAAACCAGGCCGGCGCCGAAGGATTCGATGCCGCCCAACAGCAGCCCGCCCAGCACCGCCCCGGGAAAGCTGCCCAGTCCACCCAGAATCAAGGCCCCGAAGCCCTTCACCGCCAGCATGGCCCCCCGGTCGTAATCCATGAGGGAGAGAGGGGTGATGACGATGCCGGCCAAGGCGCCGATGCCCGCGCTGAGGGCGAAGGAAAGCAGGACCATCCTACGCACGTTGATGCCCACCAGACGGGCGGCGCTGGGGTTGTCGGCGCAGGCGATCATGGCCTTGCCCACGATGGTATTGCCGAAAAAATGGGTCAGCACGGCCACCACCACCCCCAGGATGCCCATCACCCACAGGTTTTGCGGCTGGATGCTGGCCCCCAGGAACATGATGGGCACGCGCCCGCTGAAGGCGGCCACGTCATAGGGGTCCTTGCCCCAGAGGAGCATGGCCGCGCCCTTGAGCAGGATGGAGGCGGCGATGGTGGCCATGATAAGAGTCATGACCGTGGGCTGGCGCACCGGGCGGATGGCCAGCCGGTCCAGCATCACTCCGATGCCGGTCACCGCCAGCATGGCCAAGGGCAGAACCAGGAAAAAGGGCACCCCCAGCCAGTGGCAGAGCGTGGCCATGATAAGCCCGCCCAACATGACGAACTCACCCTGGGCGAAGTTGATGATCTCGGTGACGTTATAAATGATGTTGAAGCCGATGGCCACCATGGCGTAGATGCTGCCGATGGTCAGGCCGGCGATCAGGTACTGCACCAACTGGGTGGCCAGGGTGTATTGCTCCATGCGTGCCCACCTCGGTGTGAAAATCGCCGCCGTCCCCCTCCCGGCGGAGGGGGACGGCGGCGGCGGGAGGTGTTAGTCGGCCATGGCCCAGTCGTTGCCCTTGACCACCACCATGCTGAAGGATTCGGGGGTCAAGCCGTTGTGGTCAGCGGGCGACATGTTGAACACGCCGTGCTGGCCCACGAAGTTCTTGGTCTGTTCCAGGGCGTCGCGAATCTTGGAGCGGTCGGGACCAGCGGTCTTCAAGGCGTTGACGGCCAGCATCAGGCCATCCCAGCCATGCCCGCCGAAGGAGGAGAGGGGCTCGTTGAACTTGGCCTTGTACATCTTGGCGTATTCGCCGGTCACCGCCTTTTGGGGGTGATTGGCGGGCAGTATCTCGTCTATGTTGCAGGCGCCCAGGGGAACCAGGACGCCCTCGGCCGCGCCGGCCGCCAGTTGGATGTTGTTGCGGTTGCCAAAGCCGTGGCTCTGGTAGAAGGGGGTCTTGATGCCCAGGTCCTTGGCGTTGCGCAGCGCCACCACCTGCACCGGACCGATGGACCAGTTGATGATGGCCTGGGGGTTCAAGCCCTTGATCTTGGTGAGTTGGGCCGTGAGGTCGGTGTCCTTGGGGCCGTACTTCTCGTCAGCCACGATCTCGATGCCCGAGTCCTTGAGCCCGGCTATGCGCACCAGCTCTTGACGCCCGCTCTGGCCGAAGCCGTCGGTGGCGGTCATGATGGCGATCTTCTTGATGCCCTTCTTCTTCATGTGGGCGAAGATGGCCTCCACGGCCAGGGAATCGCTCTGGGGGGTCTTGAACACCCACTTGTAGGGCTTGCCGGTCTTTTCGTCCAAGACGATCTTGTAGCTGGCCGCGCAGGAGATGAGGGGAATCTCGTTGGCCTCGGCCAGGGGCACCACGGCCAGGGACAGGCCGCTCAGGGAGGGTCCGATCACCGCCAGGACCTTGTCCTCGGTCATGAGCTTCTTGACCGCCAGGGCGCATTTGGTGGCGTCGCTCTCGTCGTCGTAGACGATCACCTTGAGGGGAACGCCGTTGATCCCCCCGGAGGAGTTGATCTTCTCAACCATCATCTCCACGGTCTTTTTCTCGGGATCGCCCAGCATGGAGCCGTTGCCGGTGACCGAGAACACGGCCCCCAGCTTGTAGGGCTCGGCGGCCAGCGCCAGCGAAGGCAGAACCCAGGACAAGGCCAAAAAGGTTAACACGCACCCTAACCAAAGACGCCTCCCGGTCCTTCCCGTCATAGCTCTCTCCTTAAGTTTGTTACCGTTGAATAGCATTGGCAGCCAGCCTGGGAATAGCGGCATGGGGTGGTGGCGCGGTGGAGCTTGGATGGGCAAGTCAGCTAACCGCAGCCTGGTGCCTGGGATTTCAGATCAGTTCGTGGAAACTACTATTCGATAAAGGCCTTCCTAACCATCCCTACAAATATCGCTGGTTGATCCACCCAGCCCAGAGTGGGGCATCAGCGAGGCTAGGAGCAGGGGCCGTGACCCTGTTTCTATTGCCGAGCACCTCACGAGCATGCATTCCGTTTGCTGCTGAACATAGTAACTTTCTCAAGGCAAGTTGGTCAACTGCCCTGGTTGAAATAATGTCACCCATTCAGACCGCGCTGAACCGCCCCGGGATTGCCGGAGACTCCAAATCTTGAGAGGATGGGGTCATGGGCAAGCAAACCAGGTATTCGCCAGAGGTAAGGGAGCGGGCGGTTCGGCTGGTGGCGGAGCACACCGGGGAATACAGCTCGCAATGGGCGGCCATCTGCTCGATCGCGTCCAAGATCGGTTGCACCGGGGAGACCCTTCGCAATTGGGTTCTTCAGGCGCAGCGGGACCAGGGGCTCAAGCCGGGGCTGACCAGCGACGAGCGCAAGCGGCTGAAGGAGCTTGAGCGCGAGAACCGCGAATTGCGGAGGGCCAACGAGATCCTGCGCAAGGCCTCGGCTTTTTTCGCTCAGGCGGAGCTGGACCGCCGACCGCGGTGAAGGTGTCGTTCATCGACATCCATCGTGAGACCTACGGGGTCGAGCCGATCTGCGCGGTGTTGCCGATCGCCCCGTCCACCTATTATGAGCAGAAGGCGCGCCATGCTGACCCTGGCCACCTGCCTCCACGTCTGCAGCGGGATGCGCTGCTGCGTTCGGACATTCGCCGGGTTTGGGAGGCCAATTTCCAGGTCTACGGGGCTGACAAGGTCTGGCGGCAGTTGCAGCGCGAGGGCGTGGATGTGGCCCGCTGCACGGTTGAGCGCCTGATGCGGGCCATGGGGCTTCAAGGCGCCGTGCGGGGCAAGAAGTTCAAGACCACCGTGCCCGACGACAGCGCCGCCCGGCCGGTCGACCTGGTGAAGCGCAACTTTATCGCTAGCCGGCCCAATGAGCTTTGGGTGGCGGATATTACGTTTGTCGCCACCTGGCGGGGATTCGTATTCGTGGCTTTTGTGATCGATGTGTTCGCCCGCATGATCGTGGGCTGGCGTGTTTCCAGTTCCCTGCGCACCGATCTGGCCCTGGACGCCTTGGAGCAGGCCTTGTGGGCTCGCCCGGGCATCGACAACCTGGTGCACCACAGCGATCGCGGCGTCCAGTACGTCTCGATCCGCTACACCGAACGCTTGGCCGAGGCAGGCATCGAGCCCTCCGTCGGCACTGTCGGCGACTCCTATGACAATGCCTTGGCCGAAACCATCAACGGCCTTTTCAAGACTGAGGTCATCAACCGGCGTGGCCCGTGGCGCAGCCTAGAGGACGTGGAGTTCGCCACCCTGGAATGGGTCGACTGGTTTAACAACCGCCGATTGCTCGAGCCCAACGGAAACATCCCACCCGTGGAGTACGAGCAGGCGTATTATCAGACTCTGGAAGCTCCGGCCATGGTGGTCGGACTCAACTAAAAGAGCCTCCGAGGAAACCGGGGCGGTTCACAAGGCCTTCTTCTCCTGGTGCCGCAAGATGCACCGCATGACCTGCGACCCCACGGCGCCCATAGACCCCATGCCTTACACCAAGAAGGGCCGGCGCCTGATACCTGTGCAGGATATCTGGCGAGTGATCCTGGCGGCCCCCCCATGCCGGAGCGGGCCTTGATCGGCGCCTGCTGGCATACCGGCGCCCGGCGGGGGGAGGTTTTGCGTTGGGCCTGGGCCGAGGATGTCAACTTCGAGGAGCGGTGGGTCAGGCTGGGCACCCACAAGTCCAGGGGCGGGTCCATTCGTCTATGAAAAGCTCTGGATGAACGAAGACTTTCACGACCTCCTATGGGCGGTCTGGAGGAAGCACCGCCAGCCCGTGAGCCCCCACGTATTCCCACGTTACTACCAGCCCAACCAGCGGGGGCAGAACCTCATCGGCGAGCAAAGGGCGCAGCGTCTCTTGATGGGCTACACACGGCAGCTGGGCAAGGGCGAGAAGCGTTATCTTGGGCTCTGCGAGCAGGCGGGAGTGACGCCTTTCGGGTTTCACGATATCAGGCATTCATACCAAGTTGCGATCAAACTATTCGTTTGATCGCAACTTGGTATTAGCTCATCGTCACGAGCGAAGCAACTGGTTGAATTGCTCAATGGTTAGCCCAGCCTGGCGCAATATGGCACGCAAGGTGCCCCTATCCAGCTCAGGGTGGTCTGGCACGACGACCATGGTGGCCGGCTCTAGGCGACGCAGGACGACATGGCTTCCCCGCTGACGGCGTACCTCAAAACCGGCCTTGCCCAAAGCGGCAATGACCTCCCGACCGGATAGAACGGGAAGACCGGTCATACCGCCACCAAAAAGGCCTCGAACTTTTCCTGAGGAATTGGCCGCCCCTCGGTCTCTAGGTCCTCAAGATAGACTTGGATTGCCTCTTTGACGTTGACCAGGGCCTCCTCGCGGGTGCGCCCTTGGCTGAGACACCCGGGCAGACTAGGACACTCGGCTACCCAATAGCCGTCTTCCCCTGGGTAAATCAAAACTTGCCGCATTACGGACTCCAATAAGTGGTCAGGGTATCCAATCGTCTTCGGGATGGTTGGCCCCACTCTCAGGGTATTATTTTACCTGCTTCGCGCCAAAGACTTGGTGGTTTTTCTGGTGGGTACCCAGGAGGTCTGAACCGCCCTGGATAGCCTGGGCCGCAGGGGCGCAAAGGTCATCGAATTTAAGCGTAGCGGCGAGGGCGGAGAATTAGGGCGGCCGGACAAACCGTTTCCGCTAAAACGAAGAAGGGCTAGGCCGAAGCCTAACCCCTTAAAATCAATTGGCGTCCCCAACGGGATTCGAACCCGTGTCGCCGGCGTGAAAGGCCGGTGTCCTGGACCTGGCTAGACGATGGGGACGCGATAGAGAGCTGATTGGGCCGTGCGTGATTCGAACACGCGACTCTCTGCTTAAAAGGCAGATACTCTACCTACTGAGTTAACGGCCCGCACGACGAATTCGGTTTCATACCACGGGGCCAGGGGGGTGTCAAGCAAAGGGCCGCCCGTGTGTTAGCAACGCAATAGTGTCCCCTTCAATTGCAAAGCTAAAATGTCCCCTTCATGGGAGACATAATTAGCATGAGCCAATCGGAGAGGGGACGGCACCACGCCTTGCGGATGGTGCTTGAGGGCAGGATCAGCCTGAA
>JACRDC010000111.1 GCA_016218705.1 Desulfarculus sp.
GGTGGCAGATATGGCGCTGCTGCGCGCTGGCCTCAACCTTCGGGTACAGGAGCGCCTGGCGGCCTTCGTGGAGTACGGCGCGAGCTGCGGCGGGAGCTATAACGCCAACGCCATCCAGGCCGGCCTGCAGTTCCAGTTCTAATCCTAAGGTAGCCATGGCTACCCCAAGTGGGATGGTCTATGCCCTGGTTGTCAGGTCATAACCAATTTTACCTGTTTAGGTGTTCGGGTAGCTGGTTGGGGGGTTCCGCCGCTCGGCAGCCAACGCCTCCAAACCCATACCGTGGGCAGAATTGTTGACCACGATCAAGAGCAGGCTGGACAAACGATAGCATCGCCTCCCTTGGTTTTTGGCTGGCTGGAGGCGGTCAACAATGTCGGCTAATACCAATATGCAATCAAAGCCATGGATGGCTTTGATTGCATATTGGTATAACAGCCTAGCCCTAGGTTTTCGCGGATTCAACCTTGCGCCTCTCATGTGCCACCCTTTTTCGCCAAGCACGGTGAATCACCTCCCTGGCGGCCGAGGATGGGGGACCCGCCCCCGGCGGCCGCGGCGAGCGGCAGAAGGGGCGGTAGTGGCGGACTGGCCAACAGCGACATCATCAGCTTGACGCCTGCCGGTTCATTGCCGTTGCCCTGGATGAGGATGATGCTCCCCGGCCGGGGCACCTCGCCCCTGGCCAGCCATGCATCGCTCCCCAGCGGTATGAGTCCCAGTTTGCGCAGTTGCCTCATCTGCGCGCCGCTTCCCACCAGGCCGGGGAAGCGGAAGAACACCGAAGGGGTCAGCCCGTTTTTCAGGAGTTTCCGCTCCAAGGTGAGCAGTTCGGCATGGAAGTCCACCCCGGGGGTGAGCAAGAAGTGTGTTCGAGGGACATTGTTGCCCCGACTCCAGCCGGGAGTCCATGCTGGAGGTGGTTGGCCTGATGACCGGGGGCGGTCTGTGCGAGGCTCAGGGCTTGCAGCTTAGATGGCAGACCCCACTGGGACCGCTCACGGCGTAGGGGAAGTATCTGCGCCTGAACCACAGGGCCACGTTGACCAGGCCGATGAGCACCGGCACCTCCACCAGAGGGCCGATCACCGCCGCGAAGGCCTGCCCCGAATCCAGTCCGAAGACCGCCACGGCCACGGCGATGGCCAGCTCGAAGTTGTTGCTGGCGGCGGTGAAGGACAGGGTGGTGGCCTGCTCGTAGGTGGCCCGGGCCTTGAGGGACAAGAAAAACGAGGCCAGGAACATGGCCACGAAATAGATGCACAGGGGCAGGGCGATGCGCAGCACGTCCAGGGGCAGCTCGACGATGTACTCGCCCTTGAGCGAGAACATCACCAGAATGGTGAACAGCAGGGCGATGAGGGTGATGGGGCCGACGCGGGGCAGGAAGCGCTCCTCGTACCACTGGCGGCCCTTGATCCTTAGCCCGATGAAGCGGCTGAGCATGCCGGCGATGAAGGGCACGCCCAAGTAGATGAAGACGCTCTCGGCGATCTGGCCGATGGATATGTCCACCACCGCTCCCGTCAGGCCCAGGCGGGCCGGCAGCCAGGTGATGAAGAACCAGGCATAGAGAGAGAAGAACAGCACCTGGAAGATGCTGTTGAAGGCCACCAGGCCGGCGCAGTACTCGCGGTCGCCGGAGGCCAGGTCGTTCCACACGATGACCATGGCGATGCAGCGAGCCAGGCCGATCAGGATCAGCCCCACCATGTACTCGTGCTGGCCTGAGAGAAAGGCGATGGCCAGCAGGAACATCAGCACCGGGCCGATGAGCCAGTTCTGTATCAGCGAGAGGGCCAGCACCCGTCCGTTGCGGAAGACCTGGCCCAGCTCCTCGTAGCGCACCTTGGCCAGGGGCGGATACATCATCAGGATCAGCCCAATGGCGATGGGGAGGTTGGTGGTGCCCACCTGGAAGCGGTTGATCACGTCCTTGGTCCCCGGCCACAGCCAGCCCGCGCCCACGCCGATGAGCATGGCCAGGAATATCCACAGGGTCAGGAAGCGGTCCAAAAAAGACAGGCGCTTGACGACGTTTTCAGCCATGACGTGATCCTTCGTGCTAAAGTCTTGCCGGGTCGCGGGGCAAATCCGCTGGTGGCCAGCCGGCCCCCTACCCCACCAGCTCGATCTGGGTCTGCAACCTGGCCTCTAAGACCGACTCCAGGCATCCGAAGAAATTGAGCACGCAAGGGGTGGCCAGGCTGTAGAAAACCTGTACGCCTCGGCGTTCGTCGCGTATCAGCCCCACGGCTTTGAGCAGGGAGAGGTGCTTGGACACCGTGGACATGTCCAGGCCCACCAGGCTGGTCAGCTCGGCCACCGGGCGCTCGCCGCGCGAAAGCTCCTCCACGATGAACAGGCGCGTGGGGTGGGCCAGGGCCTTGAGTATGCGGGCGCGGGCCTCCATCTTGGCTTGGGTCTTGGCGTCCATGTCTCACCACCCTTTCATATTTGGCAATATAGCCAAACAATAGCCGCCCGTCAAGACGCCGGCCAACCCAGCGTGGGGCCATGATGGTTTTGGGTGCGGTTTATCTGCCGGAAGTCCTGCCTGGTCTTGGCATTGGAATTGTTGTAGCCTTAATTAAGGCCCAGTTAGGGGGGGAATTGACTTTCGCAAGCCCCACGCCGAAAACAGGACAACAAGCCGGCTGTCCCTGGTGTTACTGGTTATGAGGCCAAACCGGCCCGGATTCTTACCCGGGCAAGCCTGGAGGAAACAATGCTTGCCAACGCCAGCAAGAAAACACTCCTGGCCCTGGTGTTAACGGCGGGGCTGTTGCCGGCCGCGCCCCTGGCGGCCCAGGCCCAGGATGTGGTCATAGGCAGCCTGCGCAACGTCTCGGGCAGTGCCCAGATCGTGCGCCAGGGGCAAAGCCTGCCCGCGCAAAGCCACCAGCAACTCATGCGCAGCGATGTCTTGCGGACCGGGCCGGACGGGTCGCTAGGGGTCATACTGCGAGATGATTCCGTGCTCTCCCTGGGCCCGGACAGCGAGCTTGCCTTGGAGGAATTCGAGTTCTCCCCGGTGGAGGACAAGCTGGGCCTGGTCACCAGGATGACCCGGGGCACCGCCAGCTTTCTCACCGGCAAGATAGGCCAGATGCGGCCCGAGGCCATGAAGGTGGAGACCCCGGACGCCACCATCGCCACGCGAGGCACGCAGGTCCTGGTACAGGTTTCCGGCAGGTAGAGGAAGGAAGAACTATGGCCAGGCGCATTGGATTGACGGTGGTCCTCTTGTCCCTGCTGACGCTGGTGGCCTGCGCGCCCAAAAGCGTGGTGGTGTTGATTCCAGACCCCGACGGCAGCGTGGGCAAGGTTGCGGTGAGCAACCCCGGTGGCAGCCAAGTGCTACAGCAGGCTGGGCAGGCCACCTTCATCGAGGACAGCCAACACGCCCCGCAAGCTCCGGTGATAATGGAACAGGCCGAAATCCAGAGACGTTTCGGCCCCGCCTTGGCGGCCCGCCCCCTTCCGCCGGAGTACTTTTTTCTGTATTTCCACCGCAACTCCATTGAACTGCTCGACACATCCCTGGCCCAGTTGCCCCAAATCCTCAAGGCCATCAAGGACCGTGGCTCGGTGGATGTCAGCGTGGTGGGGCACAGCGACACCCTGGGCAACGATCAGTACAACATCAGGCTGTCGCGTCAACGAGCCGAGGCGGTGGCCCAACGGTTGACCGCCCAGCAGGTGGACCCCAAGACACTCGAGATAACCTCGCACGGCAAGCGCAGGCTGTTGGTCCCCACCGGGGACCAGGTCGGCGAGCCGCGCAACCGCCGGGTGGAGGTAACGGTCAGATAGGTGGGCCAACGGCTGACTAAGCTGGGCCGGCTGGTATCGGGCAAGGGCGGGCTGTTCATCATCTCGGCGGGGCTCTTGCTCACCCTGATGATGGCGGCCGTCTATATCTGGCAACCCACCTTTTTGGTATTTCTGGACCACAAGGCCTATGACACCATGCTGCGGGCCTTGGGCCCAACTCCCCCCTCCGACCGCATCGTCATCGTGGACGTGGACGAGGCCAGCGTGGCCCGCAAGGGGCAATGGCCCTGGCCACGCTACCGGGTGGCCCGCCTGCTCGACAAGCTCAGGGAACTGGGCGCGGCGGTGGTGGCCATTGACTTTCTACTTTCCGAGCCGGACCGGACCTCCCTGGCCACCATCCAGGAGGAGATGAGCCGGGAACTGGGGGTGCCCATCCAGGTCTCCCCCGCCGACCCCCAGTGGTTGGACAACGACCGCATCCTGAGCGCCGCCCTGCGGCAGGGGCCCTTTGTCCTGGGCATGAAATTTCTTTTCGGCCAAAACCGGCGGTCAGGTTCCCAGGACTGCCTCCTGCGCCCCGTGGCTGTGGTGCGGCGCCATACCCAAGGCCAGGCGCCCTCCTCGCCCCCCTGGTTCCAGGCCAGCGGCGTGGCGTGCAACCTCCCCTCCATATCCTCGGCGGTCAGGCGCATGGGTTTCGTGGATGTGGGGCTGGACTCCGACGGCGTGCTACGCAGGGTCCCCTTGCTCATGCAATACCAGGATCAGCTCTACCCCAGCCTGGCCCTGGCCGCCTACCTGCAGACCAGGGGCCTGAACCAGTTGGTGATCCACCTGTCCGCCCTGGGCACCCAGGCCCTGCAGATCAAGGAAAACCTGGTGCCGGTGGACGCCCAGGCTCAACTGCTCATCAATTACCGGGGACCGGCCGGGACCTTCTCTTTTCTGCCGGCGGCGGACGTCCTGGACGGCAACGTGGCCGGAGAGCTGGTGGCGGGCAAGGTGGTCTTGGTGGGCACCTCGGCGGCCGGGCTCAAGGACCTCAGGGCCACGCCCTTGCATTCCGGCACCTCGGGGGTGGAGATACACGCCAATGTGCTGGACAACCTGATCCAGGGCGATTACATAACCAAGCCGGCCTACGCCCCGGGCCTGGCCCTGGCCCTGGTGCTGGCCTGCGGACTGGTTTCCACCCTGCTCCTGGCCCGCCTGCGCGCCTTGGGCAGCCTTCTGACCTCGGCGGGAGGGGCCGCGCTGGTGTTGGGGGCCTGTGCCTGGTCGCTAAGGGATGCGGGGCTCTACTGGTCGCCCCTGTGGCCCACCCTGACCCTGGCCGTGAATTTCTCCATGCTCAGCCTGGCCCGCTTCTGGCGCGAGGAGCTCTTGGTCAAGAAGCGGACCGAGGAGCTGGCCATCACCCAGCAGGCGACCATCATCTCCCTGGCCAGCCTGGCCGAGACCAGGGACAACGAGACCGGGGCCCACATCAAGCGCACCCAACTCTATGTAAAGGCGCTGGCCCGGCACCTGAAGAACCGACCCGGATACGGCCAGGACCTGGACGAAACCTACATAGAGCAGTTGGTCAACTGCGCCCCGCTCCACGACATCGGCAAGGTGGGTGTTCGCGACTTTGTCCTGCTCAAGCCCGGCCGCCTGACCCCCGGGGAGTTCGAGGAGATGAAGAAGCACACCACCTATGGCCTAGAGGCCTTGAAAAGGGCCGAGCGGGACTTGGGTGACAAGTCTTTTCTGCGCATGGCCTGCGAGATGGCCCATAGCCATCACGAGCGGTGGGATGGCCAGGGGTATCCCCAGGGCCTGCGAGGCGACAGTATCCCCCTGGCCGGGCGCCTGATGGCCGTGGCCGACGTCTACGACGCCCTGGTCTCGCCCCGGGTCTACAAGCCAGCCCTCAGCCATGAGCAGGCCGTGGAGATAATACGCGAGGGCCAGGGCACCCAGTTCGATCCCGAGGTGGTGGCCGCCTTCCTGGCCGTGCAACAGGAATTTTGCGTCATCGCCACCGAGCTGGCCGACCCTCATCAAGAATGCGAGACACCAGCAGAGGAAGCGGCAAGCCGCCAAACCCGGCCCTAAGCCAGTGCCTGGCAGGGGAGCGCTTCCCCATGGCGCGGCTACCGCCCCCCTGCCTTGGGTGTCACAGGGCCAGGCGCTTCATGACCTCCAGGGGACGGGTGATGGTGATCCTCCTGCCATCCAGGGATATCCAGTCGTCCTGCTGCAACTGCTTGAGGCTCTCGCTGATGGTCTGCTGGCAGGAGCCGGTGAAGGCGGCGATCTGCTCCTGGGTCAGGCGTAGGGGCACGGTCACCGGGCTGCTCCAGTCGTGACCGGCCACCAGTTGGGGATAGCATAGGTAGAAGAGGGTCTTGAGCAGCCGGCTGGGCACGTCCAGCACCATCAGGTTTTCCATCTGCTCGCTCAGGCAGCGCAGGCGCCCCCCCAGCACCTCGATCACCCGGCGGGCCAGGGGGTAGTGCCGGGCCAGCAGTGTCTCCAGGCCGCCCGCGCCCAGTTGGTGCACGCGGCTGTCCTGGATGGCCTTGGCGCTGCACTGCCGCTGACGGCGGCCCAACACCTCGGCCAGGCCGAACATCTCCCCCGGATGGCGGATGGACATGATGGGCTCCTTGCCCTCGGGGGCGGAGCGGAAGATCAGCACCACGCCCTTTTCCAGGTAGTAGACCTGGCCGCCGGGCTGGCTCTCGTGAAAGACGAACTCCCCCCGCTTGAGCTGGCGCGCCCTGGCCAGGCCCAGGAAGTCTTGCCGCTCTTGTTCCAGGCCCTCGAAGAAGTCGCTTTCGCTCAGGTGCCAGTGCTGGTCCATGTGCCCGCCGCTCCCGGTATAACTATACCAAATCGCCGGGCTATCCCCAACCTCCCGGCGCGGGGGTGGCCCTTGCGCGCGGCCCATCCCAATATGCAATCAAAGCCATCCATGGCTTTGATTGCTGATCGGCTGGGCAAAAACGCGGTTTTGCCCGGCCTCCCGGGCGCTTTCGCGCCCGGCGGGCCATTCCCCGGGGTCCCCAA
>JACRDC010000112.1 GCA_016218705.1 Desulfarculus sp.
CATGAAGGGGACATTTTAGCTTTGCAATTGAAGGGGACACTATTGCGTTGCTAACACAAGGGCGCGGCCACGGGTTGACAGGTGATGGCCTGGCCGATATAGTTGCTGAATTGACGCGGGGTGGAGCAGCTCGGTAGCTCGTCGGGCTCATAACCCGAAGGTCACAGGTTCAAATCCTGTCCCCGCTACCAAAAAAGAAAACAAGGGGTTGGCCAGGGTTGGCTAACCCCTTGTTCTTTGGTCGGTCCCAATTTTTCCAACCCTATTTCCGACTTTGCTCATACCATTTTAATGACAATCATACAGTATTAGGTTGTTGGCTCTTGATCTGGGCATCCTCTGGCCGGTGGGTTTTGCTTTTTGGCCGCCCAAGCCCCGTGTCCCGCTCTTAGCCCGGCCATTCTTTAGGCACCGGCAGGGGGCTGCTATGATCCAACCCGGCAAGGAATACGGGATACCTGCGGCCCCTGCCCACGCCAGGGCGGAGAGTCCCTCCCCGCGCCGGCACCCGCATCGGCATAGCCAGTATGGCCGGGCGGCTCTAGCGGGACATAAAAAGAAACCGCTTAGGTTTTCTTGGGCCGCCGAAACGGCAAGGGTTGTACCCAGAGCCTGGGGGATACACAAGCTCAATCACTGAACACTTCCCTGCCTTCTGCGCTATTCAATAGTCGAGCAAAGCACAAAACCGCCGGTCTTCGGCCGCTGGCAGGCCTAATCTCCATGAGAACGCCGGCTTCCTTCAAATGGCGTAGCAGACCCAGGGCAGTTGGTTTGTGGATTCTGGTCCCTCTCCTGGGAAATTGCCAGGAGCCTGGCATAGTAGGGGTCCCGGTTACGCTCCAGGTAGGCATTGGTCTCTTTTGGCAAGCACCAAAAGGAGATAGCCATGGATGGCTTTCTCCGGCGCACTCCTAGTCCACCAGCACGCCCTTGTCCAGGTTTATCACCCGGCTGGCCCGGGCGGCGGCCCGGGGGTCGTGGGTGACCATGATGATGGTCTTGCCATGGTCGCTGTTGAGCCGGGCCAGAAGCTCCAGCACCTCCTCGGCCGAGGCCTTGTCCAGGTCGCCGGTGGGCTCGTCGGCGGCGATGAGGGTGGGGTCGGTGACCAGGGCGCGGGCGATGGCCACCCGCTGCTGCTGCCCGCCGGAGAGCTGGCTGGGGGTGTGGTGCTGGCGCCCCTCCAGGCCCACCAGGTCCAGGGACAGGGCCACGTGGCGGCGGCGCTCCTGCCGCGACAGGGGCGTGAGCAAGAGGGGCAGCTCCACGTTCTCAAAGGCGGTCAGCACCGGGATGAGATTGTAGAATTGGAAGATGAAACCCACGTGTCGCGCCCGCCAGGTGGCCAGGTCCACCTCGCCCAGGCCGCCGATCTCGGTGCCGGCCACCACCAGGCGCCCGGCGTCGGCGCGGTCCAGGCCGGCCACGATGTTGAGCAGGGTGGTCTTGCCCGAGCCCGAAGGCCCCATGAGGGCCAGGAACTGGCCCTGGGGCACGCTGAGCGAGATGTCCTCCAGCACCGGGATGACCTGGTCGCCCCGGCGGTAGGATTTGTACAGGCCCTCGATTTGCACGATGGGCGGGGGCGGGTGGCTCACGGGGCGCTCACCTTGACCCGGCCGCCGGGCTTGAGGCCGGGGCCGGGTTGAAGCACCACGCGGTCGCCCTCCTTGAGCCCCGAGAGCACCTCCAGGTTCTCGCCCAGCTCCTGGCCGGCCTGCACCGGGGCCAACTCCAGGCGCTCGCCGTCCAGGCGCCAGGCCAGGCTGCGTCCTTCTTGGCGCACCAGGGCCGCGCTGGGCAGGGTCAGGCGGGGGGCCAGTTCCTGGGGGCTAAGCTCGCGGCTCAGGAAGCTGACCTTGGCGCTCATCTCGGGCAGCACCCGGGGGTCCAACTCGGCGAATTTCACCTTGACGATGATGGTGCCCTTGCTGCGGTCGGCGGTGGGCATTATCACGTGCACCGTGCCCAACAGCGGGGTATCGGGCAGGGCGTCCAGGGTGATCTGGCAGGGCTGGCTGGCGCGCACCTTGCCGATGTTGGACTCGGTGACGTCGGCTTCCACCATCAGCGAGGTCATGTCGGCCAGGGTGGCCACGGCGGCCCGGGCGCTGGTGGCCGAGCCGAAGGGCGCCACCACCTCGCCCACGTCGGCGTCCTTGGTCAGCACCACGGCGTCGAAGGGGGCGCGGATGAAGGTGTAGTCCAGGGAGGCCTGCAACTGGCGCAGGTTGGCCTGGGCCACCTCCACCTGGCGCCGGGCGGCGTTCAGGCCGGCGCGGGTCTTGAGCAGGCGGGCCTCGGCCACGTCGTAGTCGGCCTTGGGCGAGACCTTGCGCTGGTACAGGGCCTCAATGCGTTGGAAGTTTAGCTGGGCGTCGTTGAGGTCGGCCTGCACGCGCTCCACCTCGGCGCCCGCGGCCCGCACCCGGGCCAGGGCCTCGTCGCGGGCGGCGGCCAGGTCGTCGTTCTCCAGGCGGGCCAGCACCTGGCCCTGGGTCACGCGCTGGCCGGCCTCCACCCCCAGGTAGGCCAGGCGGCCGGTGCCCTTGCTGGAGACGGCGGCCTTGCGTTGGGCCACCACGTAGCCCGTGGCCCCCAGCACCGACAGCCCCTGGGCTGGGGAGAGGCGGCTGACCGTGGCCACGCTCACCGTCTGGGCCGGCCTGAGCCAGCCCAGGCCCCAGCCGGCCAGGCCGGCCAGCAGGAGCAGGCCCAGGGCCAGGGCCAACAGCCAGGGCCAGCGCCGGCGGCGGGGGGAGGCCCCCGGCCCCCAGGCCTGGCGGTCTATGCGCAGTTGCCCCAATTGGGCCTTGTGGTCCGGCTTTTCCATCGCTCCAGTATGTGGAGATAGGCCGGTCCTGTCAATCGGCAGATGGACCCAAGCCCGGCCCGGGGCCTGTGAAAACCTTGACTTCGCGGCCCGGCGCCTGTGCTATCATCGGATGCATCCAAGTCACAAGCCATGCAAGGAGGCAGGCCTTGGCGGCCGATCTCGGCAAGGTGAGCATCCTGGCCCGGCGGGAGATCGAGGCCCGCCTGGCCGCGCCCCTGATGGAGGCCTTGACCCGCGAGATGGGGGCACAGCGCGCCCGTGAGGTGCTGGGCGAGGTGGTATGCTCCCTGGCCCGCCAAGCCGGCCAGGACCTGGCCCGCGCCCTGGGCGGCAACAGCCTGGTGCATCTGGCCCAGGGCCTGGAGCTGTGGACCCAGGAGGACGCCCTGGACCTGCTGATCCTGTCTCAGAGCGAAAACGAGCTCTGCTACGACGTGCGCCGCTGCCGCTATGCCGAGATGTACCAGGAGCTGGGCCTGGGCGAGCTGGGCCTGGTGCTCTCCTGCCAGCGGGACTTCGCCTTCATCGAGGGCTTCAACCCCGAGGTCATCCTCACCCGGCGGGGCACCATCCTAGAGGGTCAGTCCTACTGCGACTTCCGCTACCGCCTCAAAGGCACCCAGGACCAGGAAGGTCAGGACCCCGGCACCTGCCAGGACGCGGACCATGGATGAGAAACTCCTGGCCCCCTGTGGGTTGTTTTGTGGGGTCTGCGCCGTGTACCAGGCCACCCAGAATGGGGACCAGCGGCTGAAGGAGCGCCTGCTGGAGGCCTACCGGGGTCAGTTGCCCGGCGGCGGGGCCATGACCATGGAAGACATCAATTGCCAGGGCTGCCTCTCCGGCCAGACCTTCGCCTATTGCCGACACTGCCCGGTGCGCGCCTGCACCCGCGACCAAGGCCTGGAGGGCTGCCACCAGTGCCCGCGGTTTCCCTGCCTGTTCATTGACAGCTTCCCCCAGCCCCTGGGCAAGAAGACCATCCTACGGGCGGTGCCCCGCTGGCGCGAGCTGCCCACCGGGCAATGGATCCAGGAGGAGATCAGGCGCTACCAGTGCCCCCGCTGCGGCCGGCAGTTGTTCCGGGGAGCCAGGCGCTGCCCGGACTGCCGGGAGCCGGTGGACCTGGATTGACGGGAGGGCGGTCATGGCCGTCCATGCCCCGGCTTGATCGCGGCTGTGCCCTAAATCTCCAGTCCGAGCTTCTTCATCTTGCGGTAGAGCAGGGTGCGGTGGATGCCCAGCAGGCTGGCGGCCTGGGTCTTGTTGCCGCCGCAGGCCGCCAGGGCCTGGCGCAGGGCCTCGGCCTCGCTGCGGGCGGCCACCTGCCGCAGCTTGAGGCGCCCGCTGGCCTGGCGGGCGGGCTGCGCGGTGGGGCGGTGCAAGTGGAAGGGCAGGTTGGCCACGGTGATCAGGCTGTCCTCGATGGAGGCCACGGAGCGTTCCAGGGCGTTGAACAGCTCGCGCACGTTGCCGGGCCAATGGTAGGCCAGGAGCACCTCCAGGGCCTCGGGGGTCAGGCTGATGGGCTCGCCGCCGAGGCCGGGGCCTATCTGGGACAAGAGGCCCTCGGCCAGGGGCGGGATGTCCTCGGTGCGTTCGCGCAGGGGCGGGATGTGCAGGGGGATGACGTTGAGGCGGTAGTACAGGTCCTTGCGGAAGCCGCCGCTGGCCATCATCTGGTCCAGGTTTTGGTTGGTGGCGGCGATGAGACGGAAATCGGTCTTTATCAGGGCCGTGCCGCCCACGCGCTCAAACTCCTTCTCCTCCAGCACGCGCAACAGCTTGGGCTGCATGGCCAGGGGCAGCTCGCCGATCTCGTCCAAGAAGACGGTGCCGTGATGGGCCAGCTCGAACTTGCCGGGCTTGCCCTGGGCGCGCGCGCCGGTGAAGGCGCCGTCGGCGTAGCCAAAGAGCTCGCTTTCAAAGAGGTCCTTGGGGATGGTGGCGCAGTTGATGCGCACAAAGGGATGGGGCCGGCTCTTGCCGGCGTGGTGGATGGCCTGGGCGAAAAGCTCCTTGCCGGTGCCGCTCTCGCCGGTGATGAGCACGGGCAGGCGGTTGGTGGCCGCCCACAGGGCCTCCTTCTTGAGCGCGGCCAGGGCCGGGCTTCTGCCCACGATGCTGTCAATGGTGTAGCGGGTGGAGCGCAGGGAGATCAGCTCCTCCTCGTAGAGCTTGACCTTGGACTCCAGGACCCTGAGCTTGCGGGCCAGCTTGCGCACGTCGCCCACGTCCTTGAACATCACCTGGCCGAAGACCGCGATGACCTTGCCGTTCTTGACCACGGGGATGCGTTGCACCACCATGTCCTGGCCCTTGATGCGATGCGCCCAGTTGATCTCGGCCACGCCGGTCTGGGCCACGATGTGCATGCGGGTGTTCTCCACCACCTCGGTGGTGTGCCTGCCGATCTGGGCCTTGGGGTCCACGCCCAGGAAGCGGCCGTAGGGCTCGTTGAAGTGGGTGATGATGCCGCTGGCGTCGGTGACCACCACCCCGTTGTGGATGTGGTTGAGGATCAGCTCCAGCATCTCGATCTTTTCCAGCAAGGCCTGCTCGCGGGGGCTGGGGCGGTCCTCCCGGGGGGCCGGGGCCTGGCTGGGCGGCGTTTTCCTGGGGGTGGGCATGACTTGTCCCTTGGCTGTGTCCGATATGTGTTACGTAGCAAACGATCTACATATAGCATATCGGCGACATTATCCAAACCAAATTATAGGGGCCTGGCCAAAGACCCGGGCGGCCCTGGCCAGGCCCTTTTTTCGCAACCAGGCCTAATCGTTTGTGATAATGTAACTGTGCCCGCGAGGCGGGACCGGCTGGCCCTCCGCATGGGAGGCTGGCAAGAATATTGCTTAAATACCGTGACGCCGGCCCCCCGGACTGGCCCGACTTTTGGGCCGCGAACCAGGGCCAATGGCACCATGCTGGCCCTGACGGCCCGTACGGAATGTTCGTAACAAATACCTGGCATGTAGCATTATTGATACAAAGCGATCATCCTTTTATTTGCTTGGCCTGGGGCCGGCCCGGCGGGACAAGGTAGAGCATGGGTAGCGACTTCATCATCGAAACCCAAAACCTGTGCAAGGACTTCAAGGGCTTCTCCGCCGTGGTGGACGTTGACCTGCGCCTCAAACCCGGCACCATCCACGCCCTCATCGGTCCCAACGGCGCCGGCAAGACCACCTGCTTCAACCTCATCACCAAGTTCCTGGTGCCCACCAAGGGGCGCATCTTCTTCAAGGGCCGCGAGATCACCAGGCTGGACCCGGCGGCCATCGCCCGCCTGGGCATGGTGCGCTCCTTCCAGATCTCGGCGGTGTTTCTGGGGCTCACCGCCCTGGAGAACGTGCGCGTGGCCTTGCAACGCCAACTGGGCACCTCCTTCCACTTCTGGCGGCCGGAGAAGTCCCTGGAGGTGCTGCACGAGCGGGCCCACGAGCTGTTGGAGGCCGTGGGTCTCAAGGACTACGCGGCGGTGCCGGCCAGCGAGCTGCCCTATGGCCGCAAGCGCGCCCTGGAGATCGCCACCACCCTGGCGCTCGACCCCGAGGTGCTCTTGTTGGACGAGCCCATGGCCGGCATGGGGCGCGAGGACATCGGGCGCATCGTGGCCCTCATCAAGCGCGTGGCCAAGGACCGCACCATCCTCATGGTGGAGCACAACCTGAGCGTGGTGGCCGACCTGTCCGACTTCATCACCGTGCTGCACAACGGCGCCATCCTGGCCGAGGGCACCTACCAGGAGGTTTCCAACAACTCCCAGGTGGTCGAGGCCTACATGGGGACCGGCCATGCCTGATACCAACCCCGAGCTACAGCTAGAGGTCAGCGACCTGCACGCCCATTACGGCGAGTCCCATATCTTGCACGGCATGAACTTCGCGGTGCCCAAGGGCGAGGTGGTGACGCTCCTGGGACGCAACGGCGCCGGCAAGACCACCACCATGAAGGCCATCATGGGCATCGTGCAAAAACGCGGCGGCTCCATCCGCTTCGAGGGCCAGGAGCTGGTGGGCCTGCCCAGCAACCGCATCGCCCGCCTGGGCCTGGCCTACTGCCCCGAGGAGCGCGGCATCTTCTCTAGCCTCAACGTCACCGAGAACATCCTGCTGCCGCCGGTGGTCAAGCCCGGCGGCATGAGCCTTCAGGACATCCACGGCCTCTTCCCCCGGCTCAAGGAGCGCGGCTACTCCCAGGGCACCAAGCTCAGCGGCGGCGAGGCCCAGATGCTGGCCATCGCGCGCATCCTGCGCACCGGCGCCAGCCTGCTCCTCTTGGACGAGCCCACCGAGGGCCTGGCGCCCTTGATCGTGCAGCAGATCGGCGACATCATCCGCGACCTCAAACGCCGTGGCTACACCATCCTCTTGGTGGAGCAGAACTTCCGCTTCGCGGCCACCGTGGCCGACCGCCACTTCGTGGTGGAGAACGGGGTGGTTGTGGACTGGCTTCCCAACGACCAGATAGGGCAAAGCACCGAAAAGCTTAAAAAGTACCTGGGAGTTTGAAAAAGCCACCTAAACGCTTTGAGGAAAGGAGCGGTTCATGAAACGCTTAAGCAGGTTCGCCCTGGCCACCGCCCTGGTGCTGGCCCTGGCCGTGCCGGCCATGGCCGAGGTCAGCGACGGCGTGGTCAAGATCGGCGTGCTCAACGACATGTCCGGCGTCTATTCCGACCTCTGCGGCCCCGGCTCGGTGGAAGCGGTGAAGATGGCCGTGGAGGACTTCGGGGGCAAGGTGCTGGGCAAGCCCATCGAGGTGGTCTCGGCCGACCATCAGAACAAGGCCGACATCGGCGCCAACGTGGCCAACAAATGGATAGACGTTGACAAGGTTGACGTGATCGTGGACCTGCCCAACACGGCCGTCTGCCTGGCCGTGCAGAAGATCTGCCAGGACAAGAACCGCATCAACCTCATCTCCACCGGCGCCTCGGTCATCCTCACCAACAAGAACTGCTCGCCCACCGGCTTCCACTGGACCTACGACAACTACGCCCTGGCCAAGGGCACCGGCACGGCCATGGTCAAGGAGGGCGGCGACACCTGGTTCTTCCTCACCGCTGACTACGCCTTTGGCCACGACCTGGAAAAGAGCACCGCCGAGGCCGTGACCAAGTCCGGCGGCAAGGTGCTGGGCAGCGTGCGCCATCCCTTCCCCTGCAACGACTTCTCCTCCTTCCTCTTGCAGGCCCAGGCCAGCAAGGCCAAGGTCATCGGCCTGGCCAACGCCGGCGGCGACACCATCAACGCCGTCAAGCAGGCCGCCGAGTTCGGTATCGTCCAGGCCGGCCAGCGCCTGGCGGGTCTGTTGGTCTTCATCAGCGACATCCACTCCCTGGGGCTCAAGACCGCCCAGGGCCTGGTGGTCACCACCGGCTTCTACTGGGACCTAAACGACGAGACCCGGGCCTGGTCCAAGAAGTGGAGCGCCCGCATGAACGGCCGCATGCCCACCATGGCCCAGGCGGGCTGCTACTCGGCCACCATGCACTACCTCAAGGCCATCCAGGCCGCCGGCACCGACGAGGCCAAGGCCGTGGCCAAGAAGATGCGCGAAATCCCGGTCAACGACTTCTTCGCCAAGAACGGCAAGGTGCGCGAGGACGGCCGCATGGTGCACGACATGCTTCTGGCCCAGGTCAAGAAGCCCGAGGATTCCAAGTACCCCTGGGACTACTACAAGATCCTGCGCGTGATCCCCGGCGACGAGGCCTACAAGCCCATCTCCGAGACCGAGTGCCCCTACCTGCTGGAAAAGAAGTAAGCATCCCGGACGGGACGCCGGCCCGCTCATCTGGGGCCGGCGCCCCCAGCGATTCCTGACCCGGCGCCAAGGACCAGCCCATGTTCGAGCTGATAGGCATACCCCCCCAGGCCCTGTTTGGCCAAATGCTGCTGGGGCTCATCAACGGCGCCTTCTACGCCGTCTTGAGCCTGGGCCTGGCGCTGATCTTCGGGCTCTTGAACGTCATCAACTTCACCCACGGGGCCCAGTACATGCTGGGGGCCTACGTGGCCTGGCTGCTCCTGAACTTCTTGGGCATCAACTACTGGCTGGCCCTGATCCTGGCCCCCGTGGTGGTGGGGGCCTTCGGCATCCTGCTGGAACGGCTGATGCTGCGCAAGCTCTACCACCTGGACCACCTCTACGGCCTGTTGTTGACCTTCGGCCTGGCCCTGATAATCGAGGGGGTCTTCCGCAACCTCTACGGAATCTCCGGCCAGAGCTACCCCGTGCCCCCGGTGCTCACCGGCGGCTACAACCTGGGCTTCATGTTCCTGCCCCTCTACCGGGGCTGGGTGGTGTTCTTCTCGCTGGTGGTCTGCCTGGGCACCTGGCTGGTGATCGAGAAGACCAAGCTGGGCTCCTACCTGCGGGCCGGCACCGAGAACCCCACCCTGGTGCAGGCCTTCGGCATCAACGTGCCGCGCATGATAACCCTGACCTACGGCTTCGGCGTGGGCCTGGCGGCCCTGGCCGGGGTGCTGGCGGCGCCCATCTACCAGGTCAAGCCCACCATGGGCGCCGACATGATCATCGTGGTCTTCGCGGTGGTGGTCATCGGCGGCATGGGTTCCATCATGGGCTCGGTGGTCACCGGCTTCATGCTGGGGCTCCTGGAGGGGCTGACCAAGGTCTTCTATCCCGAGGCCAGCAACACCGTCATCTTCGTGGTGATGGCCGTGGTGCTCCTGATTAAGCCGGCCGGGCTGTTCGGCAAAGCGAGCTAGACACAAGTGCGACTGCAAAAAATCGGCATACCCATCCTGCTGGCCCTGGCCCTGGCGGCGCCGTTTGTGGTCTACCCGGTCTTCCTGATGAAGGCCCTTTGCTTCGCCCTGTTCGCCTGCGCCTTCAACCTGCTCCTGGGCTACGTGGGGCTCCTTTCCTTTGGCCACGCCGCCTACTTCGGCTTCGCGGCCTACATATCGGCCCACGCGGCCAAGGTCTGGGGCCTGGGGCCGGAGTTGGCCCTGGTCCTGGGCACGCTCACGGCCATGGGGCTGGGCCTGGTCTTCGGCTGGCTGGCCATCCGGCGCTCGGGCATCTACTTCGCCATGATTACCCTGGCCCTGTCGCAGATGGTCTTCTTCTTCTGCGTGCAGGCGCCCTTCACCCACGGCGAGGACGGCATCCAGGCCGTGCCCCGGGGCCGGCTATTGGGGCTGATAGACCTGACCGACAACCTCAGCATGTACTACTTCGTGCTGGTGGTCTTCATCCTGGGTCTGCTCATCATCCGCCGGGCCGTGGGCTCGCCCTTCGGCCAGGTGCTCAAGGCCATCCGCGAGAACGAGCCCCGGGCCACCAGCCTGGGCTACAAGACCGACCGCTACAAGCTCATGGCCTTCACCCTCTCGGCGGCCCTGGCCGGCACCGCCGGGGCCATGAAGGCCCTGGTCTTCCAGTTGGCCTCGCTCACCGACGTGCATTGGCACGCATCCGGCGAGGTGGTGCTGATGACCCTGCTGGGCGGGGTGGGCACCGTCTTCGGGCCGGTGGTGGGGGCCTTCTTGGTGGTGGCCATCCAGAACTACCTGGCCCAGATGGGCGCCTGGGTGACCATCATCCAGGGAGCCATCTTCGTGGTCTGCGTGCTCACCTTCCGCCGAGGCATGGTGGGCGAGGTGCTGGAGTTCTGGCGCCGCCGCAATGCCGCCGGGCCGCCCGCGCCTCCCCCGGGGGGCGGCCACTGAGGCAGGTTCGGCTGAGTTTGGCGGACGGCGCGGGCGGGGACACCCCCGCCCGTCTTGATTTCCGGCGCAACCCATCAACGGGAGCCGCCAGCCCTGATACCAATATGCAATCAAAGCCATCCCTGGCTTTGATTGCTGATCGGCCGGGCAAAAGAGTGTTTTTGCCCGGCCTCCCGGGCGCTACCGCGCCCGGCGGGCCATCCATGGCCCGCATACCAAGTTGCGATCAAACTACTCGTTTGATCGCAACTTGGTATGAATCAAGGAACGAGGCCGCCCGGCCCGTTATGGGAGCCGAGGCTCTCGGCGGAGGCACTCGGCCGGCTGTGGATTTCCACAAAGCGGGGCTCCTGCAGACCGCCCTGGCCGGGGCCGGCCATGAGGGGCAGGGCGAAATGCTGTTGGACCCGTTCCATCCGGGGGTGGTTGGGGAAGGGCCGCGACGCCAGGCGGCGCTCTAGGCGGTAGCCCTGGCGGGCCAGTTCCCCCCGCAGGGCCTCCACGTCCTCCAGGCCATGGGGCAGGAAGTAGGCCTCGTAACTGGTGAGCAGCCAGTGGCTGGCGCGGGCCTGGGCCACCAGTTGCCGGCGGCTCTCGGGCGCGCTCAGCCCGTGCAGGTGGCCGCGCAGGTCCACGAAAGGCACCTGGCGGCCCAGCACGGTGTTGGGGTCGTCGCCGTAGGCCAGGTACATCACGGCGGCCACGCTTTTGTCTCCGCCGGCCAGGGTGCGCAGATGGGCTTCGGTCTGCCAGCGGGGCGCGCCGGCGCCGTACATGGTCAGCAGGCTGGCCCCGGCCAATACTGTTTCCAGGCCCACGGCCAGCACCAGGGCGGCCTGGAGCAGGCCCCGTCCTAGTCCGCCCAGTCTCCGGCCCAGCCATTGCCACAGGTTCCCAACCAGGTACAGGGCCAGGGCCAGCCACAGGCCCATGGCCATGGAGGAGCGGGGCATGGCGTTGAACATCATGAGCATGGACCAGGAAAGCAGGTTCATCCCCACGGTGAGCGCCACCCAAATGAAGACCATGGCCCGGCCCAGCTCGCGGGCTTGCAGGGTCCGCCAGGCCAGCAGGGCCAAACCCAGGCCTCCGGCCAGGGTGCCGGCGTAGCCCAGGTTGGGCAGCAGCAGGTCCTGGAAGAAGATGCCCAGGCAGCGGCCCAGGCCGGCCTTGGCCAGCGACAGGCCGGTGTTGTCGCCGGTCATGTGCAGAAGCTGTCCCCAGAAGCCGGGCACGTTCAGCACGTTCCTGATGATGATGAGCCCATAGACCAGGCCGCCGCCGGCCAGCATGGCCAGCACGTATCCCGGGAACCGGCCCCAGACCAGGCGGGAGCGCAGGCGGCGGTGGCGCCACATCAGGGCCACGGCATGCGCCAGCAGAGTGAGCAGGGCTGGCATGAAGACGATCTTGGTGGCCAGGCACAGGCCCAACAGCAGGCTGTAGAGCAGGCCTGGTCCCAGCGGGGGCCACGGCGGGAGGGCCTGGCCGGCGGCGGCGGGCGCGCTCTCGGCCTGGGCCAGGGTGGTCCCCCAGCGCGCCATGAGGTCCAGACCCACCAGCAAGAGCGCCAGGTGCAGGGCATCGGCCAGCAGGTTGTATGTGATGTTGGCGCCCAGGTAGATGTGGGTGGGCACGCAGCACAGCAAAAACACTAAGGGCCAGGACCAGTATTCCTGGCCGGGCTCGCTCAGGTGGCGGCGGGCCAAAAGCGCCAGGAGCAGGGCGTAGGCCAGGTTGAAGGCCGGCCCCAGCAGGTGCCCGGCCACGGGGAAGCCCTGGCCGGCGCCGGTACCCATGAGCGCCGTCTGGACCGCCAGGGCGCCGGTGCCCATGATGAAGGCCGGGAAGCTGAAGCAGCCCGAGGGATAGCCCACGTAGAGGTTGCGCGCCACCTCGTCCAGGTAGGCCAGCAGGCCGGCCAGGCTGAATTGGCGGTCCAGGCCCTGGGCCAGCAGCAGTTCCTGAAACTTGTGGTAGAAGCCGGCGAAGGAGGTCCAGTCCGGGTGCAGGCCGCAGTACATGGAATAGGGCCAGGTGTAGACGCGCGTGAGCACCAGCATCATCAATAAGCCCCACCAGGCCAGGCGCCGCCGCCAGGGGGCCTGCCATAGCCCCACCGCCACGGCGAGGCACAAGGCGTAGATCAACAAGCCCAGCACCGGGAAGCGCAGGTCCGGGGTGTAGGTGGTGAGATAGGGGATGGACAGGGCCGCCGGCCAGGCGCGGGCGGCCATGAGCGCCAGGGGCAGGCCCAGGAAGGCCAGCCAGAGGCCCTGGCGCAGCCGCCGGCCCCATTCCTTGCTAGCCCAGATCAGAATTGGCAGGGATAGCAGGGCGCCCAGGATGCCCCATAGGCACAGGCCCTCCAGCCAGACCACCAGGCTCAGCCATAATTCTAGATTGCCCAAATCGGGCGGGCGCAGGTGCTCGCTGGCCAGGGGTTGCCACTGCTCCTGGCCGGGGGGGCGCACCCACAGGCGCAGCCAACCCTGGCCCTCCAGGTTGGTCAGCTCCACTTGCAAAAAATGGGGGCCAGCCTCCAGGGAAACGCTGGCCTCGCCTGTGTTCAGGTCGCTGGCCCGCGCAGGCAGGTCAACAAGCAGACGGCGGTCCAGGCGCAGGCTGGCGTAGTCGTCGGCCTCCAGGCGCAGGCCGTAAAGCCCCGGGGCGGGCACCCGCCAGATGGCCAGGGCCTGGGCCGTGGCGCGGGGCAGGGCCAGGACCAAGTCCTGGGGTCCGGCCAGGCGGCGCTCCAGGGGCCGGCCTCCGGGCTGGCCCAGGGCACGCACCTCGGCGCGCAGGCCGTGCTGCCGGTCCGAGGCCGCCGGCGCGATGACCAACCGCCAGACCAGGGGCCAGGCCGCCAGGTACAGGGCCAGCAGGCCGGCCACCAGAAAGCCCCAACGCGCCCAGGGGCCACAGTATCGCCGTTGCGAAAAGGGTAGGATCATGGCGCTCCCGCCGGCCGGCGTTGACATCCCGCGTTTGCAGGTTGCCCCATGGTTCGGGGCTGGTCAACGGAAATCGCGGGATCAGGGCTGCCGCGGGGAGCCAAAAAGGCCGCGCGCCCGGCAGGGGCCGGGCGCGCGGGTTGAGGGCGTGTGGCGGCGGCTACTGCTGGGCCTGGGCGTAGCCGATGCTCAACAGGGCGGTCTTGATCTCGTCCAGGCTGGTGGGGTCGTCAATGGTGGAGGGCACGGTGTAGGCCGCGGCGTCGGCGATCTTGCGCATGGTGCCGCGCAGTATCTTGCCCGAGCGGGTCTTGGGCAGCCGGGGCACGATGGTGGCCTCCTTGAAGCTGGCCACGGCGCCGATCTGGTCGCGCACCATCTGCACCAGCTCCTTCTTGATCTCCTCGGGGGCGCGCTGCACGCCGGCCTTGAGCACCACGAAGCCCACCGGCAGTTGGCCCTTGAAGTTGTCGGCCGCACCGATCACGGCGCACTCGGCCACGTCGGGGTGCTGGGCGATGACCTCCTCCATGGCGCCGGTGCTCAGGCGGTGGCCGGCCACGTTGATGACGTCGTCCACGCGGCCCATGATGTACACGTAGTTGTCCGTGTCCATGTAGCCCTCGTCACCCGTGAAGTAGTAGCCGGGGTAGACCTTGGTGTAGCTCTGCAGGTAGCGCTCGTCGGCGTTCCACAGGGTAGGCAGGGTGCCGGGGGGCAGGGGCAGCTTCACGGTCACCACGCCGGGGTTGCCCCGGGGGGCCTCCTGGCCGTCGGCGCTAAGGATGCGCACGTCGTAGCCCGGGATGGCCTTGGTGGGCGAGCCGGCCTTGACCGGCAGGTGCTCGATGCCCAGGCAGTTGCCGGCGATGGCCCAGCCGGTCTCGGTCTGCCACCAGTGGTCAATCACCGGGCGTTGCAAGAGGTCCACCGCCCAGTGGTAGGTGTCGGGGTCGGTGCGCTCGCCGGCCAGGAAGAGGTATTTAAAGTTGCTGATGTCGTATTTTTTAAGGTATTCGCCCTTGCTATCCTCGCGTTTGATCGCGCGGAAGGCCGTGGGCGCCGTGAATAGCACCTTGACGCCGTGCTGGCTGATGACCCTCCAGAAGGCGCCGGGATCGGGGGTGCCCACGGGCTTGCCCTCAAAGACGATGGTGGTGGCCCCGTAGATCAGGGGCGCGTAGACGATGTAGGAGTGGCCCACCACCCAACCCACGTCGGAGGCGGCCCAGTAGACGTCGCCGGGAGCGATGTTGTAGATGTTCTTCATGGACCAGTACAGGGACACGGCGTGGCCGCCGTTGTCGCGCACGATGCCCTTGGGCATGCCGGTGGTGCCCGAGGTGTAGAGGATGTACAGGGGGTCGGTGGCCTTGACCGGCACGCAGTCGGCGGGAGTGGCGGACTTGGCCAGTTGCTCCCAATCGAAGTCGCGGCCGGCCGTGAGATCGGCCTGCACCTGGGGACGGGCGTAGATCAGGCATTTCTCGGGCTTGTGGGTGGCCAGCTCGATGGCCTTGTCCAGAAGCGGCTTGTAGGCGATGACCTTCTTGCCCTCGATGCCGCAGGAGGCGCTTATCATCACCTTGGGCTTGGCGTCGTCAATGCGTATGGCCAGCTCCTTGGGAGCAAATCCGCCGAAGACCACCGAGTGGATGGCGCCCAGACGGGCGCAGGCCAGCATGGCCATCAGGGCCTGGGGCACCATGGGCATGTAGATCACCACGGTGTCGCCCTTGCCCACGCCCATGCCCTTCAAGGCGCCGGCCACCTGCTTCACCTGATCCAGGAACTCGCGGTAGGTGAAGCGTTGGATGGTGTCGGTCACCGGGCTGTCGTAGATCACCGCCAACTGGTCGGCGCGGCCGCCTTCCACGTGACGGTCAAGGGCATTGTAGCAGGTGTTCAGTTCGCCGCCCACGAACCACTTGTAGAAGGGCGCCTTGCTGTCGTCCAGGACCTTGTCCCACTTCTTGTACCAACTGATGGCCTCGGCGGCCTCCCCCCAAAATCCCGCGGGATCCTTGACGCTGCGATCGAACACCTCTTGATATTTGCCCATCCTCCCTGCTCCTTTCTAAAGGGATAATCCCCATCCATCACCTTGCGGGGCCTAGGGCCGGCGGCGGATGGCCGCCGGCCAGAGGCTCCGGGTCTATCAAATGGTTTGGGCACGGCCCAGGGTCAGGTCCTTAACGGCTATCGGTATCGGTCGGGCAAGACGAAGCCGCTGAGTCGGACAGGCGCAATCAGAGAGCGAGGTGCAGCAAATCCCAGATGGTGTGTAGCGCAGCAGGATAGACTCCTTGGCGTCCGCCGCTATGGGGGCCCCGGGGCCCCCGGTTAGAATCCCAGATCGCTCAAGGTCTTCACCAGGCCGCGCACGGCCTCGGCACTCTTGTCCAGGGCGGCCTTTTCCTCGGCGTTCAGGGCGATCTCCATGACTTTGAGCACGCCGCCCTTGCCCAGCTTTACCGGCACGCCGATGAACAGGTCGTTGTAGCCGTACTGGCCGGTGAGGTAGGCCGCGCAGGGCAGGACCTTCTTCTTGTCCTTGAGGATGGCCTCGGCCATCTCCACAGCCGCCGAGGCCGGGGCGTAGTAGGCGCTGCCGGTCTTCAACAGGGCCACGATCTCGGCGCCGCCCTGGGCGGTGCGCTGGCACAGGGCGGCGATCTTGTCGGCGGGCAACAGCTCGGGCAGGGGGATGCCGCTGACGTTGGAGAGCCGGGGCAGGGGCACCATGGTGTCACCGTGGCCGCCCAGCACGAAGGCGTGGCAATTCTCCACGCTGACGTCCAGGGCCTCGGCGATAAAGAAGCGGAAGCGGGCCGAGTCCAGCACACCGGCCATGCCGATCACGCGCTCGGGCGGGAAACCGCTGGCCTTCAAGGCCACGTGGCACATGGCGTCCAGCGGGTTGCTGACGATGATGAGTACGGCCTGGGGCGAGAGCTTGGCCGCGGCGGCCACCACGTTGTGCACGATGCCGGCGTTGGTCTTGATGAGATCGTCGCGGCTCATGCCCGGCTTGCGGGCGATGCCGGCGGTGACGATGATGACATCGGAGCCGGCGGTGGCCTCGAAGCCGTTGCTGCCGGTGATGAGCGCGTCGTGCATCTCAATGGTGGCGGCCTCGCACAAATCCAGGCCCTTGCCCTGGGGCATGCCCTCCACCACGTCCACCAGCACCACGTCAGCCAGTTCCTTCTCCGCCGCGCGCTGGGCGCAGGTGGCGCCCACGTTCCCGGCGCCGATAACGGTGATTTTTTGCAGCATGTCAATCCTCCTTAACGGCGATGTCGTATGTTTTATGAGTTGATCTCTGTTAATGTCATGCGCTGGCCGCGCCTATTCAGCGGTCGCCTCCGGGTTTGTGGCCTTTACCAGGGCCATGAGGCGATCCCAGTCCTGGTCCACGCGCTTCTGGATGACGGCGATGTCCTCGGGCTTGAGATGGCGGAAGCGGCGCTGGATCTTGAGGTAGTCCTCCACGGGCTTGGGCTTCTTGACGTCGCGGGAGAGCACGTAGCGGCCGTCTATC
>JACRDC010000113.1 GCA_016218705.1 Desulfarculus sp.
ACCAGGGAAAGCTCATCGCTCAAACCAAACCCACAACACTCACCGAACCCATCAAGGCTAGAAGCCAACACCGTAACAAAGCCAAGGCCGCATATAACCAACACCTCGTCTACACGGCCTCGGCAATAAACCAAGGGGACACATTGACTTGGCTTAAACAGGCGGGCGCGCGCCGCGGCGGGCATACACGTGTCGGTTGAGGCCCTCCCCCGGGCCGCTGCCGGCGGCACCCTCCGCTTGGTTACCGAGAAAAAAGGGCCGGCGGGCGCCCCTCTCCTGGAGCCAAAACGGCGGGCGCGCCGGTTGACGCGCCCGCCTTCGGTTGGGTCCGGGGCCCGGGACCCCTACAGGCCCCGGTCCCCGGTGAGGTGGCCTATTCGGAGCCGATGCCCAGGTACTCGCGCACCGTCTGGCCGACGTACTTGGCCTCGGCCTCGGGATCGGGGGCCATCAGGGAGACCACCGCGCCCACCACGAAGGCCGCGGTCATGGAGATGATGGCCGGGTTGCGCAGGGGGATGACCGGGGCCTTGTTGCCCAGGACCTCCACCCACACGGTGGGGCTGAGGATAATCATGCCCGCCGAGAGGATGGTGCCTGTGATGATGGACCACACCGCGCCCTGGGTGGTGAACTTCTTCCACACTATGGACATCAAGAGCGCGGGGAAGTTGGCCGAGCAGGCGATGGCGAAGGTCAGGCCCACCATGTAGGCCACGTTCTGGCCCTTGAAGAGGATGCCCAGGAGCACGGCGCAGATGCCGAAGACCACGGTGGCTATCTTGGCCACCTTGACCTGCTCCTGCTCCGTGGCCTGGCCCTTGCGCACCACGTTGAGGAAGATGTCGTGGGACAGCGCCGAGGCGCCGGCCAGGGTCAGGCCGGCCACCACCGCCAGGATGGTGGCGAAGGCCACGGCGGCGATGAAGCCCAGGAAGGGCGTGCCGCCCAAGAGTTCGGCGCACAGCGGGGCGGCCATGTTGCCGCCCTTGTCCACCGCCGTGATGAGGTTGCGGCCCACCAGCACCGAGGCGCCCATGCCCACGATGGGGATGATGCAGTAGAAGTAGCCGATGAAGCCCGTGGCGTAGACCACGCTGACGCGGGCGGCGCGGGCGTCGGGCACGGTGTAGAAGCGCATGAGGATGTGGGGCAGGCCCAAAAGGCCCAGCATCAGGGCCAGGCCCAGGCTCACGGCCTCCAGGGGCGTGGTGACCATGGTGCCGGGCTCAAGTTGGGTCTGGCCGTACTTCTCGGCCACCGCCTGGTACAGGTTGGCCGGGTTCATGCCGAACTGGGCCAGCACCAGGATGGTCAGCAGGGTGACGCCGGAGAGGAGCAGCACGGCCTTGATGATCTGCACCCAGGTGGTGGCGATCATGCCGCCGAAGAGCACGTAGGCCAGCATGACGCAGCCCACGATGATCTCGGCCACCACGTAGTCAATGCCGAACATCAGCTTGATGAGGTTGCCGGCGCCCACCATCTGGGCGATGGTGTAGGTCAAGAGGGTGATGACGCCGCCCACGGCGCTGGCGATGCGCACCGGGCGCTGCTTGAGGCGGTAGGCCACCACGTCGGCGAAGGTGTACTTGCCCAGGTTGCGCAGGGGCTCGGCGATGAGGAACATCAGCACCGGCCAGCCCACCAGCCAGCCCGTGGCGTAGATCATGGCGTCCACGCCCTTGAGCGAGGCGATGCCGGCGATGCCCAGGAAGCTGGCGGCTGACATGTAGTCGCCGGCCAGGGCGAAGCCGTTCTGCACCGCCGATACGCTACGGCCGGCGGCGTAGAACTCCTTGGTGGTCTTGGTCCGCTTGGCGGCCCAATAGGTGATGCATAGGGTCAACACGACGATGGCGAAAAAGAAAATGATGCCCGAGGCGGTCGGGCTGCCGATGGCGGTCTGCGCGGCGGCTGCTGCTGGCTGCATCGTTCTATTCCTCCCCTAACCCGTGATCTGTTCCTTGAGGCGCTTGACCTCGGGGTCGTACTTGGTGTTGGCCCAGACCACGTAGATAAGGGTCAACACGAAGGAGGCCACGATGGTGGCGATGCCGATGGGGATGCCCATGGTGGTGAACTGGCCGATCTTCTGGGACATGAAGGGCTTGTTCAGGGCCACCAGCAGGATGTAGCCGTAGTAGCTGGCGCAGCACAAGAAAAGCAGCGTGAGGGAAACCTTCCACCTGGTGGAAACCAGCTTCTTGAAGTCTGGCGATTCCACCATTTCCTTTGCCGTCATGCCCATGACTTCCTCCTACCTTGGGTTCCGGTTTAAGCGGTGGGCCTGGCCAACGCACGTGCGGCCAGGCTTGTGACCTTGACCCCATAATGGCCAAGGGGGGCCATGGCTGTCCATGGGTGGCAACCCGTATTTTTGGGGGGGAATCCCCTACCTGGGGGGCGGGGGCTGGATCAGGCCGGCGGGGTGGGCGGGCCGGGGAGGCCCCAGGGCCGCCAGGGTGGGGGCGGCCCTAGTCCTGCCAGAGCTGCGGGTCAATAATGCCTATTTTTACCGCGTACTTGACCATGTCAAGCCGGTCTTTCAGGTTCAGCTTCTTCATGATGTTGGTGCGGTGCTTTTCCACGGTCTTGGGGCTGACGCACAAGACGTCGGCGATCTGGTTGGTGGAGTTGCCCTCGGCCACCAGGCGGAAAATCTGCTGCTCGCGCTCGGACAAGAGGTCATAGCCCCGGGGGGTGGGGGCCTGCTTGCGGCTGTCCAGGTAGGCGCCCACCACCTCGGCCTCGATCTTGGAGGAGAGGAAATACTCCCCCCGGTGCACGGCCTTGACCGCCTCCAGCACGTCGGAGACCGGCGAGGCCTTGAGCACGTAGGCCAGGGCCCCGGCGCTCAAGACCTGGCGCACGAAGGACTCCTTGCCGTGCATGGTCAGCACCACGATCTGGCAGGAGGGCACCGCCTCCTTGATGAGGCTCACCGCCTCCAGGCCGCTGACTCCGGGCATGCCGATGTCCAGGATGATGACATCGGGCTTCTGCGACTTGGCCAGGCCCAGGGCCTCCAGGCCGTCGCCGGCCTCGCCCACCACCTCCATGTCGGGCTGGGCGCCCAAGAGCTGCTTGAGCCCCGAGCGCACCACGGCGTGATCGTCGGCGATCAGGATGCGTATCTTGGTCATGATTGGCGATCCCCCATGAGGATGGCCGTTTGATTGCCAATTGGGATTGGCGCGCGCCACCTAGCAAGATGTTGAAAAAGTCCGTCCCTGGACTTTTCCAACTCGAGTTAGCCGAAATGGGTCCGGCTAGCTCTCCCAAAAAGCTTGGCGCCATAGCGCCCGCGCTTTTTGGCGGGCCATTTTTCAACGGACTGCTCAACTCTACGCCGTGGCCCCCGCCGGGCACAACCCCAGATTGCGGGCGCGCCCGGCCCCGCTGGCATTACTCCTCGCCGGGGGCGTCGGGCTGCTCCACGGGCAGCTCGGCGCGGATGAGGGTGCCCTTGCCGGGCAGGGAGCGTATCTCGATGAAGCCGCCCACCGAGGCCACCCGTTCGCGCATGCCGATCAGCCCCACGCCGCCTCGGCCCAGGCCGGCCAGACCGGGGGCGGTCTCCTGCTTGAAGCCCAGGCCGTCGTCCTGGATGATGAAGATTACCCGGGGATGGCTATAGGTCAGCTTGACGCTCACCTGCTTGGCCTGGGCGTGCTTGGCCACGTTGTTCAGCCCCTCTTGCAGCAGGCGGTACAGGACAATCTCCAGGCGGGGGTCCAGGCGCTTTTTGATGGCGAAGCCCACGGCCTGGAAGTCCACCTCCAGGGTCGGCCAGCGCTTACGAAAGTCGCCCACGTACCACTCCATGGTGGAGACCAGGCCCAGGTGGTCCAGCATGTCGGGCCGAAGATCGCTGCTTATCTTGCGGATATTGTCGGCCAGCCCCTCGATCACCTCCACCAGTTGGCGGCAGCGGTCCCGCCGGGGGTCGTCCTCGGACAGGGTGTCTTCCAGGGCCTGCACGCCGAAGTGCAGGGCGGTCAGCGCCTGGCCGAACTCGTCGTGCAGATCGGCGGCCAAGCGCTTGCGCTCCTCCTCGATGCCGGCGATGAGCCGCCGCGAGAGGTTGCGGATGTCCTCCTCGGCCTGGCGGCGGGCGGTGACGTCGCGCACGTAGGCCAGCACCACCGCCTCGCCCCGGAAGGTGGTGGTGGTGGCGCTCACCCCCACCCACAGGGGGGTGCCGTCCTTGCGCACGCCCTTGAAGTCGTAACGCCGGGGGACATCGCGCCCCTCCTGGCGGGCCAGGCTCAGTTCCATCACCGGCAGCTTCTCGTCGGGGTGCACGATGGCCGACACCGGCTTGTCAATGATCTCGGCCCGCCGGCTGTAGCCGAACATCTCGGCGAACTTCTTGTTGAAGAAAAAGAAGCGCCCATCCTTGATGAAGGCCACGCCGTCGTTGCTGCTCTCTATGGCCGTGCGGTAGCGCTCCTCCGACTCCCGCAGACGGGCCTCGGCCTGCAGGCGCATGAGTATCTGGTCCTGCAACTGCAAGACCTTCTCCTCCAGTTCGCTGGCGTGGGCGCTGATGAGTTGCTCGCGCTCCTGGTAGAAGTCAATGCGCCGGATGAGGTCCTGGGGCCGGGCGCGCAGGTTGGCCAGTATCTCGGCGTAGACCTCGCCAAGCTCCTGGGACTCGCGGCCGCTGAACAGCCCGGCCTTGCCCAGGGCCTTGTGGGCCGCCGCCGAGCCCACCGAGCCGGCCAGGTACTTCTCCACCTCGTTGTACACCTCGGCCAGCTCGGTGATGGTGATGCGCCCCTTGCCGGTGAGCCCCACGGCCTGGATGCATCGCTGGGCCATGTAGGCGGCCTTGGCCCGGTCGAAAAAGCGGCCCAGGAGCTTCTCCACCCTCTCGCGCTTGGCGGCCAGGTCAATGTAGGCCTCGCGCCGGCCAGTGCGCTCGAACATGGCCCCGCTGGATAGGGCACCCACGAACTCCTCGGCGTGGGACTGGCCCTCCTGGCTGGGCTTGAAGTACAAGGAGCCCAGCACGTAGAGGCCCAGGTTGCAGATCATGCTGAATAACACGGTGTGGCTCACCGGGTCTATGGCGCTGACGCCCAACAGGTGCTCGGGCCGAAGCCAGGAGACGCCCCAGGGCCCCTCTTGCATCAGCTCTGGCGTGAACCAGCCGCCGCGCACCAGGTTGGGCACCAGGGAGGTGTAACACCAGACCAAGAAGCCCGCCGACAGCCCCAGGATGGCGCCGGCCTTGTTGCCTCCCGGCCAGAATATCCCCCCCAGGATGGCCGGGGCGAATTGCAGCATGCAGGCGAAGGCGATCATGCCGATGTGCACCAGCATCAGGGATTCGCCCACCCGCCGCTCGAACCAGTAGCCCAACAGGATGTACAACAGCACCGCCACCCAGCGGCACTCCAGCAGGTGACGCTCCAAAAAGCGCAGGCGCCTCACCCGCCCCACCAGGGGCAGCAGGAGGTCGTTGGTTATCATGGTGGCCATGGTCATGGAGCTGATGAGCACCATGCTGGTGGCCGCCGAGAAGCCGCCGATGAAGACCAACAGCGCCAGCCAGGGGTCGCCGTTCTGCAACGGCAGGCTGAGCACGTACAGGTCGGCCTGGTTCACGGGATGGCCCATCAAGAGACCGGCCATGGCAATGGGGTAGACAAAGATATTGATAAGAAGCATGTACAGGGGCAAAAGCCACATGGCCTGGCGGATGTGCTTCTCGCTCTTGTTCTCCACCACCGCGATGTGGAACTGGCGGGGCAAAAACAGGATGGCGTTCATGGACAAGAGCAGGTAGGTGGTCCACTTGACCGCCGAGTTATCCTGGGTGAGGGCCGGCAGCCGCCCGGAGTCCACCGCCCGGGCCAGGCGGCCGAAGAGGTCGCCGAAGCCGTCGAAGAGAAAGTAGACCACGGAGACGCCGGCGGCCAGGAAGAGCACCAGCTTGATCAGCGACTCGGCGGCCACGGCCATGACCATGCCCTCGTGGCGCTCGGTGGGGTCCAGGCGGCGCACGCCGAAGATGATGGTGAAGACCACCATCAAGAGCACGATCAGGGGCCCCACGTTGGTGCCCACCCAGGCGGATGCCATGCCCTCGTCGCTGGTGATGATGGCGAAGGTGGAGTAGATGGCCTTGAGCTGCAGGGCGATGTAGGGCATGTTGCCCAACAGCGCCACCAGGGTGGCGATGGCCGCCAGGGTCTCCGACTTCTCGTAGCGCACGCTGATGAAGTCGGCGATGGAGGTGATGTGGTGGCTGGCCTTCAGTCGCACCAGCTTGCGCAACAGGGTCCACCAGAAGATGATGCCCAGGGTGGGGCCCAGGTACACCGTCATGAAAAGCATGCCGCCGGTGGCGGCCACGCCCACCGAGCCGTAGTAGGTCCAGGTGGTGCAGTACACCGCCAGGGACAGCGAGTAGATATAGGGGTTGTTGACCTTGCTGCGGCCGGCCAGGCTCTCGCGCTCGGCCCACAGGGCCAACGCGAAGAGCATGCCCATGTACATGCAGAAGATGGCGATGACCGCCAGGGAGTTGAACATCAGGCGCCGCCCTGGCCGGCGGAGGGGGAATCGCCCGGACGCTGGTTGTCGCGGGGCAGGCGCGGCCTTAAGGCCCGGCTGAGCAGGTACAGGGCCAGCACCATGAAGGCCCAGACCGCCAGCAGGTAATAGTAGGCCAGGGGCTGGGGCCACTGCTCGCCGAAGACCAAGAACGGCCAATAGCACAGCGCCAGGCCCAACAGGAACAGCACCCACTGGAAGGCGGGGCGCCGGAGCATCTCGCGCGCTGGGGTCACAAGCCTCTCCCCGGCTGGACCGGCAGGGTCCGCTCCATCGCCGGCCAGCGGCCGGTGATACTTCAATCTAACACTTTTGCCGGCCCCCTGACCAGGGGCCGCCAGCCGCGGCGGGTATAAACGGGGCCGCCAGCCGCGGCGGGCATGAACGGGCCGGGAGGCGCTGATACCAATTTAATGACAACATACAGTATTAGGTTGTTGCCCCTTGATTCGGCCATCCTCTGGCCGGCGAGCTTTGGTTTTCTGGCCGCCCAAGCCCCGTGTCCCGCTCTTAGCCCGGCCATTCTTAGGGCACCGGCAGGGGGCTGCTATGATCCACCCCGGAAGGGATACGGGGTCCCTGCGGCCCCTGCCCACGCCAGGGCGGACAGTCCACCCCGCGCCGGCACCCGCATTAGCAAAGCCAGTATGGCCGGGCGGCTGAGCGGGACACAAAAAGAAACCGCTTAGGTTTTCTTGGGCCGCCGAAACGGTAAGGGTTGTACCCAGGGGAAATATGCCGAAAAACTATGCGTCTGATCTGAAATGCGTATGAAATGCGTATAAACGGGCCGGGAGGCGCTGAGGCCCTCACCCGGGCTGGCGCCTCCCGCCGGGGGCTTGCACCAAAAAAAAGCGGGCGGGGGTCTACCCCGCCCCAGCACGGTTGCCACGAAAACAGAAAAACCCCAGCGGCCTAGCCGTAGTCCCCCCGCTGGCAGCAGAGCACCCGCTCGATGCCGGCCAGGTCCTTGACCGTTGACAACCGCTGGTATATGCCCACGCCCCGGGCCAGTTTCATGGCCCCGGCGGCCTGGCCTTGGCCCATTTCCAGGAACAGCCAGCCGTTGGCGCGCAGGAATGCCCGGGCGCCCACCAGTATCTGCTCGATCACCTCCAGGCCGTCCGGGCCGGCCACCAGGGCCTGGCGGGGCTCGAAATCCTTGACCTCGGGGGAGAGCCCGGCCCACTCGCCGTCGCGCACGTAGGGCGGGTTGGCGGTGATGACCTCGAAGAAGCCGCCAGCCGCCGCCAGGGGCTCCCACAGGTCGCCCAAGAGCCATTGCGCGCGCCCCTCCAGGCCCAGCCTGGCCGCATTGCGGCGGGCGAAGTCCAGGGCCTGGGGGGAGATGTCCACGCCCACGGCCTTGAGCCCCGGGTGGCCGCTCAGGCAGGCCAGGGCCACGGCCCCGGAGCCCGTGCACAGGTCCAGCAGGCGGGGGGATTCCTGGTGTTCAAGGCGCTTGAGGGCCTCCTCCACCAGGTGCTCGCTCTCGGGCCGGGGCACCAGCACGCCCGGCCCCACCAAGAGGTCCAGGCCGTAGAATTCCCGCCGGCCCAGGATGTAGGCCAGGGGCTCCTGGGAGCGCCGGCGCAGCAGCAGGGCCTTGAAGCCGGCCAACTCGTCAGGCGTGAGGGGCTGTTCGTGGCGCAGGTAGAGGTCCACGCGGGTGCAGCCCAGGACCTGGGCCAGCATCAGCTCGCCCGAAAGGCGCGGGGCGGCCACCTGGTATTTGGCCAGGTACTGGGCGGCCCAGGGGATGAGCTTGCCGATGGTCCAGGTTTCGGTCATGGGCGGCATTAATCCGATGTCAGCCAGAAGCCAAGAGCAAGACGGGCGGGGATAAACCCCGCCCCTACGAAAACCGGGTGCAGCCCCGCGGCGGAAGCCGCCGTCAACGGCCACGGCGAAAGCCCCAACCGACCCGTTATCGCCCGCCGCGGCTCGCGGCTCAGGCCCCCGAGGCCTTGAGCGCCTCGGCCTGGAAGTGGGAGATCAGGGGCGGGATCAGTTCGGAGAGGTCCCCCTCCATGATGTATTCCAGCTTGTAGAGGGTCAGCCCGATGCGGTGATCGCTGACCCGGCCCTGGGGGTAGTTGTAGGTGCGTATGCGCTCGGAGCGGTCGCCGCTGCCCACCTGGCTCTTGCGGGAGGCGGCCTCGGCGGCCTGCTGGGCCTGAATCTTGGCGTCCAACAGACGCGAGGCCAGCACCTTCATGGCCTTGGCGCGGTTCTTGTGCTGGGAGCGCTCGTCCTGGCAGGTGACCACCACGCCGGAGGGCAGGTGGGTCAGGCGCACGGCCGAGTCGGTGGTGTTGACGTGCTGGCCGCCGGCCCCGGTGGAGCGGTAGAAGTCCACGCGCAGGTCCTCGGGGCGGATGTCCACCTCCACCTCGTCGGCCTCGGGCAGCACCGCCACGGTGACAGCCGAGGTGTGGATGCGCCCCTGGCTCTCGGTGACCGGCACGCGTTGCACGCGGTGCACGCCGGACTCGTACTTGAGCTGGCTGTAGGCCCCCTGGCCGGAGATCATGGCGATGACCTCCTTGAAGCCGCCGTTGGCCGATTCCGAGCTGCTCATGATCTCGGTCTTCCAGCGCTTGAGCTCGGCGTAGCGCAGGTACATGCGAAGAAGCTCGGCGGCGAACAGGGCCGCCTCCTCGCCGCCGGTGCCGGCGCGTATCTCCAGCAGCACGTTCTTGTCGTCGTTGGGGTCCTTGGGCAACAGGAGCAGTTGCAGCTCATGCTCCAACTGGGGCAGGCGCGTACAGGCGGCTTCCACCTCGGCCTTGGCCATCTCGGCCATCTCGGGGTCGGGGTCCTTGGCCAGCTCGCGGTTCTCGGCCAGCTCGGCCTCCAGGCGGCGGTGCTCGCGGAAGGTGTCCACCAACTGCCGCAGGTCGGCGTGGTCCTTGGCCACCTTCTGGTAGGCCTCGTTGTCGGCCAGGACCTTGGGGTCGGCCAGGCGGTCCTCCAGCTCCTGGTAGCGCGTCTCCACTTCCGTGAGTTTGTTGCTGAGCAAATGGTTAAGGGACATGGGCTGTGCCGGCCTGACTAGAAGGGGTTGGTTAGCTATTGGCTATTGGCGAAAAGCTTGGCATTGCATCCCTGCGCTTTTCGGCGGGCCATCCTTGGCCCGCCCAGCAGGCTGTTGGGAAACAGCCTGCTAGAGGCAAGACAGCGAGGGCTCGTCGCCCTCGGCGGTGCAGACGGCGGCCCTAAGGGCCGTGAGCGCTATCTCGATCTGGCCGTCGTCGGGCTCGCGGGTGGTGAGCCTTTGCATCTGCAAGCCCGGCCACAACAAGAGGCTCCAGAAGCCCTGGCCACCCTTTTTCCCGGCCAGGCGGATCACCTCGTAGGAGATGCCGGCGATGGGCAGCATCAAGAGCACCTTGAGGCCGATCTGGGCCGCCTGGTTGAGCACCGTGCTCTGGGAGAAGCGCGGCAGCCAGGGGAAGACCAGGGTGAAGACCAGCATGGAGACCACCAGCACCACCAGCAAAAAGGCCGTGCCGCAGCGGGGGTGCAGGCGCGAATAGCGCCTGGCGTTGGCCACGGTCAGCTCCTCGCCGGCCTCGAAGCAGTAGATGCTCTTGTGCTCGGCCCCGTGGTACTCAAAAACGCGCTGGATGTCCCTCATGCGCGAGATGAGCCACAGGTAGGCCACGAAGAGCGCCACCTTGATGACCCCGTCGGTGAGGTGGAACCACAGGCTCATCTCGTCGAAGGCCAGGGCCTTGAGCTTGCCCAGCCACAGGGACAACAGATGGGGCAGGGCCACGAAGAGCCCCAGGCCGAAGACCACGGCCACCACCATGGTGAGCGCCAAGGCCCAGGAACCCATGGGGGTGTCGTCTTCCTCCAGGGCCTGGTTGGCCGAGAAGGACAGGGCCTTGAGCCCGTGCACCAGGGTCTCGAAGAGCACCACCGGGCCGCGCAGGAAGGGCCAAGCCAGGAAGGGCAGGCTCTCCGACAGGGGCCGGAAGGGGTCGTTCTTGACCACCACGGCGCCCGAGGGCCGGCGCACGGCCACGCACAGCCGCCGGGGGGCCTTCATCATGACCCCCTCGATCACCGCCTGTCCGCCGACGTTGGGAGGGCTCATACCTGCCGGCCCGTCCGTGGCCTAGGCTTCGCCCTCGGCCTTGGCGCGGCGCTCGGCCTCGAGCTCGTCGGCCTTGCCCTTGTACTTGTCCAGATGGCTGTATTTCTTGTAGAAACGCTCCACGCGCCCAGCGGTGTCCACCAGCTTCTGCTTACCGGTGAAGAAGGGATGGCACTGGGAGCAGATTTCCACGCGAATCTCGCCCTTGGTGGAACCGGCCTCGAACTCGTTGCCACAGGCGCAACGCACCTTGACCGGCTGGTATTTGGGATGGATGCCCTCTTTCATGACTTAGGTCTCCTACGGGGAACTTGGGGTAGCCATCAAGTATAACCCCGCTCCCTGGTTTTGCAATATGTGACGCGCTAGCGGCCTACCTGCTCATGGAGTCCAGGAAGTCGTGGTTGCTCTTGGTGCCGTGCAGCTTCTCCAGCAAGAATTCCATGGAGTCCACGGCGGTCAAGGGCCCCAGGAGCTTGCGCAGTATCCAGATGCGGTTCAGGTCGGCCTCGGGCAGCAGGAGCTCCTCCTTGCGGGTGCCGGAGCGGTTGATGTCTATGGCCGGGAAGACGCGCTTGTCGCTGAGCTTGCGGTCCAGATGTATCTCCATGTTGCCGGTGCCCTTGAACTCCTCGAAGATCACCTCGTCCATGCGGCTGCCGGTCTCGATCAGCGCCGTGGCGATGATGGTCAGGCTGCCGCCGTCCTCGATGTTGCGGGCGGCGCCAAAGAATCGCTTGGGCCGGTGCAGGGCGTTAGAGTCCACGCCGCCGGAGAGAATCTTGCCGCTGGGGGGCACCACGGTGTTGTAGGCCCGGGCCAGGCGGGTGATGGAGTCCAAGAGGATGACCACGTCGCGCTTGTGCTCCACCAGGCGCTTGGCCTTTTCGATGACCATCTCGGCCACCTGCACGTGGCGCTGGGCCGGCTCGTCGAAGGTGGAGGAGATGACCTCGCCCTTGACCGAGCGCTGCATGTCGGTGACTTCCTCGGGGCGCTCGTCAATCAAGAGCACGATGAGCACCACCTCGGGGTGGTTGGCGGCCAGCGAGTTGGCGATGTTTTGCAAGAGCATGGTCTTGCCGGTCCGCGGCGGGGCCACGATCAGCCCGCGCTGGCCCTTGCCGATGGGCGTCATGAGGTCCATGACCCGGGCGGAGTAGTTCTTGGGCTGGGTCTCCACCTCCAGGACGAAGCGCTCCTCGGGGTACAGGGGCACCAAGTTGTCGAAGAGTATCTTGTCGCGGGCGACCTCCGGGGCCTCCATGTTGATGGATTCCACCTTCAGCAGCGCGAAGTAGCGCTCGCCCTCCTTGGGGGGGCGTATCTGCCCGGAGATGGTGTCGCCGGTGCGCAGGTTGAAGCGGCGTATCTGGCTGGGGGAGACGTAGATGTCGTCCGGTCCGGGCAGGTAGTTGTAGTCCGGCGCGCGCAAAAAGCCGAAGCCGTCGGGTAGTATCTCCAGCACGCCCTCGCCGTAGATGGCGCCGTTGCGCTCGGCCTGGGCGGTCAGGAGGGCGAAGATCAGCTCCTGTCGCCTCAGTCCCGCCGCGCCCTCGATGGAAAGCTCCTTGGCCAGGCCGGTCAGCTCGGCGATGGGCTTTTCCTTGAGTTCCACGATGTTCATGCTGCCGCCGGTCTCGCCCAACTCACGTTTGGGGCCGCGGGCGTTCTTCTTCTCGGGGTTCTTGGGCTTGTTGTTGTTTTCGTTCATGATTGTCTTGCTATTGAGGATTAGGGGAATGCCACCACAAGGAACCTGGGTTCCGGTGACTTGGGCCAGGCCCCGCCATGGGGCCGGGCGCGTCCAATATATGGAACGGCCAATGCCAGGGGAAAGGGTATGGGTATCGCTGGATGCCGCACCAGAGGAGGGTTTGGGGGGATTATAGTCTAACGCCTTGCGGAAACCCAGCGCCCTCCTGACCACAGGGGCCCCGCTGGCAATTTGGATATTAATTGGGGTCAGTCAATTTCCGGCTGGAATCGGTTTCGGCCAGCGCGCGTAGTTGCGACCAGACTGCCTTGACCTGCTTGTGAGTCTCGGCCAAGCCGCCGGAATTGTCAACCACAAATTGGGCTTTGGCGCGCTTTTCTTCAATATCCATCTGGGCCTTCAGGGCCGCCTGGGCGGAGGCCCGGTTCACGCCGTCCCGGGCCATGAGCCGGGCCACCTGCGCTTCAGCCGGGGCGTAGACCAGCACCACGGCCTGGTAGCGCCCCTGCCAGTTGGTTTCGTAGAGCAGAGGCACGTCAATCAGGGCCACCCCACCGGGGTCCAGGGTCTCCAGGCGCTTAAGTTCAGCTTGCACTAGCTCGGCCACCCGGGGGTGCACGATGGCGTTGAGCCGGGCGCGGGCGGTCTCGTCGCCGAAGACCTTCTCGCGCAGGCCCCGGCGGTCCAGATCGCCCCGGGCGTCCAACACCCCGGGGCCGAAGGCAGCCACGATCTCATCGAAAGCCGGCGAGCCCGGCGCCACGGCCTGGCGGGCCAAGCGGTCGGTGTCCACCAGATGGGCGCCCAGATCCACGAACATCTGGGCCACCGTGGACTTGCCCGTGGCGATGCCGCCGGTGAGGCCCATGATGAGCATCAGTGCTCCATCTCCACCAGCGCCCGCAACACCTGGCGAAAGTCCTCCGGCAGGGGCGCGGTGATTTCCAGGCGCTGGCCGCTGATGGGGTGATCGAAGGCCAAGCTAACAGCGTGCAGCATCTGGCGGCCGGCGGCCCCGAGCGCCGCCCCGGCTGCGCCGGGCAGGGCGCGCCGCGCCCTGCGGCCGCCGTAGACCGCGTCGCCCAGCACCGGAAAGCCGGCCTCGGAGAGATGCACCCTGATCTGGTGGGTACGGCCGGTGGCGATCTGCACCCTTAAAAGGCTCACGCCGGCGGGCGGGAAGCGGCGCGCCACCCGCCAGTGGGAGCGCGCGGCCTTGGTGTGGCTGCCCTGGCTGGACATGCGCTTGCGGTCCTGGGGGTGGCGGCCGATGGCGGTCTGCACGCGGCCCATGGCTGGCGGTTGGCCCCAGACCAGGGCCAGGTATTCCTTGCGCACGTGGCCAGCGGCAAAGGCCGCCACCAGGGCGCGGTGGGTCTGGTCATCCTTGGCGGCCACCAGGGCGCCGCTGGTGTCCTTGTCCAGGCGGTGCACGATGCCCGGCCGAAGTTTGCCGCCCACCCCGGCCAGATCGCCGCAGTGGTGCAGGAGGCCGTGCACCAGGGTGCCCTGTCCGTGGCCGGGCGAGGGGTGCACCACCACGCCCGGGGCCTTGTTGACCACGATGAGGTGGGCGTCCTCGAAGAGCACCCACAGGTCCATGGCCTGGGGGATGAGCTCCAGGGGCTCGGGCTGGGGCAGGCTCACGGCCAGGTCCTCGCCGCCTTGCAGGCGCAGGGAGGCCTTGAGGGACCGGCCGGCCTGGGTGATGTCGCCCTGCTCGATGAGCCGTTGCACCTGGGCGCGGCTGAAGTCATCGCCCAGGAGCCGGCACAGGGCCTGGTCCAGGCGCTGGCCCCGGGCCTCGGCGGGCACCTTGAGGCGCAGTAGGGCGCCCAGGCCCTGGTCGCTGGAGGGGTTTTCTGACAATTGCGGGCTATTCCCCTAGGGGGATCAGGCGTAGAAGATGCCTTCCACCTCGGCTGTGATGGTCTCCTCGCTGGCCTGGCGGGCGATGGAGATTTCCTTGACCAAGAGGCTGCGGGCGGTGTCCAGCATCTTGCGTTCGCCGAAGGAGAGGTCCTTGTCCAGCTTGAGCAAAAAGAGGTCGCGCAATACCTGGGCCACCTCGAAGACCGAGCCGGTCTTGATCTTCTTCATGTAGTCGCGGTAGCGGCGGTTCCAGGTCTGGTTCTCAATGATTACGTCGTGGTCCTTGAGGATGGCGTAGACCTGGGGCACTTCCTTGGCGCCGATCACCGGCCTCAGACCCACGTTGTCGGCGTTGTCGGTGGGGATCATGATGATCATTTCGTTGTCGAGGATGCGCAGGATGTAGAAGGACTGCTCGGCGCCGCCGATATGGCGCTGCTCCACCGACTCGATCATGCCCACGCCGTGGGCGGGATACACGGCAAGCTGACCCACCCTAAACATAAGGCGTCCCCGCTGAAAAAAGTGCCCGATAACACCTTGAATGAATTTCTATTTTACCAATTGTCACCTTGTTGTCAACAACAAAAGGCCTTTGGCGTCCCTCCTGGCGCAAAGAAGAAGGCCGGCGGAGGGTCGCTCCGCCGGCCTTCGCGGGGCCAGGTCAGATGGCGGTCATCACTTGATCATGGGCACGATCAACAGGGCCACGATGTTGATGACCTTGATCATGGGGTTGATGGCCGGGCCGGCGGTGTCCTTGTAGGGGTCGCCGACGGTGTCACCGGTGACGGCGGCCTTGTGGGCGTCGGAGCCCTTGCCACCGTAGTGATTGTCCTCGATGTACTTCTTGGCGTTGTCCCAGGCGCCGCCGCCGCTGGTCATGGCGATGGCCTGGAACAGACCGGTCACGATGGAGCCGATGAGCACGCCACCCAGGGCCTCCTTGCCCAGGATCAGGCCCACGATGATGGGGGCCACCACCGGGATCAGGGCGGGCAGCATCATCTGCTTGATGGCGCTCTTGGTCACGATGTCCACGCAAGGACCGTACTGGGGCTTGGCCTTGCCTTCCATGATGCCCGGGATCTCGCGGAACTGACGGCGCACTTCCTCGACCACGCCGCCGGCGGCCTTACCCACGGCCAGCATAAGGAGCGAGCCGAAGTAGTAGGGCAGCAGACCGCCGATGAACAGACCCACCAACACCTTGGGGTTGGACAGGTCGAACAGGACGACGTTGGGGAAGGACCGGGAGTACTCGGCGAAGAGCACCAGGGCGGCCAGGGCGGCGGAGCCGATGGCGTAGCCCTTGGTCACGGCCTTGGTGGTGTTGCCCACCGCGTCCAGGGGGTCGGTGACGTCGCGCACCGCGTCGGGCAGCTCGGCCATCTCGGCGATGCCGCCGGCGTTGTCGGTGATGGGGCCGTAGGAGTCAATGGCCACCACGATGCCGGTCATGGAGAGCATGGCCACGGCGGAAAGCGCGATGGCGAACAGGCCGCCCTCGGCGGCCTTGGCCGCGCCGCTGAAGCCACCGCCCAGCCAGTAGGCCCACATGATGGCGCCGCAGATGACCAGGGCGGGCAGGGCCGCGGCCTCCATGGAGACGGCCAGGCCGGCGATGACGTTGGTGCCGTGGCCGGTCTGGCTGGCCTCGGCGATGCGCTTGACCGGGCTCCAGGCGGTGCTGGTGTAATACTCGGTGATCATGACGATCAGGCCGGTGAGCACCAGACCGATGACGGCGGTCATGAACACGCCGGTGGCGGTGAAGGCCTGCTCAACGCCCTTGATGCCCAGGAACCAGGAGGAAGCAAAGTAGAAGGCGATGGCCGCCAGGATGCCAGCCACGGCCAGGCCCTTGTACAGGGCGCCCATGATGTACTGGCTCTTGCCCATCTTCACGAAGTAGGTGCCCACGATGGAGGCCACGATGGAGATGGCGCCGATGAGCAGGGGGAACTCCACCCACAGGCTCTTGTCGCCGAAGACCGTCTTGGCCAGCAGCATGGCGGCGACCAGGGTCACGGTGTAGGTCTCGTACAGGTCGGCGGCCATGCCGGCGCAGTCACCCACGTTGTCGCCCACGTTGTCGGCGATGACGGCGGGGTTGCGGGGGTCGTCCTCGGGGATGCCGGCCTCGACCTTGCCCACCAGGTCGGCGCCCACGTCGGCGGCCTTGGTGTAGATGCCGCCCGCGATACGGGCGAACACGCTCATCAGCGAGCAGCCGAAGCCCAGGCCCACCAGGGCGTGGAAGGCGTCGTCAATGGGGGCCATGGACTTGGCGATGGCGTAAAAGCCCGCGATGCCCAACAGGCCCAGGCCCACCACCATGATGCCGGTCACCGAGCCGCCCTTGAAGGCCACGGACAGGGCGGCCTGCAGGCCGTTGAAGGCGGCCTGGGTGGTGCGCACGTTGGAGCGCACGGTGACCACCATGCCGATGTAGCCGGCCACGGCCGAACCCACGGTGCCCACCAGGAAGCCGATGGCGGTCCATTTGCCCAGGAAGAACAACAGCACGAACAACACGGCGGCCACCATGGCCACGGTCTTGTACTCGCGGGCCAGGAAGGCCTCGGCGCCCTCTTTGATGGCGTCCGAGATTTCCTTCATGCGCTCGTTGCCCGCGTCCTGTTTGACTACCCAAGCAGCGGTAATCAAGGCGTACACCACGCCCAGGGCCCCGGCTACCAGGGCCAAGCCTAGAATTTGACTCATTCCCACCTCTCCTCCGTTAAAAGGGTCTTACTGAAACCCAGTTACTAAATTGATGAAACCTCTTTCCTCAATCCCCTCGCGTTGTATTTGTTCATGGCCGCCGTGGCTCCCAAGGCCACGATGACCTCCAGGCAGTCGGCGGCCTCGTTCACCGCCTGTTGGATCGTCTCGCGCTGGTCGGCGTAGAAGCCGCTCAACACGTAATCCTCCACCGCCTCGCCGAACCGCGGCCGGCCGATGCCCACCTTGAGGCGCAGGAACCGGCCGCTGTGCAGGTGCGCAAGCAGGGAAGCCACCCCCTTGTGCCCGCCGGCGCCACCCCCGGTGGCCACCTTCAGGCGGCCTGGCTCCAGGTCCAGGTCATCATGCACCACCACCACCCGCTCTAGCGGCAGATCGAAGTAGCCCATTATGCCCTGGGCGGCCTGGCCGCTCAAGTTCATATAGGTCTGGGGCTGGGCCATTATTACCTTGCGCCCAGCCAGGCGTCCCTCGCTCCACAAGCTGGAGTGCCCCCGCCGAGTCAGGGACACGCCCAGGCGCCGCGCCAGTTCCGCCACCACCATGAAACCCAGGTTGTGGCGGGTTTCCGCGTATTGCGGCCCGGGGTTGCCCAGGCCCAACACCAGGACCGGGCCCGCGGGCAGACCCTCGTCCCTGGTCAAGTGACGTTACTCGCCGGCTTCGGCCTCGGCCTCGGCCCCGGCCGTGGCCTTGCCCTCGCTGGGCTCCACGCAGTGCACCACCACGTCGTTCTCGTCGTAGACCGCCTCCACGCCGGCGGGCAGTGGCAGGTCGGCCAGGTGGATGCCGTCGCCCAGGCCCAGGGCGCTTACGTCAATGGTTATGTTGCCGGGCAGGTCGCTCATGCGCCCGCGCAGCTTGAGGCTGTGCATGGCCGCCGTGAGCACGCCGCCCAGGCTGGCGCCCTTGGCGGTGCCGGTGAACTCCAGCGGCACCTCCAGGGTGATCTTCTGGTCGGACTTGACCTCGTAGAAGTCCACGTGCAGGAACTTGCGGCCCATGTAGTCGGCCTGCAACTCGCGCAGCACCGCCATGCGGGGCTCCCCGCCGTCCACCTGCAAGGAGAGGAAGGCGGTGTCGCCGGTGACCTGCCTGAGGACCTTCTCCAGGTCGTTCAGGGCCACGGTAAGGTTTTCGGCCGGGTGACCGGCGCTGTAGATGACAGCCGGGATCTGACCGGCGGCGCGCAGCTTGCGGGTCACGCTCTTGCCGCTGCCCGTCCGCGAGGCCGCCGAGAGAGGTATCTGTTCCATGGTGTAAAATCGCCTCCAGCCGGTCGCGCCGATCCCGGCGCGACCTCTAAAGTCAGGGCATGATAATGTAGTTTTTCACAAAAGGCAAATGTTTTCCCTCGCGGCCCGAAGGCACCAAGGTCAAACAAACAAGGAACTTACCGAATCCTCCATGTGGATGCGGCGAATGGCCTCACCCAAAAGCCGGGCCACGGAGAGCGAGACGATCTTGCCGCTGGCCACGGCCGCCTCGCCCAGCGGCACGGTGTTGGTCACCACCACCCGGCTGATGGGGCTGTCCTTCAAACGCCCCACCGCCGGCCCGGAGAGCACGGCGTGGGTGGCGCAGGCCCACACCTCGCTGGCCCCATGGTCCTTCAGGGCCTTGGCCGCCTCGGTGAGCGTGCCGGCGGTGTCTATCATGTCGTCCATGACCACCGCCAGCTTGCCCTGCACCTCGCCGATGATGTTCATGGCCTTGGCCTCGTTGGCCCGCTCGCGGCGCTTGTCAATGATGGCCAGGCCGGCCTGCAGGCGCTTGGCGATGGCCCGGGCGCGCTCCACGCCGCCGGCGTCGGGGCTGACGATCACCGCCTCGCCGGTGAGGTGCTTGCGCAGATAATCCAGGATCACCGGCGCGGCGAAGAGGTGGTCCACGGGGATGTTGAAGAAGCCGCCGATCTGGCCGGCGTGCAGGTCCAGGCACAGCACCCGCCCGGCCCCGGCGGTGGTCAGGAGGTCGGCCACCAGCTTGGCGGTGATGGGCACCCGGGGGGCCACCTTGCGGTCCTGGCGGGCATAGCCGTAGTAGGGGACTACCGCCGTCACCCGCCGGGCGCTACTGCGCTTGAAGGCGTCTATCATGATGAGCAGTTCCATCAGCGTGTCGTTGACCGGCGGGCTGGTGGACTGGATGACGAAGATGTCGGCCCCGCGCACGTTTTCGCCCAACTCCACGAAGACCTCGCCGTCGCTGAAGCGGCGCACCACGGCCTGGCTGAGCGGAAGGTGCAGATAGTGGCAGATCTCCTCGGCTAAAAGCGGGTTGGAGTTGCCGGTGAATACCTTTAGCTTGTTGAACATGTGCCGATGCCTTGGGCGCCCGAAGCGGCGCTCCATCATTGCGCCCGCCTGGGGGGCAGTGTCTTCCCCCGGGCCGGGCCCGTGAAAAATTGGCTGGGGTGGCAGGATTCGAACCTGCGAATGCGGGTTCCAAAGACCCGTGTCTTACCGCTTGACGACACCCCAACGCGGACTTGGTTGTCACTCGGCCTGGGTCAATACCCCTGGCCGAAACCTACCCCGGGGGCCGCCTGACGGACTGCGCGGGCAAGAACAGGGCCCGCACCGGGGGAAGAGGCGCCACGCCTGGGCCGCCTCACGCTGACAAAAACTCTCGAACTGTCGCGCCGGCAGCTGGGGCAGGCTGCTAACTGGCCAGCGACTGGTCCCCTCCCTCTTCCTGCTGGCGATAATACTCGCCTAGGACCTTCTCCTCGATCAATCGCCTAGTTTCGCTGTTCAAGGGATGGGCGGTGTCCTGATAGGTGCCGTCCTTGCGGCGCTTGCTGGGCATGGCCACGAACAGGCCCTTGTGCCCCATGATGACCTTCAGGTCCCGCACCAAAAAACAGCTATCCAGGGTGATGGTGGCGTATGCCTTGAGTCTGTCCTCGTCAACGGGAAAGACCCTGACCTCGGTGACATCCATGATCGCCCCCTCACCAGGCCCCTCTAGGCCCCGATACCCCGGCAGGACCGCACCCACCAGTTGTTCATGCCAGCCAGGCGCCGGGCGGCGTGCTCGGCGGCCCGGGCCTCGGCAAACACGCCGAAGACCGTGGGTCCGCTGCCGGACATCAACGCCCCCCAAGCCCCCTCCTCCAACAAGGCCTTTTTGATCCTGGCCAATTCTGGATGGGCCCTTGCGGTCACCAACTCCAGGTCGTTGACCAGCACCTCGGCCAAGGGAAGGGTGCGGCTTAGAGAGCGATTTATTCTATGGCGCCCGTGCGTTTTTGTCCATGCCAAATCAAATTGGCCATATACCCAGGCCGTGGAGACCGCCAGGCCAGGGTTTACCAGCACGTAGTCCAGCAAGGGGTAGCCGGGCCAGGGCTCGACCAACTCGCCCACGCCGCTGCACAGGGCCGTGACCCGGCCCAGGAAAAAGGGCACGTCGGCGCCCAGGCCCCGGGCCAGGTCCCACAGGGCCGTGGGCGTCAGCGGCTGGCCGTGCAGGCGGTTAAGCCCCAGCAGGGCGGCGGCGGCGTCCGAGGAGCCGCCTCCCAGGCCGGCGGCCACCGGCACCCGCTTGACCAGATGCAGGCGGGCGCGGGGCGGCAACCCCGCGGCCGAAAAAAAGGCCCGCGCCGCCCGGGTCACCAGATTATTTTCCACCAGGGCCGGGTCGTCGCAAGAAAACTCCAGCCCATCGGCCTGATCGCTGAGCATCAGCTCGTCGCCCAGGCTCAGGGGCTGCATCAGGGTAACCAACTCATGGTAGCCGTCGGGCCGGCGGCCCAGGACCTTCAGGTGAAGGTTGACCTTGGCCGGGGCTGTCAGGGTAAGTTCCATGGCTGATTATATACCAAACCCGCGCCCCGGCGGCCGGCGGTCTCGGCATTTTCGAAAAGTTCAGGCGGGGCCGGTAGCCGCGGCGAGCATAAACGGATCGGCCGCGGCCCTCGCCGGGGCCTGGGCCACGGGCTCCCGTGGAGGGGTTTCGCCATTAAGACGGGCGGGGGTCGAGTGCCTCGACTCCCAATGCGGGTCGGGAGACGCTCTACCCTGACCAACCCCGTCGGCTCCCGTACAGACCTTGTTGAACATACAAGGGGCGGGGTTTATCCCCGCCCGGTTTTATCACCTCGCAGCCCCTAAACGGGAGTTCACAGGGCCGGCCTGGGCGGCAACGCCCCCCGACCCGTTTATGCCAACCCAGGCGCTGGGCTATTTTTCGGCGGCGGCCTTGATCACCACGAAGATGGTGCCGTCCTTGCGCTGCACCAGGAGCAACAGGCCCTCGCCGGGCTTGAGCTTGCCGGCCAGGGCGCCGAACTGCTCCAGGCTGGTGACGGGCTTGTGGGCCGCCTCCAGGATGACGTCGCCGCGCTTGAGCCCGGCCTCCTCGGCCGGGCCGCCGGGCTCCACGCCGGTGATGACCAGGCCCTTCTTGCCGGGGATGCCCAGTTGCTTGGCCAGGTCGGGGGTAAGCGGTTGCAGGGCCAGGCCCAGGGTGCCCTGCTCGGGGGCCTCGGCCTTGGCCTCGGGGGCTTCGTCCTTGAGCTCGCCCACCACGGCGGTGAGGTTGCGGGGCTTGCCCTCCCTGAGCACCTTGACCTTGGCCTCCTGGCCCACGGGCACCTCGGCCACCAGGCGGGGCAGGGAGTGCCAGTCCTTGAGCGGCTTGCCGTTGAACTCCACGATGACGTCGCCGCGCTCGATGCCGGCCTTGTCGGCCGGGCCGCCCTTGACCACGTCGGCCACCAGCACGCCCTCGGCGCTCTCCAGCTTGAACTTGTCGGCCAACTCCTTGGTCACCTGCTGGATGTAGACCCCCAGCCAGCCGCGCACCACCTTGCCCTTGTTGCGCAGTTGCTGCATGACGTCGCGGGCCAGGTTGACCGGGATGGCGAAGCCGATGCCCTGGCCCTGGGCCACGATGGCGGTGTTGATGCCCACCACCTCGCCCCTGAGGTTGATGAGCGGGCCGCCGGAGTTGCCAGGGTTGATGCTGGCGTCGGTCTGCAAAAAGTCGTCATAGGGGCCGGCCCCGATGATGCGCCCCTTGGCGCTGATGATGCCGGCGGTGACGGTGTTCTCCAGGCCGAAGGGGTTGCCCACGGCCAGCACCCAGTCGCCCACGCGCACGCTCTCCGAGTCGCCCAGGGGCAGATGGGGCAGCTCGCGGGTGGCCTTGATCTTTATCAGGGCCAGGTCGGTCTTCTTGTCGCGGCCCACGATCTCGGCCTTGATCTCCTCGCCGCCCTTCAGCGCCACGGTGATTTCATCGGCCTCGGCCACCACGTGGTTGTTGGTCAGCACGAAGCCGGCCGGGTCCACGATGACGCCGGAGCCCAGGGAGCGCTGCTTGAACTCCTTGGGCATCTGGTTGCCGGGACCGCCGGGGCCGAAGAAGCGCTTGAAGAACTCGTGCAGGTCGGGCATTTCTTCCTGGGGACCGCCGTTGGGGCCGCTCTCGGGGCCGCCCCGGGGGCCACGGCCATGGAACTGGAAGAAGTCGGGCACGGCCGGGCGTTTGACGGTCTTGACCGTGCGGATGTTGACCACCGCCGGCGATACCTGCACGGCCAGGTCGGCGAAGCTGTCGGGCCGGGCCTGGGCCGTGGCCGTGGCCGCCAAGAGGCACAGCGCCGCCAGCAGGGCCAACAAGGCGGCTGGGGCGGTGGGGCGTTTATGGTGGTTCATGGGTCCATCCTCTCCGGTGGATGACGTTTTCCGCCCCGCCGGCGGAGGGCCGCGCGGGGGCGGGAGGGCTAGCGGTTGGCCTGCACGAAGGCCAGGCGCAGCTCGGTCAGCGCGCCCTCGATGAGCCGGTGCTCGTCCTCGGTCAGGTTGCCCTTGGTCTTTTCCTTGAGCATGCCGATGGTGTCTATGGTGTGCCGGGCCAGGGCCAGTTCCTGGCGGGGCTGGCCGCTGGCCGGGTCGGGGATGTGCCCCAGGTGCATCATGGCCGCGTGGCTCAAGGAGATGATAAGCCCGCTGAAGTCCACGGGCGGCAGTTGCTCGAAGCGCGGGGCCTCCCGCCGGGGCTCTTCCTGGGCCTCGGCCTGGGGTTTATCGGCGGCCTGGGGCTGGGGCTCCTCCTCCTGGCGGGTGGAGCCGTCGTCGCTGAAGATGCGGCGGTCCTTGACGGTGAAACCCTGGTCCTCTTGGCTCATGGACAACTCTCCCGGCACGGTGAATACGGGTGCGGTGGCCTGGTTAAATATTACACCACAACTATAAGTATTTGCCCGCCGGCCCGCAAGCGGCCCAGGCCCGGCCTCCACGAGGGAGACCGGGCCTGGGATTTGGGGCGGATTGAAGCTTACTTGGCCGCGTTTACCGCGAAGTCGGCCACGCCGGTCTTGAGATACTTGCTCATCTGCTGGGCCACGGCCACGGCCACGTTGACCTGGGCCTCGTGGGTGTTGGCGCCCAGGTGGGGGGTGCAGACCACGTCGTCGGCGTACATGATGCGGCTGTCGGCGGGCAGGGGCTCCCTCTCGAAGACGTCCAGGGCCGCGCCGGCCAGCTTGCCCTTCTCCAGGGCGTCGCACAGGGCGGCCTCGTCCACGATGCCGCCACGGGCGCAATTGATGAGGTAGGCCCCGTCCTTCATCTTGGCGATGTTGGCGGCGTTGAACAGCCCGGCGGTCTCCTTGGTCTTGGGCACGTGGATGGACAGGTAGTCGGAGCGGGCCAGGAGGTCCTCGAAGCTCACGGGCTCGGCGCCCCGGGCCTTGATCTCCTCGGCCTTGAAGTAGGGGTCATAGCCGATGACGTTCATCTTCACGCCATGGCCCAGCTCGGCCAGGATGCGGCCGATGTTGCCCATGCCCATGATGCCCAACGTCTTGCCCTTGAGCTCGCGGCCCCTAAGCTGCTTCTTCTCCCACTTGCCTTCCTTGATGCCGCGGTGGCCGCGGGCGATGTGGCGGGACAGGGCGAAGAGGTGGCCCATGGCCAACTCGGCGGCGGCGTTGCTGTTCTGGCCGGGGGTGTTCATGACAATGACGCCCTTGGCCGTGGCCGCGGGGATGTCCACGTTGTCCAGGCCGGTGCCGGCCCGGCCCACCACCTTGAGGCTGTCGGCGCTGTCCAACAGATCGGGCGTGACCTGGGTGGCCGAGCGGATCACCAGGCCGTGCACGCCCTTGATGGCGCTTTTAAGCTCCGAGGGGCTTAGGCCGGTCTTGACCTCCACCTCGAAGCCCTCGTCCTTGAATATCTGGATCCCCTCCTGGGCCAGGGGGTCGGAGATTAGTATTTTCATCCTAGTTCTCCCCGAAGATTTTTTGGGCCGCCGCCACGCCCGAGCCCATCTCGAAGGCGTAGCCCAGGCCCTTCAAGGCCATCTCGATGGCGCTGATGGCCTGCAGGGTGTCGAACTCGTTGATGTAGCCCATGTGGGCCACGCGGAAGATCTTGCCCTTGGCCTGGTCCTGGCCGCCGGCGATGAAGATGCCGTACTTGTCCTTGAGCCACTTGACCACCTTCTGGCCGTCAATGTTCTCCGGGCAGGCCACGGCGGTCAGCGCCACCGAGGGGCGCTGCTGGGAGTACAGGTCCAGGCCCCAGGCCTTGACCGCCGCCTTGAAGGCCTTGGAGCGGATCACGGTCTCGGCGTAGACCTTGTCCATGCCCCACTCGTCGAGCATGGCGAAGATGTCCAAGAGGCCCATGAACAGGGTCACCGGGCTGGTGAAGGCGCCCTTGTTCTCGCCTTGGCTTTTCAGCTCCTTGGCCCAGGAGAAGTAGAACTTGGGGCACTTGGAGGTTTTCATCATTTCCAGGGCCTTGGGGCCGATGCTGGCGAAGGCCAGGCCCGGAGGCAGCATGAGCGCCTTCTGGGAGCCACTGAGCACCACGTCCAGGCCCCACTGGTCCACGGGTATGGGGTAGGCGCCCAGGGCGCTGACCGCGTCCACCACCAAGACGGCGCCGGTGTTCTTGGTCACCTGGGCCAGTTCCTGTATGGGGTGGTCCACGCCGGTGGAGGTCTCCAGGGCCTGCACGTACACGGCCTTGATGGAGGGGTCGTCCTTCAGGAGCTTGGCCACGTCGGCGGGATTGACCGCCTGGCCCCAGGGCACCATTATCTCCACGGGCGTACAGCCGTAGGCCTTGAGGATCAGGGCCCAGCGCTCGCCGAACTTGCCGCCGCTGACGGTGATGGCCTTGTCGCCGGGCGAAAGCAGGTTGGCCACCGAGCTCTCCATGGCGCCCGTGCCGCTGCTACAGAAGGTGAGGACCTCGTTCTGGGTCTGGAAGAGCTTCTTGAGGCCAGCGCGCACCTTGCCGATCACCTCTTGGAAGTCTGCCGAGCGGTGATGGATCAGGGGCTGGGCCATGGCCAGCAGCGTGCGGGGCGGCACCGGCGTGGGGCCGGGCGCCAACAGAGAGACCTTCTTCATTTTAGAGCGCTCCTTCTGATGATGGGGGACCCAAGACCGCCGACGGCGCCGTCTCCGGTCCCTTGGGCCCTATGGCAGGCGAGCTTGCCTTGCCTGCAACTAAAACGGCCCGCCAGGGGCGGGGCCGGGGTTAGCGTCTTCGCCGGGTTTCCCTTGTCTATGGCAAAAACCGCACATTGTCAAGGGCTTTGTGCGGGGCCGGCCGCCGGTGGCGGCCTTTATGACCCAGGCCTGGCGACAGCTCAAAAAATCGGCGGGCCGGAGACCAGCTCCGGCCCGCCGGGAAGACCTAAACGCTCAGGAGACTAGAACACGAACTGGAACTGGAGGCCACCGACCCACTCGGTGCCGAAGTCCTTGCCGTCCTTCACGTTGTCGCCATAGTTGTAGTAGGCGAACTCGGGATGGATCTTGAAGTTCTTGGTGACCTGGTAGGGCAGGGCCACGAAGTAGGCGGTGCGGGTGTAGTCGTCGTTCTTCCAGCCGGCGCCGCCCTTGCTGGTGGCCTGCTTCCAGGCGTCGTTGTTCAGCTTGTCAATACCGAAGCCAGCGGCGATCTCCCACACGGGCAGTATCTTGTACTCCAGGGAGATGAAGCCACCGGTCTGCTTGGTGTCCTCGATCTTGCCGTTGGTCTTGATGTAGGGCATGCTCTGGGGCAGGCTGCCCAGGGCGGCCAGACGGCCACCGCTCCACTCGGCGTCGTTGTTCTGGCCATAGTGGACCTCGGCCTTGGCCGTGAAGGGACCCATGGCGAACTTCACGGGCAGGATGACGATCCAGCTGGTGAAGGTGTCGTCGCCGCCGCCGGTGACGCCCTCGCTCTTGAGCTGGGACCAACCGAAAGCGGGCTGGGTCAGGAAGCCGCCCGCCGTGAACTTGGCGGCCAGGTCAAAACGGGGCACGTTGGCATAGAGGTCCTGGCCCGAGGCCACGGTGGGGACCTTCTCGGCGCCAGGCTGCACCACGGCCAACTGCAAGCCGAACATGCCGGACTCCCACTGGAAGCCCGCCTGGGGGTTACGGCCGCCGTAGATGTAGCCCCAGTTGGTCAGGGTGTTCTTGTTGGCCTCGGTCTGGCCCAGGTACTGCTTGGGCGCAAAAGCGGTGTTGCCCAGCCAGTTGTCGGTCTGGCCGGCGTACAGCTTGCAGTTGCCAACCTTCCACCAGCCGTAGGCGAAGCGCAGGCCCACGGACTCCTGGTTGTTGATCATGGACTTCAGGCTCAACTCCACCATGCCGCCGGTGCTCTTGTCGACGCTGGTGAAGGTGGCCCGCAGGTAGGAGGTGTTGCCCAAGTTGACGAAGGCGCTGGTCACGTCTTCTTTCTTGTTGTTGGTCAGTTCCTTGCTGTTCCTGTGGTAGCCGATGTCGGTGAGCATGCGGCCACCGACGGTGAAGCTGGGGCCAGGTTCCTCACCCGCCCAGGTGGGGGCGGTGAAGGCCACCAGGGCGGCCAGCGCCACCAGGATGACAAGTGTCTTCTTCATGATTTACCCTCTTCTCCTTTTTGACGTTTGCCCGCCGGCCCGCATGGGCCGGCACCCTTGTCTCCACCAGCCAGGAAGCATACCCCAGATAGACTACCTGGCCGGTCCGGCACCCCACCCATGGGGCGCCTACCCCGGGTAGCGCCTGGCCGGGCCCACGCCCGGCCCAGGAACACCACCCAAAATTAGACAGATTTTAGCACCAAAATAAACTTTGGTGAAACTTTTTTCTTGGTCCTGTTTGTTACAACTCGGTGAATTACTGGTGATTCCCCCATGGGCGCGCTGGTGTTTCAGGCGGTCGGGGCCTGTGCGCCACGGCCGGCCAGGCGGCGCTTGAGCCGGCCCCAGGCCAGGCGGCCCAGGATGTACAGGCCGATGAAGGCCGGCGGCCAGCCCACGCCCAACTCCAGGCCCGGCAGGGCGATCACCAGGCCCTGGAAGCGGGCCTCCAACCAACCGGCGGCCAAAAAGGCCGGCCACAGCGAGGCCATGCCCATGGCGGCCTTGAGGAAGAAGCCGCGGCCAAAGGCCTCGTTGGCCAATTTATTCATGGCCTTGTAGGAGCTTTTGTCGCCCTGCTTGAGGGCCCGCAGGGAGTTGTCGTGCATGCGCCGGGTCTGGCCGTCCAGCTCCGCGAGGCTGGCGCGGTTGAGACGCTTGCCCAGGCGCAGGGTCAGCTCGCCCAGGGCCACGCAGGCCAGGGCCAGGACAGAGGTGCCCAGCCACCAGGCCCCCACCGGGCCGTCCAGCCAGCGGTAGGGCACGATGAGAATTGGGTCCAGGAAATGGTTGATCGCTTCCACGGGCCGTGCCGCCGTATGGGGGAGGGCAGGCCCTCCCCCCGCCGGGGGGGCGGAGGGAGGGCCGGGGGGTGTTTACATGGGCACGATGGCCTTGCCGAAGAAGCCCTTGGTGAAGTAGCCCAGGCCCACGTACAGGGCCAGGACCACGAACAGGCGCTTCAGCCAGATTTCGGGGATGTACTTGGAGGTGCGCGGACCGATGATGGAGCCGGCGAAGATGCCAACCAACTCCAGGCCGATGAAGCTCCACTGGGTGACCACGGCCTGGCCCACCATATAGGAGAAGATGGAGGCGATCATGCTCACGAAGACCGCCATGGCGCTGGTGCCGGCCACGATGAACATGGGCAGCCCGGCGATGGAGGTAAGGTAGGGCACGTAGAGGAAGCCGCCGCCCACGCCGATGAAGGAGCTGAGCGCCGCGATGATCAGGCCGCCCAGCACCGGCAGGTAGGCCTTGAACTCGAACTCCACCCCGTAGAAGGTGAACTTGGTGGTGCCGCCGAAGAAGCTGACCACCAGGCCGGCCACCATCATCACCTGGCCCACCCAGGCCGGCTCCTTGATGATGGCCTGGAACAGGGCCCCGGCCACGGCCAGGGCCAGGGCGATGTACATGGCCGTGGTGGAGCCGGAGGTCACCTTGACGCCCTCGTCGCCGCTGGTGCCTTCCTTGACCTTCTTCTCAAAGGCCGCCGCGGCCTCCTTGGCCTTCTTCTTGCCGGCCTGGCCCTTGGGGGTGGTTTCATACAGCAGCACGAAGCCCACCAGGAAGACCAGGAGCCCGAAGTAGCCCACGTAGGAGCGCAGGTCCACCTTGCCGGCGGTCAGCCAGGGGATCATGGTGCCGCCCACCAGGCTGCCGATGGCCAGGAAGGCGCCCAGGGGAAGGACCAGGCGGCCCATCTTGAGGTAGTTGAAGCTGGAGATGAAGGAGCTTAAGCCCACCAGCCACTGGTTGGAGACCCGGATGGAGTCGGTGAGCATCTTGTTGACCGGGTGGCCGCGGCCATAGGAGCTGGCGTAATCGCCCAGGCCGAAGACGGTGATGTGCCCCACGCCGGCCATGATGCCGCCGAAGGCGCCCACCGTGGAGAATATCCAGCCCACCCACAGGGCCCACAACAGGGCGCCGATGAGGCTGGGGTCGGGCGCGCCGGGGATGCCCATGAAGCCCGCGGGCTTGGCCGGGTCAATCACCTTCTCCACCACGCCGGCCTGTTTCTCGTCCTTCAGGGTCTTCTTGATGGCCTCCTTGATCTTGTCGGGCATGGTGGGCACCGCCAGGATGGCCTTCATCTTCTCCGAGGGGCCGGCGGCGGCTGGTTTGGCCGCCGGGTCGGCCGGGGCCGCTGGCGCCGGGGTGGCCGGGGCCGCCTGCTCGGCGGCCAGGGCGGGCAAGGCCCCCAAGACCAGGATGGCCGCCAAGAGCAGGGCGGGGATGGTTCTACAGGTTGTTCTCATGCTTCCCTCCAAAACAGAATTTTCGGATGATTCGCCGCCATGGCGCCCGCCGGGCAAGTAGCGGACTGGACGTTGTTGTACAATATTTAAAAAGTTAACAAATTTTTAATGTTTTTCAACCCACCCGCGAGCTAGGATTGCCAGCCTGGCGGCCCTGGCCATGCAGCCGGCGGGCCAGGGCCGCCACCAAGTGCCGGCCCACCGCGCCCAGGGGCAGGGGCCGGCCCAGCTCCCGGGCCAGGCTGGTGGGCGAGGCCGCCAGGCCGCAGCCCCGGATGAGCCCGAAGTCCTCCAGCCGGGTATTGACGTTCAAGGCCAGGCCGTGCAGGCTCACCCCCTGCTTGACCGCCAGGCCCACCGCCGCCAGCTTGCGCCCGCCCACCCACAACCCCGGCCGATTGGGGTCGTGGGCCGCCGCCACCCCGTGGTAGGCCGCCGTGTCCTGGGCCGCGCCCAACAGGGCCTCCACCAGGCCGCGCACCCCCAGGCCCCGTTGGCCCAGGTGCAGCACCGGGTAGACCACCGCCTGCCCAGGGCCGTGGTAGGTGATGTCTCCGCCGCGCTCCACGTGGTACAGGGCCACTCCCCGGGCCGCCAGCTCTTCCGGGCCGGCCAGCAGGTTGGCCGCCTGGCCGTGGCGGCCCATGGTCAGCGCCGGCGGGTGCTCCACCAAAACCAAGGCGTCGGGCACGCCGCCGGCCACCCGCGCGGCGTGGCGCCGGCGCAGGCGGCCCAAGGCCAGGCCGTAGTCCAACAGGCCCCAGTAGCACAGGTGGAATTCTCGCGTACTCATTCCTAACAGCTTATACCCCCACATTGCCGGGGAGCAAGGCGGTGGTCTCCCTGGCCCGCAAAAAAATCAGGCCCCGCCGGCCCGGCGGTGCTATGCTACCCCTGGCTCCGCCCTTCCGGGCACGCCGTCCCCCAAATTCCAGCACCCCCCGGCCAGGAGGCCGCGCCATGTGGCCCATCGGACCCTTGATGCACGAGCATCGCCTGATCGAGCGCATGCTGGCGGTGATGGTCCAGGAAATCGCCAGCCTGGAGGCTGGCGCCCCACCCGGCCTGGAGCTGGCCGGCCAGGCGGTGTGGTTCTTCCGGGCCTACGCCGACCGCTGCCACCACGGCAAGGAGGAGGACATCCTCTTTCGCGACCTGAAAAAGGTGAGCCTTGCCCCAGACCTGGCGCGCATCATGGCCGAACTGGAGCAGGAACACCGCCAGGGCCGGGCCATGGTGGCCACCCTGGAGCGGGCCAGGGAGCGCCTGCTGGGGGGCCAGCAGGAGGCCAGGGCGGAGTTCCTGGAGGCCCTCAAGGGGCTGGCCGGATTTTATCCGGGGCATATCCTCAAGGAAGACAAGCAGTTCTTCTTTCCGTGCATGGAGTATTTCGACGCGGACGCCAAGGCGGCCATGCTGGAGGAGTTCCGGCGCTTTGACCAGCGCTTGGTGCACGAACTCTTCGGCCGGCAGGTGGAGCGCTGGGAGGCCGCCCGGGGCCTGGCCTCCCCCCGCTAGGGGGCCGGCGATAGTTGGCCAGCAATAACCATGCTCTAACCCCATGGCCCCTGAAATGCGGGGCCAGGGGTGGACCGGCAGCACCAGGGATTTTGGTTTGGTTCCAAGGCCTTGCCCGCCTTAGCCAGTAATTATTCCCAAAAAACAAAAATCCCGTTGACACCCCCACATCTTGTGGTGTAACAATGGTCTCGGTACAAGATGGTGGACATGGCCACCACTTACCCGGGGCGGCCAGGGGCCGTTAGGAATCGGCGGGCCTGCCGCGTCAAGCCCCGGGGCACCACAAAACCAAGGCCGGTCCGGGGGCGCGCACGCTTCGCCGGGACCGGCCGCGCAGCCGGGGAGAAAGCATGGGCAAGTTCACGGTGGTGGAAGGCGGTCACAACCACATGCAAAACGCGGAAACCACGGACATGGCCCTGTTCGTCCGTTCCAGCTCCGAGGAGATGGACGGCTGGAACCGGGCGCGCATCGCCGAGGCGCTCATCCGCGAGACCCTCTTGGACGAGGGCACCGCCCAGACCATCGCCGCCGAGATAGAACAGATGATCGCCTCGGCCGGCATCAAGATGGTCACCGCCCCCTTGATCCGCGAGCTGGTCAACTACAAGCTCATCGAGCGCGGCCTGGAGGAAGAGCGCCTGCGCCACACCCGCCTGGGCGTGCCGCTGTTCGACGTGGACAACATGATCCGGCTGCCCAACAAGGAAAACGCCAACGTGCCCCACGGCCCCGAGGCCACCAACCTCACCCTGGCCGAGTCCATCAAGAAGGAGTACGCCCTTATCAGCGTCTTCTCGCGCGAGGTGGGCGACGCCCACATGCGCGGCGACTTGCACCTGCACGACCTGGGCTTCGTGGACCGCCCCTACTGCTCGGGCCAGTCCCTGGAGTACATCAAGAAGTTCGGGCTCAACTTGCCCAACTCTTTAGCCCTGGCCAAGCCGGCCAAGCACCCCGAGGTGCTCCTGGCCCACATGGTCAAGTTCGCCGCGGCCCTGCAATCCAACTTCGCCGGGGCCATCGGCTGGGACGCCGTGAACCTCTTCTTCGCCCCCTACCTGGAGGGTCTGAGTGACCGCGAGGTCAAGCAGATCGCCCAGATGCTCATCTTCGAGTTCAGCCAGCAGGCCGTGGCCCGGGGCGGTCAGGCCATCTTCACCGACATCAACCTCTACTGGGAGGTGCCTCGGCACTTCGAGGACGTGCCGGCCATCGGCCCCAACGGCCAGTACACCGGCAAGACCTACGCCGACTACGAGAAAGAGGCCCAGCGCTTCGTGTGGATGCTGTTTGACGTCTACAAGGAGGGCGACGGCTCGGGCCGGCCCTTCTTCTTCCCCAAGCCCCTGGTGCACATCACCGAGAAGTTCTTCCAGACCGAAGGCCACATGGACTTTTTGCACCACATCTGCGACGTGGCCGCCGAAAAGGGCAACACCTACTTCGTCTTCGACCGCGGCCAGACCGCCAAGATCAGCGAGTGCTGCCGCCTGTCCTTCAAGCTGGAGAAATCCGACCTGGACGACGCCAAGACCCCCTGGAAGATGCGCTACAGCGCCCTGCAAAACGTGACCATCAACCTGCCGCGCGTGGCCTACGAGGCCGGCGGCGACGACGCCAAGCTCTTCCACCTGCTCAGGCAGCGCATCGAGCTGGCCGCCCAGGCCCACCTGCAAAAGCGCAACTTCATCCAGGAGCTGCTGGGCCACGGCCCCACCGGGCCCCTGGCGCTCCTGGCCATGGAACTGGACGGCCAGCCCTACCTGCGCATGCACCGCGTCACCTACCTGGTGGGCATGGTGGGCCTCAACGAGATGGTCAAGGAGCACATGGGCCAGGAGCTGCACGGCTCCGAGGAGGCCATGCGCTTCGGGCTGAAGATCATCGCCCACATGAAGCTCATCTGCGATCACTACGGCGCCAAGCACAACATGCGCTTCGTGCTGGAGCAGACCCCGGCCGAATCCACGGCCTACCGCTTCGCCAAGCTGGACCTCAAGCACTACGCCGAGCGCGCCCGCCACACCGTCAAGGGCGACATCTTCCGGGGCGAGGTGTACTACACCAACTCCACGCTCTTCAACGTGGGCGCCAACGTCAACCCCATCGAGCGGGTCAAGCTGGAGGGGCGCTTCCACCCCATCATCGAGGCCGGGGCCATCACCCACGTCTGGCTGGGCGAGCAGCGCCCGGCCAAGGAATCCCTGGCCAACTTCGTCGTCAAGATCTTCCGCGACAGCAAGAACGACCAGGTGGCCTTCAGCCCCGAGTTCACCTGCTGCAAGGACTGCGGCCAGAACCACCGTGGCCTCTTGGAAACCTGCCCCTCCTGCCACTCCCAGGACCTGGAACACATCACCCGCATCACCGGCTACTTCACCCGCGTCTCCTCCTGGAACAAGGGCAAGGTCGGCGAACTCAAGGACCGCTACCGCAACCAAGGCCACTTCACGCCAGCGCCCGCGCGGGCCGAGGCGGTATAAGAGGAAGAGTTTTGGGAGAGAACCGGGGAGGGGCTTTTTTGAAAAAAAGCCCCTCCCCGGACCCCACCCCAAAAAACTTTAGCGGGGGGATACGATGTCTGAGCCAAAAAATCATGGGAATCCCTGCTGGACCCCAGAAGAAGTGAAAAAGCTTGCTAGCCTAGCGGCTCAGAATACACCGACCAGAGTTATCGGCCTTAAACTGGGGCGCACGCCCGATGCTGTCCGTTCCGAGGCTAGCAAGGAAGGCATTTCCTTGAAGCCGACGAACCAGTCACCATATAACAGGCGTGGCAAATAGGTTTTCGAAATCATGCAAATAGATGTCATTGCGAGCGCAGCGAAGCAATCTCCCGCTTCGTTCCCCTGCCTTGCCGGCCGTAAAGCAGGGAAGCGGGAGATTGCCGCGTCGCATCCCTTCCGGGATGCTCCTCGCAATGACAGCCAGTCCTGGATTGGTTTGAGTTGACACGCATCGTCCTGGCCTGAGGGGGCCGGGCCGCAGCGGATAATAGAAGCCTCCGTTACTGGGGTGGTAGCAGCGGAGGTGGCCAGGGACCGAGGGTTATTCAACCGGAGGGATGAGGAGGAGCTGGCAAATGACGTTGTTCACCAAACCGGGTTGCGAGAAGTGTCATTACATCACCGACAAGTTTGATCTGGAGGGCATGGGCATCAAGCAGGACGTGTTGGCGCCGGACAACGCCGACGCGCTGGCCCATCTGGCCTGGCACGAGCTGGTGGACGTGGCCGAGCGCGAGCTGCCCATCCTGGTCTTGGACGACATGAGCCACATCTCGGGCGCCATCAAGATCAAGTCGTTCCTGAGCCGGGTTGCCCATGCCTGAGCTGGAGACCCGGCGGCCCGGGGAGGGGGCGGGGCCACCGGATCTGGCCGGGGTGGGTCCTCCACCGCCGGTAAAGGGCTTTTTGGAGACCAGCTTCGTGGACTGGCGGGGGGCCATCGCCTCGGTGTTGTTCTTGCCGGGATGCAATTTCAACTGCCCCTACTGCCATAATCATCAACTGGCCGCCGACCCCGGCAGCCTCATGGACCTGTCCCTGGCCGAGGTGCTGGGCCGGCTCAAGCCCTTTGTGGGCTGGGTGGACGGCGTGGTCATCAGTGGTGGCGAGCCCACCCTGCACCCGGGCCTGCCGGCCCTGTGCGGGCTGCTCAAGGACGCTGGCTTCGCGGTCAAGCTGGACACCAACGGCCACCGCCACTGGGTCATAGAGGACCTGGCCCGGCGGGGCCTCATTGACATGGTGGCCATGGACCTCAAAGCGCCCTTGAACGACCTGGCCTACCGCCGGGCGGCGGGGTGCAGCGTGGACCTGGACCATCTGCGGCGCAGCATAGATTTCCTCATCAACTCCGGGGTGGAGCACGAGTTCCGCTCCACCATCTGGCCGGCCTGGCACGGCCCCCGCGAGCTTCAGGACATGGCCATGGCCATCGAGGGCGCCCAGGCCTGGACCCTGCAAGCCTTGCGCCCCGAGACGGCCTGGGACCAGGCCGCCCTGGGCGAAGGCCGCCCCTATACCGCCCAGGAGATCAGCCAACTGCAAAAAGAGATCGCCGGCCCCGCCGTGGGCCGGCGCTGAGCCGGGCGGGGGGCCGCCATGGCGGGGCTGCGGGTCATCGTCTTTGACGGCGGCCCGGGCCTGTGCCTGTATCTGCGCCTGCCCGGCGGCCAGCGCCTGCTGGTGGATTGCGCGGCCCGGGCCGGGGCCGAGGCCTTAAGCCTCTTGCGCGGCCTGGGCGAGGTGGGCCCCCTGAGCCCGCTGACCCGCCATCTGCGTCTGGGCAGCCAGACCAGCGCCGCCGACTGGCTGGGGGTGCTGGGCCTCTTGCGGGGCCTGGTGCTCAGGCCCGGCGGCTCCTGGGTCTTCTGGCAGGCCGCGCCCCCCCGCGAGGCCGGTTTCGGCCTGACGGCGCGGGTCATCCCCCGTTGCGGCCTGCCCCATCCCCCCCAACCCGACATGTTCGAGCCGGCGGTGCTGGTGCTGGGCCTGACGCCCCATGAGGTGCTGGCGCTGGGCGGCGGCCCGGCTGATTGGCTGGCCGCCGCCTCCCTGGCCCTGCACTGGCCGCGCCTGCCCGGCGGTGACGGCGAGCTGTTGGTGGGCGGCGACCTGCCCGAGGCCGCCTGGGAAAGCCTGCTGAACGACGGCGTGCTCTGCCGCCTGCTGGGGGGCGTGAGCTGCTATGCCGGCGGCCTGGACCAGGCTGGTGGCCAGCCCGAGGATGGCGCCAGTCTGGACCAAGGCCTCATCGCCGCCGCCCTGCCCTGGCTGCTGCTGGGGGCCTTCAGCGGCGAGGGCGTCAGCTTCCTGGCCTGCCCGGGGCGCGGCATGCTGCGCACCCCGGCCATCGGCATGCTGACCATAGACGCCGACGAGCGCGGGGTCATCACCGTGGAGGCAAGGCCCCGGGCGGCGAACCGGGTGGCCTGGTCAGGCCTGGCTAGGCCATTGGATGACGCGGCGCTGCCCGCGCCAGCGGCGTTGAGAAGGGCGTTGGGGTCGAGGAGTTTCACTGGAGAGAGAAGACATGTTTGACGAAGAAAAGCTGCAAATAATAAGGGAGTGTCTTCGAAATGATTTCCCTGAATATAACCTGGCTGATAAAAATGATTTTGACCGTATAGCTTGGACGTTCAGGCTCACGACGAATGAGAAAATTTATCTAATTACCATCGGACGAGACTATATGGACGACCGGAGCGCCAGTGAGATCAAAGAGCATTTAACAAGTTTTGGCTTACGAGAATTATTTAATGATAATAAAATAAAACGTGTTACATTAAAAACAAACCGCATAGAAAAAGAAGCTTAAAACATAATCAAAACCATTATAATTAAATGATAGCTTTTAGCTATAGAATGCAAGGCAAGCGTGCCCGATCGACCAGCAATTCCCATAGAAGTTAAACGAAGAGTACTTATGGAGTCAGGGTATAGATGTGCCATCCCAGCCTGCAGAGCATTGCCAACTGAAATTGCACATATTATACCATGGGCTGATTCAAAAAATAATGACTATCATAACCTTATCGCCTTGTGTCCCAATTGCCATACACTTGCAGATAATGGTAAAATTGACCGGAAGGCGCTATTTGCCTATAAAAAGAAATTAATGTTTTTAAACGATGTTTATAGCAGATTTGAGATTGATGTCCTCGACCACCTAAGGACTAAGCCTCGTGCCGTTATTCCTGGAGAGTTAATAATAAAGAGATTACTGGAAGAAGGTATTGTTAAACTAGAATATGAAATAATGGTGCACCAATTCGGTGGGAAGGATGGTGTTCTTGGGGTTTTCTCGGTAGTATTGACTGACAAGGGGAGACGCCTGCTTGATGATTGGCTCAAAGTTGACAATACACTGACGTACGATAACTAAATCTGCCTCTTCGTCGTTTCCTGTGGAATTGGGTTTTGCGGTTGCTCGGGGCACAAGCTTGTAGGTTGGGTCTCGCGCAGCGAAACCCAACATCTTCATTCCTGCCGCACCCGGCGCATGCCAAATGAAGATGTTGGGTTACGGGGCCGTTGGCCCCTAACCCAACCTACAAGAGCCGTGGCCCTCGGCCTGCCGCGGGTGGCCCGGACAACTTGTTGTCCGGGTGCCGAAGGCACAAGAGGTTCCTTGCTGCGTAGCCTGCCGTCTAACCAGCAGCCTCCTGCCCGTCAACCCTTTCCCCAACCTCTTGCCGCCGCGCGGCCACGCCGTCACCCGTGCCCATGGTCACCCATAAAGATCAAGCAGGGTGGATTGCTTCGCCGCACCTCAACCGGGTGCTCCTCGCCATGACACTATTGCCGGAGGCCCCCTCACCCCGGCCCTCTCCCCCGGTGGGGGCGAGGGTGTGGGACGGGAGCCGCCGGCCCCGGCCAATTCCACCACCCCATTCGGCCCGTTTACGCCCAGCGGCGGGCTCGCCGCCCAGCGGCGGGCTCGCGGCCCCGCCGCGGCGCGAGGTTACCAGTGGTGCCGGGGGCCGTGGGGCGGCTGCCAGCGGTGCTGATGGTGGTGATGGGGCCAGGGGCCGGGCAGGCGCACGGTGAGGTGACGCGGCCCCAGCACCAGATGGGGGGGCAGGCTGGGACCCCACAGCCAACGCCCGCCGCTGAGCCAGAAGTACTGGCCGCGCAGGGGGTCGTAGTAGACCTGCTGGCCGGGGTAGTAGTGGTAGGTGTAGACCGGGGCCGCCGGCGGGGGCGCCACCACCACGGCCGGCGGCGGCGGGCAGAGACCCACGGAGATGCTCAAGGACGGGTGGCCGGCCTGGGCGGGCTGGGCCAGCACGGCGGCCAAAGCCGCCGCGCCCAGGGCCAGGGTAAGCTTCTTGTTCATGACGTCCTCCCTGATTGCTTGGCCCAAGGCCCTGGCCGGAGGCCGGGGGATGGCCGGCTCCCTCTGTGGACCGTTAGCGCCAATGGCCATGGTGCCAACCGCCGTGCCGATAGGGTGCCACCCAGGGCGCGGGGCGGTGGTGTCCGTGCCAGCGGCCATGGCCGCCATCATGGTAGGGGGCGGCCACCACGCAGCCCATGAGGCTGGTCAAGGCCAGGAGCAGCAGCGAGGCCACGGCGGTGATGAGGGCGCGGCGGGACATGGCGATTACCTCCTTGGTATTTGTGCTGCCTTCTGGGGGGGCGGCGGCCCCGCCGGGCTGGGGTGCCGGGGGGCCGCCGCTGACCAGGAGGCGGGAGAGGTTACTTCTTCTCGGGCGCGGCCGGGGTGACGGTCTTATCCGGCGCGGCCTTGGTCTCCGGGGTCTTGGTGGGCTCGGCCTTGACCGCCGGGGCGGGGATGGCGGCCTTGGTCTCCGGGGCCTTGGTGGGCTCGGCCTTCAGCGCCGAGGCCGGCATGGCCTTGGCCGGGGTGGCCTTGCTGTCAACCGCCTTGGGCAGGTCCACCATGACCTTCTTGCCCTTGACGTCCACCTCCATCTTGCCGTCCTTGATGGCCTTGAGGCTGCCGTCCACCTTGTTGCCGTCGCACTTGTCCTTGGCCTGCATCAGGGTGTAGGCGCCCTGCTTCTCGCAGAGGTTCAGCTTGTCGCCCACCTTGGGGGCGCTGGCCAGGGCCAGTCCGGGGATGGCCAGGGCGACGATCAGGGCGGTGGCGCTCGCTATCTTCTTCATGGTCCGTGCTCCTTATGTCCGTTGTTGTGGTCTTTTGTTCTTCGCGGGGTTCGCCCCGCTTGCCAGGGGATAGAGCAACCGGCGTGCCATGCTGCAACATGTTGAATTGACGTTGATTATTTGATGTGGCCCTGGCGGGGCCGGGGGGCGTGCGCAATCTTTGCGCAAGAGGGGAGCGTTCTTTTGCGCTAGGAGGGCCAGGATGGGGTGTGCCAAGAAGGGGGGCTGGCGATAGGCCAGGCATGCCCTCAAGGCTAGCCAGCCGGCGGGTTACGCTTGGCTAACCCGCCCTACGTTCTCATCCATTCTTGGAAGGCTGCCATGGTGAGCCGGGCGTGAGCTTTTTGAGGCAAAAATTAAGGAACAGGCTCTCAGCGGGAGCCGCCAGCATCGGTTGGCGGAAGGGCCTCGCCCGACCCGTCATCGCCAGCCGCGGCTCGCGGCCAGAGGTCCAGGCCTTGTTGGGCGGCGTGCTGCTCGGCCTCTTTTTTTGAGCGGCCCTGGCCGGTGGCCACGGCCTGGCCGTCAATCTCCACGCTGACCAAAAAGAGCTTGTCGTGGTCCGGCCCCTCGGCGGAGAGCAGCAGGTAGCGGGGAGTGATGTGCAGGGCCTCCTGCACCCGTTCCTGCAGGCGGGTCTTGTAATCCTTCTTGGGGGCGCGCAGGATGGCCTGCTCGGCCACCGGCCCCAGCAGGTTCAGGAGCACCTGGCGGGCGGCCTCCAGGCCACCGTCGAGGTAGATGGCGGCGGCCACCGCCTCCAGGGCGTCGGCCAGGATGCTGGGCTTCTGGTGGCCGTTCTGGCTTTCCTCGCCCTTGCCCAAGAGAAGGTAATGGCCCAGGCCCAGGGTGCCGGCGGTGGCGGCCAGGCGGCCCTCGTTGACCACGCCGGAGCGGGCCTTGCTGAGCTGCCCCTCGCTGGCCTGGGGAAAGCGCTCGAAGAGAAGCTGGGTTATCACCAGCTCCAGCACGGCGTCGCCCAAGAATTCCATGCGCTCGTTGGATTCGCCGGCCTGATCGGGGTGTTCATGCACGTAGGAGGAGTGGCGCAGGGCCGCCTCCAGAAGCCCCAGGTCATGGAAGTGGTAGCCCAGCTTGTCCGACAATTCCGCCAGGGCGGCGGCGCGTTCCTGGTCCATGGGCCTTGCTCCTTGCCAATCCCAGTATCGTCACCCAGCCGGCGCCTGTCAACGCGCCTCGTGCCCACGGCCCTTGACGCCGTGGCCGGCCTGCCGTATTAAGTGCCATGATGTACGGCGTTTTGCACACCGAATGGTCCAACGGCTGGGGCGGCCAGGAGATACGCATCCTGGACGAGTGCCTGGGCATGGCCCAGCGCGGCCACCGCGTGGAGCTGGCCGGCTGCCCGGAGGGCAAGCTCAGGGCGCGGGCCACGGCGGCGGGGCTGACCTTCCTTCCCCTGGCCATGGCCGGCCCCTGGGACCTGCCGGCGCTCTGGCGGCTCAAGGGGCTTATCAGGGAGCGGGGCATCCAGGTGGTGCACACCCACTCCTCGGTGGACTCCTGGCTGGGGGGCATGGCCGCCCGCCTGGCGGGGGTGGCCTGCGTGCGCTGCCGCCACCTGAGCGTGCCGGTGAGCAAGAACCCCCTGAACATCGTCTACCGCCTGCCCGGGGCGGTGATAACCACCGGCCAGGGCATTCGCCGCCATCTGGTGGAGGACTACGGCCTGGCCCCGGGGCGGGTATTTTCCATACCCACGGGGGTGGACACCGTCCGCTTCGCGCCGGCCCCGCCCGGCGAGGGCCTCATGGCCGAGCTGGGGCTGGAGCCCGGCCAGCCGGTGGTGGCGGTGGTGGCGGTCTTGCGCTCCTGGAAGCGCCACGATCTCTTTTGCCAGATGGCCCGCCAGGTGCTGGACCAGCGGCCAAGCACGCGCTTTCTCATCGTGGGCGACGGCCCGGGGCGGGCGCGGGTGGCCGGCTACCTGGACGACATGGGCCTGCGGCCGGCGGCGATAATGACCGGCCACCGCGAGGACGTGCAGCGTATACTACCCTTGTGCGCGGTCTGCGTGCTGGCCAGCGACAAGGCCGAGGGGGTCTCCCAGGCGGTGTTGCAGGAATTGGCCATGGAGCGGGCGGTGGTGGCCTCGGCGGCCGGCGACTCGCCCGAGGTGGTGCGCCACGGGCAGACCGGGCTGTTGGTGCCGCCGGGGGAGCTTGCGCCCCTGACGGCGGCGGTGCTGCGCCTGTTGGACGACGAGGACCTGCGCCGGCGCCTGGGACAGAACGGCCGGCGCCTGGTGCTGGAAAGCTACTCGCGGGAGCGCATGCTCGAGGCCACCGAGGAGGTATACGCCCAGGTGCTGGCCAATCACGGGGGGGATGGCGCTTGATGGAATGGCTGGCCACCGGCCTGGGCTGCGGCCTGTTGGCCGCCGGGTTCAGCGCCCGCTACAACTGGTGGCGCCGGCGGCTGACCGGCCTGCCGGTCTTGATGTACCACCACGTCACCGACGAGCTCAACGGCACGTCCCTGGCCAAGCTCAGGGTGAGCCCCAGGCGCTTCGCCCGCCAACTGGATTACCTGCTGGACCATGGCTACGTGGCCCTGACCCTCAGCCAGGCCTTAAGCCACGCGCAGTCCGGCGGGCTCACCCGGGCGGTGGCCATCACCTTTGACGACGGCTACCAGGACTTCCACAGCCAGGCCTGGCCCCTGCTCCAGGAACGGGGCATGAGCGCCACGGTCTTTCTGGTCACCGGCGCCCTGGACGACTGCAACCGCTGGGACCTGGACAAGGGCGAACCCCAGGAAGGCATCCTCACCCGCCAGCAGGTGATCGAGCTGGACGGCCAGGGCGTGGAGTTCGGCGGGCACACCCACCGCCACAAGAACCTGAGCCAACTGGACGAGCGGGGCCTGCGCCTGGAGATCACCGGCTGCCAGAAGGCCATCTCCGACATTCTGGGCCGGCCGGCCAAGGTCTTCAGCTACCCCTACGGCCTGGTGGACCAGGCCGCCCTGGAGGCCGTGCACCGCGCCGGCTTCACCTACGCCTGCACCACCAAGCCCGGCCTCTTCGGCGCCGAGACCAACCCTCTTTTGGTGCCGCGCATCATCGTCAAGCGCTCCGACGACCTGCTGGACTTTCGCCTCAAGCTCACCCGGGGCAGGAGCCGGTTTTAGGCCGCGGGCCGGGGTGGGGCGGGGCGCCCGCCGCCGGGCCATGAGGGGTAGGGGGTGGGTGGAAGTGCCAGGGCGCTTGGCGGCGGCGGTTGCCAGGCCGCCGAGCCGGAAGACGGGCGGGGATAAAACCCGCCCCCACCAAATCAACCAAGCAGTTTCCCTTGCCCCGCCCGGGGCAAGCCGCGAGGTATAGCCATGGACAGGCTGGTCATAGAAGGCGGTCACCCCCTGGTGGGGCGGGTGCGGGTCAGCGGGGCCAAAAACGCCACCCTGCCCCTGATGTGCGCCACCCTGCTGGGCAGCGGGCGCAGCCATCTGAGGAACGTGCCCGACCTGCGCGACGTGCGCACCATGGGCAAGCTCCTGGGCGTGCTGGGCGCCAGGGTGGACGCCAAGGGCGACGAGCTGTTCATTGACACCGTGGGCGCCGAGGGGGTGGAGGCCCCCTACGACCTGGTCAAGACCATGCGCGCCTCGGTGGTCTGTCTGGGGCCGCTGGTGGCCAAGCGCGGCCAGGCCCGGGTGTCGCTGCCCGGCGGCTGCGCCATCGGCGAGCGCCCCATAGACCAGCACCTAAAGGGCCTCAGCGCCATGGGCGCCAAGATCGAGCTCACCGGCGGCTACGTGGTGGCCAGCGCCAAACGCCTCAAGGGCGCCGACATCACCATGGATTTGGTCACCGTCACCGGCACCGAGAACCTGATGATGGCCGCCGTGCTGGCCAAGGGCACCACCACCCTGCGCAACGCCGCCCGCGAGCCCGAGGTCATGGACCTGGCCCGGGCCTTGAACGCCGCCGGCGCCCGCATCAGCGGCGTGGGCACCGCCACCATCGTCATCAAGGGCGTGGACGAGATGGGACCATTGGACCACGCCGTCATGGCCGACCGCATCGAGGCCGGCACCTACATGGTGGCCGCCGGCATCACGCGCGGCGAGCTGACCATCGCCGAGGCCCCCCTGGAGCACCTCACCGCCGTGGTGGGCAAGCTCAAGGAGGCGGGCCTGCGCTTCCAGCAGACCCCCAAGGGCGTGGTGGTCAGCGCCCGGCGGGCGCCCAGGCCGGTGCACGTCATCACCGGCCCCTACCCCGGCTTCCCCACCGACATGCAGGCCCAGATCATGGCCCTCATGGCCCTCTCCACCGGCAGCTCGGTGATCCAGGAGACCATCTTCGAGAACCGCCTGATGCACACCAGCGAGCTACGGCGCCTGGGGGCCAGCATCGAGGTCACCGGCTCCACCGCCGTGGTCAAGGGCGCCCGCCGGCTCCATGGCGCGCCGGTGATGGCCACCGACCTGCGGGCTAGCGCCTGCCTGGTGCTGGCCGCCCTGGCCGCCGAGGGCACCACCTACATCGGCCGCGTCTACCACCTGGACCGGGGCTACGAGCGCATAGACCAGAAGCTCATCGCCGCCGGGGCCAGCATCCACCGCGAGCCAGAGCCCAAGGCCCAGGGTTGAACCGTCCCCCAAGACCTCGCTAGCGCGCCGTCGCCGGCACGCCTTGCGGCTCGCCCCCCGGGGATGTGGCCGGCGGGGCGGGCTGGGCCGCTGGCTTGCCGCCTTCCGGGGGCGCTGGCGTGGGCGCCGCCGCCTCGCCGGCCTTCCGGGCGGCCTGGGCCGCGGCTTCTGGCAATATGCGCAACAGAACCGCTATGGGTGGGTCCTTACGGTTCGGGTCGGCCAGGTAGTACTGGTCCAGGGAGGCGGCCAGCTCACCCAGGCTCAGGCCCTTGAGCTGGGTCAGGGCCTGGGTGGAGCTTTTGGGCGCCAACTGCACGTACTGCAAAGCGTCCAGCACCCCGCGCAGATAGGAGAACTTGAGGAGCATCTCGTTCTGGTCGGCGTCGCCAGGGTGCCAGGCGCTGGCCGGCAACAGGCGCAGGTCCTGGGCGCCCTGCACCGGCGCCACCACGTAGGGATCCTCGGCCCCGGCCGGCGCCGCCGCCAGGCACAAGAGCAGGCCGAATAAAATCACGGACGGCTTCTTAAGTTTGTTGACAGTCCTTCCGATAAATGCCATGATTTAATGACCTTTTTTAGGGCCTTCCCCAGGCCCCCCCGAGGGAGTGCATGAGCGATTCTTCTCCCAGCATAGCCCAACTGGTACCGCTGGTCGAGAAGTTGCGCGCCCTTTTGCGGGAACACCCCGCCGACCGCCCCTGGCAGGCCCCGGACAGTGGCCAGGCCTTGACCAGCCTGGGCCAGGACCTGGCCCAGTTGTGGCCCCACCTGGCCGAGCCGGGCGAGCCCCTGAGCCAAGATGTTCTCGACCACCTGCATCAGACCCGCCAGGCCGACCGCGACCGCCTGGCCGCCGGTCTGGCGCGGCGCCAGGAGGTCATGGAGCAGGCCTTGGCCCTGTTGGAGCGGCGGGCGCGCGCCGCCCAGGAGGCCGAGGCCGCCGCCTCCCAGGCCCTGGCGCGGGCCCAGGCCGCCGAGGAGGCCCCCGCCCAGGACTGGCGGCGGGCGCAGGCGCGGGTGGAGTCGCTGACCAAACAGTGCCGCAACCTGGCCCAGTGGCTGCATGGCGTGGAGCCCCTGGGCATCAACCGCTTCCGCGACGCCCAGGGCCGGGGCTTTGGCCGCGAGGTGGTGGAGGAATACGCCAGCCGCCTGCACAAGATGACCGAGGCCCTCAAACAGGTTCGCGCCCAGGAGGACCAGCGCCTAACCGGCCTGCACCAGGCCCGCCAGGCGGTGGCCCAGGCCAGCGAGCAGGCGCGCCTGGCCGGCCAGCGGCGCCAGGACCTGCAGGACGAGCTGCGCCGGCGTTCCTCCCAGATGACCAAGGGCCGCGCCGAGACGGCGGTCCTGAGGGCCAGCCTGGCCCAGGCCGAGGAGGACGCCCGCCGGGCCGGCCAACTGGGCCAGTTGTACCGGGAGGCCCTGACCCTGGCCGCCGGCCTGCTGCGGCCGGCCCTGGTGCCGGCCCCTCCGGCCTCCGACCCCTTGGCCGGGGCCAGCGCCGAACTGGAGGCCGCCGGCCGGGCCGGGCTCAAGGCCCAGCGCCTGGCCCGCCTGATCCAGCGCCAGGAGCGGCGCCTGGCCCTCTGGGGCGGCCAGGCCCAGGATGCCCTGGCCCAGGCCCGCGAGATTAACCGCGAGATCAAGCGCCTGGAAGAGGGCCTGCCCGCCCTTTTGGCCCCGCTGACCAGCCGGGACACGGCCACGCCGCCGGCCCGGGCCGGGGCCACGGCCAAGCTCTCCACCCTGCTGGCCCGCCTGGAGGAGCTGGCCCCCGGCGCCCGGCGGGTGCAGAGGCAACTATTCCAACCGCGCCTGCGCCTGCAACGTGGCCTGGAGCGCTGCAAATCCTGGCTGGAGGCCTGGCGTCTGGCCGGCAAAACCGAGCGCGCCCACTTGCAGCAGGCCCTGGCCCTCTTGGAGGAGGCCCGCCAGGCCGCCGGCGCCCAGGAGATCATGGCCCAGGAGCTCACCCGCCAGGTGGGGCCCCTGGCCCAAGCCCTGGAGGGGCTAAGGCCCCTGGACCTGTGGCCCAGCCTGGCCGCCGTGGCCCAGGGCGTGCGCTGCCACCAGGACCAGGCCAGCCGGCTGCGGCAGCAGGCCGGCGAGATCAAGTCCCGCCTGGGGCCGCCCACGGTGGCCAGCCTGTCCAAGCCGCCGGCGGTGCTCAAGGAGCACGGCGCCCTGGCCCGGCGCCTCAGCGGTCAGAAGGTGGAGATGGAGCGCCTGGTTGCCATGCTGCGCTCCGCCCAGGGCTGGCGCACCCTCTTGGCCTCGCCGCTGTTGGCCCAGGCCCGCCGCCAGGCCGAGGAGGTGGCCAGGAACCTCTGCGGCAGCCTGGGCAAGGCCGCCAGCCAGCACCAGCGCCTCCAGGCCGGCCGGGGCCGGGTGGCGGCCCAGTTGCTGCGCCTGCGCCAGGAATTGGGCCAGGAACGCCGGCTCAGCGCCAGCCAGGAGCAAGAGCTTAACCAAACCCGCCTGCGGGCCCAGAACCAGGCCTCCCTCATCGTGCGCCTGGAGGACGATCTCCGGCAGGCCCTGACCGAGTTGGCCGGCGAACGCCAGGCGGCCCGGCGCCAGGTCCTGGAGCTCAAGGCCAGCCTGGCCCAAGAGGCCCAGGTCCGGGAGCAACTGGAGCGCTCCCTGGCCCATAGCGCCAACCAACTGGCCGGCCAGGAGTCCCTGCTGGACCAGCGCCTGGCCCGGGTGCAGGGGCTGGAGCGGCAACTGGCCAGCCAGGAGGCCTTGGCCGGCCAGCAGATAGCGGCCATGGGCCGCGACCTGGGGCGCGAGCGCCAAACCGGCCAGGAGGCCCGCCGCCAATTGCAGGAGACCCGCCAGCGCCTGGCCCGGCGGGAATCGGCGGCCCTGGCCATTGCCCGGCAACTGCGCCAGGCCCGCCACCGTCTGGCCGATCTGCGCCAAGAGGCCGAGGCCCAGCGCCAGGCCGCCGCCACGGCCAAGCACTACCTGAGCCGCACCCAGGCCCGCAACCTGCGCCTCAAGAACCAGGTGCGGTCCCTGGACGGCCAGCTCAGCCTGGCCCGCCAGGGCCAGGCCGCCGCCGTGGAGCTGATGGCCCAACTGGAAGCGGCGGGGGTGGACATGCGCCACCTGCGCCAGCGCTTGGACCAGAGCCAGCGCCTGGCCTCGGCCCTCAAGGACAAGTCCCTGGAGCGCCACCGCCTGCTGCAACAGGCCCGGGTGGCCCTGGCGCCCCTGCCCTACTGGCAGAACCAGGCCCAGGCCCTGGACCAGGAGTCGGCCCGCCTGCGCCAGGAGCTGCACGAGGCCCGCCAGGAGCTCAGCCGCGCCAAGGGCCAGATCATGGCCCTGGGCGCCGAGCGCGACGAGGCACGCGCCCGCCTGGCCAACGAGCAGGCCGCCCGTGCCCGCCAGGCCCTGGACCTCTTGCAGGGCCAGACCATGGCCGTGGAGCTGACCGCCACCCAGACCGAGGCCAGCCGCTGGGCGGCCCTGGCCGGCGACCTGGCCCAGGCCCTGATCCTCACCGGCCAGACACACCAGGAAGAAGTGGGGCGCCTGCGCTCCCAGGTCGGCGACCTGACCGCCCAGGCCCAGACCCTCAAGGCCCAACTGGACCGCCTGTCCCTGACCCTGGCCTTGTACAACCGCCCCGGGCAGCCCGGCCAGGGCCAGCCGGCGCGGGTACGCCTGACCAGCCTTACCCCCGCCCAGATGGACCGCGTGCTGGACCGCCTGGCGGCGGTGCGCGGCCGGCTCAAGCAACTGGGGCGCTCCACCCTGGGTCACTGGGCGCTCATCTTCGCCCTGACCACCGGCCTGGTCACCATCGCCCCCAGCACCCCCAGCAAGGCCACCCACATGGTCTCGCCGCTGTCGCCCCCCCGCGAGGAGGTGCGCCAGCTCAAGCAGGGCCTGAACTACGGCCCCACCTTCGACATCCCCGCCCAGGCCAGCCTGCACCAAAAGGCCCCGGCCCGGGCCGAGCTGGAAATGAACCTGGTGCCCCTGCGCAAGCAAAACCAGGAGCTGCCCGCCGGGGTGCGCGAGCAGGTGGCCAGCCTGGCCCGGCGCTCGGGGCTGTCGCCCCAGGTGCTACTGACCAGCGCCCGGGCGGCCTTCGGCGACCGCGAGGTGGTGGAGCCCGCCGCCCTGCACGAGCTGGCCGAGAACGCCCGCGGCCTGGCCCAGCGCCACCCGGCCATCTTCGCCGAGCTGTCCCAGCACGGCCTGCCCAAGCAGGCCCAGGACCTGGCCAAACTGGAGGCGGCCCCCGACAAGGCCCAGCACCTGTTCCTCGACCGCCTCTACCGCGAGTACCGCTCCCTGGGCTTCAACCCCGACGAGGCCCTGGGCGCGCTCACGGCCAACGAGCGCGCCATCCGGGGGCTCAAGGAAAACTGGCGCTCGCCCAATCTCTTCCAGGGCCAGGTGCGCCCCCTGGCCAGCCTGGAGACCCTGACGCTGACCGAGTTCATGGCCCGCATCACCCCCTACATGGAAAGCCGCCTGGAATACTACCTGCGCGGCGGCGGCGTCACCTTCACCGGCGACATCAAGCTCTACGCCAAGAACCTGGCCTTTGACATCTACTGCGCGGCCAAGAAGTTCGAGGTGCCGGTCTCCCTGATGCTCATGATCGCCCACCAGGAGACCACCTTCGCCAACGTGCTGGGCGACTCCAACCGCTCGGCCAGCCCCTTCCAGATCTTCGAGCCCACCCGCAAGCTCATCATCGTCTCCATGGAGCGCCAGCGCTTCGTGGGCCCGCCCCAGGGCCTGGCCCTGGAGCGCCACCTGACCATGGCCACCTACATGGCCGCCTTCCACCTGCGCGAGCTGATGCAGGAGTCCTACCAGCCGGCCAGCGGCGGCCACCAGGCCTACGTGGACACCGACAAGGTGCTCAAGCGCTACAACGGCTCCATGGCCTACATCGGGGCCGTGGCCGCCCGCCAGCGCCAGCTCAGCGCCTTCCTCAGCGGCGGCCGGAGTTGACCCAGGATTATCCTCGGACAGCAGTCTGATACCATTTTTACAACGATCAAATAGTATTAGGTTGTTGGCTCTTGATCCGGGCATCCTCTCTGGCCGGGGGACTTTGCTTTTTGGCCGCCCAAGCCCCGTGTCCCGCTCTTAGCCCGGCCATTCTTAGGGCACCGGCAGGGGGCTGCTATGATCCAACCCGGCAAGGAATA
>JACRDC010000114.1 GCA_016218705.1 Desulfarculus sp.
CCCGCGCCGGCACCCGCACCGGCAAAGCCAGTATGGCCGGGCGGCTCTAGCGGGACACAAAAAGAAACCGCTTAGGCTTTCTTGGGCCGCCTATACCGTAAGGGCTGTACCCAGAGGAAACCTGACGAGAAAACCATACGTCTGATCTGGAATGGGTATTAGGCCGCCTCTTGGATTTGACGGTACTGCCTGAGGCGCTCCTGCTGGGTGGAGAGCAGCAGGGATTGCAGGTTCGGGCCGTGGCGGCGGGTGGCCTGCACCAGGCCGGGGTCCAGCTTGCCGGTGGCCGCCATGTCGTTGAGTATGGCCAGGGTGCCGGGCAGGGACATGGCCGGGCGGTAGGGACGGTCCTCGGCCAGGGCCGTGAAGACGTCGGCCACGGCGGTGATGCGCGCCCCCAGGGGAATCTCCCCTCCAGCCAGGTGGAAGGGATAGCCGCTGCCGTCCAGGCGCTCGTGGTGCATGGCCCCCCAACTGGCCAGGGGCTCCCAGCCCAGGATGGCCCCGATCAAGCGGTGGGTGTAGTAGGGGTGCTGCTTCATGACGTTGAACTCCTCGGCGTCCAGGGGGCCGGGCTTGTCCAGGATTTCGTTGGGCACCGCCAGCTTGCCCAGGTCGTGCAAGAGCCCGGCGATCTCCACCATGCCCTGCTGGTGCTCGGACAGGCCCGCCTCCTGGGCCAGAAAGCGGCCCACCACGGCCACCCCGGCGGTGTGGGTGGCGGTGTAGCGGCTCTTGAAGTCCACCAGGCTGGCGAAGACCTCGGCCAGGCCGGCCAGGCCGGCCAGGTCCAGGACCACCTGGCCAGCGCCGTTGGACAGGGCCAGCTCCTGTTGCAGGGCCTGGGGGCATCCCTGGTCCAGCCAGAAGTATTCCCGCCGGGCCAGGCCCTCCAGGGCCTCCACCGCCTCCGGCAGGAACATGGCGTGCTTTTTCTTGACGATCTCCCGCACCACCCCCTTGGCCTGTCCCAAGGGCTCCTGACGGCGGTTGACCAGCACGTCCACCCGGTCGGCCAGGTGCAGCACATGGGCGGCCAGGGGCACCTCCCGGCCCTGCTGGCGGGCGCCCCGGCCACGGTCCCAGGGCAGGTGGTGGTGGAGAATCAGGTCTGGCAGCTCGGGAAAGCCCTGGCCGAAGAGATGGGCGCGCAGCTTGCGCATCAACAAGGCGCCCACCTGGGCGTGGCCATGGGCCATCTCGCCGTCGAAGTCCAGGCGCAGGGCACCCAGCTTGTCCTGCTGGGAGAAGATGCCGCAGTCGTGCAGCAAGGCGGCCAGGAGCAGGCAGTCCTGCTCCGGGGCGGGCAGGGCCATCTCCTGGGCCAGCTTGAGGGCGATGTAGGCCACCCGCCGCTGGTGGTCGGCCACGTGGGGGTCCATGAGGTCCATGGCCCAGGACAGCGAGGAAAACAGGCGCAAGACGTCTATGGGGTGTTCAGGCATGGGGTGGCTTAAGGATTGCACGGTCTTACCCGGGTGTTAGGTCGGCGATGCGGGCTTCCTTGCCCGGCGTCTCGCCGGCAGCCCCGATATTAAATTATGGGGGTCGGGCCGCGCCCCTGGCCATGAAAAAATAACCCTAGGCCGTCAAAAATATCTTGACACGCCCCGGGCTCATAAATTAGTCTTAGGGTTTAGCGCCTCATGCCCCTCCCCACCAGAGGAGAGAGGCTAAGGGTTGTGCCAGGCCTCGAAAGGCCGGCTTATGGAACCTGAATATACCATAAGCCCCCAGGCTCGCCCAGGCCAGCGCCGGGACCGGGCCGGGCCGAAAAAAAAGAGGCTGGAAACCCGGCCCCAGGCTTGCGTCCGGCCGGCGGCGGTTTAACTTTTACGGCAGTGGACCCCAAGAGGTCTGGCACCACAAGTCCCTGCCCATGCGCCGCCCTGGGGGCCAGCCCGGCGGTGATTCCCCTTGACATATAACAGGTATCGCCCCGGTGGGGCAAAAAGAGCCGTCGGACCCGGTGGCGATAATAGGGGAACAGAGGCCCATGGCGGCCCAAACCCCGGCCTTGGCGCCACCATAAATACGCCCCGCGGTCCCGGCCCAGGTTGACGAGAGTATTCAACAAGTGCGTTAAAGTGCCGACAAAGGCGGTAACCATGGCCAGCGAAAACCAGACCGCAGCCGAAAGCTGGGAAGAAGAATTGGAAATAGAACCAGAAAGAAGGGCCGAGCCCCTGCCCGCTACCCGTGAGGAGCGCAGCAGCGACCTCAGTCTTGACACCCCCGTGGCCTACTTCAAGGAGGTGGAGGGGCGCGAGCTCCTTACCCCCGAGCGTGAGCTGGAGCTGGGCAAGACCATCCGCGACGGCCGCGAGGTGATACTGAGCAAGAGCCTGCAGATCATCCGCAGCGTCAAGGACGCCGTGGACACCTGCCAGCGCATCGAGTCCTGGCTGGAGGACAGCCACAAGTCCCCCCTGTCGGTGGAGGACGTGATGGCCGAGGCCCGCGAGCAGGTCTACTACTGCGCCCGGCGCTTGAGGCCCACCAAGAAGCTGGCCAAGCTGGTAAGCGACATCGAAAAGGCCCGCGACAGCGTGGAAGTGGCGGTCAAGGAGATGGTGGAGGCCAACCTGCGCCTGGCGGTCAGCATCGCCAAGAAGTACACCTTCCGCGGGCTTAGCTTCGCCGACCTCATCCAGGAAGGCAACATCGGCCTGATGAAGGCGGTCAACCGCTACGACTACCGCACCGGTTACCGCTTCAGCACCTTCGCGTCATGGTGGATACGTCAAACGATCAGCCGGGCCATCTACGACCAGGCGCGCACCATCCGCATACCCATCCACCTGCTGGAGCTGCGCTCCAAGTACTTCCGCGTGTACTACGGGCTCCTCAAGGAGCTGGGCCGCGAGCCGTTGCCCAAGGAAGTGGCCGAGAAGGTGGGGATTGACGAGGACAAGATCAAGGATATCGTCAACCTGACCCTGGACTCCACCTCCCTGGAAACCCCGGTGGGCGAGGACGGCGACGAGCTGGGCGACTTCATCGAGAACAAGGACGCCGAGTGCCCCTTTGAGAAGGTCGGCGAGCAGGAGATGCAGGGCCACCTCACCGAGGCCCTGGACGCCCTGGACGCCCGCGAGCGCCGCATCCTTGAGATGCGCTTCGGCCTGGGCGAGGAGGACGAGCACACCCTGGAGGAGGTCGGCCAGGTCTTCAACCTCAGCCGCGAGCGCGTGCGCCAGATCGAGAAAAAGGCCTTGCAACGCCTCAGGCACCCCCAGTGGCGCTGCCTGCTGGAGGACCACGTCAGCTAGCGATCAGCGCTAGATAGGGTAGGAAAAACGAGGGCCTCTCCCGCAAGGGAGGGGCCCTATCCATTTTTCCAGCCAAGAACCTGGGAGGGGCTAAGAACAAAGGGCTTGCCAGGTGTTGGCAAATATGTCAACATCAACCCAATGAGAGATACCCGCCCAATATCATGGATAAAAGCTGCCAGGAAGGCCTTCGAGGACTTCCCTAGGGACGTGCAAGGCGACATGTTGAGCGCGCTCACCATAGCCGCTGAAGGCAGCAAGCCGGACAAGGCCAAGCCGTTCAAAGGCGTGGATGGCGGCGTGTTTGAAATAGCGTTGCGACATGGCGGGGACGCCTTCCGCGTCATTTATGCCGTCAAGATCGGTGAAGATATCTGGGTACTTCACGCCTTCCAGAAGAAATCCAAGTCGGGAATCAAAACGCCCCAGATTGAGGTTGATCTTATCCGCGACCGCCTGAGAGGACTTAAGGAGGCTTTATCATGAAAGACGACTTTGAACTTGTGCGCGGCAGCGGCAATGCGTTTCGTGACTTTGGGCGCGCCAACGCCAGCGTGGAGCAGGCCCGAGCCATCCTGGCCGCCAAGATAATCCGCACCCTCGATGACAGGGGGCTATCAACACGCGAAGCGGAACGGCTGACGGGTGTGGCTCACTCGGAGTTTTCACGTATTCGCAACGCCAGGCTGGACCGCTTTACGCTTGACCGCATGATTGCCATTCTCAGCAAGCTCGACGAGGAGGTTGAAATCAACGTGACTTTCCGCTCACGGCCGCATGCCCACCGGGATGGGATTCACGCGTGAATGGTTGTTTGCTGCTATCCATGCGTTGCGTTTGTGGGTTGGGTAGAGCGTAGCGAAACCCAACATCTTCATTTTCATTCCTGTTATGGCCAATGAAGATGTTGGGTTAGGGGGCTTACGCCCCTGAACCAACCTGTAAAACTATTTGCAGCCAGCCGCCTTGAGTTTCTGTTCCAGGTAGTTGATGCTGGCCTGGTAAGCCTTGACCTCGTCCGCCATGTGGGCGGCAGTATCCCCGCTGTATGCCTGCCAGGCCTGCCAGGCCCCCTGCCGGCTTTTCCCCAAGATGTATTGCTTGCAAAAGCTCACCATGGTCTGGCAATGGGAGGCCTCGTGGGCCTGGCATTCCTCCTCGGCCCAGGGTTCCTGGCAGTCGGTTTGGTTGTTCTTGGTGCACCTGGCCTTACACCAGCAGGGGCCGGCATTGCCCTGGCCGCGGCCGGCCATGACCTCGTCGAATTCCCAATGCTCGATGGCGCCGTTGGCTCCGGCGGCCGCGGCGCTGGGCCGGTTGACCTGTTTTTCCACCCAGGCTTGATATGAATTGAAGTCCCCGGCCACCTCCCGGCCGTCCGGGTTCACCACCGCCCCGGTGGAGGTGGCATGGTATCGCGTGTAATAGGAGAGCATGTTCTTCCTATCAAGCAAGGCCTGCTTGAGCGAGGCGCAGTCATCCACAACCTTCTCCGCGATGAAGTCGCCGCGCTGCTCGCTGCCGGTCACGCTACAACTCACCACCCGGCCATCCTGCTCCTTGTACTCAATGCTGTGGTACAGCCAGGTGCCCACGAGCCTGCGGCCTTGGTCGTGGACCACGAAGCTGAACTCAGTCTGGCGGGTGGGTTCCATTTGGCCCGCATCCACGCAAATAGCCGGATTGCAGGCCGTCATGGTGCCGGTGAACTTCGGCCCGCTCAGGGTGCCTTGGAAGTACAGGTTGGGAGCGGACACGCAACGGCTCTGGCCCTGGGAAAAATAGCCCTTCACCTGGTTGCCGGATTGCTTGATCTGCAGGATCCTGCCGGACTCGCGGTAATAGCCGCAGAGGTTGATTTTGTCATTGGCATGGGCCGCGAGGTAGACATCCTCCAGGCTGGCGGCCTGGCCGGCCCCAGCCCATCCTGACATTGACCAGGCCAGGGCCAGGACCAAGTAGACAATCAGGTGCCGCATGTCGCCCGCCCGCAAGAGTTTGGGATAAGAGCGCGTCAGGCCTTAGGCCAATCCAAAACCACAATCGCCTTGATTATTAGATATTAGTTGACTTCCATTCCTCAGATCAATCGGGTTTTCCCTTTAGCTAGTCCTTTGGATACCGCCAGGCCGCACCGGTGGCCGGCCCTAATACGCCCGCCCCGCCTCAATGCCCTCTCCCCTTTTCCCCACCCCCCACCGGGAGTCGCCTGCGCCCGCCCCCGCCACAACCCCTCCCGACCCGTTTCGCCCAGCGGCGGGCACCCCGCCCTTTACACTCCGCGCCTGCGGAAGTAAGCTATAGCCCTCACAATCTCTAATCCCGAGGCTTCTGATGGGCTTGCGCAAGGTGAACAATATCCTGGAGCTGGTGGGCGGCACCCCCCTGGTGCGCATCAACCGCATCAACCCCCACCCCAAGGTGGAGGTCTACGCCAAGCTGGAGGCCATGAACCCCGGCGGCTCGGTCAAGGACCGCCCGGCCCTGTACATGATCGAGATGGCCGAGAAATCAGGCGAACTGACCCCGGACAAGATCGTCCTGGAGGCTACTTCCGGCAACACCGGCATCGGCCTGGCCATGGTCTGCGCGGTCAAGGGCTACCGCATGCTGTTTACCATGAGCGAGTCGGCATCCGCCGAGCGGCGCAAGATACTCAAGGCCTACGGCGCCGAGATCCTGCTGACCCCCGCGCACCTGTCCACCGACGGGGCCATTGAGGAAGCGTACAGGCTGGCCCGCGAGCACCCGGACAAGTACTTCCTGGTGGACCAGTTCAACAACGAAAACAACTGGAAATCCCACTACGACCACGGCACCGCCGACGAGATTTACCAGGCCACCGAGGGTCAAGTGCGCGTGGTGGTCATCAGCATGGGCACCACCGGCACCCTCATGGGCATCACCCGGCGCCTAAGGGAGCTGGACCCCAAGATCAAGGTGGTGGGCGTGGAGCCCTACCAGGGGCACAAGATCCAGGGGCTCAAGAACATGAAGGAGTCCTACCCCCCCGGCATCTTCAACCCCCACGAGCCCGACCGCATCATCAACATAGACGACGACAGCGCCTACGAGACGGCCCGCCGCCTGGCCCGCGAGGAGGGCATCTTCGTGGGCATGAGCGCCGGCGCGGCCATGAAGGCCGCCCTGGACCAGGCCGCCGGCCTGGACGGGGGCCTGGTGGTGGCCCTGCTGCCCGACGGCGGCGAGCGCTATCTCTCCACGCCGCTGTTTGTCTCCGAGAAGGTGCCGGTGCCCTTGAAGCTCTTCAACACCCTGACCCGCCAGGTGGACGACCTGGTGCCCCTGCGCAACGGCCGCCTGGGCATCTACGCCTGCGGCCCCAGCCTGGACGGCCCGGCCGACCTGGGCCTGTGCCGGCGCATGCTCTTCGCCGACCTGGTGCGCCGCTACCTGGAGAGCCGGGGCTTCGAGGTCAAGCTGGTCATCAACATCGCCGACATTGACGACCGGACAGTGAATCAGTGCCTGCACGAAGGCGATCACCTCAGCGAGTTCACCGCCCGCTGGGAAAAGGCCTTCCTGGAGGACATGGCCGCCCTGTCCATGCTGCCGGCCCACCACTACCCCAAGGCCAGCGAGCACGTGCCCGACATGATCGAGGAGACCCGCCTGCTCCTGGACAAGGGCCTGGCCTACGAGAAGCTGCGCTCGGTTTATTTCAACATCAGCCGCTTCCCGGCCTACGGCAAGCTCTCGGGCGTGGACCTTAACGCCATCCAGTGCGGCAAGACCGTGGATTTCGACTACTACGAAAAGGACAACCCCCGCGACTTCACCCTATTCAAGCGGGCCACCCTGGCCGAGCTCAAGGCCGGGGTCTACTGGGCCACGCCCTGGGGCAACGTGCGCCCGGGCTGGCACGTGGAGTGCGCCACCATGGCCACCCGCCACCTGGGCCGGCCCTTTGACCTGCACCTGGCCTCGGCGGATTTGATCTTCCCCCACGGCGACAACGAGATAGCCGTGGCCGAGGGGCTGACCGGCCAAGCCCTGGCCCGCATGTGGCTGCACTCCGAGGTGGTGATGAGCCAGGGCAAGAAGGTCAGCCGCACGGCAGGCAACGACCTGACCCTCAAGGACCTCTTGGCCCAGGGGCACGCCCCGGCCACCATCCGCTACTGGATGCTCTCCCAGCACTACCGCCGGGTGCTCACATGCTCGGAGCAGCAGCTCACCCTGGCGGCCAAGAGCGTGGAGCGCCTGAACGAGTTCATTGACCGCCTGCTCTTCATGCCCCCCGGCCAGAACGCCCCCCAGGTGGACCAGCTCATCCACCAGGCCCGCGGCCAGTACCAGGAGGCCATGGACAACGACCTCAACCTGCCCAAGGCCATGGGCTATGTCTTCGCCTTCATCAAGGAGATCAACCGCCTCATTTCTCAGGGCCAACTGGACCAGGAGCAGATCGGCTCGGTGCTGGAGTTCATGGGCCGGGTCAACCGCGTGCTTGGCGTCATGCACCTGGAGCGCCCCGCCGTGGAGCCGGCGGTGCAGACGCTCCTTAACCAGCGCGAACAGGCCCGCCAGCAGGGCGACTACGCGGCGGCCGACTCCCTACGCCAACAACTGGCCGAGCACGGGGTGCAGATTATAGACACCCCCCTGGGCACCCGCTACCGCACCTGCCCGGTAATCAAGATGGCGATCAACGGCGTCCCCAAGTAGGCTAGCGGCGCACATCGCAGGGCCAGCCACGAAATAGCGAAACGGGCGGGGTATATCCCCGCCCGCGCTTTCTAGTTCCCCGCAGCAAAAGGCGGCGATCAAGCTGACCGCGGCATCTTCAGCCCCTCGACGTCAACGATTGCATCCTAAGCTTGCCAGCCAGATCAGGCCCAGGCTACAATACCGCGTCCGGTGGCCCTGCCGTGCCGCCGCCGTACAGGGGCCTATAGTCTTGGGGGGAACCATACATGCCTGACACCAGCGATACCGACCATTCCACCCTCTCGGTGAGAGACGAGAATGATCGAGAGCAACTGCCACTGGAGCCGCTCCCCTGGGAAGTAGGGAAGGGGTTTCTATGGGGGTTGCCGAAAACCGCTTGGCTGGTCCTCATATATCCTTGGAAGGCTTTTGCCGCTCCGCAGGCCAGCGGGACATATCGTGTCTTTTTATTTTCCTTTCTAGTCGTTTTGATAGTTTATCTAAGCAAGTTCTTATTCACTAGCATCATCGCATACTCACAATTTGCTCATCTTAGTCTCTACGAAACCATAACTAAGCCCCTCGCGATGTTTCAGGAGTTTAGCATTGCAACATATCTTAAGATGATTATGACGTTATCGTTTTATGTTTGTATAAAATGTTTTTTTAATATGTCGGCACTAGGGCTAACTCTTTGGTCGTTTGTTTGCATTTTTAAATCTAACGAAGGTGGCCTTGTGTCTCGGTTCAATTCCGAGACGTTCTTAGCGTATCAGGCTAATGAATTTTTTAGGATTGCTTCCTATGCAAGCGCGGCTTCTGTATTCTCTGCATGGAATTTTGGAATGCTTATCGCAGGTGGCGTATTCGAAATTTATTTAATATCAGTGGCAATAGTAATTATATATGACCTATCGTTGGAGAAGGCAATACTAGCATCTATTTTAAGCAAAATAACTGGCGGCATGGTTTCTCAGCAAATGATGGACTATTTTAATTCACTGCTTAAGCTGACACCGAGTTAGCGCGGGTGGCCCTGACAACTTGTTGCCCGTGTGCCTAAGACACAAGAGGTTTATTCCCCAACTCACCATAAGACAACAGCTGACTGGTGGCCGGCCATCGCTTGCAAACCTCTTGTCGCTGCGCGACCTGGACAATTTATTGTCCAGGCCACCTAATAGACAAGGCTCTTCGTCGTTCCTGTGGATTTGGCATGCAGGAGGTAGCAGGGCAGTCGGGAGCCCGTCAACCCTTCCCTTCGGCTCGCTTCGCTCGGGGTTGACTGGTCCCCTCCGCCCTGCTGTCCTGTATCCAGGCCCCCGGTTGGCAAAAAATGTTTGTTGAGGGGTCATGGCCGGTTGACCAGGCAAGCCAGCATGCCCGGAGGGCGACCGCTGTACCAATCAGGTCTTCAGACATTTTTTTGCCAACCAGGGGGCGCGCAAGCAAAAAAGCAAGGCCAGCCGGAGCCTGTCAAGACCGAGCGCAGCGAGCCCGAAGGGCTTGGTCTTGACAGGCCCCGGCGGCCTTGCTACCTCCGGCAGCCTTATTATCGTTTAACGCCAATTCCACTCAAAACGACGAAGAGCCATAGACAAATAGGGTGGATTGCCGCGCCGCATCTCCCCCCGGGGTCCCCAAAAAGGCGCAGCCTTTTTGGGCGGGCGGGAATGCTCCTCGCAATGACAGCTATTTCTTGTAGTTAGCCTCTCAGCGGGAGCCGGCGGCCTCTCGTCACCGCCACGGCATCGCCCGGCCCGTTTACGCCCCGCAGCTCGCGGCCTAGCGGAAGCGGCTGAGGGCGGCGCGCAGCAGGGTCTCCACGGTGGGCTGGCCTTCCAGGGCCTTGGCGGCCCCTTCCACGGCCTTGGCGGCGGCGGACTCGGGGTAGCCAAGGTTGATGAGCGCGCTGATGGCGTCCTCCACGGCCGGCGGGCGGCCCGGGGCGGCGCTGGGGGGCAGGGCGGCGGCGCCCGGGGCCAGGGCGGGTATCTTGCCCTCCAACTCCACCACCAGGCGGGCTGCCGTCTTCTTGCCCACGCCGGGCACCTTGGTCAGACGCTCGGCGTCGCGGCCACGCACCGCCATCCAAAGGTCGTCGGGCGCGATGCCCGAGAGGATGCCCAACGCCAGCTTGGGACCCACCCCGGTGACGGCGATGAGGGCGTGGAAGGCCGAGCGCTCCTGGGGGCGCAAAAAGCCGTAGAGGTGGATGGCGTCATCGCGCACCACCGTGTGCACCAACAGGTCCAGGGGCTGGCCCGGCTCGGGCAGGTCGTAGAAGGTGCCCAGGCTGATAAAGAGCCGGTAGCCCACCCCGGCCACGTCCAGCACCACCTGGTCGGGCCGGCGCTCCAAGAGGGTGCCGCGCAGGCGGGCGATCATGGCCGGCCTCCCAGGTTTTTTAGCTTGCGGGAGTGCAGATGGCAGACGGCGATGGCCAGCGCGTCGCTGGCGTCCAGGCTGAACTCCTTGGGCGGGGGCAGGGTCTGCTTCAGGATGGCCTCCACCATGGCCCGCACCTGCTCCTTGCCGGCCCGGCCGGTGCCCACCAGGGCCTTTTTCACCGCCGCCGGGGCGTACTCGTGGATGGCCAGGCCGGCCAGTGCCCCGGCCAACAGCGCCACCCCCCGGGCCTGGCCCAACAGGATGGCGGTGCGGGCGTTGTGGGCGGTGAAGACACCCTCCACGGCCAACTCGGCGGGTGCGAAGCGGGCGATGACGTCCTTGGTCTGCTCGAAGATATGGCGCAGGCGCTCGGAGAAGGGCCAGGCCGCCGGCGAGACGATGGTGCCGCCGGCCACCAGGTTCAGGCGCCGGCCATCGGGGGAGGGCTCCACCAGCCCCCAGCCGGTGCGCAGGGAGCCGGGGTCCAGCCCCAGCACCCGCACTCGCCGGGGGTCAGCGGTCACGCCAGGCCCCCAGAGAAGAGGTGCCAGCCAGCCCTAAAAGAGCGGGCGGGGATAAACCCCGCCCCTACATCAAGAAAGATCATGGATAACCATGCCTTAATGTAGGGGCGGGGTTTATCCCCACCCGGTTTGGCTTGCTGGGCGCGGTCGAGCAAGTGTGCCAACCTTTTCGCGGGTGGCGAATCTTCGCGCTCTCCACGGGGGAGTTGGAAATACCTAAGGCCGTTAGCCCTCCAGGGAAGCCAACATCTCGTCGTCAATATCGAAGTTGGCGTAGACCTGCTGCACGTCGTCGTACTCGTCCAGGGCCTCCAGGAGCTTGAGCACCCGGCCTGCCTCGGCGGCGTCGGTGACGGCCACGGTGGTGGAGGGCAGCTTGGTCAGCTCGGAGCTGCTGGGCTTGATGCCCGCGTCGGTGAGCGCCTGGCTGACGGGGTTGTAGTCGCTGGGGGCGCAGTACACCTCCCAGACCTCGCCCTCGTCTTTAACGTCCTCGGCGCCGGCCTCCAGGGCCACCTCCATGATCTTGTCCTCGTCGGCCACGGCCTTGTCCACGGTGAACAGGCCCTTGGCCTCGAAGAGGTAGCCCACGCTGCCGGCCTTGGCCAATTGGCCGCCGCGCTTGTTGAGGATGTGGCGGATATCGGCGGCGGTGCGGTTCTTGTTGTCGGTCATGACCTCGATTAAAAAGGCCACGCCGGCGGGGCCGTAACCCTCGTAGGTAATCTCCTCGTAGGTCACGCCTTCCAACTCGCCGGTGCCCTTCTTGATGGCCCGGTCAATGTTGTCCTTGGGCATGTTCTGGGCCTTGGCGGCGTCCACGGCGGTGCGCAGGCGGGGGTTGCCGTCGGGATCGCCGCCCCCGAACTTGGCCGCCACCGATATTTCACGGATGAGCCTGGTGAAGACCTGGCCACGCTTGGCGTCGGCGGCCCCCTTCTTGCGCTTGATGGTGCTCCACTTGGAGTGACCGGACATGGCTTCTCCTTATTAGGTCTGGGCTTGCCGGCAAAAAACAGGCCGCCGCCAGCCATGAATCATGGCGGCGCGGGGTAAGTTCCCAAGAATACTATTCTCCCGGGGCCTGGGCGGCTTTCTTCAAGCCACGCCCCAGGAGGTAAATCTCCTTGCTGGCCGACCTGGAGGCCTCGGGCTTGTGGGCCTTGCCCAGGGTGAAGGCGGCCTTGACCCGTTTTATCAGCTCTTCCACCTGGGGCCCGAAATAGACCTTGGCCACCAGGGAGCCACCGGGCTTGAGCAGTTCCAGGGCCAAGTCCAGGGCCTTGGCCGTCAGCTCGTAGCTCGCCGCCATGTCGGCGTGCATGACCCCGGTGGTGCGGGGGGCCACGTCGCTAAGGACCACGTCATAGGCCGGGGCAAAGGCCCGCAGGTCCTGGGGCTCAAGCGCCAGCAGGTCGGCCTGCAAATACCTGGCCTGGGCCGGCAAATCCACGCCGGCCTCCTGGATGTCCACCCCCACCACCAGGCCGCCCCTGCCCACCCGCTGGCAGGCGTACTGCAACCAGGAGCCGGGATGGGCCCCCAGGTCCAGCACCCTCTGGTTAGGCCGGAGGAGCTGGTAGCGGCGGTCCATCTCCTCCAGCTTGTACACCGAGCGCGCGGCAAAGCCCTCACGCTTGGCCCGGTGATAGCGGGCGTCAACTTGGCCTTGGCGGGTCATATCCCGCCAAATCTAGCACAGCGCAACATTTGGGGCAAGGCCGTCGGGCGCCGGTGGTGGGTCAGATTGATAAAACGCAACGGAAGTTTACTGATATTTAATGAGGCCGTTTTATGTAACAGCCCACTCCGCCGATATAAGAAGATATACAACCGGTGAATCGGCCCCGGTTCACTGGACACGAGTTTGTCATCAGGCGGCCAACCTGGTCAAGTAGGCCTGCCTGTATTCCAGAGGGCTCATGTAGCCCAGTCTTTCGAGGCGCCAGGAGCGGTTGTAGGACTCGACGAAGCGG
>JACRDC010000115.1 GCA_016218705.1 Desulfarculus sp.
AGTCGCCCTACGGGCTCCTTCCGTCAAGCCCACGACCTCTCCCATCTCCCGCTTCTCATCTGCCATCCCAATGCCTCCTTGTACACGTCTCGGGTCTGTTTATCCCAATTCCGTGTCCAAGGAAACCGGGGGCACCTCAAGATATACAACCGGCTTGACAGTCCTGGCTTGATTGAGTAGAAGGCAGACACCATACTGTATTCAAGAGTACAAATTAATTGCCTGGAGGACGAAGATGGCCATCCAGGTCCAAATGACCTTGAGGGTTCCCGTTGAAATTAAGAAACGGGGCAAGTGGTTTGTTGCCACCTGCCCTGTGCTGGACGTTGTTACTCAGGGAGAAACGGCTGAAAAGGCTAAGAAAAATTTGGAGCAAGCCCTCACGTTATTTTTGGTGTCTTGTTTTGAACGGGGCACCCTCGAAGAGGTTCTGAGCCAATGTGGGTTTAGGCCCAGCCTTATAGCAACCCCATCTGTCCCCAAGAAGCCTGTGGGGCGAGAAGAGTATCTGAACGTTCCCATCCCGTTCCTTGTCAACCATGCGGCGGGTAGCGCAGGTTGCCACGCCTAACTGCCGTTCGCTGGAAGGTGCTGGAATGCGTCTTCCAAAAGGCGGGGTTCGTTTTTGAGCGGGAAGAGGGAGACCACAGAAGCTATAGCAGGCCAGGCACTTTGAGACCAGTCATAATTCCAAAATATAACTCTGTTGGGGTGGATATTATCCATGCCAACATGCGCACAGCCAGCATGTCTCGCGAAAAATATTTTGAGTATCTTGCTGAGTGTAAGTAACTTGCATCTCTATAATTATTGTTCCAATAGCCCCGCGGTTTCCTCCAAACTCCACACATGGTCGGCAACTCCGGCTTACATCGCAGGCGAACCCCGTGGGCTGCGACGGACCCGGGCGAAGCCGTTGTACATGAAGTGTAGGCTCGTTGACCCCTTCCAGATATCAACCTTTATTGGTAGGGCTTTATGCCAATATGCAATCAAAGCCATCCATGGCTTTGATTGCTGATCGGCCGGGCAAAAACGTGGTTTTGCCCGGCCTCCCGGGCGCTTTCGCGCCCGGCGGGCCATCCATGGCCCGCATGCCAAGTTGCGATCAAACTACTCGTTTGATCGCAACTTGGTATTAGCAAGCCAGGGCCAGTGCCCTCAGTACTGGGGGCAGCCCTCGGCGGCGGCGCGGCGCAGTTCCTCCATGGCCTTGGCCGGCCCCTGGGGGTGGCCGAAGATTGCCGAGCCGGCCACGAAGACCTGGGCCCCGGCGGCGGCGCAGGCGCCGATGGTCTGGCGGTTGATGCCGCCATCCACCTGGATGAGCACCTCCAGGTCGCGCTGGTGGATCATGGAGCGCAGGGCGGCGATCTTGTCCACGGCGCCGGGGATGAATTTCTGCCCGCTGAACCCGGGGTTGACGCTCATGATGAGCACCATGTCGCATAAATCCAGCACGTGCTCGATGCTGGCCAGGGGGGTGTGGGGGTTGAGCACCGCGCAGGGGTGCTTGCCCAGTTCGGCGATGTGGCTCAAGCTGCGGTGTAGGTGGGTGCAGACCTCCACGTGCACGCCGATGTAGTCGGCCCCGGCCTTGGCGTAGTCCTCCAGGTAGCGGTCGGGGTTGGCGATCATCAGGTGCACGTCCAGGGGCAGGCCGGTCACCGGACGGATGGCCTCGATCACCGGCGGGCCGATGGTCAGGTTGGGCACGAAGTGGCCGTCCATGACGTCCACGTGGATGAAGTCGGCCCCAGCCGCCTCCACCAGGGCTATGTGCTCGCCCAGGCGGGCGAAGTCGGCCGAGAGAATGGAGGGGGCTAGCTTTATCACCTTTGGTCCTCCTTGCTGGCGGCGTTGGCATCTGGGGGCGAGCCCTATCTTTACCAAAGGCCGCCGGCCCTGCCCAAGCTTTTTTGGCGGCGCCAGCCTTGGCACTGGTTGATGCCAAGTAGCGGTCAATGAGCGTAGCCTGACCGCAACCTGGCATGCGGGCCATGGATGGCCCGCCGGGCGCGGAAGCGCCCGATAGGCAATCAAAGCCATGGATGGCTTTGATTGCTGACTGAGATTAACCCGCGGCCTCTTCTTCCTGGTCCACCTCCAGCAGGCGCACCTTGGCCCCCAGGCGGCGGGTCAACTCGGCTTGGCGGCGGGCCAGGTAGCGGCCGTGCAGCCAGACCAACAGCACCAGCGGCGGGTAGAGCACCACCGAGAACAGGCCGATCAGGTCCAGGGCCAACACGTGGGAGTGCTCGTCGAAGATGCTGAAGAAGCCGTACATGCCCACGAGCAGGGGCAGCAGGAGGCCCAGGTAGCGTCCCAAGAGGCGCACCTCGCCGGTTTTTTGGTTGTGCAGGCGGATGCCCAGGTCGTCCAGGGTCCACAGAAGGCAAAGCACCAGGGAGGAGCAGGCCAGGATGGCCACGCCGCTGAGGTGCAGCCAGGGGTCGGCCTGGCCGGGGCCGGGTATGTCGGCGGCGTGCAGCAGGTCGCCCCGGTAGATGCGCACCGCCGCCAGCACCCGCGACAAAAGCAGCATGGCCAGGCCGATGCCCTGCAAGGGGCGCAGGAGCCAGGTCTGCACGCGGGTGTGGGCCACGCCGTGGGGCTCCTGCATGCGGATCAGGCGCCGGGGCGGGCGGTTGAGCGCCTTGCCCGCCAGGGTGCACAGCCAGGCGAGTACCAGCAGGGGCAAGATGAGGGCCGCGCCCAGGCGCAGGGAGCGAAAAAGCACCTGCCCCAGTGCCACCGGACCCGGGTCGTGGGAGAATTCATAGCCCCAATAGGCGGCGGCCAGGGTGCCGGCCAGCACCAGGCCGGCGGGCCACAGGGCCAGGGGGCTCTGGGCCTTGAAGTGGTGCAGGCGCGGATGGTGGATCAAGACGGGCTCCTTGTGGGGCGCCGGCAATGAGAAGGCAATGGGCGGTGGTGGCCCGCTTCAGGCCAGGGGCCATCCGCGCCGCCAAGCCGCGAGCCGCGGCGGGCGCATACGGGTCGGTTGGGGCGCTTCCGTTGGCCCACGCCGCCGGCTCCCGCCAGAGTTTGTCATAACACAGGCGAGGGTTACCGCCAGCCTGGGCTTAGCCCTGGGCAAATGCCAGCCGGGCCGCGAAAAAACCGTCGCAGGCATCCACCTGGGGCTGGGTGCGCCAGAACCCCTGGCCGTCCAGGCCAGCCCGCAGACTCTCCGGCATATTTCCCCATTCTAGGCGCAAGGCCGGGCGGGCGGCAAGCAGGGCCGCCACCATGTCCTCGTTTTCAGTCCGAGTGACGGTGCAGGTGGCGTAGAGCATCGCCCCGCCCGGGGCCAGGAGATCAGCCGCCGCGCACCCCAGGGCCAGTTGCAGGCCGGCCAGGCGGGCTGGGTCGCCGGGTGCGCGGCGCCAGCGCAGGTCCGGGCGCCGGCCCAGCACCCCCAGGCCCGTGCAGGGGGCGTCCACCAGCACCCGGTCAAAGCGCTCCAGGCCGGCGGGCAGGGCCGTGCCGTCGGCCTGGAGCACCCGGGCGCAGGTCACGCCCAGGCGGGTCAAATTATCCTTGAGGGCCTTGGCCCGCCCGGGCGAGGGCTCCACGGCGGTCAGCTCGCCCTGGTCCTGCATCAAGGCCGCCAGGTGGCCGGTCTTGCCGCCGGCCCCGGCGCACAGGTCCAGCACCCGCATGCCCGGCGCAACGCCCAGCAGGTGCCCGATGGCCGTGGCCCCGGGGTCCTGCATCTGCCACAGGCCCTCGCCGAAGCCGGGCAGGGCCGCCACCGGCGGGTGGGGGCCGGCCAGGACCAGGCCCTCGGGGGCCAGGGGGTGTTGGCGCAGGTCCGGGCAATGGGACGCCAGCAGCTCCCGCAGGTTCTCGCGGGTAGTAAGCAAGGTGTTGGCGCGCAGGGCCGGCGGGCGCGGTTCCTGGTTGGCCAATAGCCAGGCCTCGGTGTCCGCCGGGCCGTAGCGTTCCAGAAGCTCGACCACCAGCCAGGCGGGGTGGGAGTGGCGCACGGCCAAGACCTGGGCCAGATCACCGGCGGGCGGCGGCACCTGGGGCCAGCCCCGGGCCAGGGCGCGCAGGCTGGCGTTGACCAGGCCGGTGGTGGCGTGCAGCCCAAGGGCGCGGGCCAGGTTCACGGCGGCGTGCACGGCGGCGTGGTCCGGGGTGCGCAGACAGACCAGCTCCGCCGCGCCCAGGCGCAGCACGCTGAGCACCGGCGGGTCCAGTTTCTCCAGGGGCCGGCGCACGAAGGCGGCCAGCAGATGATCCAGCCAGGAGCGCTGGCGCAGCACCGTGTAGACCAGGTTGGCAATGAAGGCGCGGTCGCGGGGGTCGGCGGCCTGGTGGCGGGACAACTCCTCGTCCAGCAGGGCCTCCAGGCGGCGGGGGGTCTCTTGGCTCTGGCCCAGGACGCGGAAGGCGGCCCGCCGGGGGTTCATCAGAGGCCCAGGCGCGGCAGTGGTCCGCGCCCCAGCCCGCGCAGGAACTCACGGGCGGCCAGACGCTTCTTGCCGGCGGCCTGGGCCTGCCCCAGGCCCAGCACGCCAAGGCCGGTAGCCACCAAGAGCCAGTCCTCCAGGCCCGGGCGGGGGGGCAGCCAAGAACCAGGAACAGTCCCGGGGGCGGCGCCGCTGTCCTCGGCCAATACCAGGGTGGGGGCGAAAAGCTTGAGCGGCTGGCCCTCCAGCAGGGTGTAGGCCCCGGGCCAAGGGTCGCAGCCGCGCACCTGCCAGTCCAACTCGCGGGCGGGCCGCGACCAGTCCACCAGGCCCTCGGCCTTGCTCAGGCGGGGGGCCAGGGTAGCCTGGCCGGGGTCCTGGGGCAGGCGGGGGGCCTGGCCCTGGGCCAGGGCGGCGAGGGTGCGCAGCAACAGGTTCGCACCCAGCACGGCCAGACGGCCTGTCAGTTGGCCGGCGGTCTCCTGGGGGCCGATCTCCACGGCCTCCTGGAAGATGACGTCGCCGGTGTCCATGCCCAGGTCCATGAACATGGTGCTCACCCCCGTCTGGGTAAGCCCCTGCATCACCGCCCGGCTGATGGGCGCCGCCCCGCGCAGGGCCGGCAGCAGCGAGGTGTGCACGTTGATGGCCCCCAGGCGGCCGGCGGCCAGCACCGGCGCCGGCAGCATTTGGCCAAAGGCCAGTACCGCCAGCGCGTCGGGGGCCAGGGCGGCGATTTCTTGGGCGATGCTCCCCACCTTCTGGGGCTGGCTGACCGTTAGCCCCAGGGCGTCGGCGGCCAAGGCCACGGCGCAGCGGGTGAGCTTGCGGCCGCGCCCGGCCGGGCGGTCGGGCTGGGTGACCACCAGCCTGACCCGGTGGCCGGCCCGCACCAGGGCCTCCAGGGAGGGCACGGCGATGTCGGGGGTGCCCAGGAAGACCAGGTCGAGAGACGAATGGCCGCTGGTGGTGGAGTTGCCGAGGCTCTCAGACATGGCAGGCGGACCAACCCCATGGGCCGCCAAGGTGCCCAGGAGCGTAATCTGAGTAAATGCTTGTCATTGCGAGGAGCGTAAGCGGCGAAGCAATCTCCCGCTTCGCTCTCTTGCCGGCCCGGCATGGCCCAAGAGCCAAGCGGGAGATTGCTTCGCTGCGCTCGCAATGACGGCCATTTCCGTATTCTGGTTCAGGGCGCGGCCTGTGCTCAACCCACCTGGCCATGGCGGGCCACGGCCTCACTCGCCGGCCTTCTTGAGCTGCTTTAGGCGGCGCTTGCGGTACAGGGCGCGCCTGAGGGGGCTGATGCGGTCCAGGAAGAGGCGGCCCACCAGGTGATCCAACTCGTGTTGCAGGCAGATGGCGGTGAGCCCGCCGGCCTCCAGGGTGATGGGCCGGCCCTCGCGGTCCATGGCCTCCACGACCACCCGCTCGCTGCGCACCACGTCGCTGGTGTAGTCGGGCACCGACAGGCAGCCCTCCTCGAAGACCGTCTCGCCCGACGCTTCCATGATGCGGGGGTTGAACAAAAACAGCGGGGTGCCGCGCTCCTCGCCCCTGGACGTGTCAATCACCACCAGGTTGAGCAGCTCACCCACCTGGGGGGCGGCCAGGCCGATGCCCGGGGCGGCGTACATGGTCTCGGCCATGCTCTCGGCCAACTCCACCAGGTGCCGCTCCACGGCCTCCACGGGCTGGCAGAGTTGGCTCAGGACCGGGTCGGGATAGGTGCGTATGGGCAGGAGGGCCATGGCAACCCCGGCGAAAAGTGCTGTCTATGACGGGAATTATAATCAGCGGCCCGCCGAAATCAACCCAAGAAGAAAGACGATGCCCCTGCATGGCTGGCGTTCCCGGGCGCCGGATTCGCGCCTGCCCCGCGCCGGGGCTCCTGCATTGGCGAAATGCCTTCCTGGGCGCCCGCCGCGTCCCCACGCGTGCTTGCCGCCAGGATCAACCCTCGCGGGAGGCATGGCGGCCATGGAGCAATTCGATATCTCGGAAGACACCCCGACCCTGCTGGATGACCTATCTGATGAGAGCCGGGATGGCGGCAAGAGCGAGGGAAGCCCCTGGTAT
>JACRDC010000002.1 GCA_016218705.1 Desulfarculus sp.
GCTATGATCCAACCCGGCAAAGAATACGGGATACCTGCGGCCCCTGCCCACGCCAGGGCAAAGAGTCCACCCCGCGCCGGCACCCGCATCGGCAAAGCCAGTATGGCCGGGCGGCTGAGCGGGGCACAAAAAAGAACCGCTTTCCTTGCCTGCCCACTGGCCGTCAGGCCTTGGCCTGGACCGCAAGTGTCCCGCCACTGGGCGCTGCCAAGGGCCTCACAGACCCCGGCTGTGCTCGTCGTCGTGGCAGTACACGCACAGGTTTTCCCAGTTGGAGCCGTCGGGGGGGTTGTTCTTGTAGTTGCCGTCCTTGTGGTGGACAGTGAGCAGGTGGCTGTCCCGGGGCGCGAACTCCCGCGCGCACTTGGCGCAGATCAGCCCGTGCAGCCGCAAGGATTGCTCCCGGTAACCCGGCTTGGCCGGGGCCGGCCCCCGCCACTTGGCCGCCAGTTCCGCCGTGCCGGCCTGCCCCGACGCCTTGGCTGGCGGGGGCTCATCCTCGTAACGCCGTCTGCCGCGCATGGGTCTAGTCTCCCCGGCGGGCCGCTTCCCCGCCGCGCTCCTCAAGCCCCCTTGCCCTGGCCTTGGTCCTGGGGCCGCCCCTGCCCCTGGGCCGCCAACTGGGCCTGGTAACGCCGCCAGCCGGGGCACCAGCCGGTGTGCCAGCGCCACAGCCGCGCCAGCAGGGAATCAGGCCGGCGCTGGGCCAGGGCGCGCCATTTGCATTCCTCGCAGGACATGGTTTCTCCCCTCCCGTTCCAGTACCGCTTATTCCAGGGTAGGGCATCACCCGGCGGGGGGCAATCATTTCCCGCCGCAAAACCCGTGGCCTTGGGCCGCGATCTTCACTAGAATCAATCCCCATCGGGAACCATGACGCAAAGGACACCCCATGAGCGACGACCTCAAGCAAAAGACCGGCGCCACCGCCAAGCTCTACTTTGACGGCTACCCCTGGGACCGGCCCTTTGACCTGTGGCGGGCCTTCGACCCCGGCCTGGCCAAGGACCTCTCGCTGTTCATCACCGGCCAGATGTACGCCCGCGAGAGGGTGCCCCACCCCACCCGCCAGCTCATCGCCGTGGCGGCGCTGACCGCCCTGGAGCGCGGCGACGAACTCAGGCTGCACATCTGGGCGGCGCTCAACGTTGGCTGCCCGCCGGAGCAGGTGGCCGAGGCCATCTTTCAGGTGGGGGTCTACGCCGGCATGCCCGTGGTCAACCAGGGGCTCAAGGTGCTAAAGGAGGTGTTGCAGGAGCGGGGCCAGTGGCCTCCGGCCTCCCCGGCCTAGCCGCCGGCGGCGGGGCTTTATGCTAAACTGCCGCCAGGCCCACCGCAGCCCCATGGGAGGATAGTTGACCGCCGTGCCGCCCGCCCAGCCCGATAGCCCGCCCCTGAACAAGCGCCAGGCCGCCCAGCACCTGGCCCTGGGGCTATTGGCGGCGGCGCTGACCGGGCTGTTGATCTCACTGCTCTGGGGCCATCTGGGCCTGCCCGGCCAGCCGGGCATGGGCTCCATGGCCCAGGACGCCCGGCCCTGGGGCCTGGGGCGCTTCGCGGCCCTGGCCGGGCCGCTGATGGTCTTTTTGCCCAGCCTGGCGCTGGTAGCCCTGCTATGGCTCTTGCCCCGGGGCCTTGACCAGGAACAGGCCCGCCGGTTGGCCCACCTCGCCCTGCGCCTGGACGCCCTGACCTACCTCACGCTGCCGGTCTTCTTCGCCCTGCCCCTGCTGTGGACCAACCTGGGCAGCGGCTTCGCCGCCCTGGGCCTGTGCTACCTGGGCCTGGTCACCTACAAGGGCGGCCTGCTGCTGCACGTTTGGTGGCGGGGCTTCGGGGCGGCGGCCCTGGGCCCGCGCGGCCATCTGGCCCTGTGGCTGGCCCTATTCACCCTGCTGGGGGGGCTGGCCCTGTGGACCGACCAGGCCGTCTCCACGGCCAGCGACGAGGTGGGCTACCTCATCTTCGCCCACAGCCTGGCCCGCCACGGCACCCTGGACCCGGCGGCCACCCTGGCCGGCCAGGAGTTCAAGGCGTTCTACTGGGGCCGCTGGTCCCACGACCTGGGCTTCGGCCTGGACCAGGTGCGGGGGGTGCTCTTCCCCCTGCTGCTGGCGCCGGCCTATTTCCTGGGCGGCCGTTTGGGGGTGATGCTCCTCTACGCCGGCCTGCTGGCCCTGATCGCCGGCCAACTCCTGGCCTGGCTCAGGCAGTGCGGTCTGCGTCCCGGGCCGGCGGCGCTGGCCGCGGGCCTAACCCTAAGCTCGGCGCCGGTGCTGCTCTACAGCCAGCAGGTCTTCCCCGACCTGCCGGGCATGCTGCTTTTCCTGGTGGGCCTGCGCCTGCTCTTGATCCTGCCGGCGCGGCCCTGGCTGGCCGGCCTGGGTCTGTTGCTGGCGGCGGGGCTCCTGGCCGGGCTCAAGAGCCGCCTGGCGCCCTTGTCCCTGGGCCTGACGCTGGCCGGCCTGGCCGAGCTGTTGGCGGCGCGCTGGGGCTGGCGGCGCGCCCGCTGGCTCTTGGCCGGCGGGGCCTTGGCCGCGCTGCTGGTGGCCGCTTGGCTGCCCGCCGCCTGGTGGCCGGCGGGGGTCAGGGTGCACCTGGACCAGGCCGCCTACCAGATGCACCGCACATTCTACGCCTTGCAGCCGTTGGCCATCTTCGCCCGCGGCCTATGGCTGGACCAGAACTTCGGCCTGCTGGTGGCCGCGCCGGTCTTTCTCTTGGCCCTGGCCGGCCTGCCGGCGGGCCTGCGCTTTTCTACCCGGCCCAGCCTGCACCTGTTGCTGCCGGCCCTGCTCTACCTGGGCCTGATCTGCTACACCCGCTGGTTCCAGTGGTACGGCGGCTTCGCCGGGCCGGGGCGTTTTTTGGCGGTGGTGCTGCCGCCGGCGGCCCTGTTCCTGGGCCTGGCCCTGCAATCCCTGGTCCGGCCCTGGCGAATGCTCCTGGCGGCGCTGCCGGCGGCCCTGGGGCTCCTCTACACCTGGCTCAACCTGCTGGCCCCCCAGTGGCGCTTCTCGCGGCCCGTGGGGGTCAACCCCCTGGTGGAGGCCCTGCAGGCCAGCCTGCAAACGCCCCTCTTCCACCTGCTGCCCAGCACCTTCGTGCGCTCGCCGGGCCTGTACCCCTGGGCCGCCGTCTCCCTGGGCCTGATGGGCCTGGTGGGCTGCTGGGCCTGGCGCCAGGCCGCCCGCGGCCCCCAGGCCGCCTTGCCCGCGCCCCCGGCCCCGGGCCAATGGCTGCCGGCCTTGGCCCTGGCCCTGGCCCTCCTGGGCGGCGGTTTCCTGGGCCTGGCCCGGCTGGCGCCGCCCGCCTTCCTGGAGGCCGAGCACATGCGGGGCCAGGGGTCGGCCCAGTACGTGGAGTACGCCTACCCCAACTTCATGCGCGGCATGGTGCTCCTTGACGGCCAGTCCCTCAAGGGGCGCCTGTACGTCTCCCCCGGGCAAACGGTGCTCAGGGTGGTGGGGCGCGCCGACAACCCCGGCGAACTCTTGCTGACCCTGGACGGCAGCCAGGTGCGCTGGCGCTGGGAGGGGGGCCGCCCCTGGCAACGCCACATCCCCCTGGGGCCGCTCAAGGCGGGCTACCATGAGGTGGAGGTGGGCTGGTCCTCCTGCCCGGACCGCTCCTGCGGCCTGCTCCTGGACCGCCTGGAGACCTGCACCGACCAGGACGCCAGACGGGATTAGCCGGCCCAACACGCAACCCAGCCTCGATGATCGCCACGGGTCTGGCAAGAGACCAAAGGAGCGCCGCCCATGCCCAAGCCGCCGGTCCTCTACCTGCTGGACGCCAGCTCCTACATCCACCGCGCCTTCCACGCCATCCGCAATCTCTCCACCAGCCAGGGCGTGCCCACGGGCGCGGTCTTTGGCTTCACCCAGATGCTGCTCAAGGTGATGAAGGACGCCCAACCCCAGTACCTGGCCGTGGTCTACGACGCCAAGGGACCCACCTTCCGCCACCACCTCTACCCGGCCTACAAGGCCAACCGCCCACCCTTGGACCCGGCGCTCAAGACCCAGATGCCGCTGGTGCGCCAACTTGTCACGGCGCTGAACCTGCCGGCGGTGGAGATGGAGGGCCTGGAGGCCGACGACCTCATGGCCACCCTGGCCGCCCGGGCCGTGGCCAAGGGCTTCGAGGTGGTGCTGGTCTCCGGCGACAAGGACCTCTTCCAACTGGTCTCGCCCCGGGTGCGCCTGTGGGACACCATGAAGGAGATCACCCTGGGGCCGGCGGAGGTCAAGGAGAAGCTGGGCGTGGAGCCGGGGCAGGTGGTGGACTACATGGCGCTCACCGGCGACAGCACCGACAACGTGCCCGGCGTGCCCGGCGTGGGGCCCAAGACCGCCGCCAGCCTGATCGCCGAGCACGGCGGCCTGGATACGCTGTTGGCCCAGGCCGGGGCGCTCAAGAAGGGCAAGCTCAGGGACAACCTGCTGGCCCACCGCGACCTGGCGCTCTTAAGCCGCCAACTGGTGCGGCTCAAAAGCGACGCGGCCATCGCCTTCGACCCCGAGGATTTCGAGATGCGGCCCCCCGACCCCGAGGTGCTCACTCCGGTGCTGGCCCGCCTGGAGTTCACGAAGCTCTTGCAGGAGTTCGCCGCGCCCTCGCCGGCGGCCCAGGCCAATTACACCCTGGTGGACGACGCCGATCATCTGGCCCCCTGGCTGGAGGCGGCCCGCGCCGCCGGCCGGCTGTCCATTGACACCGAGACCACCAGCATTGACCCCATGACCGCCGAGTTGGTGGGCCTGAGCCTGGCCGTGCAGCCGGGCCAGGCCTGCTATGTGCCCGTGGGCCACCAACTTGCCGCTGGCCAGCGCCAGGCCAGCCGCGCCCAGGTGCTGGCCATGCTGGCCCCGGTGCTGGCCGACCCAAAGGTGGCCATGATCGGCCAGAACCTGAAATACGACCTGACCATCTTGAAACGCTGCGGGCTGACCATCGCCGGCGTGGACTTCGACACCATGGTGGCCTCCTACCTGCTCAACCCCGGCAAGACCAGCCACGGGCTTACCGCCATCGCCGCCGAGTTTCTGGGCCGCTCCATGATCTCCTACGAGGAGGCCACCGGCGGCAAGAACCTGAGCTTCGATCTGGCCGACCTGACCAAGGCCCGCGATTACGCCGCCGAGGACGCCGACGTGGCCCTGCAGGCGGCCCTCAAGCTCGGCCCCAAGCTCAAGCAGGCCGGCCTGGAGGGGCTCTTCCGCGACCTGGAAATGCCGCTGGTGCCGCTCTTGAGCAAACTGGAGATGAACGGCGTGGGCCTGGACCTGGACGGGCTGCGCGGCCTGGGCAAGGAGCTGGAGCAGAGCCTCATGCGCATCGAGGACCTGTGCTACCAGTACGCGGGCAAGCGCTTCAACCTCAACTCGCCCCAGCAGTTGGGCCAGGTGCTCTTCGAGGACCTGGGGCTCTCCACCGGCAAGAAGACCAAGAAGAAGACCGGCTACTCCACCGACATGAGCGTGCTGACCCAACTGGCCCACGAGCACCCCTTGCCAGCGGAGCTCTTGAACTACCGCACGCTGAGCAAGCTCAAAAGCACCTACGTGGACACCCTTCCCGAACTGGTCAACCCGGTCACGGGCCGGCTGCACACCAGCTTCAACCAGGCGGTCACCGCCACCGGCCGCCTGAGCTCCTCGGACCCCAATCTACAGAACATTCCCGTGCGCAACGAGCTGGGCTCCCGCATCCGGGCCTGCTTCGTGCCCCAGCCGGGGTTCGCCATGGTCAGCGCCGACTACTCCCAGATCGAGCTGCGGGTGCTGGCCCACCTGAGCAACGACCCGCTACTCATCGAGGACATGGCCGGTGGCCTGGACGTGCACACCCAGACCGCCTCGCGCCTGTTCGATCTGCCCGCCGGCCTGGTCACCCCGGAGATGCGGCGCCGGGCCAAGACCGTCAACTTCGGGGTGCTCTACGGCATGAGCGCCTTCCGCCTGGCCCGCGAGCAGAATATCAGCCGCGCCGAGGCCCAGGAGATCATCGAGAAATACCTGGGCCGCTACCGGGGCATCGCCACCTTCCAGCAGCAGTGCCTGAGCCAGGCCCGCGAGCAGGGCTATGTCACCACCCTGCTGGGCCGGCGGCGCTTTCTGCCGGCCATCAACTCCAGTGACCGGATGGCCCGCGAGGGCGCCGAGCGCATGGCCCTCAACACACCCATCCAGGGCACGGCCGCCGACATCATCAAGCTGGCCATGCTCAAGGTGGACCAGATGATGAGCGCCGAGTTCCCCGACTGCCTGATGATATTGCAGGTGCACGACGAGCTGGTCTTCGAGTGCCCCCAGGCCCAGGTCAAGGCCTTTGTCAAACGGGTCAAGCAGGCCATGGAGGGGGTGCTCAGGCTCAAGGTCAGGCTTGTCGCGGACGTGGGCGCGGGCCAGAACTGGTCCCAGGCCCACTAGGCCGCGAGCCGCGGCGGGCTGGCGGCGGGAGCCGGCGGCCCAGGCCAGGACATCAATTTCACCCGGCCCGTTTACGCCTAGCCTGGGGCACCCGGCCCGGCCCGCCTAAAGCGGCTCGTCGAACTTGGCCACCAGCATGAGCATGTCGCCGTCGAAGGAGGTGCGCACCTTGTATGGCAGGCGCTTGAAGAGCTTTATCATGTTCTGGTTCTGGGGGCTGGTGTAGGCCATGAGGCCCTGGATGCCGTTTTCGCGGGCCGCCTCGGCCAGCTTGCGCAGCACCGCCGTGGCCACGCCCTTGCCCTGCCAGTCGCTGGCCACGCTGAAGGCCACCTCGGCCAGGTTCTTGGCCTCGTCCAAAAAGTAGTTGCCGATGGCGATGACCTTCTCGAAGCCCGGCTCGCCGGCCACGGCCAGGATGGTCAGGTCCTTGACGTAGTCGGTTTGCAGCACCGGGGCCACGTCGGTGCGCACGAAGCTGGTCTTTTCGTGGAAGAAGCGGCTGACCACGTCCTGGCGGTCCAGGTTGTAGAAGTGCTCCTGGATCATGCGCTCGTCCACGGGCCGGCTGGGGCGCAATAGCACGCGCACGTCGCCGTACTGGCGCACCTCCTCCAGCTTGAGGGGGTAGACGCCGTGGATGGCGTCGAAGATGGTGCGCTCCGGCCCCAGGAGGCCCGACTCCTTGGCCTGCTCGAAGAGCTCGTCGCGGAAGTCGGGATGGGCGATGGAGATCAAGGCCAGGGCACGCTCCTGGATGCTCTTGCCGAAGAGGTTGACCCGGCCGTACTCGGTGGCCACGTACTGCACGTCGCCCCGGGGCACCACCACGGCGGTGTTCTCCAGCATGGGCACGATGCGGCTGCTGCGGCCGTCCAGGGTGGTGGAGGGCAGCATGAGGATGGACTTGCCCCCCGGGGCCTGCTGGGCGCCGCGCACGAAGTCCATGACCCCGGTCACGCCCGAGAAAAGGTTATAGGGCAGGGCGTCGCAGGCTGCCTGGCCGGTCAGGTCCATGGCCATGGCCACGTTGAGGGAGATCATCTTGTTGTGCCGGGCGATGATGCTGGGGTCGTTGACATAGTCGGAGGGGTGGAACTCGATGCCCGGGTTGTCGTGCAGAAACTCGTAGAGGTTGTGGCTGCCGATGGCCCCGCTGGCCACGGTCTTGCCCTCGTTGAAGCCCTTCTTGTGGTTGTTGACGTTGCCGGTGGAGATCAGCCGCATGATGCCGTCGCTGACGAACTGGGTATGTATGCCCAGGTCGTTCTTGTCCGACAGGGCCAGGTAGATGGCCTGGGGGGTGGCGCCCAGACTCATCTGCAGGGTGGAGCCGTCGTCCACCAGCTTGGCCACGTGGCGGGCGATCTGGTGGGCGCTCTCCATGTCCGGCGGCTCGCCGATGGCGATGATCTCCTCGTCGTGCTCCACGACCACGTGCACGTCGTTGACGTGCAAAAAGCTGCGCCCCAGCACCCGGGGCATGTTGGAGTTGATCTGGGCGATGACCATCTCGGCCGACTGGGCGGCGGCCAGGGCCACGTCCACCGAGACCCCCAGGCTCATCCAGCCGAAGTCGTCGGGGGGCGAGACCTGGATCAGGGCCACGTGGATGGGCATCTGGCGGGACTTGAAGAGCCGGGGCACCGCCGAGAGGTTGATGGGGGTGAGGAAGCGCTTGTTCAGGGCCAGGGTCTTGGGCTTGGCCGAGCCCAGGTAAAAGGAGCGCACGTTGAAGCTCTGGCAGGCGCTCTTTTCGGCGATCATGGTCAGGGGGGTGGTCTCCAGGCTCATCACCCGCACGATCTCCAGGTCGGTGAAGTTGCAGGACTGCTGGGCCAGCTCCCGCACCAGGCACTGGGGCTCGCCGCAGGACGAGGTGATGAAGACCCTCTGCCCCCGCCTTATCATGCGGATGGCCTCGGCGGGGGTGCGCCGCTTGGCGATATAGTCGTCGGGCCAGTATTGCGTAACCATGGATGTCTCCTCGCTTGAACCGTATGGCGCGGGTTCCAGGTGAGCTTGGCGCGGGAAACCTCGCTCTGGTTGGTCTGCCTGCGTAACAGTTTGAGATCGTGGTCCGGCCCCACGTCCCGTGGGGCGGTTTACAGCGCTATTCCAATATCTGGGCCATGGTGGCCTGCCTAATCTCAAGCGCCAAAAGCACGTCCTGTGCTTTTGGCTTATCGGCGGGGCAAAAATGGGATTTTGCCCCGCCTCCCGGGCGCTGTCGCGCCCGGCCCCACGTCCTGTGGGGCGGGTTACAGCGCTATTCCAATATCTGGGCCATGGTGGCCTTCTTATAGCCCGGTGGCACCGCGAAGGTGCTGTCGGGCAACTGTTTCTTCTCCACCTTCTGCACCACGGCGCTTTCCTCGGGGCCGGTGACGGCCATGCGCACGCTTTTCATCTCCAGGCCCCGGGTGCGCAAAGCCCGCACCTGGGGGTCGAACTCCCAGTCGCTGTAGTCGTCGGAGCGGGTCTGCAAAAGCAGCTTGGCGTACTTGTCGGGGTCCAGCTCCTTGCCCAGGTCCACGTCCTCGGCGATCCAGACCTCCTCGATGAGCTGCCCCTCCACGAAGACCTGGTGCTTGCGGGCCTGGTGGCCGGCCAGGGTTTCCACCTGGGCGCCGCGTTCCACCTTGACCGCCACCTTGGCGGGGGACTCCAGGGCCGGACGCCGGGCGTCGTCCTTGAGCACCTGGCGCTCCTCCTCGGGCAAGGCCTTGAGCTCGGCGTCCAGTTGGGCGTCCACGGCGCTCTTGACCTGGTGGGCGAAGTCCTCGGGCGTGCCGGTCCAGTAGAGCTTGCGCGCCGGTTGCAGCAGGATCATGGTGCCCTGGTTGAGGTCGAAGATGGTCACCTGGCCGCTGTTGTCATAGCGCAGCTTGTTGGCCTGGATGTAGGTATGGGCCAGGTTCTCACCCTGGCCCTCGGTTATCACCAGGCCGGCCCCGGCGGGGCCGGGCGGCCAGGCCAAGGCAAGCAGCATAATCAACGCGCGGAGCCCCCAACGACACCGAGCAGCGCTTACAGGCATGGGCCTTGTCTCCGTGGCCATGGGCCTAGGACCTGGGCCAATGGGATCGGGGGCGGCCGGGGCGGGGCCGTCCGGGATATGGGTTCAACACCATATTATGCCACAAAAATCAGCCCTGGCCTGCCCGGCGGCGCGGCCAGGGGCGATTTGGCCGCGCCGCCGGGCAGGCCCCTGGCCCCCGCCTTGACACCCCCCGGTCTGCCCACCTATACTGCCAGGGCGATATCCGCGCAAGAATATTGTAATATATTGGCGTGGTCCCTGAATGGCGCTCAGTGGCGCCATACGCCAGACACCCCCGGGGCCGGCGGCCCTGGCCGGCGGTGGACACCCGTCTCTTAGCGTGGGAGAACAACTTGGACCGTCTGACCTATCTGCAACGCCAAAAAGAGGACCAGGGCCGCAAGGTCTGCGGGGTCTTCCCGGCCCAGTACCCCAAGGAGATCCTGTGGGCCATGAACCTGGTCCCAGCCGAGATCTGGGACCCGCCGCTGAGCCCGGAGTTGGCCGCCGGCCATTTGCAGCCCTACATCTGTTCGGTGGTGCGCCAGGGCCTGGAGCTCTTGTTGCAGGGCAAGGCGGGGGTATGCGACGCCTTTCTCTTCCCGCACACCTGCGACTCCATCCAGAACCTGGCCTCGGTGGTCAACGACTACATCGGCCTGGACAAGCCCTGCCATTTCTTCTACCACCCCAAGGCCCCCCACGGCGCGGCGGCCAAGGTCTACTACCAGGAGCAGCTCAAGGCCCTGGCCGCGGCCCTGGAGCCCCTGGCCGGCCCCCTGGACCAGGCCGAGCTCAAACGCCGGGTGGCCCAGGGCCAGCGCGTGGCCGAGCTTTATGGCCAGATGTACCAGATGCGCGCCCAGGGCCGCCTGGCCTGCTCCAATGCCGGCTTCTACCAGGCGGTGCGCCGGGGCGAGTACCTCTTCCCCGACGACCTGATCCCCTACCTGGAGGGCTTCCTGCAAGGCGCCCAGGGCCAGGCCCCCTCTGGCCCACGGGTGCTCTTGTCGGGCGTGCTGCCCAACCCGCCGGAGATACTTTCCCTGCTGGACGGCCTGGGGGCCACGGTGGCGGCCGACGACCTGCTGGCCTGCTCCCGCCGCCTGCTCATCCCCCCCAGCGCCGCCGCCGACCCCTGGCAGGCGCTCGGCGAGCAGTACTTCAGCATGCCGCCGTGCAGCAGCAAGGGCTCGCCCCTGGGCGAGCGCCTGGACTTCATCCTGGGCCAGTGCCGCGCCAGCGGGGCCACGGGCGTGATCTTCTATTTAGTCAAGTTCTGCGAGCCCGAACTCTTTGACGTGCCCATCCTCAGCGAGGAGTTGAAGAAACAGGGCGTGCCCTGCCTGACCCTGGACGTGGAGCTTAACCAGGGGCTAAGCGGCCAGATGGCCACCCGGGTGGAGGCGTTTTTGGAGATGCTGGGCTAGCGGAGTGCCCGCCGCTGGCTTAGGCGGGCCGGTTGGCGCTTTTGGTCACGGCCAAGGCCACCGGTTCCGGTTAAGGGGCCGGTGAGCACACATGGCGAAATGGAGTCATTGCGAGGAGCGGCAGCGACGAAGCAATCTCCCGCTTTGTTCTTGGTGCTGCTGGCTGTGTGGATAAGAGCGAAGCGGGAGATTGCTTCGCTACGCTCGCAATTACGGCTTTATTAGATTGTAACCAAGCGAGTCCATGCCGCGCCCTTGCTGGCCGCTTGCCAGCCGGAACAGCGATAGGCGTGAAACGCACCAAGGATAGCGAGGCCCCCATGTCCCTGACCAACAAGCTGCAATTCTCGTTCATGAAGGACCTGGGCGCCCCGGCGCTGATGGCCCTCAACCAGGCCGGCAAGAAGAAGCGCCCCCCCAAGCCCAATCCCCACTTCGGGCCGCCGCTCAAGAGCGCCAAGCGCCTGAAGGAGATCATGACCCGCCACTACTTTTTGGCCCGCTACGCCCGGGGCGCCCGCCCCGTGGCCTGGGTGACCAGCGGCGCGCCGGTGGAGCTTCTGCGGGCCTTTGGCTTCTACACCATCTACCCCGAGAACCACGGCGCCCTGTGCGGGGCACAGAAGATGGGTCCCAAGCTCTGCCAGGCCGCCGAGGAGCACGGCTACCACCCCGATCTGTGCTCCTACGCCCGCATAGACCTGGGGCACTACTTCACCGGCATCACCCCCGCCGGACGCCTGCCCAAGCCCGACCTGCTGTTTGCCTCCAACAACATCTGCCAGACGGTGCTCTACTGGTACAAGGCCCTGGCCCACTACCACAACGTGCCCCTGCTGCTCTTTGACACGCCCTACAACTTCCGCGACATCACCGACAGCGACGTCTCCTTCATGTCCGCCCAGCTTGAGGAGATGATCCCGGTGCTGGAGCGGGTTTCGGGGCGGAAGTTCGTCATGGAGCGCTTCCAGGAGATCGTGCAGATGGCCCACGACACCTCGGCCCTGTGGGGCCAGGTGCTGGCCACCATGAGCCACCGGCCAGCGCCCATGACCATCTTCGACGCCTTCGTGCACCTGGCCCCGGTGGTCTCCCTGCGGGGCCTGCCCGTGTCCCGGGAGTACTACAAGCTCTTGCTGGCCGAGCTTCAGGAGCGCGTCAGCCTGGGCATCGGCGCGGTGACCAACGAGAACAAGCGCCTGATGTGGGACAACATCGCCATCTGGTACAAGGTGCGCGACTATGCCGAGCTCTTCGCCAGTAAGGGCATGAACTTCGTGGCCGCCACCTACACCAACGCCTGGGCCGAGACCATCCACTACCTGGACCAGGCCAAGCCCTTCGAGTCCATGGCCCGGGCCTACGGCCTGGTGATACTCAACAACAACCTCAACCACCGCCTGGGGCTCATGGAGCAGATGATAAAGGACTACCAGGTGGACGGCCTGGTGATCCACTCGGCCCGCTCCTGCAAGCCCTACTCCGTGGGCCAGTACGACATGAAGCGCCTTCTCATGGAGCGCCTGGGGGTGCCCAGCGTGGTCATCGAGGCCGACATCACCGACAGCCGGCATTACAGCGAGGAGCAGGCCCAGGTAAGATTAGAGGCGTTTTTCGAGGCGCTGGAGAACTAGCGGGCCGCTTGGCGCGGGGAGGTGGACGAAGCAAGTTGGGGAAAGGATGAAGCGGCAAGAGCCAGGGGCGCGGCAGGTTGTGGGCTGGGGCGTAAAATTCAGCGATAGCGTCATTGCGAGGAGCATCTCCGCAGAGATGCGACGAAGCAATCTCCCGCCTCGCTCTTGATTAACCACGCCTATTGCACTGAAGAGCGAAGCGGGAGATTGCTTCGCTACGCTCGCAATGACACTATTTGCCTGATACGCTTGCCCCGGCCCCAACCCTTTCCTGGATTGACCGCCATGCCCTACTTCGCCGGCATAGACGTGGGCTCCCTTTCCTCCGACGCCGTCATCATTGACGGCGACGCCAACATCCTGGGCTTTTCGGTGCAGCCCACGGGCGCCCACAGCACCAACGCCGCCGAGGCCGCCCTGGCCGAGGCCCTGGACAAGGCCGCCGTCAGCCGGGCCGACCTGGCCTACATCGTGGCCACGGGCTATGGCCGGGTCTCGGTGCCCTTTGCCCATAAGCGCATCACCGAGATAAGTTGCCACGGCCTGGGGGCGCACCATCTCTTCCCGGACACGGGCACGGTCATAGACATCGGCGGGCAGGACTCCAAGGTCATCCGCCTGGACAAGTTCGGCAAGGTGGTGGACTTCTCCATGAACGACAAGTGCGCCGCCGGCACGGGGCGCTTTCTGGAGGTCATGGCCGAGCGCCTGGGGGTGAGCCTGGACCAAATGGGCGCGCTTTCCCAGCAGGCCCAGCGCGAGATCGAGATATCGTCGGTGTGCACGGTGTTTGCCGAGAGCGAGGTGGTGAGCTTGATCGCCCGCAACCAGCCCAAGGCCGAGATCATACGCGGCCTGCACAAGGCCATCGTGGGCCGGGTGTGGTCCATGGTCAAGGCCCTGGGGGTGACCGGCGCGGTGACCATGAGCGGCGGCGTGGCCAAGAACCAGGGCGTGGTCAAGCTCATGGAGGCCAAGCTGGGGCAAAAGGTGCACATCCACAGCGAGCCCCAGATCATCGGCGCCCTGGGCGCGGCCCTGGCGGCCCTGCGAGGGGGCAAAGCCTAGGCCGGCGCCCTGGCGGCCCCAAGAAACCGGGCGGGGGTTATCCACGCCCGCTCTATCTCCACCTTTAGCGCTTGCCGTGCTTCTTGCCGGCCTTGCCCTTGGCCTGGACCGGCTTGGCCGGGGCCGGCGCCACCGCCGGCTCCACTCCCCGGCGGGCCAGGCGGGCCAGCACCAGCCCACCGGCCAGGGCCATGCCCAGGCTGAGCCACTGGCCCATGGTCAGCCCCAGGGCCAACAGCCCCAGCCAGGAGTCGGGCTCGCGCACGAACTCCACCAAAAAGCGCACCAGGGAGTAGCCCAGCAGGAAGGCCGCCACCACCCCGCCAGGGGGCAGGCGGTCCTTGACCAGCCACAGGAAGGCGAAGAGCAGAGGGCCTTCGCCCATCAGCTCGTAGAGTTGGGAAGGGTGGCGGGGCAGAGGCCCGCCGTGGGGAAAGACCATGCCCCAGGGCAGGGTGGTCACCCGGCCATAAAGCTCGCCGTTGATGAAGTTGCCCAGGCGGCCCAGCATGAGCGCCAGGGGCGCGGCCAGGCAGACCGCGTCCATGGCCGGCAGGCCGGGCAGCTTGTGGCGGCGCAGGAAGATAACCGCCGCCGTCAGCGCGCCCAAGAAGCCGCCGTGGAAGGACATTCCCCCCCGCCACACGGCGATTATCTCAATGGGATTCTTGAGGAAATATCCCCAGTCCGTCCAGTGGTAGAAGAGTATCTCGCCCAGGCGCGCCCCCACGAACAGGCCCAAGAGCGACCAGAACATCAGCCCCTGCACCTGGTCGGGGCCAAAGACCGGGGCGGTGCGCCTGAGCCGCCACTGCACCACCGGGTAGGCCAGGCCGAAGCCGAAGAGGTACATGAGGCCGTACCAGCGCACCATCAGCGGCCCCAGGCGCAGGGCCACGGGATCGAAATTGGGGAAATCCAGCATGCCTTCCTCCCTGGCCCGGGCCGGCCGGGCGTCATGGGGACAACCCGGTGGTCCGCGCCGCTCAGGGCCATAGTATACCCTGGGATCCGGCGGTCTGGCCCATGGACCTGAGCGCGCCCACCATCAGCCAGGGCACGGGCCGCCCGTCCGAAGTGGCCGGGTTGCACGTATGGCGCGGGCCTGGGAGGCACCGAGTTGGGGCAGCCTGTATTTTGAGTTTGCAAAGCCTTGACTCTCCCCTAGAATATCGGCTAGTGTCGAAAATATGACGCTCGGTGGCCTCAAGCCCGCAGCCTGCATCGCCAGAGGTGCCCATGCCAGCCAGCCCAGCCCCGGTCTCCATCCTCATCGCCGAGAAAAGGGCCACCGCCGCCCAGCGCATGCAGGCCATCCTGGCCCAGCGGGGGCATCAGGTCAGCATCTGCCAGGGCGCCGAGGAGTGCCTGGCCCTGGCCGAGCAGAATTACTTCGACCTCATCTTCCTGGCCGAGCGCCTGGCCGGGGCCTCCACGGCCCAACTGGTGGCCAGGCTGGTGGATTTGTTCCCCGAGACCATCGTCATCATGGTTTCGCCCGAGCCCACGGTGCCGGCGGCGGTGGAGGCCTTGCGCCTGGGGGCCTTTGACTTCGTGCCCGACCCCGAGGACGAGGACAGCCTGGTCTTCGCCGTGGAGCAGGGCGTGCAGTACAAGCGCCTGCGCCGGGAGAACGGCGAGCGCCGCCGGGAGATCAACCAGAAGTACGACGTGCAGAACATCGTGGGTCAGTCGCGGCCCATGCAGGACGTCTTCCGCATGATCCACAAGGTGGCGGCCACCGACGCCTCGGTGCTCATCCTGGGCGAAAGCGGCACCGGCAAGGAGCTGGTGGCCCGGGCCATCCACGCCCAGTCGGCGCGGGCCGAGCGTCCCCTGGTGCCGGTGAACTGTGGGGCCATCCCAGCGGAACTACTGGAGAGTGAGCTCTTCGGCCACGAGAAGGGCGCCTTCACCGGGGCCATCAAGACCCGTCTGGGGCGTTTCGAGCTGGCCGAGGGCGGCACCATCTTTTTGGACGAGGTGGGCGACATGTCGCCCATGCTGCAGGTCAAGCTGCTGCGCGTGTTGCAGGAGCACCAGTTCGAGCGCATCGGCGGGGCCAAGACCATCAACGTGGACATCCGGGTCATCGCCGCCACCCACCGCGACCTCAGGAAGCGCGTGGAGGAGGCCACCTTCCGCGAGGACCTTTACTATCGGCTCAACGTGGTGCCCATCAAGGTGCCCCCCCTGCGGGAGCGCCGCAGCGACATCCCCCTGCTGGCTGACTACTTTTTGGAGCGCCTGGGCCGGCTCAAGGGCCTGGGGCACAAGCGCCTGCACCCCGAGGTGATCGAGCGGCTGATGCGCCACCAGTGGCCGGGCAACGTGCGCGAACTGGAGAACCTCTTGGAACGGATGGTCATTCTCTCCGAGGGCGATGTTATCCTCCTGGAGGACCTACCCCCCAAGCTGGCCGGCCCCGGGGCCTTGCCCCCCCTGGAGCACGGCGAGGCCCTTCCCCCGGCGGCCCCGGTCCCTGGCCTGCCGGTACTCACCGACGAGGGCCTGGACTTCAACGCCGCGGTGGACGACTTCGAGCGCGGGCTCATCGTGGCTGCCCTGGAACGCACCGGCTGGGTCAAGAACCAGGCCGCCTCCCTGTTGCGCCTCAACCGCACCACCCTGGTGGAGAAGATCAAGAAAAAGGGCATCAAGGCCCCGGACAACCTGACGCTCTCCTAAGCCGCCCGCGGCCCCGGCAGCCGAAAAATTGACGCAGCGCCGGGGCGCCGCCGGAGGTCTAGGCAAAACGGTCAGCCATTACGTGGCCTTATCCGCGCGGCGCCCCTGGGGTATCCTTGGCACCCATCTTGCTCCCCTCCCGGGAGGACCAATGCGTGCAACCCAAGAGCCCCAGGAGCGGCCCATAGCCAAGCCCCGCACATATCGGCTGCTTATGCTGCTGGCCCTGGCCGTCTTGTGTTGGCCCCGCCCGGCCTTGGCCACCCAGATCACGGCCTGGCAGGTGGCCCGCGACGGCCAGGCCACGCGCCTGATCTTCAGCGCCGACTCCCCCCTGGACTACCAGGTGGAGCTGAGCGACCCCCAGACCGTGGTGCTGCGCCTGCGCGGGGTGACCCAGGCCCCGGTGATGCCTGCCGAGCTGCACAAGGACCCCCTGGTGCGCTTCGTGGAGGTGCAACCCACCTCCAAGGGCATTGACCTGGTCATCCGCACCAGTGGCCCCGGCCTGACGGTGCTGCCCTTTTACGAGGCCGCCAATCGCCGCCTGACCCTGGAGCTGGGCGGGCCGCCATCGTTGCAGGTGGCGGTGCCCGCGCCGGCCCCCAAGACGGCCGAACCCGCCCAGGCCGCCCCCGCCCCCAAGGAACCCGCGCCCGCCCCGGCTCCGCCAGCGGCGCCCGCCCCGGCTGGCCCCAAGACCAAGGCGGCCATGCCCGCCGATGCCGAGCCCCCGGAGCTGGTGCTGCCCCGCACCCCCGGGGCCAGGCCCCAGCCCGGCGGGCCGGCGGCCAGGGTCACGGTGCCCCTGGGCGACGCGCCGCCGGCCCCGGCCCCGGCCCCGGTGCAGCCCTCGGCCCCTCTGTTCAAGCCCGGCACCACCAGCCGGCCCCTGGCCGACGCTCCAGCCGCCTCGCCAGCTGGCCCCCAGGCCGTGGCGCGGGGGGCCATCACCCCCGAGGCCGCCGCCCCGCCCGAGGCCAAGGCCCCCGCGCCAGCCCCCGCCGCACAGGTCCGGTCGCCCATGCCCCCGCCCGAGCCGGCGGCGCCGGCCCCCAAGCCGCCCGCGCCCAAGGCGGCGGCCCCCGTGGCCCCGGTTCAGCCGCCGGCGCCCGCCCCGGCCCCGGCGGCCCCACCGGCGGCCCCACCGGCGGCCCAGCCCACGCCGGCCACCCCCCCGCCTCCGGCGGCGGCCAAGGGGCCGGCGCCCCAAGTGCAGAGGGTGCGCCTGGGCAGCCACCCCGGCTTCTCCCGCCTGGTGCTGGAGGCCGACGCGCCCCTGAGCGCCATTCTGGAGGACCAGGGGCAGCAGGTGCTGTTGCGCCTGGCCCGGGGGCAATTGGCCCCCAAGGTGGAATTGCCCCGGGCCGACGCCCGAGTGCGCGAGATGGCCCTGGTCTCCAAGGAGCCCCTGGGCCTGGGGCTCACCCTGGGCCGCCACCTGTCCAGCCACAAGCTTTTCTATCTGGAGGGTGGCAAGAAGCTGGTGCTGGACCTGACCCTGGCCCCGCCCGGGTCCCCGCCGCCGGCCCAGGCCCCCCGCCCTCCCCTGGCCGCCGCCCCAGCGGCCCCCCAGCCCGCCCAGCCGCCGGCCCCGGCCCCGGCCAAGGTCGCCCAGCCCATGCCCCCGAGCGAGGGCCAGGCCCTGGTCAAGGGCCAGCCCGGCCCGGCCGGCGGCCCGCCGGCCACCATCACCCAGCGGCCGCCCCAGGCCGCCAAGCTGGGACCCGAGGGCCAGGCCGACGCCCAGGCCCGGGCCTTCTTCGCCCTGGCCAAGGAGGCCCTGGACAACCGCCGCTTCACCGAGGCCGGCTCCCTGTTCCAGCGCTTCTTGGCCACCTACCCCCAGCACGAGCTGGCCGCCGACGCCACCTACCGCCTGGCCGACGCCCTGTTCTACCTGCGCGAGCGCCAGATCATTCCTCACTACGCCCAGGTGATGGAGTACTACCAGCGCGCCCTGGACCTCTACCCCGACTCGCCCCTGGCCCCCTGGGCCCTGTACATGATGGGCAAGGCCAGCCAGCTCTTCGAGCAGCCCTTCAAGGCCCTGGGCTACTTTGATCTGGCCATCAAGGACTACCCCCAGAGCGAGATACTGCCCCTGGCCCTGGTCAGCCGCGGCCAGGCCCAACTGGCCGACCAGAACTACAACCAGGCCCTAAACGACTTCAAGGACGTGGCCACGCGCTTCCCCACCCACGCCGCCCGCAAGGAGGCCGACTGGGGCCAGGCCCAGGCCCTGTTCGGCCTGGGGGCCTGGGGCCGGGCCGGCGAGGCCCTCAAGGAGATGCACAAGCGCCATCCCGACCTGCACCAGCAGGAGCCGGAGTTGCTCTACTACATCGGCGAGTCGTTGTTCCAGCAGCGCGACTACCCCCAGGCCCGCTCCTACTACCTGTGGGCCTACAACCTCAAGCCCGAGATACGCGACAACGACATCATCCTGGCCCGGGTGGGCGACACCTACAAGTTCGAGGGGGAGTTCAAGACCGCCCAGGAGGTCTACAAGCAGGTGGTGAGCCTGTTCCCCGACAGCGACGGCGCCCTGGTCAGCCGCATCCGCCTGGCCGAGACCCCGGCCAAGGACGAGAAAAACCCCTGGGACATCTTCCAGGTGCAGGCCACCAGCGAGGCCAAGGAGACCTACGAGGAGATCGCCCAGAGCCACGCCAACCGCCCGGTGGGCGAGCTGGCCAGGCTCAAGCTGGGCGTCTATTACTACAAGACGGGCGACTTCGCCAAGAGCCTGGATATCCTAGAAAATCTCCTACAAGACCACCCCCGGGGCACCTTCAAGGTGGAGATGAACTACACCCTCAACCTGGCCGCCCTGGGGCTGATGCAGCAGTTCAAGGAACAGGGCCGGCCCATGGACCTGATGAGCGCCTTTTTGCGCTACCGGCCCTTCATCACCCGGCCCGGGGCCAACGAGGTGCTCCTGATGCTCTGCTGGGCCTACGAGCGCACGGGGCTCACCGACCGGGCGGCGCGCACCTACCGGGTGCTCATCGGCCGGGGGCTCAAGGACCCGGCCCTCAAGGTGGGCTTGGCCAAGAGCCTCATGGCCGAGCGCGACTACCCCGGCGTGGCCGAGGCCCTGGGCGGGCTCAACACCGCCGGGCTCACCCCGGCCGAGCGCCTGGAGTCCATGTCGCTGTTGGGCCGGGCCTTGAGCCGCCTGGGCTACCATCAGCCGGCCGAGCAGGTCTTGGGCCTGTTGCTCAAGTCCGACACCCAGAATACCGCCGCCAAGGCCGCCGACCACCAGGCCCTGGGCCACTCCCTGGCCCAAATGGGGCAACTGGGACGCGCCCTGGAGGCCTTTGACCAGGCTGACAAGCTCTACGCCCAGGAGCCGGCGCCCCAGGCCCAGCCCCGGCGCTACCTCCTGGCCATGGAGGCCGGGCTCACCGCCCGCCAGGCCGGCCTGCACGAGGCCTCCCTGGCCTACCTGGAGCAGGCCAAGAAGCTGGCCCCCGGCGACGGGGAGCGCGGCCAGGCCCTCTACGAGCTTGCCCAGGGCCATGGCCAGGCCGGCCAGCAGGAGCGCCTGGAGGCGGCCATGGGTGAACTGGCCAAGCTCAAGATCAGCCCCTGGTCGGCCATGGCCGAGCGTCACCTGGCAGACCTGGCCATGGCCGCCCGCCTGGCCCAGGCCATGCGCTAGAGCGGCGGGGGTGGCGCCAGGCGGGTCAGGTGGCCCTTGCGGCCCCCGGTACCAGACCGCTTGGCTAAATGACCGGTGATGATTTATAGTTGATAGCCAAGGCCCGGCCATGGCCGGCCAGGGGCCATAGCAATAAGCCAAGGACTGGGCATGGCCGAGGCGGCAGCCAAACGCATTCTCATCGTGGACACCGACCAGGAGCTGGCCAAGCGCCTGGCCGGCTTCCTTGGCCGCGCCGGCCACCAGGTCAAGGTGAGCATGAGCGGCCCGGAGGCACTCACCGCCCTGGAAGACGGCTACCCCTTTGATCTGGTCATCACCGCGCTCAGCCTGCCCGGCGCCGACGGCATGGAGGTGCTGCGCCGGGTGAAGCGCCGCGACCCCGCCACCCCGGTGGTCATCCTCACCAGCCAGGGCAGCGTGCACTCGGCGGTGGAGGCCATGAAGGAGGGCGCCGCCGACTTTCTGCTCAAGCCCGTCACCGTGGAGCTCTTGGAGGAGCTAAGCAGCCGCATGCTGCGGCCCCGCGCCGCCGGCGAGCCCGGCGGACGCCAGGGGAGGGCCATCGTCACGGCGGACGGGCGCATGCAGCGCCTGCTGCAGATGGCCAAGGCCGTGGCCGACAGCCGGGCCACGGTCTTGATCTCTGGCGAGAGCGGCACCGGCAAGGAGCTCTTCGCCCGCTATCTGCATGATAACTCCTCGCGCTCCGGCGCGCCCTTCGTGGCCGTCAACTGCGCCAGCCTGCCCGACGGCCTCTTGGAGAGCGAACTCTTTGGCCACGAGAAGGGCGCCTTCACCGGGGCCATCGCCAAGAAGCCGGGCAAGTTCGAGCTGGCCCACGGCGGCACCATCCTCCTGGACGAGGTCAGCGAGATGGCCCCGGCCCTGCAAGCCAAGCTGTTGCGCGTCTTGCAGGAGGGCGAGATAGACCGCGTGGGCGGCAAGCGCCCCCAGCCGGTGGACGTGCGCGTGGTGGCCACCACCAACCGCGACCTCAAGGCCCACATCGAAAAAGGCGAGTTCCGCGAGGACCTCTTCTACCGCCTCAACGTCATACCCCTCAAGGTGCCGCCCCTGCGCGAGCGCCCTGGCGACATCCCGCTCTTGGCCGAGCACTTCCTGGCCCGCTACGCCACCGAGAACCACCGGCCTGGCCTGAGACTGGGCGAGGCCGCCCGCCGGCTAATCGCCGCCCACCCCTGGCCGGGCAATGTGCGCGAGCTGCAAAACACCATGGAGCGGGCCGTGCTCCTCAGCCAGGGGGAGGAGATCACCCCGGCGGCCCTGCTCTTTGACGACCAGATGCCCCCGCCCGAGGCCCGGGCCGCCGCCGCCCTGGCCCCCCCTGGCGCCGCGCCGGCGGACCTGGGCCTGCCCCCCACCCTGCGCGACGCCGAGAAGATGCTCATCATGCGCGCCCTGGACCACACCGAGGGCAACCGCACCCACGCCGCCAAGATGCTGGGCATCAGCGTGCGTACCCTGCGCAACAAACTGCACGAATATCGTAGCGAGCACGGCTTCGCCGTCCCCGACGACTAGGCCGCGAGCCGCGGCGGGCATATACGGGTCGAGGGAGTCTGTGGTCCTGGCCAAGGCCGGCGGCTCCCGTCGCGAGGGCTTGGGACCATGGAAAAACGTAGGCCGGGTTGGCGAAACGTAACCCGCCTTGCCGGGTACCCCCGCCGGGGGCACCCGGCCGCAGCTCGCGGTTAGACCTTGGGCTCCTTCCACCAGGGGTAGAAGTCGGGCAGGTCCTGGGTGGGGCTCAGGCTGAAGTTGGGGGGGCGCTTCTCTAAAAAGGCCTGGATGCCCTCGCGGGCGTCAGCCTGACGGCCGGCCCAAAGGAAGACCTGGGAGTCAATCAGGTGGGCCGACTGGGGGTCGGGCTGCTCCCCCACCCGCCACAAGAGGGCCTTGTTGAGGGTCACGGACATGGCCGAGGTGTTCTGGGCGATCTCCTGGGCCAGTTCCAGGGCCTTGGGCAACACTTCTTCCCTGGGCAGCACGTAATTGAACAGGCCGCTGGCGGCTTCCTGGGCCGCCGTGAAGACGCGGCCGGTGCTGGCCCATTCCAGGGCCTTGGCCATGCCCACCAGGCGGGGCAAAAACCAACTGGAGCAGGCCTCCAGCACCACGCCCCGCCGGGCGAAGACCAGGCCCAGCTTGGCGTCCAGGGCGGCCAGGCGCATGTCCATGGCCAGGGTGATGGTCAGCCCCACGCCCACCGCCGGCCCGTTGATGGCCGCGATCACCGGCTTGCGGCAGGCGTGGGCCGCCAGGGAGACCTGGCCGCCACCATCGCGGTGCTCGGCCAGGCGCGGCGGGGTGCCGTCGGGGCGCTTGCGGTCAAAGGTCTGGCCGCCGCCCGACAGGTCGGCCCCGGCGCAGAAGGCCCGCCCCGCGCCGGTGACCACCACCGCGCGCACGCCGTCGTCCTGGTCGGCCTGGGCAAAGGCCTGTTTCAGCTCCTCGCGCATCACCGGGGTAAAGGCGTTCAACTGCTCGGGGCGGTTGAGGGTGACCAGCGCCACCCGCTGCGACACCTGGTACTTGATCTGGCTGAACTCCATGCTGGACGCTCCCTGCTGGGGTAGTTTTGCCGGCAGGGTAGCACATCCCCGGGCCGGGCGCTAACCGGGGGGCCGCTTGGCCCTTGACATTGGCCGCCGCCGTGCCAAGGTTCCAGGTAGTTCCTCACCTGGGCAAAAGACCCCCACCGGGAGCTGAGCATGGCCCCCTTTGACCTGAGCGACATCCCGCCGGAGCTTCTGCGGGCGCTTCTCGACAACCCCTACGAGTCCCAGATCCTGGTGGACAAGCAGGGGGTGGTGCGCTTCTTGAGCTCCCACAGCGAGGACCTCTATGGCATGACCCAGGCCGAGGCGGTGGGCCGCAAGGTGCGCGAGCTGAACCCCGACAGCCAACTGCCCCGGGTGCTCAGATCGGGCCGGGCCGAGATCGGCCAACTGCTGCGCATGCGGGGCAAGGAGCGCCTGGTGGCGCGCCTGCCCCTGCGCGACAATGAGGGCCGGGTCATCGGCGCGGTGGGCAAGCTCATGTCCTGGCACCCCCAGAAGATCGCCAAGATGGCCCGTCAACTGGAGCTGTTGGAGAGCCGGCTCAGCTACTACGAGCAGGAGCTACGCCACCTCTACCGCAGCCGCTACACCCTGGACCGCTACCTGGGCGAGTCCAAGAAGGTCCAGGACCTGCGCCGGGCGGCGGCCCAGGCGGCGGCCAGCGACCTGCCGGTCTTGATAACCGGCGAGACCGGCACCGGCAAGGAGATACTGGCCCACGCCATCCACCAGCTCTCCAGCCGCCGGGAAAAGGCCCTGGTGCGGGTCAACTGCGCCTCCATACCCCAGGAGCTTTTCGAGTCCGAGCTCTTCGGCTACGAGGGCGGGGCCTTCACGGGGGCCAAACGCCAGGGCAAGCCGGGCAAGTTCGAGCTGGCCCAGGGGGGCACCATCTTCCTGGACGAGGTGGGCGAGCTGCCGGTGGCCATGCAGGTCAAGCTCCTGCGGGTGATCCAGGAGGGCGAGGTGGAGCGGGTGGGCGGCACCCGGCCCCTGCGCCTGGACTTTCGGGTCATCGCCGCCACCAACCGCGACCTGCGCGACATGATCTCGGCCGGCGGCTTCCGCGACGACCTGTTCTACCGCCTCAACATCTTTCCCCTGCGCACCCCGGCCCTGCGCGAGATCGCCGAGGACGTCCCCCGCCTGGCCTACCACATTCTGAGCCAGCTCAAACAGCGTGAGGGCAAGGCGCCCAAGCGCATCGCCCCCGAGGCCATGGAGATACTCACGGCCTACCAGTGGCCGGGCAACGTGCGCGAATTGCAGAACGTGCTGGAGCGGGCGGCGGTGGAGGCGGGCGAGGAGGCCATCCTGGCCGAGCACCTGCCGCCGGAGGTGCGGGGCTCGCCCAGGCAAGCAGGGCCAGTCCCCCGGGAACTGGAGAGCCTCAGGCAGGAGATGACCCGTTATGAGCGCCGGGTGCTTCAGCGGGCCTTGAGCCTGGCCCAGGGCAACCGCACCCGCGCCGCCAAGCTGTTGGGCATCCACCGCACCGGCCTGTATCAGAAGCTCAAGCGCCATGGCCTGGAGGACCCGCCGCCCCGGGCTGGACAATAACGGGCCGGGCCGCGAGCCGCGGCGGGTATAGACGGGTCGAGCGGGGTTGTAGCGGTGGCCGAGGCTGGCGGCTCCCGCTGGGCACTTGCGCCAAATGAAGACGGGCGGGGGAAACCCACGCCCAAGAAGAAATGCCCTCATTATGCCTTTGGTTATCGTGGGGGCGGGGTTCCCCCCGTCTTGCTGCTGGCCCTTTTGCTTTGGGTTTGCCCGGCTAGCGCCCGGCGGGAGCCGGCAGCCTTCGCCCTGGCCGGAGCGTCTCCCGGCCCGTGTATGCCCAGCCGGGGGCACCCGGCCGGCTCGCGGCCTAGCTGGCGGGCTGGAGATTGGCCTGGGCCTGGGGGTGGCTGTCCAGGACCTCGCGCACCTTGTGGGCCAGGGCGTCCAGGCGGTAGGGCTTGGGGATGATGCCTCTCACGCCCTGGCCGCTGAGCTCGCGCTCGTCGCCCTCGGTGAGGTAGCCGGTGGCGATGATCACCTTCACCTCGGCCCCCAGGTCGCGCAGACGGCGCAGGCAGGCCAGGCCGCCCATGCCGGGCATGCCCAGGTCCAGCACCAGCAGGGATATCTCATCGGACCGGCGCAGGTAAAGGTCCAGGGCCTGTTCGCCGGTGGTGGCGGTGTAGACCCGGTAGCCCTGGTGGCCCAAGAATTCGGCGGCCATGTCCAGGATGGGCTCCTCGTCGTCCACCAGCAACAGTGACTCCCGCCCGCCGGGGGTCGTTTCAGCGGCCTCGCTGGGCTGGCCCTCTGGGGTGGACTGGGCCTGGGGCACGGGCAGGTAGATCTGGAAGGTGGAGCCCAGGCCGGGGTGGCTGTGGCAGAAGATGCCGCCGCCGTGGGCGCTGACGATGCCGTAGACCGTGGAAAGCCCCAAGCCGGTGCCCTGGCCGATGCCCTTGGTGGTAAAGAAGGGCTCGAAGATGCGCTCCCTGGTCTGGCGGTCCATGCCCTGGCCGGTGTCGGAGACGGTCAAGAGCACGTAGGCGCCGGGCTTCAGCTCCTGGTGGGTCTGGCAGAACTTCTCGTCCAGGGTGACGTTCTGGGCCTCGATCAACAGTCGTCCGCCCTCGGGCATGGCGTCCTTGGCGTTGCTGGCCAGGTTCATCAGCACCTGCTCCAACTGGCTGGCGTCGGCGCTTATCCAGAGCAGGTCCGGCGACAAGCGGGTCTCGATGGCGATCATCTTGGGCAGGGTGCGCTCCAGTAGCTTGACCGTCTGCAAGACCTCCTGGCGCAGGTCCAGGGGCTTGAGCTCGGCGCCGGTCTTGCGGCTGAAGGTCAACAGCCGGCGCACCAGGTCGGCGGCCCGGTCCACGGCCCGGCTGATCTCCTCCAGGTAGACCGCCGGCCCGCCAGGGGGGGGCGGCGATTTTTGGCACATGTGCACCGCGCCGGAGATCACCTGCAGGATGTTGTTGAAGTCGTGGGCGATGCCGCTGGCCAGGGTGCCCATGGCCTCCATCTTGCGGGCCTGCACCAGCTCCTCCTGCAGGGCGCGCAGCTCGCTCTCGGCCAGCACCCGCTGGGTGACGTCGCGCCCCGAGCCGCTGACGTAGGGCTCCCGCCCCTGTTCGCGCACCAGGGTGTTCTTGAACTCCACGTAGCGCGCCGAGCCGTCCCGGGCCAGGTACTGGGCGGTGCCGTCCAGGCGGCCTGCCGCAATGATGGCGGGCAGGTACTCGTCGTGGAAGTAGGGGCGGTACTTGGCCTGCATCAGCTCGCTGATGGAGCGGCCCACCAGCTCCTCCGCCTCATAGCCCAGGCTGCGGGCCGCCTGGCGGTTGACGGTCAGGAAACGCCCCTCCAGATCGTGGGTGTAGATGAAGTCGCTGATGTTGTCGAAGAGGTTGCGGTAGCGCTCCTCGCCGACGCGCAGGGCCTGCTCGGCCCGGCGGCGCTCGGCGATCTCCTGCTCCAGGAGCTGGTTGGCCCGCTGCTGGGCCTCCTGGCGGGCCTTGACCTGGGCGGCCATGTGGTTGAACTTGTCGGCGATGGCCGTCAGCTCCTGGTAGCGCAACCCCCCCACCGGGCGCTCGTAGTCGCCGGCGGAGATGACCTCCATGCTTTGCATGAGCTGGTCCAGGGGCCGGCGCAGCAGGCGGTTCAAGAGCCAGCCGGTCAGAGCCAGGAGGGTCACCAGCACAGCCAGCACGGCGGCCAGGCTGGCCCGCAACAGGGCGCTTCTTTCCTGCACGAACTGCCTGTCGGTGAGGGTGAAGCGCACCTTGCCGATCACCGCCTCGCCGTGCATCAGCGAGGCGGTGCGCTCGATGGCCTCGTGGGGGTCGGGGCTGGCTTTCTCGAAGACCACGCGGCCCTCGGAGTCTATGATGAGCAGGGAGCTTATGAGGTCGTTCTTGACGAAGGAGGCTGCGATCTGGCCCACGGCGGCCTCGTCAAAGTTCCAGACCGGCGTCTCCAGGCTGCCGCGCAGGTAGGCGGTGTATTCATCGGCCTTGGCCTCCAGGGCGCTCCAGGCCTGGCGGGTGGCTTGCAGATAGGCCAGGGAGATGACCACCGCCGAGACCAGGGCCGCCAACAGCACCACCGCCAGGGTCAGGTCCCTGGCCAAAAAGCGCCGGCCATTGCTGAACAGGGGCATGCTCAGTCCCTTGGAGGTTTACCGACAACTATTATAATCATACCAAAGCAGGCCGGAGTTACCTGGTAAAGGCACCCTGTCCGGCCAGGGCCTGGTCAACCATTTGCAGCACCCGGGCCGGCACCTGCTTGCCGCACATCAGGTGGCGCGGCTCGCTGGGGGGGGCGTCGGCCAGGGGCCTGATCTCCAGCAGGGGGGCCAGGCCGGCGTGGTGGGCCAAGAGCCACTGGGCCTCCTCGCCGCTGGACAGCCAGAAGTCGCAGCGCCCGCTGGCCAGCATGCGCAGCATGTTGTCCGGGGTGCCGGTGATGGCCATGGTGGGGGGGCGCAGACGGGCTATGTGGGCGTCGGCCCAGTGGCCGTAGGCGTAGCCCTCCAGGGTGCCCAGCACCAGCCCGCTTTTTAGCGCCTGCTCCAGGGTGGGCCGGGCGGGCAGGGCCAGGTGGGCGGCGCGTTGTTTGTTGACCACCAGGGTCAGGGGCAGGCCCTGGTACAGGGGCAGGCTGAAGTTGGCGTAGGCCAGGCGCGGGGCCAGCTTGAACCAGCCCACCCCGCAGGCGTAATGCCCCCACCTGATCTGGTTTAGCACCCGCTTCACCGGCATCTCCACCAGGGTATAGGGCACCCCAGCCGCCTCCAGGGCTCGGCAGGCGCGCTCCAGCACCAGGCCCCGGCAGCCCTCGCCGGGCTGGCTGCCGCCCAGGTAGTAGGGCGGGCGGTGGAAGTAATAGATGGCCAGGGGCTCCTCCTGGGCCGCGGCCGGCGTGGGCGCCAGGCACCCCAGCAGCAGCAACCAGGCCAGTAGCTGGCGCGGCGTCATGGGCACCCCGTCATGGCTACTGGGTGCTCAGGCCGAGCCCAGGCGGAAGGTTTCGCGCAGATAGGACTTGATCTCCGAGATCACCCCCAGGGCCTCCTTGAGGGTACGGCGCTCCAGTTCCGAGAGCTGGGCGGGGTTGATGTAGTTGTCGGGCTCCAGGCCCTCCTCGTGCATCATCTGCTGGTGCACCAGCCTAAGCTGCATCTGAAACTCGAAGGCCTGGCTGGCCTTGAGGTGCAGGTCCGTGGACAAATGTCCGCCGTCCACCAGGCGCTGGTAGCGCTCCAGGGTGTTGGTTTCGCGCACGCCCGCGCGCAGCGACAGCAGCCGGGCGAAGTCCACGAAGGGCACCAGGCCCTTGGTCTTGAGGTCCAGCTTGTCCTTGTGCGGTCCCTCGCGCTCCACCGCGAAGTTGCGCAGGATGCTGGTCAAGGGCGATCCGGCGGCGTAGGTGTCCTTGGCCAGGTGACGGAAGAATACCTCCTGGCCGCTGACCTGGCGCAAGAGGTGGTCGCGCAGGCCGTCGCCCAGGTCCAGGTGGCCGTAGCCCGGGCGGAAGTCGAAGAAGATGGTGGCGTGCAGCACGTCCTGGGGCTCGGGGGTGGAGATCCAGCGGTCGAAGTACTGGCGCCAGACCGACAGGGGCTGGCACCACTGGGGGTTGCTGGCCATGATGCCGCCCTTGCAGCGGGGGAAGCCGCAGCGCACCAGGTGCTCGATGGCCTGGCTGCCCAACAGGGCGAAGTACTCGCGGGCGGCCTTGGCCTCGGCCTCGCCCTGGGGGTCCTGGTAGATCAGGCCGTTGTCCTGGTCGGTGCGGAAGGTCTGCTCCTTGCGTCCCTCGCTGCCCATCATGATCCAGCAGAAGGGCACCGGCGGCGGCCCCAGCTCCTCCTGCAGCAGGGTGAGCATGCGGTCCAGGATGTAGTCGTTTATCAGCGTTATCATGCGGGTGACATAGCCGGGCTTGGCGCCCTCGTAGATCAGGGCGCGCACCACCCTGGGGCTCTTGAGCGACAGCTCGTAGAGCCCCTCGATGCGGTTCTGGGCGGCGATCTCGCGCACCAGGTACAGGGGCGAGGAGCCCTGCACCACCATCAGGTCGTGGGCGGCGAAGACCCCCACGATGCGCCCGCCCTTCTCCATGGCGATGTGGTGCACCCGGCGCTTCATCATCTCCAGCATGGCGTCGAAGCAGACGGTGTGGTTGGGGATGGTCTGCACCGGGCTGCTCATGATCTCGCCCACCGGGATGGTGATGGGCCGGCCGGCGGCCACCACCTTGGTGCGCAGGTCGCGGTCGGTGATGATGCCCACGATGGCCTCGGCCGAGTCGGTGACCAAAAGGCAGCCGGCCCGCTGGTCGCTCATGAGCATGGCCGCCCGCTGCACGCTCTCCCAGGCGGGGATGGTCACCGGCCGCCGGCGCACCACGTCGCCCACCTGGGCGCTGAACAGAAACAGGGAGCCCTCGGCGGGCTGGGGCGGACGGGGGCGCGAGAGTTCGGCCAGCACCTTGCCCACGTAGCTCTCGGACAGGAGCTTGAGGTAGTGCTGGGAAAAGCGGGGGTGGCGGGCTATCAGGTCCAGGAAGTCCTCGCGGGTCAGCACCAGGCACAGGGTCTGCTCCACGCTGACCACGTCCAGGTTGGACAGGCTGCCGCGCAGGATGCCCAGGGCGCCGATGCTCATGCCCGGACCCCGGTGGTCCAGAAGGTTCTCCTGCCCCTCCTCGTCGCGGAAGAAAACCTTGACCCGGCCCTGGACGATCAGGCGCAAGACGTCCACCTGGCTCTTGCCACGCACCAGGATCACGGCCCCCGGGGCATGGGTCTCCTGGGCGCAGCGGCCGGCCAGGTCGTCCAGGCTGGCCTGGTCCAGTTCGTTGAAGGGGGGCGTGGCCTGCAAAAAATCCACAATTTGGGCCTGCGGCAACGGTGATGACGTGCTGGTGTCGGCCATACGGTCTCCCGGACCCGCCCGCGCGAGGCTCCTGAAAAGCGAAGGGTAGGACTGATACCAAGTTGCGATCAAACGAATAGTTTGATCGCAACTTGGTATGCGGGCCATGGATCCACCCCAAGCAAACTGCGTTTGCTTGGGGACCCCGGGGAATGGCCCGCCGGGCGCGTAAGCGCCCGGGAGGCCGGGCAAAAC
>JACRDC010000117.1 GCA_016218705.1 Desulfarculus sp.
CGAGTAGTTTGATCGCAACTTGGTATGCGGGCCAAGAACCACCCCAAAAAAGCCGCGCTTTTTTGGGGACCCCGGTGGATGGCCCGCCGGGCGCGAAAGCGCCCGGGAGGCTGGGCAAAACCTAGCTTTTTCCCGGCCGATAGGCAAGCAAAGCCAAGGATGGCTTTACTTGCCACCTGACACTAGCCGGCCAGGGCCTGGGCCAGGGTGTAGAGGAGCAGGGAGCGGTCCACGGGCTTGTGCAGCACGGCGCGGGCCGGCGGCACCCCCGGCGGCGGCTCGATGATGGTCAGGTCGGTGCTCCAGCCGGTGACCAGGATGAAGGGCAGGGGGTCGCCCGGGCGGCTGGCCAGGCTGGCGGCCACCTCCCAGCCGCTGCCGTCGGGCAGGCCCAGGTCGCAGAGCACGGCCTGGGCCGCGAAGGCTTCCAAGGCCACCAGGGCCTCGGAGACATTGGCGGCCAGGCGCACCTGGTAGCCCGCGTCCTCCAACAGCGCCCGCACGCCCATGGCCACCAGGGCCTCGTCCTCCACCAACAGCACCCGGGCGCCGGGCACGGCCCCTGGCGGGGCCGGGGCCGGGCCTTCCTGGGCGCTGGCCGCGGGACCCAGGGGCAGGGTCACCAGGAAGGTGGTGCCCTGGCCGGAGACGCTCTGCACGGTGATGTCGCCGCCGTAGGCCCGCACGATGCCCCGGCTGGAGGCCAGGCCCAGGCCCTGGCCAGCCACGCCCTTGGTGCTGAAGAAGGGTTCGAACAGGCGCCGGGCCGTCTCCGGCCCCATGCCCAGGCCGGTGTCGGAGAAGCGGATCACCGCCTGCTCGCCTTCCCGGGCGGCGTTGACGGCCAGGCGGCCGCCCTGGGGCATGGCCTCCAGGGCGTTGCGCAACAGGTTGAGGAAGACCTCCATCAGCTCGTCGCGCTGGGCGCCCACCCACAGCCCGGGCCTCAGGTCGGTGAAGAACTCCACCCGGGCCTGGGCATGGGGCCGCCAGGCGGCCTGGGCGATCTTGATGGCCGCCGCGGCCACCTCGCCCACCTCGGCCACCTCCCGCCCGCCGTCCTGGGGCCGGCGCCCGCCCACGTAGGCGGCCAGGCGCTGCACCAGGCCCCGGCCGGAGATGGCCCCGTGCACCACGTTGTCCAAGAGCTGACCCAGGCGGCCCCGGTCGGGATCAGGCCCGCGCAGCTCGGACTCGGCGGCCTGGGCATTGCCCAGGATGGCGGCCAAGAGGTTGTTGAAGTTGTGGGCCACGCCGGCGGCCAGTTGACGCAGCACCTCCTGGGCGCGCTGGCGCTCGCTGATGTCGCGGCTGATGCCGAAAAATACCTGGCGGTCGCCCCAGCGGCCCCGGGTGACCCGGGTCTCCACCGGCACCAGGGCGCCGGCCTTGGTCATCAGCGGCAGGTGGCTGCGGTCGCTGTTGCCGGCGATGATGGTGGCCACGATGCCGGCCGCTTCCTCGCGCCGCTCCGGCGGGTGCAAAAGGCACAGCTCCCGGCCCAATAGCTCCTCCTGGCCGTAGCCCAGGCGCTCGCTGACCGGCGGGTTGACCGCCACCACCCGGCCCTGGTCGTCCAGCACGAAGAGGAAGTCCTGCAGGGAGTCGAACAGCGTCTGCAACTCGGCCCGGCTCTGGCGCAGGGCGTCCTCGGTGCGGCGGCGCTCGGCGATCTCGTATTGCAGCTCGCGGTTGGCCTGGCTCAGCTCGGCGGTGCGCTCGTTCACCAGGTCTTCCAGGTGGTGGCGGTATTTTTCCAGCTCGGCCTCGGCCCGTTTGCGCTCGGTCACGTCGCGAATGACCGTGAGCACGCAGGGATCGCCGCCGAACTGGATGATCTCCGCCGACCACAGCACCTCCAGGCTCTGGCCCTGGGGCAGGATGAGCCTGGTCTCGCGGTCGCGCAGGGAGCCCAGGACCACCAGGTTTTGTATCCAGCGCCGGTCCAGCCCGCCCTGGGGGTGCACGCCCAGTTCATCGAAGCTCTTGCCCAGGGCCTGGTGGCGCTCCAGGCCGGTGATGCGCAAAAAGGCCTCGTTGGCCTCCAAGAGACGGCCCTGCTCCAGGGTGGCGATGGTCAGGCAGTCGGGGTTCAAGGCAAAGGCCCGGGAGAACTTGGCCTCGGATATCTTGACGGCCTCGTCCAGGTCGCGCAGGTGAAAGGCCATGGCCAGGGCCAGGCACAAGGACAGCCAGATGGAGCCCAGCCACATGACGTTGAAGGGCAGGATGGCCATGTGCAGGGCAAAGGCCGCGTCGTGCAGTCCTCCGAAGAACCAGATGGAAAGGCCGGCCAGGATGGCCCGCACGTAGGCCGGCTTGCCCGGACCGCGCCACCAGCGGAACCAGAACAGAATGATGGTGGTCAGTACCACCGCCAGATCGAAGGCATACACGACGGGGCGAAAGAGCTTGGCCTGGGGGTGCCAGGTGCCGGCGTGGGGCTGCCAGACCAGGGGAGGCCCCAGCACCAGGGGGTGCTCCACCATGAGCAACACCGCCGCCAGCACCAGCGAGAAACCCAGGCAGCCCCAGGCCCAGCGTCCCGGGCGGATGTCCTGCAGGGAGCAGGCGAACCACACCCAGGCCACGGGCGCGAAGCACAGGGACAAGAGCATCAGGCGGTACCAGCCCACGATGGAGCGCTCGGAGAGCTGGTAGCCGTAAAGGGTGAAGCCCAGGAAGTAGCCGCACAAGGTCAGGTAAAACAAGAGCAGGTACTTGAGCGGACGGTAGCTGCGGTAGGTGAGCAGGATGACCAGGCACAGTAGGGCCAACAGACCGTTGGCCACCAGGCCGATGAGCGGACCAACGCTGTAGGCTGGCACGAATTGGGGCAGCAAGGCAGGCTCCGAGGGGTGATGGATTGCCTACTTCATAGTAAAAAATCCGTCCGGCTTTGGCGAGTTCTTAATCTCCACGGGCCTCACTTGAGCCGGGCCAGGGCCTTGGCCGCCAGGGTTTTGGCCTGGTCCAGGTCGTGCTGGCCGTCGCTGCCGGCCACGGTGATGGTCAGGTAGGCGTCGGCGTTGAGCACGTGCAGGCCGGCCCCGGCCCTCAGGCCGCTGCCGCCGAAAAAGGCCGCCTGGCCCAGGCCGGGCACCTCCTGGGGACTTTGCAAGAGGGCCTTGGTGTCCTCGAACAGGCGGGCGGCGCTGTAGCCCTGGCCGCGCATGGCCGCGGTCATGCCCTGGGTGCGCACCAGGGAGACCTGCACGAAGCGCACCTTGTCCTCGCCGGCGGCGGCGTAGAAGCAGATGGCCTGGCCCAGGGGGTTATGGGTCTGCTTGGTCTCCGGCGGCTGCACGGCCTGGCCCAGGGTGGCCTCAACCTCGGCGGTGGTGACCAGGGCGCAGGGGTCGGCCATGGCCGCCGCCGGGGCGGGCTTGTCCTGGTCGCCGCCGCAGCCGGCGGCCAGGACAAGCCACAGCAGCGACAGGCTCAAGGCGGATTTGCATGGCGTGGACATGATGGCTTCTCCGTGGGCCACTGGCCAGGGCACGGCCAGGCGGCCAATTATTTCGGGCCCCCGTGGGGCCTACAGGGCCTGATGTGGGGCGATTCTTGGCGCCGGTACGGTGAAAATAGGTTACTAACACACCCCGGACGCCTCGCCAAGGGGCAAGGAAGCACCCCATGGGGCGCTTGGCGCCGCCCAGCCAACAATATCATAATGATTATGTAGATTAAGCCTATACTAAAAACAGTTGTTTGGGGGCCATTTTTAATTCACAATGCTCGAATATGGCGGACATCCTCATCATTGACGACGATCCCCTGATCGCGCGGCTGTTGACGCGCATGGTGGAGCGCCATGGGCACCAGGCCGCCCAGGCCTTGACCCTGAGCGAGGGCTACCAACTGATCCAGGAAAAGCCCTTTGACGTGGTTTTTTTGGACGTGCGCCTGCCCGACGGCAACGGCCTGGACCGCCTGGCCGACATCCGCGCCAGCGCCGCCCGGCCCGAGGTCATCATCATGACCGGCCTGGGCGACCCCGACGGCGCCGAGCTGGCCATCAAGAACGGCGCCTGGGACTACATCGAGAAGCCGGCCTCCCTGGACAAGATGACCCTGCCCATGGTGCGCGCCCTGGAGTACCGCAAGGAGCGCGAGGCCCGCCAAGCGCCCATGCTGCTCAAGCGCGAGGACATCATCGGCGACAGCCCCCCCATGCGGGCCTGCCTGGACATCATGGCCCAGGCCGCCGGCGCCGACGCCAACGTGCTGATAACCGGCGAAACCGGCACCGGCAAGGAGCTCTTCGCTTGGGGCATCCACCGCAACAGCCAGCGGGCGAGCAAGAGCTTCGTGGTGGTGGACTGCACGGCCTTGCCCGACAACCTGGTGGAAAGCCTGCTTTTCGGTCACGTGAAGGGCTCCTTCACCGGCGCCGACCGCAGCCAGCGGGGGCTGATCGAGCAGGCCCACGGCGGCACCCTGTTTTTGGACGAGGTGGGGGAGCTGCCCCCCACGCTGCAGAAATCCTTCCTGCGGGTCATCCAGGAGCGCCGGTTCCGCCCCGTGGGCAGCGACAGCGAGGTGTCCAGCGATTTCCGCCTCATCGCCGCCACCAACCGCGACCTGGAGCAGATGGTGGCCCAGCAGGGCTTCCGCCAGGACCTGTTCTTCAGGCTGCGTTCCTTCCATATAGACCTGCCCCCCCTGCGCGGCCGCATGGAGGACATGGCCGACCTAGTCAACCACCACCTGGCCCGCCTGTGCCAGCGCTACAAGATACGCCCCAAGGGATACTCCCCCGACTTCCTGGAGGCCTTGCAGGCCTTTGCCTGGCCGGGCAACGTGCGCGAGCTGGTCAACGTGCTGGAGCGCACCGTGGCCTCGGCCCTTTACGAGCCCATCCTCTTTCCCTACCACCTGCCTACCTATCTGCGCGTGGAGGTGGCCAAGGCCTCCCTGCGCCGCGAGGCCGCGCCCGCCGCCAGCGATGCCAGCCCCGAGGCGCTGGTGCCCGTGGCCTCCAAGGTCCTGGGCCCTCTGCAGCAATTCCGGGACGAGGTGCTGGCTGCCGCCGAGAAGCGCTACCTGCAAGACCTTATGGCCCTGGCCCAGGGCGACATCCAGGACGCCTGCCGCATCTCCCAGCTCTCCCGGGGCCGGCTCTACGCCCTGCTCAAGAAGTACGAGATCACCCGCCTCAAGGCTGAATAGCCCAACCTCACTGACTTATACCAATATGCAATCAAAGCCATCCATGGCTTTGATTGCTGCTCGGCCGGGCAAAAGAGTGACTCCACCCCACAAAGCTAGCGCTTTGTGGGGACTGAGGTGCCCCCGGGTTTTGCCCGGCCTCCCGGCCGCTTACGCGCCCGGCGGGCCATCCATGGCCCGCATACCAAGTTGCGATCAAACTACTCGTTAGATCGCAACTTGGTATTAATAGGCAAACTAATGCCGTCTCGCAAGACGCTGTCCCGCCGGGCAAGACGGCTTGGCGCTCTCGGGAGGGCGGTCCAGGTGTCCCGTCAGGGGATGATGATTAATATAATAATTAATACAACTATATAGTTGACGGCAAGGCTGGTGGCATGGAAGTTGAAAAGCTTCGATGGCGAGTGGGTTGCCTCACTATCTCAAGCTGCTGGAGTGGAACAAATGCACCTGCTAATTTACTGTCCCGCACACCACCAGGCCGGGCATCCCTATTCCGAGGTATTGCACTGGGAAACCGCCGAGTTAAGCAAGGAGTGCCATGCAGACCTCGAATCCTTCGGCCAGCGCCTGCGGGTGCCCAACCATCACGACTCCGTGGTGGTGCTGATGCCGGAAAACCAGGCCCAACTGGAGGACATCCTGACCCTGGGTCCCTTGCTGGAGGACCTGCCCCTGACCGTGGTGCTGCCCAGCCGCGACCCGGTCCTGGTGGGGCGCGCCCACCTGCTGCGGCCTCGCTTTTTGACCTACCAGGACCAGGACCCCGCGCTCTTGCTGGCGGTGCTGACCAACATAGCCCACCGCGGCAGGCCCGGGCCGGCCCCGTCCCCGGAGGCGGGCAAGCCCCAGCCCCGGCCGGACAAGGGCCGCGGGCACCTGCGGACGGCTTGACGTCCACCCGGGAGATTGCGTACTATTCCACTGCGCGGAATTGACTTTTCGCGGATTGGAATAGGCCATGCCCCGCCCAGAACCGCCGGTCAACGCCCTGGACCGGGGCCTCCAGGTATTGGAGGCCTTCGGCCGCCGGGGCTTCAGCCTATCCCTGGCCGGCCTGGCCGCCGAGCTCAAGTTGCCCAAGCCCACCCTGCACCGCCTGCTCTCCACCCTGATGGCGCGTGGTTACGTGCTGCAATCGGTCAAGGGCGGGGCCTACTGCCTGGGGCCGGCGGTTCTTGACCTGGGGTTCGCGATGCTGGATGGCCTGGAGGTGCGCGAGGCGGCCCTGCCCTTCCTGGAGGCCCTGTTCCAGGAGGTGGAGGCCAATGTCAACCTGAGCGTGCTGGAGCCCGGCGGCCTGGAGGTGATGTACGTGGCCCGCCTGCGCCGCCAGGAGGTCCTAAGCCTCAACCTCAACGTGGGCAGCCGCCTGCCCTCCTACAGCTCCTCGCCAGGCCGGGTGCTGTTGGCCAACCTGCCTGGCCCCCAGCGCCGCCAAGCCCTGGCGGGTATCTTGGCCGACCCCCAGGCCGCCGCCTGGCTGGAGGGCCGCCGGGTGGACCTGGCGGCGGTGCTCGACCAGGTGGCGGAACAGGGTTACGCGGTCAACGACGGCGAGTACCTGCCCGAGCTGTTTGCCATGGCCGCCCCGGTATGGGACCAAGAGCGGCGGGCGGTGGCGGCGGTGAGCGTGGCCCTGCTAAAGCGCCGGCAAGAGGGCCGGCTCCTGGAAGAGCGCCTCCTGGGGCCGCTTTTGGCCTGCACCCGGGGCCTCAGCGCCCTTTTGGGGCACCGCCCCCGACGCGCCCGCGCCTCCCCGGCTTGAGCCGCCGCCGGCAAATTCATACTTGACCGTGGCCTAGACTTTAGTATAGTAAGGAATAGCGCCAGACGCCCTTATCTCGCTAGGAGGCAGTCATGACCAAAGGCTTGACCGAACGCCAGGCCCAGGTGCTGGAGTTCATCAACAGCTTCCTGCATCAGCAGGGCTACCCGCCCACGGTGCGCGAGGTGGCGGCCCGCTTCGGCTTCCGCTCGCCCCGGGCCGCCCACGACCACATGAAGGCCCTGCAAAGAAAGGGCTATCTGCGCTCGGCCCCCGGCCTGCCCCGGGCGCTCAACGTGATTGGACCGCCCAAGGGCATCCCGGTGCTGGGGCGCATCGCCGCCGGCCAGCCCATGCTGGCCGTGGAGGAGGCCGACGAATTCCTGGACCTGGACCCGGCCTTTTTCGGCGGCGGCCGCTTCTTCGCGCTCAGCGTGCGCGGCGACTCCATGGTGGGCGACCACATCCAGGAGGGCGACTTGGTCATCCTGCGCTCCCAGCCCGAGGCCCCGGCCGGCGAGGTGGTGGCGGTGCTGTTGGAGGACGAGGTGACCCTCAAGCACTTCCACCCCCAGCCGGACGGCGTGGAACTCAGGTCCTCCAACCCGGAGGTCAAGACCATCAGGGTGCCGGCCGGCCAGCCCCTGCGCCTGCTGGGGGTGATGGTGGGCCTGGTGCGCAGGGTGTAGCAACCCCACGGCCTGGCCAGGGAGAGGCAGCATGGCCTTTTGGGATGATCTGCGCGGCCTGGATTTGGCCCAATTCCGGCCGGGGGTGCGAAGCCGGGCCGAGCTGGGCCAGGGCCTGGTGATGGCCTGCCTGGAGATAGGCCCTGGCCAGGCCGGCGAGGGCCACGAGCACCCCTTTGAGCAGTGCGGTGTGCTCCTGAGCGGGCGCATCGAGATGTTCATCGGCGATGAGCAGCGGCTGCTGACGCCGGGCGAGGCCTACTTCATCCCCGCCGGCGCCCGCCACGGCTGGCGCACCTTCGAGGAACAGGCCCGCCTGTTGGACGTCTGCGCCAAACCGGCTTCATAGGTCAGATTACCGCCAACCAAAATACGGTCGCCGCGAGCGTGAGCGAAACAATCTCTTGAGGCTTATCACACGCATTTCAGATCAGACGCATAGTTTTTCGGCATATTTCCTCTGGGTACAACCCTTACCGTTTCGGCGGCCCAAGAAAACCTAAGCGGTTTCTTTTTGTGTCCCGCTGGAGCCGCCCGGCCATACTGGCTTGGCCGGTGCGGGTGCCGGCGCGGGGTGGACTCTCCGCCTTGTCGTGGGCAGGGGCCGCAGGGAGCCCATATCCCTTCCCGGGTGGATCATAGCAGCCCCCTGCCGGTGCCCTAAGAATGGCCGGGCTAAGAGCGGGACACGGGGCTCGGGCGGCCAAAAATCAACGAAGCCACTTCGCGGGCAGGGTATGAACCCAGGCTGTGCGCGAACCAAGCAAGCGGCGGGAGCGCCCTGGCGGACAGGGAGCCCCCGCCGCTGACGTGTTTAGTCGGCCTTGGCCACGGGATGGCCGGCCTCGGCCCAGGCCTTGATGCCGCCGGGGTAGCGGTACACGTGTCGGTAGCCCATTTTCACGGCCCACATGGCCCCGTTGTGGCTGCGGGTGCACTTGGGGAAGCCGCAGTAGATCACCAACAGGCGATCCTTGTCGGCGCCCAGCAACTTGGCGAACTCGGCCTGCTGCGTGGCTGAGTACTCGGTCACCTCGGGGATGGGGAACTCATACTGCACGGCCCCGGGGATGTGCTGCTTCTTGTAGCTGTCCGCCAGGGGCATGGTGTCCACGATGAGCATGGGCTTCTTCTCGTCCAGCCACTTCTTGAGGCCGGCGGTGTCCACCACCTGGTAGCCGCCGCGCTTTACCTCGTTGTAGAAGTTCATTACCAGCTTTTCGTTGTCGAACTCCCTGTCGAACATGGCAAAAGCGGGCAGGGCCATGGCCAGGCAACAAAGGGCGGCCAGCAGGGCCAGCAGGGTTTTGGGCTTGTTCATGAGGCGATCTCCTGTTGGTGGTGGCGCGAACTGGCCGTGCGGGGCCAAGGGCGCCCGGCGCGGGACGGGTGGTGCCGCCAGCGCCAGAGGTACAGATGGGCGGCCACGGCCAGCATGGCCAGGTCGCGGTACAGGGCCTGGCGCAGGCCGTCGTGCTGGGCCAGTTCGCCGGGCGAGAAGCAGCCGCAGTCTATCTCCAGGCCCCGGAGAACCCCGAACCACAGCACCCCGGCGAACAGGACCAGCAGGCCGCTGACCAGGGTCAGGCCACCGCGCACGCCGGCCATGAGCCCCAGACCGGCCACCACCTCCAACAGCGGCAGGCCCACCGCCGCCGGCAGTAAAAGGGCCTCGGGCAGCAGGGCGTGGCGGGCCAACACCACCCCGAAGGCGTGGATGTCCAGCAGCTTGACCGCCCCGGCCCAGACAAAGACCAGACCCAGGCCTAGGCGGGGCAAGAGGTATAGCCAGGAGCGGGGAGCGCGGAGCTGGGCTATTGATATTGCCAATGCGTTATCCTCCGGCCAGGGCGCCCTGGTGGCGACTAAACATCGCCGGGCAGTGGAGCTATGAACTATGCTGCATGATAGCGAAGGGTTGGCCTAAGTCAAATACGAAGTGAGGATGGCGCCGGCTGGTAGCTATAGGGATTAACAATGGCGGTGGGGGTTGGCGGGCGCCAGCCGGCTAGAGCTTGAGGCGGGGCGCCAGGGCGGTGAGCAGCAGGGCCGGCAGCACGTGCATCCACCAGATTATCATCAGCCATTGGTCGGAGGCGCCGCCCCAGGTGGACCACAGCACCACCGGCAGCCAGCCCAGGAACTCGTAAAAAGCCCAGTCGGGGCGGGTGGCGGCCAGGCGGGCGTACTCGGAGAACAAGCCGCTCAGGCCCACCCAGAAGAGCAGGGCCAGGCCCCAGGCAGGGCCGGCGGCCCGGCGGCGGCCAAGCAGGCGCCCGGCCATCAGCCCCAGCAGCGCCAGGAGCAACAGCCCGCCGGCCAGGTCCAGGCTGAAGGCGTAGACCTGGTAGGTCCGCCCGCGCAGGAAGGGGTAGGCCTGGCGGTGCAGGTTCCACAAGAGGCTGCCCAGCAGCAGGACCAGCAAGGAGAGGCGGGTCAGGGCGATGCAACAGGCATCCCAGGCCCCCTGGGCCGCCGGGCCTTGGCCCAAGGGCAACAGCCAGGGCCGGCCTTGCTCGCCGGAGGCGGGCCGGCGCAGGCGGGCGCGCAGGTTGTAGAAGAAGATGAGCAGGGCCACGGCGGCCAGGGCGCAAAAAAGCCAGGCTGGCCCACCGCCAAAAAATGCGGGACGTCCGGCCTGGCTGAACATGGCCCATGCCTCCGAGGTGGGTTCTACCAGTCCTGGCCAGCCTCCTGGAGAATCTGGGCCACCCGCGCCGCGTCCTCGGGGCGGTCCACCTCCGGCGAATCGAAGCGGGTGGTGACGCAGCGCACCTTGTGGCCGGCCTCCAGCACCCTGAGCTGCTCCAGCTTTTCCAACTCCTCCAGGTGGCCGCTAGGCAGGGCGGCGTAGGTGTCCAAAAAGGACTTGCGGAAGACGTAGACCCCCAGGTGCTTCAGGAACGTCACCGGCGCGCCGTCGCGGGGGTGGGGGATGGGCTGGCGCGAGAAGTACAGGGCATTGCCGGCCCGGTCCAGCACCACCTTGACGTGGTTGGGGTCGGTCACTTCCTCGGGCCGGGTGATGGGCACCACCGGGGTGGCCATGCCCAGGCCGGGCTCGGCCAGCAGGGGCGCGGCGGTCTGGCTGATGACCTCTGGGGGCAACAGCGGCTGGTCGCCCTGCACGTTGACCACCAGGTCGCCGGCCTTGAGGCCCATGGCGCTGGCCGCGGCGGCCACGCGGTCACTGCCGCTACGCAGATCGCTCTCGGTCATCACCACCTGCCCGCCGAAGGCCCGCACGGCCCTTGCGATGCGCTCGTCGTCGGTGGCCACGGCCACCGCCGTCACCCCCTTGGCACGGCCCGCCCGCTCCATGACGTGCTGGATCATGGGCCGGCCGTTGATGCTCACCAGGGGCTTGCCGGGAAAGCGCGTGGAGCCGTAGCGGGCCGGGATGATGACGTACATGGCCATGGCTACAGGGCGCTGGCCGCGTGGTTGATGGCCTCGGTGCGTTTTTGCAGCTCGGCCTCGTCCCAGTTAAGCATGATCTGCCAGGACAGGCAGCGCCCCAGGATGGCGCTGGTGGCCGGCAGGTCCGCCGGGCCGTAGGCCACGCCGCCCTGGGCTCGTTTGTAGGGCCAGCCGCTCTTGCAGGGCGTGGCGCCGGCGTGCAGGTGCTCCCAGTTGGTGTAGGAGTGCCAGGTGTTGACCCCCCAGGGCACCGCGCCAGCCCCGTGCTGGGCCAGGATGGCGGCCATGGCGCTCGCCTTGGCCGCGTCGGGCATAAACCAGCTCAGGAAGGTGGCCGAGTCGCCGGCGGCGTCGGGCAGCTCGCGGAAGGTCAGACCCGGCACCCGCGACAGGGCCTCCTTCAGCGCCGCCTTGTGCGAGCGCATGCGCTCCACCATTCGGGGTAGCTTGTCGAGCTGCACCAGGCCCAGGGCGCCTTGCAGTTCCATCATGCGGTAGTTGAAGCCAAAAAAGCGGCGCCCCTCGTTGCCCCGGCCCAAGGGCTTGTGGTCGTGGCCGTGGTCGGAGTACTCGCAGATGGTCTGGTACAGGGCCTCGTCGTCGGTGATGACCATGCCGCCCTCGCCGGTGGTGAGCGTCTTGACCGCGTCGAAGCTGAAGGTGCCGCAGGCTCCGAAGGTGCCCACGTACCTGCCCTCCAGGGTGCAGCCGGCGGCCTGGGCGGTGTCCTCCAGCACGGGGATGCCGTGCTTGCCGGCGATGGCCTTGATCTGGGCCATGCGGGCCTGGGCGCCCAGCATGTGCACCGGCACGATGGCCTTGGTCTGCGGGGTGATCTTCTGGGCCAGGTCGGCCGGGTCCAGGCACAGGCTCTGGTCTATCTCGCAGAAGACCGGCGTGGCCCCGCAGTCAAAGACCGCCTCCCAGGTGGCCACGAAGGTGAAGCCGGGCACGATGACCTCGTCGCCGGGGCCGACGCCCAGGCCCACCAGGCCCACCTTCACCGCCGCGGTGCCGCTCGATACGGCTAGGGCGAAGCGGCTGCCGCAGTATTGGGCAAAGGCCTTCTCGAATTTCTCCACCACCTGGCCCCGTCCGCCGGGCATGTCGTAGCGGAAGAGAATGCCCGTGTTCATGACCTCCAAGAGGGCCTTGGTCTCCTTGTCGTCCAGCCATTCAAAGCCAGGCATGGCTCATCTCCGGATGATAACGGCCCCGCCCGGGGCCGGGTTATATGCTCGCCGGGCCGCCGTTACTCGCCCTCGAAGGCCTGGTGGTAGATGCCCTCCAGGTCCTTGGCGTTGACCTTCCTTGGGTTGTTGGCGATGGGCCGGGCCACGGTCATGGCCTTTTGCGCCATGGCCGGCACCTCGGCCTGGGGCACCTCCAGGGCGCCCAAGTTGGGGGGGATGCCCAGGTCGTAGGACAGCTCGAAGACCTCCTGCACGCAGGCCTCGGCGCCCTCGCGGGTGCTCAGATCGTCGGGCAACTCGGCCAGGGCGTAGGCCATGGTGGCGAAGCGCTCGGGGCAGGCCATGAGGTTGAAGCGCAGCACGAAGGGCAGCAGGGTGGCGTTGGCCTCGCCGTGGGGGATGTCGTAGAAGGCCCCCAGGGGGTAGGCCATGGCGTGCACCGCGCCCACTCCGGCTTGGGCCAGGGCCAGCCCGGCCAGGTAGGAGCCCAGCAGCATGCCCTCGCGGGCCTCCAGGTTGTCGCCGTGGGCAAAGGCGGCCCGCAGGTTCTCGCCGATCAGCTCGATGGCCTTGAGCGCGTTGAGGTCGCTCAGGGGCGTGGCGGCCCGGCTGGTGAAGGCCTCCATGGCGTGGGTCAGGGCGTCCATGCCCACGATGGCCGTGATGTAGGGCGGGCAGCTTACCGTGAGCAGGGGGTCCAGGATGGCGGTGTGGGGATAGAGCAGGCGGCCGTTGATGCCGCCCTTGAACTTGTCGGAGCGCCGGGTGAAGACGGCGGTGAAGGTCACCTCGCTGCCGGTGCCCGCCGTGGTGGGCAGGCAGATGACCGGCTTGCCGGAGGTCTTGACCAGCTCCAGGCCCACATAGTCGGTGGCCTGGCCGGGGTTGGTCATGAGCACGGCGGCGGCCTTGGCCAAATCCAGGGCGCTGCCCCCGCCGATGCCCACCACGGCCTGGGCCTTGAACTCCTTGCCCGCGCTGGCGGCGGCGTCGGCCTCGGCCGGTTCGGGCTCGCGGGTGAGCTTGTCAAAGATGTGGTAGGCCACGCCGGCTTTTTTAAGGCTGTCCAGGGCCGGCTGCAAGGCCCCGGCGGCCAGCACCTGGGGGTCTATCACCATCAGGACCCGCTTGGCCTCCAACAGGCGCACCTCCTCGCCCAGGCTGGCGGCGCTGCCCTGGCCAAAGACGGTGCGGCGGATGCCTTCCATGCTGAAACGGGGGGTCATGAGCGTATTCCTCGCTTATGGATTTTGTTTGGCTGGGGAGTGCCCCAGGTTGACGGTCATGATCCTAGCATAACCCGCCCAGGCGCGCACCCGCCATCACCGGGCGGCTGGCCGCACCCCATGCACGCCACCTGCCCTTGACCGGCTGGGGCCGGGATGCTAGCCTGCCCTTAATCTAGGAGTGCCAGGCCGGCCTTGCAGGGACGGCAGGCGAATTGGGTTGGCCGTGGATGATCCCGCCCCTGGCTGGGGGGCCTTGGAGGCAGCCGTGCGCGACGACCACCACAACATCGAGCCCTCGCAGACCCCGGTCCAGACCCTGGGGCCGGCCAAGATCGCCAACCCCATCTTCAAGTCCTCGGCCCAGGCCAAACTGGGGCGCCAGCGCTTCGTGGACGAGAGCGTGCGCATGCGCGTGGACCCCTATCTGCGCCCCCAGGACCCCACCTGCACCGAGGAGCCCAGCTTCGAGCGGGCCGGCCCCCGCGAGAAAATCTACTTCGACCCCACCAAGCTCAAGGCGGCCATCGTCACCTGCGGGGGCATGTGCCCGGGCATCAACTCGCTGGTGCGGGCCATCGTGTTGCAACTGCACTACATCTATGGCGTGCGCAACGTGGTGGGCGTGCGCTACGGCCTGCAGGGCTTCATCCCCGCCTATGGCCACGACCTCATGGATCTCAACCCCACCACGGTGCAGAACGTGCACGGCCGGGGGGGCTCCTTTCTGGGCATGAGCCGGGGGGGCCAATCCATCGAGGAGATCGTGGACTCCCTGGAGCGCCAGAATATCGGGCTGTTGTTCATGATCGGCGGCGACGGCACCCTGCGCGCCGCCCAGTCCATCACCGAGGAGATCACCGCCCGGGGGGTCAAGACCGGGGTGGTGGCCATACCCAAGACCATTGACAACGACATCAGCTTCGTGCAGGTGACCTTCGGCTTCCAGACGGCGGTGGAGGCGGCCACCCGGGCCATCCTGGGGGCGCACAACGAGGCCACCGGCGCGCCGGGCGGGGTGGGGCTCCTGAAGCTCATGGGGCGCTACAGCGGCTTCGTGGCCGCCCACGCCACCCTGGCGCTCACCGAGGTCAACTTCTGCCTCATCCCCGAGGTGGACTGGGACCTGGAGGGACCCCAGGGGCTCCTGAGCCGTTTGGAGGAGCGCCTCCAGGCCCGGGGCCACGCGGTGATCGTGGTGGCCGAGGGCGCGGGCCAAAAGCTCTTCGAGGGCCTGGACCTAGGCCAGGACGCCAGCGGCAACCTCAAGCTGGGCGACATCGGCACTTACCTCAAGGAGCGCATCGGGGCCTACTTCCACGAGCGGGCACAGGAGATCAACCTGAAGTACATTGACCCCTCCTACCTGATCCGCTCGGTGCCGGCCACGCCCAACGACCGGGTCTACACCGGCTTTTTGGGCCATCACGCCGTGCACGCCGGACTGGCCGGCAAGACCGGCCTGTTGGTGTCGTTGTGGAACGACCATTTCGTGCACGTGCCCATCAAGCTGGCGGTGAGCCACCGCTCCTACGTGGACCCAGAGGGAGGCCTGTGGCGGGCGGTGCGCGAGGCCACCGGCCAGCCCGACCTCATCAACGAGGTCTAGGCGGCCTGGGCCGGGCATGGCGCTGCGCTTCGCCATGAGCGACCTGGTGCGCGCCACCCTGCCCCAAGGCCAGGGCTGGGTGGGGCTGGTGGGGGTGGAGCCGGCGGGCCGGGCCTACCATGTGCTGGCCCCGGTGGATTTGGACCTGGCCTGGGGGTTGATGCGCCTGGGCCTCCTGGATCAGGCCCGGGAACTGGGCGGGCACCCTGGCTGGCGCTACCGCCTCTGCCCCGCCTACGCGCCGCCGCCGCCCCGGCGGGGCCGGCCGCCGGCAATAGCCTTCCGGGCCGCCCGCCAGGCCCAGGCCCTGGCCACCGGCCGGGAGCTGTTGGCCTGGGCCGCGCGCCAGGGTTGGTGGGCCAGCCTGGAAGACATGGCCTGATACCAATATGCAATCAAAGCCATCCATGGCTTTGATTGCTGATCGGCCGGGCAAAAGCGTGATTTTGCCCGGCCTCCCGGGCGCTTACGCGCCCGGCGGGCCGTCCATGGCCCGCATACCAAGTTGCGATCTAACTATTCGTTTGATCGCAACTTGGTATGAGCC
>JACRDC010000116.1 GCA_016218705.1 Desulfarculus sp.
GCCGCATAGGGGGGGCGCACGGCGGCTCGCGAGGGGAAATCCCCTCCGGGCTACGCCCTCCGGGGATTCCCCCTCGCGCAAAAAACCGGACAGTTTATGTGCTACTACACCGGACAGTTCTATTTGTTGACAACAGCCCTTTTTCAGGAATTCGTACTGTATCCGGCCCGCGCGCAAAAAATCTTGGCCCCCGCCCCGGCTGGCCGACAAAAACCAGCTTTTCACTCGGTCTATGGGTATTATATAAAGATAAGAATTCGGCCGGCCAGGATGCCGGCCCGCTTCGCGCCGGGGGGCGGGCCCAAGAGACGCCCCGCGCGTGGAGATTGCCGCCATGTCCCTAAAGCTTCGCCGCCTCCTGGCCCTCCTGTGGCTGCTGACCTTGGCGCTGGCTCTGGCCGGCCCGGCCCCGGCGGCGGTCAAGTACACCAGCCACTACGCCCTGGACTACGGCCGCTGGGGCGGGGTGGCCGAGGCCCTGGCGCCCTACCTGGAGGCCGCTTTCACCACGCCCCAGGCCCTGCTGGGCTACGGCAACCAGGGGCATGGCAAGATCGAGATACATTTTTACAGCGACCGCGGCGACGATGTGCTGGGCTACATGAACCCCGGCGAGAACGCCCTGTATCTGAACCTCTACGGCGGGCAGAGCACCTCCGAGCGCTATCTCAGCGACTACGGCAGCACCGTGGCCCACGAAACCGCCCACGTGCTTTACTACAACAAGACCGGCCTGGCCGAGCGCCACGACCTGTACTCGGAGGCCATGCTAAGCGACATCTGGGTTTCCGAGAGCATGGCCTTTTACGTGGGCGACGTGGCCTATCCCCAGGGCCCCCGGGAAAGCAAGGCATCCCTGGGAGCCCAATTGGCCCGCTATTCGGGTAACGGCTCCCGCCGGACGAGTTGGTATGACAGCGGCCTGCGCTACGACAATGGCAGCGCCAGCGCCCTGGACTACGCCCAATTGGACGCCGTGGGCCTCTTCCTGGCCACTCTAGGCGACGGCCAGGGCTACGCCCGCCTGACCGACTACCTGTCTCGCAGTGGCGACCACGAGGCGGCCCTGCAATACGCCTTTGGCAAGCCCAGCGGCCAGTACGGCACCGCCACCGGTCCCGCGGTCAACACCCTCTACTGCGACTACATCCAGTACTACTTCGGCGGCTATTGAGCCCCCGGAGCGTACCGCCCGGCAGTCCTGGCCGCCCGCCGACCCTCGTCATCGCTTCTGGCTGATGCCCCGGGGGCGCAAATCGTTATAGAATGTAACCTAAAGGGACGGCCCACGGCCCGCGAGTCCTGGCCCCGGCCAGGGCTTGCGGCCCCCACGCGCGATTACCCCGGGCTGAGGTGAAATGGCCAAGACCATCATCCAGGAACTGGCGGCCAACGCGGCCCTCTTGCTGGTGCTTTGCTTCCTCTACGTGCAGGTCCTGCGTCGCTGGCAGGGCCAGAGCCTGCCTGGGCAGGTACTCAACGGCGTCTTGTTCGGCGGCTTCGCCATCTGCGTGATGCTCACCCCCCTCAACCTGCTGCCAGGGGTGATCTTCGACACCCGCTCGGTGGTGATTAGCGTGGGCGGCCTCTTCGGCGGGCCCTTGGTGGCGGCCATCACCTTTGCCATGGCCAGCGCCTTCCGCGTTTGGCAAGGCGGCCCCGGGGCCTTGATGGGCGTGCTGGTCAGCTTCTGCTCGGCCGCCCTGGGCGCGGCCTACTACTTTTGGAGGCGGCGCAACCCCAGGGCCATGAGCGCGGCCTACCTCTACGGCTTCGGGGTGGCGGTGCACCTGGTCATGCTGGTCTGCGCCCTGGCCCTGCCGGGAGACATGACCTGGCGGGTGCTCTCTGACATCGCCCTGCCGGTGATGATCGTCTACCCCCTGGCCAGCCTCCTCTTGTGCCTTTTGATCGCCGACCGCCAGTCGCGCATCGCCGGGGAACGCCTGCTGAAGGAGAGCGAGGAGCGCTTCCGCCTGGCCTTCATGACCAGCCCCGACGCCGTGGGCATCAGCCGCCTGGATGATGGGGTTTTCCTGGACGTCAACGACGGCTTCTTGGCCCTGACCGGCTATTCCCGTGAAGAGGTGATCGGACGCAATGCCCTGGAACTGAACCTCTGGCAGGACCCGCAAGACCGCCAGCGCCTGCTGGCCGGCCTGGAGCGAGAGGGCAAGGTCACCAACCTGGAGGCCAAGTTCCTGGCCAAGGGCGGGCGGGTGCTCGACGGCCTGCTCTCGGCGGCGGTGCTGACCCTGGAGGGCCGGCGTTGCATCCTGTCCATCACCCGCGACATCGGCGAGATAAAAAAGACCCAGGCCGAACTGCGCCAGTGGGCCGACGCCTTCCGCCACTGCGCCCACGGCCTGGCCATCGGCCTGCCGGCCACCAACAGCGTCCTGGTCTGCAACCCCGCCTTCGCGCGCATGCTGGGCTACCCGGTGGAGCAGATGGCCGGCAAGCCCATCCTGTCGGTCTATGCCCCCGAGGAGCACGAACATGTCCGGGGCCGCATGGCCGAGGTGGCCATCCAGGGTCATGTGCAGTACGAGACCCGCATGCTGCGCGCCGACGGCAGCACCTTTCCCGCCCAGATGGACCTGGTCAGCGTGCGCGGGCCAGGGGGGGATGTCCTCTACCGCGTGGCCACCATGCAGGACATCACCCAGCGCAAACAGGCCGAAGAGGACGTGCGGGCCAACGAGCGGCGCCTGGGCGCCATTCTGGAGGCCAGCGCCGACCCGGTGGTGGTCTACGATGGCCAGGGCCTGGCCACCTTCGTCAACCCCGCCTTCACCAGGCTTTTCGGCTGGCGGCCCGAGGAGGTCATCGGCCAACGCATCCCCTTCGTGCCCGAGGACCAGCGGCCCCAGGTGGAGGCCACCATCGCCCAGCTCTATGCCACGGGCGGCCCCGTCACCCTGGAGACCAAGCGCCTGACCAAGGATGGCCAGTTGCTCAACATCGTCATCAGCGCCGCCGGCATACCCGGCCAGTCCGGCCAGACCGCCGGCATGGTGGTCAACCTCACCGACGTCACCCAGACCAAGCGGCTGGAGGCCCAACTGCGCCAGGCCCAGAAGATGGAGGCCATCGGCACCCTGGCCGGCGGCATAGCCCACGACTTCAACAACATCCTGGGCGTCATCATGGGCTACGCCGAGATGGCCCAGGAGCATGCCCAGCAAGGGCGGGACAACGCCAGCGAATTGGCCCATGTCCTGCAAGCGGCCGAGAGGGCGCGCAAGCTGGTGCGCCAGATACTCACCTTCAGCCGCAAGGGCGAGGCGGACCTGCGTCCCCTAGACCTTAACAAATCGGTCAGCCACACCCTGCAACTGCTGGGGCCGTCCCTGCCCAAGATGATCGGCATCGAGACCCACCTAGCCCCGGACCTGGAGCCGGTCAACGCCGACTCCACCCAGATGGAGCAGGTGCTGGTGAACCTGGCCACCAACGCCGCCGACGCCATGCCCCAGGGCGGACGGCTGGTCATGGAAACCAGCAACGTCATTCTGGGCGAGGAGTACAACCTTGAGCACCTGGAGGTACCCCCTGGCCGCTACGTGCTGCTGGCGGTCTCCGACAGCGGCCTGGGCATGAGCCCCGAGATCATGGAGCACATCTTCGACCCCTTCTTCACCACCAAGGAGGTGGGCAAGGGCACGGGCCTGGGGCTCTCCACGGTCTACGGCATCGTCAAGGGCCATGGCGGGCACGTCTCCTGTTACAGCGAGCCGGGCCTGGGCAGCACCTTCAAGGTCTACCTGCCGGTGTACCGGGACCAGGCCGCCGGCGCGGCCCCGGAGGCCGGCCAGGCCGGCCGGCTGCCCGGCGGCAGCGAAACCATCCTTTTGGTGGACGACGAGGAGTCCCTGCGTGAACTGGGCAGGCACGCCCTGGAGATGATGGGCTACCGGGTGCTGACCGCGGGCAGCGGGGAGCAGGCCCTGGAGACCTACCTGGCGCCCCCCAGACCCATTGACCTGGTGGTCATGGACCTGGGCATGCCCGGCATGGGCGGCCACAACTGCCTGAGGGAAATCTTGCGCGTCAATCCCCGGGCCAAGGTCATCATCGCCTCCGGCTACTCGGCCAACGGCCAGGTCAAGGCCTCGCTGGAGTCGGGGGCCGCCGGCTACGTGGCCAAGCCCTTCCGGCGCTCCGACCTTTTGACCACGGTCAGGGACGTGCTGGACCGCCCCTGAAACCTGCCCCGGCCCTCGCGGGGCGGCCCGTGGGGACCCTTCACCGCTATTTTCTATCCAATTATAATACAATAAATTGCTATGCTAATAACCGGCGTGATTACTGTTGCCAACAGGCGCTGGAGGGTTGCCATGAAAAAGAGAGGCCTGGCCTTCAAGTTGCTCTGGGGGGGCGTGCTGGCGGTGCTGGTGCCCCTGGCGGTGGTGGGCGTATACAACACCTGGCGCTCCATCGCGGCCCTGCAAGACCTGGCCCAGGGGCAGGCCATGGTCATCTCGGCCAACCTGGCCGAGCTGACCAACACCACCCTGGAGGCGGAGGTAAAGCTGGCCGAGGCCCTGGCCACCGTGCCCCTGGTCGGCCAGGCCCTGGCCGCCGCCGGCTCACCCGAGGCCAAGGAGCGCCAGACCGAGTTGGACGCCTGGATCACCCAGGCGGCCAAGGGCCTGGGGACCAGCTACGCCGCCGTCCTGGTGGCCGACCTGCAAGGCAAGGTCATCGGCGACAACTTCGCCGGCCAGCGCAAGGGCACCGACGTCTCGGACCGCGATTACTTCAAGCAGTTGAAGGCCAGCGCCAAGACCATAATCTCGCCGCCCCTGATCTCGCGCACCACCGGCAAGCCGGCCGCCGTGGTGGCCGCGCCGGTCAAGTCCCGCCAGGGCACGCTTTTGGGCACCCTGATCCTCTCCATCAGCCTGGAGGCACTCTCCAAGCAGATCACCGACACCCGCCTGGGGCGCACCGGCCATCCCTGGGTGGTGGACCAGCAGGGCCTGGTGGTGATCCATCCCGAGGCCGAGCTGATCCTCAAGGCCAACCTGGCCCAGCAGGCGGGCATGGAAAAGTTCATGCAGGGGGTGCTGGCCGGCAAGTCCGGCGTGGGCAACTATGCCTACCAAGGCGTGGCCAGGACCGCTGGCTACGCCCGGGTGCCCATCACCGGCTGGGCGGTGGCCTTTGTGCAGGACACCGAGGAACTCCTGGCCTCGGCCAACGAGATTCGCAACGGCACCATCGTCATAGCCCTGGTGGCCCTGCTCCTGACCGTTGTCCTCATCATCCTGTTCACCCGCACCATAACCGGTCCCATCAAGCGGGCCGTGGACCAGCTCAACTCCGGCTCCAACGAGGTGGCCAGCGCCTCGGGCGAGATAGCCCGGGCCGGCCAGCACCTGGCCGAGGGCACGTCGGCCCAGGCGGCCTCGGTGGAAGAGACCTCGGCGGCCCTGGAGCAACTCACGGCCATGACCCGCCAGAACACCGAGAACGCCCAGCAGGCGGACATGTTGATGAAAGAGGTGGGCGAGCTTTCCACCAAGTCCGGCCAGGCCATGCTGGAGATGGGCCGCTCCATGGGCGACATCTCGGCCTCCGGCCAGGAGATAAGCAAGATCATCAAGGGCATTGACGAGATAGCCTTCCAGACCAACCTGCTGGCGCTGAACGCCGCCGTGGAGGCGGCCCGGGCGGGAGAGGCCGGCGCCGGTTTCGCGGTGGTGGCCGAGGAGGTGCGCAACCTGGCCATGCGCGCCGCCGAGGCGGCCAAGAACACGGCGGGGCTGATCGAGGGCACCATCGGCAAGATAACCCAGGGCAACGAGCTGACCTCCAGGGTGAAGGAATCCTTCCAGGAGGTCATCTCCAAGGCCCAGAAGGTGGCCGAGCTGGTGGGCGAAATTTCGGCCGCCTCCCAGGAGCAGTCCCAGGGCATAGGCCAGATCAACCTGGCGGTGGCCGAGGTGGACCGGGTCACCCAGAGCACCGCCGCCAACGCCCAACAGGCCGCCTCGGCGGCCCATGAGCTGTCCTCCCAGGCCGAGGCCATCAGCGGCATCGCCATGGATTTGCAAGGGGTCATCGGCGGGGCGGCTACCTCGGGGCGGCCACGGCGCAAGCTTCTGCCCAAGGCGGCGCGCAAGCCTCAAACGCCGGCGGCCAAAACGCCGGCCCTGCCCATGGCCCCGCAGGCGGCGGCCCCCAGAACCCCAGCCGCCCAGGCCATCCCTCTGGAGGAGGGCTTCAAGGATTTTTAGCCTGGCCACTGGGGTGGGCCAGCGCCCGCCCCATGGGCGGCAAAATCAGACGGGGTGCACAGAGGCCTGGGCCAATGTGTACCCCGTTTGTGTATGCAGGCCTGCGCGGCCACCCCCCGAGAACCTAATTGAAGGTCCCTTCATTCGGGGGCTTTTGTTTTTTGGCGGAGAGGGTGGGAGATTCGTGATCAGGCACCCATAACCAGTATTTCCGCCAAGTTAAGGCCGCTGCTCTTAAGCCAACTGTAGCACCCTACTGTAACACTTTCAACGGTAATCATGTCGCAGGAGCGGGTCAGGTCCCCATCCTCCTGCCCCTCGCCCTAATGCCCTTCGGGTATGGTCGAGTTGCAGGCTTGCCTTGGGAGTCCCGCTCTCTCTTGTACTCCCTGACCTCCTCCAAATGGTGGTCCACCAGCAACTCCGCCGCCCTCTCCAGGTCTTCTCCGATATAGCGCAGCACCCTGCCCCTACTCTTCGGATACCAGCTTAGCTTCTGGATATGGACTATGGGTGGCAGGCCGGGGTGGGCGGGGTGTGGGCGCTCTTGCTCCCAACTCTTATGGGTGCCGCTAGCCATGCGATGGACTACCTTCGCGGCCTGGACCCTCTTATACTGCGATGTCGAGACTGGTTGGAGGTCGTCGCCGATGACCATCTCCACCGCCAACCAGACCGCTACCACCAGGCGAGGGTCCACCTCATGATGCCTCAGCCGCGCCCACTGCGCTTTACCCCGCTCCCTGGGCTTCAACCCCGGCAATCTGAAGGCCTCGATATGTGGACCGCCCCCATGGTAGAGACCCTCGACCTTGCCTACCGCGTCCTTGACCCAGAACAGGTCACCGTGGACCAGCAGCCAGTCCAGGGCAGCCCGGCGGTAGGGGTTAATGACTTTGGCCAGGTATGAACCCTTGTATGCACTCCCGTGCCGGGAGAGGTGGTCGGCGTGGACCCGGCAGTAGCGCGTGTCCAGCCCGGTGGACGTACCAGCCCTGGCGGGGCGACCACAGCCGATGACGCGGCAGTAGGCGTACATGTGGTTCGGGTGCGCAGCCCTAGCCCTAATCTCTGATATTTTATTGATATTGCTAGACAACTTAGCATCAATCCTTACCGGCCCCACAAAGGGGGAGTGGGGGTGACACTAAAGTTTGTATGATAATAGGGGTATTACACCCTCTTCCTCTTATTCTTCCTCTTACTCTTACTCTTCCTCTTACCCCTAGTAATACTCAACCTGAGGCAACCAAAGGGGTAACCCAAGGATGCACCGTTAGTCCTCCACCCCCACAAATCCATCCACCCCGACGTGGGTTCTGAATGTATCCAGCATGATCTCCTTAACCACCCCGGCAGAGGACCTGGGGACCACCACCGCGTCATGGATAGGCAGTCCCACCAGCCCACGTTCCATCATAGTCAGCAGGATGTCGATCAGTATCTCGCTCTCCCTGAACTGGAGCTGGTAGCCGATCCCTGTGAAGAAGTAGGACTGGATAGGCTGGTGGACCTTGGTGATCAAATCCAGGATGTCGCCCATGCCCAGCCTGCGTGGGATTAAAGCACGGGTTCCCTGGGGCAGACGGTTGAGGGGCTGGTCGGCAAAGAGGATGGCGTTGAACACCTTCTTCACGCCAGCCCTGTGTCCCTCCAGGCCTGGCAGCAGGTAGGCGTCCTCCTGGGTCTGTTCAACTCCGGCCATGCCGTAAAGCGTCCTGGGAGCCATCTGCCCAAAGTCCAGGGTCACCACCTTCTCGCCATTAATCCTCAGACCCAAGCTTCTCTGCGGCTTGCTCAGCTGTTGCCAGAACCCAGCGAACAACCGACCGCCCTGCTCGAAGGAACCGTTACAGAAATACCTCCTCAGGTGGCGGTCCTTGGTGTCAACCTTATCGCCAGACTCTAGAAGGCCGTAGAAGGAGAGCTTAGCCTTGGCCAGCCAGTCGTTGATCCTGTGAAGCTCCTCCCTGTAGCCGTTAGTCGTGTCGTCGTCCTGGTAGTCGATCAGCTCGCCCTTATCCCAGTGACCCTGCTTGCTGCTCTTGAGGATGATGACCTCGCCTTTTCTTCTCCACTCCAGATCACCTAGGGAGAAGTCCCGCCCATCAATTAAGTCTTGCTCGTCAATGAGGTCGATCAACCGTCTCCCAGCCTTAATTGTCGTCAAACGAGGATCGCTGAAATACCCCAGGTGGCCCAACTGCATTTCTAGGAACCCCATCTCAGGGGCGGCGAGTCGTTTAATGAGGTCGCTAAGAATCTTGCTCATAGCCGCTGGTTGGTATCGGTTTCGTCGGCCCAGTCGTTCCTTGGACAGCGACACGGACACCCAGCCTTCTGGTTCGGTTAGGTAACGGTGAATGGCATTGCACAGGATTACCGTGGCAACGGTGTGGAACGTCCCATAATCGTCTTGCTTGCGTTTTCGCCTTCGGAGGCCGGCGCGTTTTTCGTAACTCAATAGCTGCCCTGTCACTTCAGCGATCACCGTATAAGCCTTCGGCGATGCCGGCCATAGCTCTGGATCAAAAAGCCTATCGCTGGGTTCAGCTTCTATTTCCGCCGTGGTGTCCGCCATGGTGTTTTCCCTCCTGTGCAACAACATGCACACCCCGTATAGCAGAACACAAATGGACGATCAATCAGGGGCGTGCGGTGATCAGGCCGGGGCCTGGTAGGCGCTCTGGCCGGGGCCGTAGTAGGCGTCGTAGACGTGCTGGTAGGTGAGGTCGCACTTCTGGTCGTAGATGTCCTGGGGGTAGAGGTCTTGGGGAAGGCGGTCGAGGGTGTCCTCTATGGCCTTGCGCACGCCGGCGCGAGTCTGCTGGCGGCTGCGCCAGTCCAGGACCAGCTTCTCCCGCTTCAGGGTCTCCAGGAGGTCTTTGGCCACCTTCTTGACCTCGACCTCCTGCTTGCGGGTAAGCTTGGGCACGGGCTTGGTCAGGATGTCGAAGATGGCCAGTTCCTCCTCGGTGAGGCCCTCGGCCATGGCCCGCTTCTCCTCCTCATTGAGGCCCTGGGCGAACCTGAGCAACTCCTGGAAGAAATCCTCCAGGTTCATGCTGCCCGCGTTGTACTCGTCGATCATCTTCTGGAACTTCTCCAGGTAGTCCATCCTGGAGCGGTTCAGCCGGACCATGACCTGGAGTTTCTGACCGATCAGGGCCTTGATCTTTTCTATCTCGGTGCGCTTGCGGGAGCTGCGGAACTTGGTTTTTAGGGCCTCGAAGTCGATCTTGCTGAGGTCGATCAGAGGCTCCGCTGCCGGTGTAGCGGCGCGGATGACGTACCCCTGTGTGGCGATGGAGTCGTTAAGGAGCTTCTCTACGTCGGCCATGATCTCCGAGATGTCGGGCGTGGGGGCCAGGGACTTGATTTTTTCCGCTAGCACCGCGAGGAGGACCACATCAGCTGCCAAATGGCTTGCTAGGGGGTCGGGCAGGATTGCCCGGTAGACCCTGGCCACAGTGGCCGTCTGTTGCAGGTAGCCGCGCTTGGTCTCCTCGGTCTTGATCAACTCCTCCACGGCGTCGTCCAAGAGTTTGACCTTCTCGAACCCCTGGGCCTGTTTGATGGCCTCCAGGTCGATGCCCAGCCCACCGCAGAAGGCGGCCACTTCGGCCAGGAATTGTTTCAGATATTCCACCAGTTCGGACTTGTCCGTGATGGGCTGGTCGCCACCACCCCCGGTGGGCCGGCCATAGATGGCCAGAGCCTTCTGGAGTTCCCGGAACACGCCCACGTAATCCACGATCAGGCCGGCCACCTTGCCGGGTACCTTGCGGTTGGCCCTGGCTATGGTCTGCATGAGGGTGTGATTGCGCATGGGCTTGTCTAGGTAGATCGTGGAGCAGGTGGGCACATCGAAGCCGGTGATCCACATGGCGCAGACGAAGACCAGGCGGAAGGGGTCCTTGGGGTCCTTAAACTTCTCGTCCAGCTCAGGGTCTTTGACCATGCGCTGCCGGTGGGGGATGATGTCCAGACCCTTGGCTGCCAGCTCGGCCACCTCGTTCTGGGACTGGGAGACCACCACGGCCATGTCCGTGGCCTCCATCTCCCTGACCTGGGCCTCCAGTACCTCCCGGTCCTCGCCCTTGGCCCCGGCCAGGCTCTCCCTCAGCTTGATTAGCCGGGCCTGCCAGTGGGCCTGCACCTTGTCGTACATCCTGACCGCCGTGGCCTTGTCGATGCAGATCACCATGGCCTTGCCCCGGTAGCCCCGGCCCAGAAAGTGGGTCACCAGGTCCTCGGCGATCTTCTCCAGGCGCTCATCGCGGGTGATCAGGTGGTACTCGCGGACAAACTCCCGCTCCAGCCTCCTTTCCTGCTCTTGGTCCAACACTGCCGCCTCGAGCAAGGCCTCCATATCGTCGTTGAGGTCCTCGTTGACCAGTTGAAGCTCCGGGATGCGGTTCTCGTAGTAGAGGGGCACCGTGGCCCCATCCTCCACGGACTGGGCGTAGGGATAGATGCTGACGTAGTCGCCGAAGACCTCCCGCGTACGTTCCTCCCCGGCTAGCAAGGGTGTGCCTGTAAAGCCGATGAAGGCGGCCTGAGGAAGGGCCTGACGCATCCTCATGGCCAGGATGTCGTACTGGCTGCGGTGGGCCTCGTCGGTAATGACGATGATGTCCCTGCGGTCGGATAGCTTGGGGTGGTCCTCGCCCTTGGGGGTGCCGAACTTGTGGATCAGGGTGAAGACGTAGCGGTGGTCCTCACCGAGGAGCTGGCGCAGGTGCTCGCCGCTGGTGGCGTGGGCCTCGCTCTCGGTGACCGCCCCGCAGGCCGCGAAGGTCTTGTAGATTTGGGTGTCCAAATCCTTGCCGTCGGTGACCACCAGGAAGGTCCAGTTGCCGGGCATGGTGCGCAGAATCTTCTGGCTGAAGAAGATCATGGACAGGCTCTTGCCGCTGCCCTGGGTATGCCAGAACACCCCCAGGCGGCCCTGGTTATCGCCCAGGTTGTCCACCGCCGCGATGGCCCGGTTGACCCCCAGGTACTGGTGGTTCTTGGCCACCTTCTTGGCCAGGCCACCGCGCACCTCCTCGAAGACGGTGAAGTTCTCCACCATGTCCAGCAGGCGCTCCGGCTGGCAGGTGCCCCGGATGGCCGTCTCCAGGGAGACCACGCCCTGCTCGCCCTCGTCGTTGATGCGCTTCCAGTCGACGAAGTGGTCCCACTCGGCGGTCATGCTGCCCAGGCGGGTCTGGCTGCCGTTACTGAGCATCACCAGGGCGTTGGGGATGAAGAGCTGGGGGACGCTGTAGCGGTAGTCGCTCAGGTTGCCGTCGTAGGCGTTCTTGAGGTTCTTGTGGGTTGCCTTCAGCTCCACGAAGACCAAGGGGATGCCGTTGACGAAACCCACCAGGTCGGCGCGGCGGCGGTACATGTCGCCGGAGACCCAGAATTGGGAGGCCAGCAGGAAGTGGTTGTTGGCCGGCTGCCGCCAGTCCATGACCCGTACGGTCTGCACGTCGGGGTTGCCGTGGCTGTCCTGGACCTTGACCGGCACGCCCTCCTTGAGCAGGCGGTAGACCTCCTGGTTGGCCCGTACGGGCAACATGCTGGAGCGGTCGCGGGTCAACTCCTCCAGGGCCTGGTCTATGACCTCGCCCGCCAGGGTGGGGTTGAGGGCTTCTAGGGCAGCCCGCAGGCGGGGCCTCAGGAAGACCTCGTGCTCGGTCTCGCGGCCCTGGCTGGACTTGCCGCTGGCCCACTCGTTGTAGAGGTTGACCGTCTGCCAGCCCAGGTCCCCGAAGAGGGCGATGGCCGGTTGCTCCACCAGGCTGTCCTCGGAGTAGTGGCTGGCGGGTGACGGAGGTGGGGTCATGCGGCCTCGCTCTCGGCCATGGGCAGGGGCACCTGGGATACGTCGATCTCCCCGGAGATCAGCTTGGGCAGGAGCAGGTCGCGCTGAGCGCGGAGGTTGGCGTTCTTGAGGGCTAAGATACGAGAGAGGTCAAATAAAGGTACGACGGTTTCCTCGAAGGTAGCGAGCACAGCCCCAGCAGGCAAGATGATCTTCCCCCGATTTGGTGGACACGTGGTTAAGCGGTCAAGTTGATCATCTCATACTCCTCTGGTGCGATGAAGCGCAAGGCGGAGTGTCTGCGCCCTCGGTTGTAGAAGACCTCGATGTACTCGAATATGTCAGCC
>JACRDC010000024.1 GCA_016218705.1 Desulfarculus sp.
AAATGCGCCTCTAAAAACCGCATCTTCCGAACCTCCTGCAACAGCTCTGTCCGCCTCATCGGGGCACCTCCATGGACCCCAACTCAAACCGGACAACTCATGTGCTACAAGTCCGGACAGTTTATGTGTCAGCTACACCCGCGAGCAGCCCCGCTTGTCACAGGCTGGTATAATTGCTAAAATTTGATGATTGCCGGTGCCGTTTCCCCACATGCGAGGAACCCAACATGCCCATGGACTGGACACCGCCCCCCAAGGGTGGCGGACGCGAGCCCGACCTAAACCAGGTCCTCAACGAGGTTAAGCAGCGCCTGCCCAACTTCAAGCAGGTCAAGAGCCTGTGGCTGGTGGCGGTGGCGGTGCTCATCATTTTCGTCGGCTCCAGCGCCTACTACACCGTGGGGCCCGAGGAGACCGGGGTGGTCATCCGCTTCGGCCGCTACGTGCGCGATAGCGGCCCCGGCCTGCACCTCAAGCTGCCCCTGGGCATTGAGGCCATGGTGCCGGTCAAGACAGGCCGCGTGTTCAAGGAGGAGTTCGGCTTCCGGGGGGTGAGCCCGGGAGTGCGCAGCCGCTTCGCCGAAAAGGGCTTTGACGACGAATCCCTGATGCTCACCGGCGACCTCAACGTCATAGACGTCAAGTGGATCGTGCAGTACCAGATACGCGACCCCAAGCTGTGGCTCTTTGCCGTGCGCGACGGCGTGGCCGCCATACGCGACCTGAGCGAGGCCACCATGCGCCAGATCGTGGGCAACCGCTACTCCGACGCGGTGCTGACCCTGCAACGCGTGGAGGTGGCGGCCCTGGCCCAGAAGGAGCTGCAAAAGCTGCTGGACGAGTACAAGACCGGCGTGCGGGTGGTGACCGTGCAGTTGCAGGACGTCAACCCGCCGGTGCCGGTGCAGCCGGCATTCAACGAGGTCAACGAGGCCAGCCAGCAGAAGGAGCGCATGATAAACGAGGCCCAGGAGGCCTACAACCGCGAGATTCCCAAGGCCCTGGGCGAGGCCAAGCGCATGGTCACCGAGGCCGAGGGCTACGCCACCGAGCAGGTCAACCGGGCCCAGGGCGAGGCCAAGCGCTTCACCGAGGTGCTGGCCTCCTACCGTCAGGCCAAGGACGTCACCCAGCGCCGTTTCTATCTGGACGCCATGCAAGGCATCTTGAGCAACGCCGCCAAGGTCTACGTGGTGGATGAAAACCTCAAGGGCGTGCTGCCGCTGTTGAACCTTGACCGGGCCGCCAGACCCCAAGGCCAACCCGCCGCACCCAAGGAGGTGAAGCAGTGAAAAGCCTGCGCATGATATTGCCCCTGGCGGCCATCCTGCTGGTCTTGGCCTTCTCCTGCTTCTTCACGGTGCAGGAGGGGCACCAGGCCCTGGTGACCCAGTTCGGCAAACCCGTGGGCGGCCCCTACAGCCAGGCCGGCCTCTACTTCAAGATTCCCATGATCCAGGAGGTGCACTTGTTCGACAAGCGCCTCCTGAAGTGGGACGGCAAACCCAACGAGATACCCACCCGCGACAAGAAATACATCTGGGTGGACACCACCGCCCGCTGGCGCATCGTGGACCCCTTGCTGTACTTGCAGACCGTGGGCAACGAGACCGGGGCCAGCAGCCGCCTGGATGACATCATTGACTCGGTGGTGCGCGACATGGTCTCCAGCAACCTCTTGGTGGAGCTGGTGCGCTCGGCCGACTGGGACCCCACGCCCCCCAGCGACTCCCCCCTGGCCAAGGTTGTCACGCCGCTGCTGCCCCTGGACACCGCCGGCGGCCAGGCCGCGGGCGGAGTGGCCGCCGAGCCCTTGGAAGTCAAGGTGGGCCGGCAGCTCATCACCCGCTCCATGCTCTCCGAGGCCGCCAAGCTGACCAAGCAATACGGCATCGAGCTTTTGGACGTGGAGATCAAGCGCATCAACTATGTGGAAACCGTGCAGAAGCGGGTGTTCGAGCGCATGATTAGCGAGCGCAAGCGCATCGCCAGCCAGTACCGCTCCGAGGGCGAGGGCGAAAAAGCCCGCATCCTGGGCACCATGGAGAAGGAACTGGCCCGGGTGCGCTCAGAGGCCTACAGGACCGCCCAGGAGACCAGGGGCCAGGGCGATGCCAAGGCCACCACCATCTTTGGCCAGGCCTTTGGGCAAGACGCCCAGTTCTACACCCTGTTTAAAACCTTGGAGACCTACAAGGCCATGTCGCCCGACAAGACCGAGCTGATACTGTCCACTGATGGCGACTACTTCAAGTTCCTGAAGAAGGTCCCCTAGCCGCGAGCCGCGGCTGGCATATACGGGTCGGTTGCGGCCACCGGTCTGGCCGCCCCTGGCGGCTCCCGCCGCAAGCTCGCGGAAAATATCGGCCGCCCTGGCCGCGAGCCACGGCGGGCGATGATGGGTTTGTTGGTGGCGTGATCCACGCCAGCCCGGCTGGCTTCCGTTGCCAGGCCGGTCACCAAATTCGGCGGGCGGGGTTAACACCCCGCCCGGCCGTGTTATCAGACCACCTGGTCTAGGGTGCCGCCCCGGTCGGGGTCGGGCGGGGGCTGCTCCGGGGGCGGAGGCGGGGGCGGAGGTGGAGGCGGGGGCTGCTCCACCTCTTGTTTGGCCGGGCCGGCGGGCACCGGGGGAGGCGGCGGGCTGATGTTCACGCCGCCCGCGGGCTGGCTGGGATCAATGGGTGTGGACATGGTTGACTCCTTGTATAAATATGGTAGTAGCCAGCAGGCCCTTCGTCAATGGGACTGCGGGGCCGAGGATATTTTCGCCCTGGGGGCCAGCGCCCCCGCCTCTGGCGCCGGTGGACACTGAAACCCTTGCCCATGGATTCCCAGCCTTGAACAACGAAGACCAACGGCCAGGCCTCATGCAGCGCCTGCGCGACCGCCTGGGCGGCGGCCGCGCCGCCACCAGCCAGGACCTTGAGAAAGAGATCCAGGAACTGGTGGACCAGGGCGAGGCCCAGGGACTTTTAAGCCCCGGCGAGGGCGAGATGATAGACGCGGTGCTGGAGTTGGACGCCACCACCGCCGGCCAGATCATGGTGCCCCGCATCGAGATGGCCACGGTGCCGGCCACGGCGGGCATGCCCGACATCATCCAGGTCATGGTGGAGACCGGGCACTCGCGCATCCCCGTGTACCAGGACCATCTGGACCACATCGTGGGTGTCGTCCACGCCAAGGACCTCCTGCCGCTGTGCGCCCAGGACGGGGCGGAGGTGGACCTGTCCAGCATCTGGCGGCGGCCCATGTTCGTGCCCCAGTCCATGCCCGTGGACCAACTGCTGGCCGCCTTCAAGCGCAGCCGTTCCCACCTGGCCATCGTGGTGGACGAGTACGGCGGCACCGCCGGCGTGGTGACCATGGAGAACGTGCTGGAGGAGATCGTGGGCGACATCGCCGACGAGTACGACCAAGAGGAGGAGGAACTCATCAGCGAGCAGGCCGACGGCTCGCTGTTGGTCAGCGGGCGGCTGAGCGTGGAGGAGCTTTCCCAGCGCCTGGGGGTGGAGCTGCCCGAGGAGCTGCCCGAGGGGCGCTTCGAGACCGTGGCCGGCTTTGTCACCACCTTCCTGGGCCGGGTGCCCAAGCCCCAGGAGGAGGTGGCCTACGGGCCGGTGCTGCTCAAGGTCAAGGCCGCCGATGAGCGCCGGGTGATCCAGGTGCTGGTGTCGCTGCCCTCGGCCCAGTCTGGCGGGGCGGAGTAGCCACCCCTTGCCCCCATCCCTCCCCGCCACCAGCGCCCGCCGGCTGCCCAGCCTCCGCCAGGCCCTCCTGGCCGTGGGCGGCGGGCTGGTCCTGGCGCTCGCCTTCCCCAACCTGGACCTGTGGCCCTTGGCCCTCTTGGGCCTGGTGCCCCTGTTCTGGCTGGCCCAGGGCCTGCGGCCCCTGCCGGCCCTGCTGGCCGGCTGGCTCTACGGCCTGACCCTGAACCTGTGCCTGCGCTACTGGCTCACCGTGGTCATGACCAGCTACGGCGGGCTTAATTGGCCGCTGTCCATCCTGGGCCTGGTGCTGCTGGAAATTTACCTGTCGTCCTATGTGGCCATCTTGGCCGCGCTGGTCTCCTTTCTTTACCGCCGGGGCCAAAGCCCCCTGTGGACCGCGCCCCTCATCTGGGCCGGGCTGGAGTGGGTGCGGGGCTGGTTCTTCACCGGCTTCCCCTGGCTGCCCCTCTCCGCTGGCCTGACCAGCTTCCCGCCCCTGGTGCAAAGCGCCGAGCTGTGGGGGGCCACGGGCCTGTCGGCCCTGGTGGTGATGATGAACGCCCTCTTGGCCCGGGCTTGGACACCGCCCGCCTGGCTGGGCCTGCCCACCGCCGGCCAGGGTCCGGGGACCGCCGCCGGGCCGGCCCCCTCCCAAGACCGGCGGCGCTTGGCGGCGGCCCTGGCCGCGGTTATACTTCTGGCCTCCGGCTGGCTGTGGGGCGCCTGGCGCATGGAGCGGGTGCAAGAGGCCGCCGCCCAGGCCCCGCAACTGACGGTGACGGTGGTGCAGGCCAACATCCCGCTCTTGGACCTGTGGCGGCCGGGCAACCGGACCTGGATCGTGCGGCGCCACCTGGAGCTGACCGCCCAGGCCGTGGCCCAGGCGGGCGAGCGGCCCTGGCTGGTGGTGTGGCCCGAGTCGGCGGCGCCCTTCTACTTCCTCACCGACGCCCGCGACAGCCTGCCGGTGCTAAGGGCCGCCCGCGACCTGGGGGTCTTCATCACCTTGGGCTCCCAGGGGCTCATCAAGGCCGGCCCGCCGCTCACCGCCAGCAACCGCTCCTGGCTGGTCGGCCCCCAGGGCCAGGCCCAGGGGTATTACGACAAGGTGCACCTGGTGCCCTTTGGCGAGTACGTGCCGGCGCCGGAGGTCTTTTTCTTTGTCAAGGCCATCGCCGCTTTAGGCATTGACTTCCAGCCCGGCTCGCGGGGCGGCACCCTGGAGGCCGGCGGCGCGGTGCTGGGGCCCCTGATCTGCTATGAGTCCATCTTCCCCGAGCTGGCCCGGGCCCAGCGCCAAAAGGGGGCCTTGCTGATGGTCAACCAGACCAACGACTCCTGGTACGGCCGCACCGGGGCGGCCCACCAGCACATGAGCCACCTGGTGCTCAGGGCCGTGGAGAACCGGGTGGCGGCGGCCCGGGCGGCCAACACCGGCGTGAGCTGCTTCGTGCTGCCCGACGGCCGGGTGACCCAGGCCACGGGCCTGTTCGTGCCGGCCGTGGAGACCCGCCGGCTGCCGCTGTTGGACCTGCCCACCCTCTTTACCCAGACCGGCGACGTGGCCGGTCCCTTAAGCCTGGGCCTGGGCGGCCTGGCCCTCTTATGGGCGCTGATTCGGCGGCGCGGCCCCCGATCCCCCGGCGGCAAGGGGGACGGCCAGGGGCCATCCGCCTAAGTTTGGAGGCAATTGCCATGTTTGAAGAACTGCGTGAGACATTGGATGCCTTGAGCCCCCGCCTGGACGTGCTTCGGGAGCATCTTTGACCTCCAGGCCAAACGGGAACGCCTGGCGGTCCTGGACAAGACCATGGCCAAGGACGGCTTCTGGGACGATCCCCAGGCGGCCAAGGAGGTGATGCGCGAGCGCTCGGAACTGGAGCACGGCCTTAGCCTGCTGGACAAGCTCCTGGAGCGCTTCGAGGAGGCCCAGGTGCTCCTTGACCTGGCCCAGGAGGAGCAGGACAAGGCCACGGCCAAGGAGGCGGCCCTGGCCCTGGAGGAGCTGGAGCGGGGGGTGGCCAGGCTGGAGGCGGCCCGGCTGTTGGGCCAACCCGACGACGGCCGCTCGGCCATCCTGAACATCAACGCCGGGGCCGGCGGCACCGACGCCCAGGACTGGGCCGAGATGCTCTTGCGCCTCTACTCACGCTTCGGCGAGCGCCAGGGCTTCGAGGTGCGCCTTCTGGACCTGCAAGAGGGCGAGGAGGCGGGCATCAAGAGCGCCACCATCGAGGTCAACGGCTTCCAGGCCTACGGCCAGCTCAAGGGGGAGACGGGCATCCACCGCCTGGTGCGCATCAGCCCCTTCGACGCCAGCCACCGCCGCCACACCGCCTTTGCCTCGGTCTTCGTCTCCCCCCAGGTGGACGAGGATATCGAAATCGAGATCAAGGAGGCCGACCTGCGCGTGGATGTGTTCCGGGCCTCGGGCGCCGGCGGCCAGCACGTCAACAAGACCTCCTCGGCGGTGCGCCTGACCCATTTGCCCACCGGGGTTGTGGTGCAGTGCCAGAACGAAAAAAGCCAGCACCGCAACAAGGAGCTGGCCATGAAGGTGCTGCGCGCCCGGCTCTACGAGATGGAGTTGGCCAAGCGCGAGGCCGAAAAGAAGCAGATTCACGATAGCCACCAGGAGATCGGCTGGGGCAGCCAAATACGCTCCTACGTGCTGGCGCCCTACCGCCTGGCCAAGGACCACCGCACCGGCGTGGAGGTGGGCAACGTGGACGCGGTCTTGGACGGCGATCTGGACCAGTTCATCCAGGGCTTTCTGCTCTGGCGGGCCGGCCGCCGGCGCTCCGGCCAGGCTTGACCAGGTAAAAACCTGTAAATAATAGGATTTATAAACATCTACATTGCGTAGACCTTTAGCTTGTGATAATTTTACCCTTGCCCGGCCGGTCCCCACACGGGCGGCCCACCCGGGGAAAGCACAAGAGGTGGAGCGATGCTCAGGGCCAAGGACATCATGACCCCCGACCCGCTGACCGTAACGCCCCAGACCGGGATCACGGCGGCGGCCCAGTTGCTACTGGACAGACGCATCAATGGCCTGCCGGTGGTGGACGGCTCTGGGCGGCTTTTGGGCATCCTCTGCCAGAGCGACCTCATCGCCGAGCAGAAAAAGCTGCCCATCCCCTCCTTTTTCACCCTGCTGGACGGATTGATCCCGCTCACCTCGCTCAAGCACATGGAGCGGGAGGTGGAGAAGATCGTGGCGGCCACCGTGGCCTCGGCCATGACCCCCGACCCGGTGACCATCGGCCCCGATACCACCATCGAGGAAGTGGCGGCCCTGATGGTGGACAAAAACTTCCACACCCTGCCGGTGGTGGAGGGCGGACGCCTGGTGGGGGTGGTGGGCAAGGAGGACGTGCTGCGCACCCTCCTGGGGGGCGCCGCCTCCTGACGGCCCGGGGGGGCGCCGGTGGCTAAAGAAAATGTACAAACAGCCCGGGGGGTTAAGTTGTGCATTTCCATGGAAAGATAGCCGAGCGGCCCCGTCCGGCCAACCGTTTTTGGCTTGACAGAGACAAGGCTACTTGATAGACAGGGGAATGAATTTTTGCGTCAAGACCGGTTAGGTAAAAACCTGACGTTAAATAGAGTAAACCCGTAAGGAGGAAACTCAGAAATGCCGACCATTACCTACAAAGGCAAAACCTACGACGCCGACGAGGACGGATTCTTGATGGATCCCGAGAAGTGGGACCTGGACTGGGCCTACTACGTGAAGGATTCGGAGGGCATCAGCGAGTTGGGCGAGGAGCACTGGAAGGTCATCCATTACCTCCAGGACTACTACAAGAAGAACGGCATCGCCCCCATGGTGCGCATCATGACCAAGGTCACCGGCTACAAGCTGAAGCACATCTACGAGCTGTTCCCCAGCGGCCCCGGTAAGGGAGCCTGCAAGATGGCCGGCCTGGCCAAGCCCACGGGCTGCGTCTAGCCCTCAAGGCCATTCGCGTTTTCAAGGACGGCGCCTGGCCTCGAGGGGACGGGCGCCGTCCTTTTAATATCATTCTGTACAAAATTTTGGATAGAAGCTAACGCTTCCATAGCATCGGAGACCGCCGTGGCCGCCCCACCCCCCAGCTCAGGCATCAAGCTGCAACCCGCGCCCAAGCTTTATCACCACGAGCAGGACAAGGCCCGCCCGCCCCAGCAGACCGTGGACTGGGTGCGGGGCCGCTTCGCCGGCCTGGGGCGGGAGGTCTTGCAGAAGACCCTGCGCATTGACACCGGCCGCCTGGACATCCCAGTTTATTTAAGCCTCTGCGGCCAGGCCGCCACGGCCCTGACCAACACCAAGAAGCAGATGGGCAAGGGCGCCAGCCCGGTGCAGGCCGAGGCCAGCGCCCTGATGGAGCTGGCCGAGCGCTACAGCTTCTTCCACTTCATGCGCACCAGCGATTTCCCCTGGCTCACCCCGGACCAGGCCCGGGAGCCCCGCCTGGACTTCGGCCTGGTGGCCCAGTCGGTCTACCATCCGCCCAGCGACCTGGAGCGCGCCCGCCGGGTCTTTGACCTGCTGCCCCAGACGTGGACCTGGGCCAACAACCTCAGCGCCGGCCGCGACGAGATGGTTCCCCTGGGCTGGTTTTTCGCCATCAACGAGTACAACGGCCCGGCCGCCGGCAACTGCCAGGAGGAGGCGGTGCTGCAAAGCCTGTGCGAGGTGGTGGAGCGCCACGTCTCGGCGGTGGTCACCCTGGAGGAGCGCCCCACCCCGGCCATCGCCCGCCAGAGCATCGGCGACCCCGTCTGCCTGGAGCTGATCGAGAAATTCGAGCGCGCCGGCATAGAGGTCTATCTCAAGGACTTCACCTGCTCCATGGGCATCCCCTCGGTGGCGGCCCTGTGCTATGACCCCAGCACCTTCCCCGACAAAAGCGAGATCGTCTACGCCGCCGGCACCGCCACCACCCCCGAGAAGGCCCTGATTCGGGCGCTGACCGAGGTGGCCCAACTGGCCGGCGACTTCCACACCGGCAGCAACTACAAGGTCAGCGCGCTACCCAAGTTCGCCAGCCTGGAGCAGGCGGCCTACGTCACCCGCGCCGCCGGCGAGGTGCCCCTGGACTCCCTGCCCGACGTCTCGGCCCCGGACTTCCAGGTGGAGGTGGCCAACTGCGTGGCGGCGCTGAGGCAGCGCGGCTTTTCGGTGCTGACCATGGACGTCAGCCACCCCCAACTCCAGGTGCCGGCGGTGTACACCATCATCCCAGGCGCCCACTTCGCCTATCGCACCACCGGCACCGACGTGATCTTCCACGCCGCCAAGCTGGCCAGCCAACTGGCCGACCCCCAGGCCGCCCTGGACACGCTCTCGGCCATGACCCGCGCCGTGGGCGAGCAGGGGGCCTACTACCTGCACTTCTTCCGCGCCCTGGCGCTCATAAACCTGGAACGCAGCCAGGAGGCCCTGGCCGAGCTGGACCGCGCCCTGGTCCTCAAGCCGCCGGCCAAGGACGAGGCCAGCATACACACCCAACGGGGAGTGGCGCTCAAAGACCTGGGCCGCTTTGACGAGGCCAAGGCGGCCCTCTTGCGGGCGGCGGGCTTCAGCGAGCCCCACACCGAGGTCTACAACCTGCTGGGATTTTGCCACTACATGCTCAAGGAGCACGAGGACTCCATCCAGGCCTTCAGCCGGGCCATCGAGCTGGAGCCGGGGCTGGGCATCAACTACGCCAACATTGGCTCCAACCTGCGCGAGCTGGGCCGGGCCGAAGAGGCCTGCGCCATGTACCAGCACGCCCTGGAGTTGGACCCCAGCCTGGACTTTGCCCGCGAGAACCTGCGCAAGCTGAGCGGCCAGGGCAAGGGCGAATAGAGGGCCGGGCCATGGCCGGCAAGTCCGGGTGAGAGTGGCCGCGCCCCATGGGCCGGCCGGCCAGACACCGCCCCGGCCTGATAACTTCGGCCCGCCAAGGGGCCGTCCGCTGGTCTATAATTCAAGCATACGATCTTCCTGGTTGAGGCATCCGGGCACGCCCTGGCGCGTGGGCGCTGGATACCGCTTGACATCAATACTCATGTTTAGTATATAATGAGTCCAATCACTACCCCCAAGGAGGCGATCATGGGCAATCCGTTCTGTCACGTTGAGCTGACCACCAGCGACCTGGGCGCGGCCAGGGAATTCTACAGCCAGATGTTCGACTGGCAGCTTCAGGAATACGGTGGCGGCGGCATGCCGTACGTGCTGATAAACACTGGCCAGGAACCCGGCGGCGGCATGATGGGCCTGCCCATGCCGGGGGTGCCGGTGGCCTGGGGCATGTACATCGCGGTGGACGACCTGGACGCCGCCGCCGCCAAGCTGGTCAAGCTGGGCGGCAAGGTGCTGATGCCCCGCACCGAGGTGCCGGAGATGGGCTGGTTCGTCATCGCCAGCGACCCCCAAGGGGCGGTCTTCGGGATGTGGCAGGCTAAAATGTAACCGTCTGGCGCGGTTTATGACCTAGCCATGCCTGCCGCGTCTTGACCTGGCCCTCGGGCGGATATAAGTTGTGGCAACAGCCGGTCTCGGGCCGGCCAGCGCGGAGGCATGGTTAGGCAATGTTCACCGGATTAGTCGAGGGCCTGGGCCGCATCGCCCGCATCACCCCCCAGGGGCCGGACGCCGTGCTGGTGGTCAGCCCGCCCTGGACGCTGGCCGAGGCCGTTCTGGGCGAGTCGGTGGCGGTCAACGGCGCCTGCCTCACGGTCACCAGCGCTAGCGGCCAGGGCTTCAGCCTGGACGTCAGCGCCGAGAGCCTATTGCGCACCACCCTGGGCCGGCTGCGCCCCGGCGATTCCGTCAACCTGGAGCGGGCACTGAAACTGGGCGAGCGCCTGGGCGGGCACCTGGTCACCGGCCACGTGGACTGCGTGGGCAGCGTGGCGCGCATCCAGCGGGTGGGCGGGTCCGTCCGTATAACCATCGCCATCCCCGCCGAGCACCTGCGCCACGTGGTGGAGAAGGGCTCGGTGGCCGTGGACGGCATCAGCCTGACCGTCAACCAGGTGAGCGCCACGGGCTTTGACCTCAACATCATCCCCCACACCCTGGCCGCCACCACCCTCCAGCTTGTCAAGGAGGGCGATTCTGTTAATATTGAGACCGATCTCATAGGCAAGTACGTGGCCCGGCTTTTGAATCGGGACGCGAACCCCGAGCCGGCCAAGGGGACCTTAAGCCGCGAGGACCTGGCCCGCATGGGCTTCTAAAGCGCGCCGGCCACCCCCTGCCCGATCCCCCAAGGAGTCAGTCATGCCCCTGGCCAGCATCGAAGAGGCCATAGAAGATATCAGGTCCGGCAAGATGGTCATCCTGGTGGATGACGAGGACCGCGAGAACGAGGGCGACCTGACCATGGCCGCCCAGATGGTCACGCCCGAGGCCATCAACTTCATGGCCACCCACGGCCGCGGGCTGATCTGCCTTAGCCTCACCCCCGACAAGATCGAGCAGCTCAAGCTGCCCATGATGGTGCGCGACAACGAGTCGCCCTTCAACACCGCCTTCACGGTCTCCATCGAGGCCCGCCAGGGCGTGACCACCGGCATCAGCGCCCACGACCGCGCCCATACCATCCAGGTGGCCGCCTCCCCCCAGGCCAAGCCCGAGGACCTGGTCAGCCCGGGGCACGTCTTCCCCCTGCGCGCCCGGGGCGGCGGCGTATTGGTGCGCACCGGCCAGACCGAGGGCTCGGTGGACCTGGCGCGCATGGCCGGTCTGATCCCCGCCGGGGTCATCTGCGAGATCATGAAGGAAGACGGGTCCATGGCCCGCATGCCCGACCTAGAGCTCTTCGCCGGGCGCTTCGGGCTCAAGATCGTCACCATCGCCGACCTTATCTCCTACCGCATGCGCAACGAGTCCTTTGTCAAGCGCGAGGCCGACGTGCGCCTGCCCACCGAGTTCGGCGAGTTCCGGGCCGTGGCCTACAGCAACAGCGTGGACAACCTGGAGCACGTGGCCCTGGTCAAGGGCGATATCACCGCCGAAGACAAGGTGCTGGTGCGAGTGCACTCCCAGTGCCTGACCGGCGACGTCTTCGGCTCGCGCCGCTGCGACTGTGGCGACCAGTTGGCCAGCGCGCTGCGGCGTATCGAGCGCGAGGGCCAGGGCGTCTTGTTGTACATGATGCAAGAGGGGCGCGGCATCGGGCTCATCAACAAGCTCAAGGCCTACGAGCTGCAAGAGCAGGGTTGCGACACCGTGGAGGCCAACGAGGCCCTGGGCTTTGCCGCCGACCTGCGCGATTACGGCATCGGCGCCCAGATACTGGCCGACCTGGGGGTCAGGCAGATGCGGCTTCTTACCAACAACCCCAAGAAGATGGTGGGCCTGGAGGGCTACGGCCTGTCGGTGGTGGAGCGGGTGCCCCTGGAGATACCGCCCCAGCCCGATAACGAGCAATACCTGCGCACCAAGTGCATCAAGATGGGGCATCTGCTCAACCTGCGCGACTAGCGAGCCGCTTCGTACGTCTTAATGTAGGGCGGGGTTTATCCCCACCCGCGCGCCGGGAGCCAGGACGGGCGGGGACAAACCCCGTCCCCACGAAAACATTCTATATCAAGCGAATCAAATCCGTGGCGCGGTAAGCTGTGGTAGCCGGGAGGGGATAAATGGCCAAGATGCTGGAAGGACTGCTGCAAGCCCAGGGCATGAAGTTCGCCCTGGTGGTGGGCCGCTTCAACGACTTCATCGGCTCCAAGCTGATGGAGGGCGCCCTGGACACCCTCAAGCGCCACGGGGCCAACGAGGACGACATCACCGTGGCCTGGGTGCCGGGCTCCTTCGAGATTCCCCTGGTGGCCGGCAAGCTGGCCATGAGCGGCAAATACGACGCCGTCATCACCCTGGGGGCGGTGATCCGGGGGGCCACGCCGCACTTTGACTACGTGGCCGCCGAGGTGAGCAAGGGCGTGGCCCAGGTGGGCATGCAGAGCGGCGTGCCGGTGATCTTCGGCGTGCTGACCACCGACACCATCGAGCAGGCCATCGAGCGGGCCGGCACCAAGGCCGGCAACAAAGGCGCCGACTGCGCGCGCGCGGCCATCGAGATGGTTGACCTTTTGCGCAAGATATAGGCGGGCGGCATCTCTTGGGCGAACGCCGGCAAAGCCGTGAATTGGCGCTGAAGGTGCTCTACCAGATGGAGCACGGCCAGGCCGACGTGGACGCGGCGCTCAAGCTGTTCATGGACAACTTCAAGGCCCCCGAGCGCCTCTTGGCCTACGCCCAGCACCTGGTCAAGGGCATTGACCAGCACCGCCAGGAGATAGACGCGCTGATCGAGGCGGCCAGCCGCCGCTGGAAGGTTTCGCGCATGCCCCGGGTGGACCGCAACATCCTGCGCGTGGCCGCCTTTGAGATGCTCTTCAGCCAGGGCCGGGTGCCGCCCAAGGTGGCCATCAACGAGGCCGTGGAGCTGGCCAAGCGCTACGGCGGCGAGGAGTCGCCGAGCTTCATCAACGGCGTCCTGGACTCGCTGCTGGCGGCCCAGAAGGACCGCCTGACCACCCAGCAGCCATCCTGACCAGGGCACGGGGCAGGCCATGACCACCTCGCCCACCTTTCGCAACCTGCCTTCCCAAAAGCAGGAGCGCATCCTGGACGAGGCGCTCAGCGAGTTCGCCGACAAGGGCTACGCCCGGGCCTCGCTGAACGCCCTAGTGGGCCGGCTGGGCATCTCCAAGGGGTCCATCTTCCAGTATTTTCAGGACAAATCCGGCCTATTCAGCCAGGTCTTCGACTTCGCCGTGGGCCGGGTCAAGGGCCATTTGCGCCAGGTGCGCGAATCCACCAAGGGCCAGGACGTGTTCCTGCGCCTGGAACAGAGCCTCCTGGCCGGCCTGGAGCTGACGAGAGCCAACCCCCGCCTGTTCAAGCTCTACCTCAAAATCGTCTTCGAGGGCGACGTGCCCTTCCGGGGCCGGCTCTTGCAGTCCATTCGCCTGTTCTCGCGCGATTACATCCTGGACCTGCTGGGCGAGGCGAGAGCGGCCGGCCAACTGCGCCCCTCCCTGGACCTGGACCTGGCGGCCTTCGTGGTGGACGCCGTGCTGGAGCGCTTCCTCATGGCCCGCAGCGTGGAGCACCTGGACCCCGACCTGGGGCTCTACGGCGCCGGCCCCGAGGAGATACGGCGCCGGGCATCCCAGTTGGTGGAGGTGCTCAGGCAGGGCCTGGGGGCCAGCGAGGGCGGCGCATGAGCTGTTGGCTTTTGGCCGTGGCCATGGAGCCCGAGGCGCGCCTGCTCATCCCGCTCCTGGAACCAGCCCCGGCACTGGGGCGCAAGCCCTGCTTTTCGGGCCGCCTGGCCGGGCGCCAGGTGCATCTGCTGCTCACCGGCCTGGGCCTGGTCAACGCCGCCCAGGCCGTGGCCGCCGCCTGCGAGCGCCTGGCCGGCCTCACAGCCATCATCAACCTGGGCTGCGCCGGGGCCTATGCCGGCTCCGGCCTCAAGGTGGGCGACGCCGCCCTGGCCAACGAGGCCGTGTTGGCCGACAGCGGCCTCTTGACCAGCCAGGCCTGGCACCCCCTGGAGCGGCTGGGCCTGCCCCTGCTGCGCGATAGCCAAGGCCGCGACCATTATCACCGCTGGCCCTGCGACCCGGCCCTGAACGATCTATTCGCCGGGGCCAGGCCGGGGATCAGGCGGGGCGTCTTCGCCACGGTGAGCCAGGTCAGCGGCGACCCGGCCACGGCGGCGGTCATGGAGCAGCGCTGGGGCGCCCTCTTGGAGGACATGGAGAGCGCCGCCGTGGCCCAGGTGGCGGCCCTGTACGGCCTGCCTTGCGCCTGCCTGCGCGGGGTGAGCAATATCGCCGGCCAGCGGGAGCTGGACGTGGCTGCCGGGGCCGGCGCGGCGCAGGAAGTGTTGCTGGCGTTGGATATTGAGGCGATTTATCTTTCAAGTGCGTGCCTAACGGGTGGGCATCGGGATAAATAAAAGCGCTCTCTTCGTAGGGGAGGGGTTTATCCCCTCCCGCTCTTCCAGCGCGCGAGACCAAGACGGGCGGGGGTAAACCCCGTCCCTACGAAAACCAAGCATGGCAACCGGTTGGCATGGGCAGCCCCGAAGCGCTCTGCCGGCCTGGAGCAAACGTGCAAGACCCCCTGGACATCACCTTCGGCTATTCGCCCTGCCCCAACGACACCTTCGCCTTTCACGCCCTGATGCACGGCCTGGTGCCCACGCCGGGGGTGCGGTTGTCGCCCTTCCTGGCCGACGTGGAGGAGCTGAACCGCCGGGCGCTCAAGGCCGAGCTGGGCCTGACCAAGCTCTCCTTCCACGCCCTGGCCCACGTGCTGGACGACTACGCCCTGCTGCGCAGCGGCGCGGCCCTGGGCCGGGGCTGCGGCCCCTTGGTGGTGGCCCGGGCCGGGGCGCCGGCGCCCGATCTCTCGCGGGTGACCGTGGCGGTGCCGGGCAGGCTCACCACCGCCCATCTGCTCTTAAGCCTGTACCTGGGCCAGCCGCCGGTGGTGGAGCCCCTGCTGTTCAGCGAGATCATGCCCGCCGTGGCCAGCGGGAAATTCGCGGCCGGGCTCATCATCCACGAGGGGCGCTTCACCTTCCAGCAATACGGCCTGACCTGCCTCCTGGATCTGGGGCGGTGGTGGGAGCGGGAGACCGGCTTGCCCATCCCCCTGGGCTGCATCGCCCTGCGCCGCGGCCTGGGCCGGGAGGTGGGGCTGATGCTGGAGGCCGCCCTGGCGGAGAGCATCCGCCGAGCCTGGCAGGAGCCCGCCGCCAGCCGGGACTACGTGCTGGCCCACAGCCAGGAGATGGAGCCAGCGGTGGTGGAGCAACACATCGCCCTGTACGTCAACGATTTCAGCGCCGACCTGGGGCCGGAGGGCCTGGGGGCGGTGCAGGAGGCCCTGGCCCGGGGCAGGGCCGCCGGGCTTTTGCCCCCCAGCGGCCGGGAGCTAACCCTGTAGGCCAGCCCTATTCCGCCCTGGCGGCCCCCATAACCCCTTGCGCGCAGCCGCGTTTCTGGTATTTTTAGCAGTCTTGCGGGGAGGGCCTGCGCGTGGCCTTGACAGTGCGGCCCCTGTCTCGTATATTCTCCTTTCATTTCTGGGAGGTCGGACAACCATGTACGCCGTGATCGCCTCGGGCGGTAAGCAATATAAGGTGGAAGCGGGCCAGGTCTACCGCCTGGAGAAGATCGAGGGCCAGGTGGGCGATGCCGTGGGTCTGGCCCCGGTGCTCATGGTGGGCGGCGAGGGCGAGCCCAAGGTGGGGCGTCCCCACCTGGACGGCCAGGTTTCCGCGGTGATCGTGGAGCAAGGCCGCGCGCGCAAGGTCTTGGTCTTCAAGAAGAAGAAGCGCAAGGGCTACCGCGTGAAGCGCGGCCACCGCCAGCCCTTCACCGCCGTGCGCGTGGAAGGCATCCAGGCCTAATCAGGCGGGCGCCGGCCACGGCGTCCAGCCCCAGCAAATAGCGAGGACCTTAGAGATGGCACACAAAAAGGCAGGCGGCTCCTCCCGCAACGGGCGCGACTCCGGCGGCCAGCGCCTGGGCATCAAGCGGGGCGAGGGCTGCAACGTCCTGGCCGGCAACATCATCATCCGCCAGTTGGGCACCAAGATTCATCCCGGCCTGAACGTGGGCATAGGGCGCGACTACACCATCTTCGCCACCATTGACGGCAAGGTGAAGTTCGAGCGCCTGGGCCGCGACAAGAAGCGGGTCAGCGTATACCCTCCCGCCTAAGCCCTCGGGCGGCGGCGCACCAGAGACGGCCTGCGGGCGCTCACGCCGCCGGGCCGTCTTCTATTTTTTTCGCCGGCGCCCTTTCCTGGGTCTGCCGAGTTCTTAAACTTCGTGAGCAATAAGGCCATTCGCCATGCGTTTTGTTGACGAAGCCACCATAGAGGTGGCGGCCGGAGACGGCGGCCGGGGCTGCGTCAGCTTCCTGCGCATGCGCTTCCAGCCCAAGGGCGGCCCCGACGGCGGCGACGGCGGCCGGGGCGGGCATGTCATCCTGCGCGCCAGCACCCGGGTGGCCACCCTGGCCGACCACAGCTATCTGCGCCACTTCAAGGGCGGCCGCGGCGGCCACGGCCGGGGCGCGGGCAAGGACGGCGCCGCCGGCCAGGACAAGACCCTGGAGGTGCCGGTGGGCACCATGGTCCACGACCTGAATACCGGCCAAATCCTGGCCGACCTGACCCATGACGGCCAGGAGTTCATCGCCGCCCAGGGCGGCCGGGGCGGCAAGGGCAACCGCCACTTTGTCAGCAGCACCCACCGCGCCCCCCGCTTCGCCCAGCCCGGCGAGCCGGGCCAGGCGCGCACCCTACGCCTGGAGCTAAAGCTGTTGGCCGACGTGGGCCTGGTGGGCCTGCCCAATGCCGGCAAGTCCAGCCTCATCGCCGCCGCCACGGCGGCCAGGCCCAAGGTGGCCGACTACCCCTTCACCACCCTCACCCCCCACCTGGGAGTGGCCGACCTGGGCGACGAGCGCCCCTTCGTGCTGGCCGACATCCCCGGCCTGGTGGCCGGCGCCCACCAGGGGGCGGGGTTGGGCCTGCGCTTCCTCAAGCACATAGAGCGCACCCGGCTCTTCCTGCACGTGGTGGACCTTTCGGCGGCGGACCCGGTGGGTGACCTCATGACCGTGCGCGCCGAACTGACGGCATACGACCCGGCCCTGGCCGGCCACGCCGGCCTGGTGGCGGCCAACAAGCTGGACCTGCCGGCGGCCCAAGAACAGCTTGACGAATTCAAGCAAAAGGTTCAAGCAATGGGGATGGCGGTCTGGCCGGTGAGCGCCTTGAGCGGCCAGGGGGTGCGCCCCCTGCTGGAGGAGATCGCCCGGCGCCTCAAGTCAGCGGAGCAGGACCAAGGGACCGGCGAGGATGACCTTGGACAGGGCTGAGTTGATACGATCCTGCCGGCGTCTGGTGGTCAAGGTTGGCTCGGCGGTGCTGGCCGGTCCCGAGGGCCTGGACCGCCGCCGGGTGGGCCTCCTGGCCGCCCAGGTGGCGCGCCTTATGACCCCGGAGCGCCAGGTGCTGATGGTCTCCTCGGGGGCCGTGGCCACCGGCCGGGCCAAGCGGGGGCTCTTGGGCGTCAAGCTCACCACCCCCCAGAAGCAGGCCGTGGCCGCCCTGGGCCAGGCCGGGCTGATGCAGGCCTATGAGCAGGCCTTCGCGGCCCATGGCCGGCAGGTGGCCCAGGTGCTGGTCACGGCCAACGACCTGCGCGACCGCGGCCGCCACGAAAACGCCCGCAACACCCTCTTCACCCTGCTGGACTGGGGGGTGGTCCCGGTGGTCAACGAAAACGACACCGTGGCCGTGGAGGGCCTCAAGCTGGGCGACAACGACAACCTGGCGGCGCTGTTGACCAACCTGCTGGGCGCCGAGCTGTTGATCGTCCTGACCAACGTGGACGGGCTCATGGACTCCGACCCCCGGGTCAACCCAGCGGCCCGGCGCATCCCCCTGGTGGAACGCGTGGAGGCCGATCTGCTGAAAACCGCCTCCAGCCAGCCCGGCTCGGTGGGCCTGGGCGGGGTCTTGTCCAAGGTGCGCGCCGCCGACAAGGTGGCCCGCTGCGGGGCCCACACCATCGTGGCCAACGGTCTTGATGACGACGTGCTGGACGGCCTGGCCGCCGGCCGCGACCTGGGCACCCTCTTTCGGCCGCGCAGCGCCCGGCTCACCAGCCGCAAGCACTGGATCGCCTTTGCCGCCGCCCAGGCCGGCGAGATCGTGGTGGACGAGGGCGCGGTGCGCCCCCTGGTGGAGCGGGGCAAAAGCCTTCTGGCCGCCGGGGTGCGCGAGCTGCGCGGCGACTTCAGCGCTGGCCAGGCCGTGCGGGTCATCGGCCCCGGCGGGGTGATCCTGGGCGTGGGGCTTACGGCCTACTCCAGCGAGGACCTGGCCAAGATCAAGGGCATGCGCTCCGACCAGATCGAGGCCCGCCTGGGGCACAAGGACTCCGACGAGGTGATCCACCGCGACGACTTGGTGGTCTTTGATCTCGAGGAAGAGGAGGAGGTGGCATGTCTGCTGAACACCTAGCCCAAGAGATGGTGCGCGAGCTGTGCCTGGCCGCCAAGGCCGCCTCCCGCCAGTTGGCCGTGGCCAGCAGCGCGCAAAAAAACCTGGCCCTCTTGAACCTGGCCCAGGCCCTCTTGGACCAGGCCCCGGCCTTGAAGGCCGCCAACCAGGCCGACCTCACCGCCGCCGCCGACTCGGGCATGAGCGCGGCCATGCTGGACCGGCTGACCCTCTCAGACGGCGTGATCGCCTCCATGGCCCAGGGCCTGCGCGAAGTGGCCGCCCTGCCCGACCCCGTGGGCGAGGTGACCGGCATGTGGCGCCGGCCCAACGGCCTGTTGGTGGGCCGCCAGCGCATCCCCCTGGGGGTGATCGGCTTCATCTACGAATCAAGGCCCAACGTCACCGTGGACGCCGCCGGCCTGTGCCTGAAAAGCGGCAACGCCGTGGTGCTCAAGGGCGGCAAGGAGGCCCTCAACTCCAACCTGGCCCTGGCCGGGCTGGTGGCGAGCGCCCTGAAGGACGCCGGCCTGCCCACCGCGGCGGCCCAGGTCATACCCACCGTGGACCGCGCCGCCAGCCTGGCCCTGTTGCAGGAAGAAGACCTGGTGGATGTCATCATCCCCCGGGGCGGCGAGGGCCTGATCCGCTTCGTCACCGCCAACAGCCGCATACCGGTGCTCAAGCACTACAAGGGCGTGTGCCACGTCTACGTGGACCAGGGCGCGGACCTGGACATGGCCGTGGACATCTGCGTCAACGCCAAGTGCCAGCGCCCGGGTGTATGCAACGCCATGGAGACGCTCCTGGTGCACCAGGACGAGGCGGCGGCCTTTTTGCCCCTGGTGGCGGCGGCCCTGCTGGAGCGGGGCGTGGAGCTCAGGGGCTGCCCGGCCACCCGCGCCCTGGTGGCCCAAGCCGTGCCGGCGGTGGAGGAGGACTGGCCCGCCGAGTTCCTGGACCTGATCCTGGCGGTGAGGGTGGTGGCCGGCCTGGATGAGGCCATGGAGCACATCGCCCGCTACGGCTCGGCCCACAGCGAGGCCATCGTCACCCGCGACTACGCCCGCGCCCGCCGCTTCATAAACGGCGTGGACTCCTCGGTGGTCCTGGTCAACGCCTCCACGCGCTTCAACGACGGCGGGCAACTGGGCCTGGGCGCCGAGATCGGCATCAACACCAGTAAGCTGCACGCCTTCGGCCCCATGGGGCTCACCGAGCTGACCACCCAGAAGTTCATCGTCCACGGCGACGGCCAGGTCAGGCAGTAGCGGGGGGGGCGGGGGAATCATGAGCGCCGACACGCCGGACCGGGGCAGCCTGGCCATCTTCGGCGGAACCTTCGACCCCATCCACCTGGGGCACCTGCGCGCCGCCCAGGAGGTGGCCGAGGAGCTGGAACTGGCCTCGGTGCTCTTCATGCCCTGCGCCGACCCGGTCTTCCCCAAGGACGTGCGCGCCAGCGCCCAGCACCGCCTGGAGATGGCGCGCCTGGCCGTGCAGGGCAATCCCCATTTCGCGGTCAGCGACCTGGAGGTCAGACGCGGCGGCAAGAGCTACGCCGTGGACACTCTGGAGGAGATGGCCCGCCGCCACCCCGGCCGCCCCCTGTTCTGGCTCATCGGGGCCGACGCCTTCTTCAAGCTGCACTCCTGGTATCAGCCCCGGCGGCTGTTTGAGCTGGCCGACTTCGTGGTCATGACCCGCCCCGGCGCGCCGGGCAGCGACCTGCTCTCCTATCTGACCTACTACCTGGACCCGGCCTTTGCCCCGGCCGAGGGCGGCTGGGTGCGCTTGGCCAACGGCCACGGCGCCAAGCGGCTCACCACCACCCTTTTGGACATCAGCAGCACCGATATCCGCCGGCGGGCGGCCCAGGGCCTCTCGCTCACCTACCTTGTGCCGGCGGCGGTGGAGGATTATATTTGTAGAATGAAACTTTACGGCGCACCCGGCGGGGAGGACTCATGACCACCCGCCCCCGCTCCCGGCCTACTCGGCCCCGGGACTCCAAGGATACCGCCCTGCTGTGCATGGCGGCCGCCAGCCGCAAGAAGGCCCAGGACCTGCTCCTTCTGGACGTGGGGGCCATCAGCGGCTATACCGACTACCTGCTCCTGGCCAGCGGACGCTCCACCCGCCAGGCCGGGGCCATCGCCGAGGGCATCGCGCGGGCGCTCAAGAAGGCCGGCGTCAAGCCCCTGGGACAGGACGGCCTCAAGGAGGGGCGCTGGGCGCTCCTGGATTTCGGCGACGTGGTGGTGCACGTCTTCCACCAGCCGGTGCGCGAGTTCTACGACCTGGAGTCCCTGTGGTCCGACGCCCCCCGGGTGGAGGTGGACGAGGCCGCCCTGGAGGGCCTGCTGCCCCCCGAGACCGCAACCGCCGGAGACTGACAACCAGCCATGAGCAAGCAACCCCTGGTGGCGCTGATAATCCTGGATGGCTGGGGCATCGCCCCGGCCGGGCCGGGCAACGCCGTGAGCCTGGCCAAGACACCCTATCTGGACTCCCTCTTCGCCCAGTACCCCCACGGCCAACTGGCCTGCTTCGGCGAGGCCGTGGGCCTGCCCGAGGGGCAGATGGGCAACTCCGAGGTGGGGCACCTCAACCTGGGCGCCGGCCGGGTGATATACCAGGACATCACGCGCATCAACCGCGCCATCCGCCTGGGCGAGCTGGCCACGAACCCGGCCCTGTCCCGGGCCTTTGGCCGGGTCAAGGAGAACAACTCCACCCTGCACCTGTTGGGCCTGCTCAGCGACGGCGGGGTGCACTCCCTGCAGGAGCACCTCCACGCCCTCATCCGCCAGGCCGTGGCCGTTGGTGTCGGGCGCATCGCCATTCACGCCTTTTTGGATGGCCGCGACACCCCGCCCGACTCGGGGGCCGGGTATCTGCAACAACTTCAGGACTTTCTGAAGGACTATCCCCAGGCCCGCGTGGCCACGGTGACGGGACGCTTCTGGGCCATGGACCGCGACAAGCGCTGGGAACGCGTGCAGCGCGCCTGGGAGGCCCTGGTGCGCGGCCAGGGCGCAAAGGCCCTTGACCCCGTGGCGGCGGTGCTTGAGGCCTACGCCCGCCAGGAGTACGACGAGTTCGTGCAGCCGGTGGTCATCGCCGGGCCGGGCCAGGAGCCCACGACCATCAGTGACGGCGACGCGGTGGTCTTTTTCAACTTTAGGGCCGACCGCGCCCGCGAGCTGACCTGGGCCTTCAACTCGCCGGACTTCAGCGGCTTTGACGTAAGCGACCGCCCCCACTTAAGCGACTACGTCTGCCTGACCCAGTACGACGAGCACCTTCAGGTGCCCGTGGCCTTCCCGCCCCAGGACATCTCGGCCACCCTGGCCGAGGTGGTGAGCCAGGCGGGCCTCAAGCAACTGCACATCGCCGAGACCGAAAAATACGCCCACGTGACGTTCTTCTTCAACGGCGGCCGCGAGGAGCCCTTCCCCGGCGAGGACCGGGTGCTCATCCCCTCGCCCAAGGAAGTAACCACCTACGACCAGAAGCCGGCCATGAGCGCCCCGGAGGTGACCGGGGAGGTGCTGGGGCGCATCGCCTCGGGCCAGTACGATCTATTGATAATGAACTACGCCAACGGCGACATGGTGGGGCACACCGGCATACTGCCGGCGGCCATCGCGGCCATGGAGGCGGTGGACGCCTGCCTGGCCCAGGTCATCCCGGCCATCCTGCGGCAGGGCGGCAGCGTGCTACTCACCGCCGACCATGGCAACGCCGAGCAGATGATGGACGAGCACGGCGGCCCCTACACGGCGCACACCGTGGCCAACCCGGTGCCGCTGCTCTTGATTACCCCCCAGGGCCGGGCCGGCCTGCGCCCGGAGGGCGCCCTGTGCGACGTGGCCCCCACCCTGCTGGGCCTGTTGGGCCTGGACCAGCCGGCGGCCATGACCGGCCAGGACCTGACCAAGCCAGGCGAGGGGTGACATGCTAAGGCGCGGCCTGGCTTGGCTTCTGGTCTTCCTGACGGCCCTGGGGTGCTGGCCCGGCCAAGCCCAGGCGCTCATTACCCTGGAGGAGGAGCGCAAGATCGGCCGCGAGGCCTATGACGAGATCATGCGGGAGGTGCCGCTCATCACCGACCCCGACATCCTGGGCTACGTGCGCGGCCTGGGAAACCGCCTGGTGGCCGAGCTGAACGACAACCCCTTCACTTTCACCTTCAACGTGGCCGACAGCGGCGATCTCAACGCCTTCGCCCTGCCCGGCGGCTACATCTTCTTTTTCCGGGGCATGATAACCGCCCTGGATTCCGAGGCCGAGCTGGCCGGCATCCTGGCCCACGAGATATCCCACGTCTCCCACCGCCACCTGGCCCACCGCATGGAGAACACCGCGCCCTTGAACGCGGCCATGCTGGCCGGCATGCTGGCCGGGGTGCTGTTGGGCGCCGTGGGCAACTCGCCCCAGATGGGCCAGGCGCTGACCTTCGGCTCCCTGGCCGGCGGCATCCAGGCCCACCTGGCCTTCTCGCGCGAGGACGAGGAGCAGGCCGACTATGCGGGCTTTCGCCTGATGACCGGCCTGGGCTACCCCGGCCAGGAAATGGCCGTGAGCTTCAACCGCATCTGGCGGGTGGAGCGCATCATGGGCGCCGAGGTGCCCAACTACCTGCGCTCCCACCCCACCAGCCCCCAGCGCATGGAGCGCATGGACGACATGGCCCGCCGCGGCCCGGCCAAGCAGAGGCCCTACGACAACACCACCTTCCAGGTGGTCAAGACCCGGCTCATCGCCCTGTACGACAACGAGGACACCGCCCAGACCACCTTCCAGCGCCAGCGCCGCGAGAACCCCCAGGACCCCATGCCCATGTACGGCATGGCCCTGTTGGAGGGCCGGCGCAGCCGCTATGAGCAGGCCCTGGCCTATCTCAGGGCCGTGGAGGCCCAGTGGCCCGGCAAGCCCTACATCCTGCGCGCCCAGGCCACCGCCCACCTGCGCCTGGGCGAGCCGGCCCAGGCCCAGGCCCTCTTGCGCCAGGTGCTCCTGGCCCAGCCCGAGGACACCTCGGCGCTAAGCAGCCTTGGCCAGGCCTACCTGCAACAGGACCACCTGCCCGAGGCCCGGGGGGTCTATGAGCGCCTGGTCAAGTTGGACCCCAAGGACCACGAGGCCATTTACAACCTGGGCCTGACCCTGGGCAAGATGGGGCGCACCAGCCAGGCCTCCCTGTACCTGGGCCTGGCCTTCCAGGCCCGGGGCAGCGAGCGCTCGGCCCGCTTCCACCTGACCAAGGCCGCCCAGGCCGCCGACCTCTCCCAGGAGGAGCACAAGCGGGCCGAGGAGGCCCTGGCCAAGCTGGACGACCGCGAGGCCAAGAAGCACAAGCAGCAGTTGGAACAGGAACGCCGACGCCGCGACGAGGAACGCCGCCGCGATGACGAGCGCCGCCGCGACGACGAGCGCCGCCGGCCAGACCCGCGCAACCCCGACAGCACCAGCCGCCCCTGGTTCATCGGACGCTGAAACAACCAAACGCCTGCCCCAGGGTGTGGAACCATGCTCGAAGAGCGGGGTCATGTTCAAACAGCATGACCACGTAGGCTTTGTCTGCGGCCAGCTCTGGCAGTGGCGCAAGGTGGTGTTTCCCTATCTGGCCCAGGGCCTGGCCAGGGGCGAGCGCTGCGCGTACCTCACCACCCTGCACACCCCCTGGCTGCTCACCAACCTGCTGGCCTGGCAGGGCGTCAACCTACAGGCGGTCAAGGCCCGCGGCCAGCTTGTCATCGCCGACGCCGCCCGCCATTACCTGCACCGGGGCTGGTTCGACCCCGACCGGGCCATCGCCAAGAACATCGCCGCCACCCGGCGCGCCCTTGACCAAGGCTTCACCGGCCTGCGCTCGGTGGGCGACATGTCCTGGGCCGCCTATCATCCCCTGGAGTGGGAGCGCCTGGAGGAATACGAAACACGCCTTGACCGGGAACTCTTCGCCTGTCTGCCGGCAACGGCCATCTGCCTCTATGACCAGCAGCTCTTCTCGCCCGGCCTGCGCGAGATGGTGGAACGCACCCATCCCCTGATGATTGACGCCCTGGGCCTGCCCCGGCCGGGGGGACGGGCAGCCGGACACTGCTAGGGCCTGGCCCGCGCCGGCGCCAAAAACCGCGAGCCTCCGGGGTATCCCGGAGGCTCGTCGTCTGGGCGGCCGGCGGGACGGCTCAGCGCCTTTTCTCGTCCACCCGGTCGTAGTGGCTGAACTGCATGGTGAAGATGGCCCGGCCCTGGGTGGCCGAGCGCAGGCTGGTGGAGTAGCCGAACATGGCCTTCAGGGGCACCGAGGCGCGGATGACGTTGGTGCCGCCCTTGGGCTCCACCAGCTCCACCGAGCCCCCGCGGGCGTTCAAGTCGCCGATCACCTCGCCCATGAACTCCTCGGGCACCACCACCTCCACGCGCATCACCGGCTCCAACAGCACCGGTCCAGCCTCGGTCAGCGCCTTCTTGAGCGCCAGCGAGCAGGCCAGGCGGTAGCCCAGGTCGGTGGAGACGCCGGGGGTGAAGGCCCCGCCCAGCACATGCACCCAGGTGTCCACCACCGGGTAGCCCAGCACCACCCCGCTCATCAGGCCCTCCTCGATGGTCTGGCGCAGCAGGGCGTCCAGGTGGGTGGGCAACTGGTCCTCGGGGGCCTCCACCCGCTGGGTGTTGCCGCCGCCCCGGGGGTTGGGCCCCACGGCCAGGCGCACCTGGCCCACCTGGCGGGAGCCGCCCAGGTCGCGGTCGAAGACCTCCTCCACCTGGGCCTCCTTGGTGACCGCCTCGCGGTAGACCACCTGCGGCCGGCCCACGCCCACCTCCAGGCCGAATTCGCGCTTGAGCCGGTGCACCAGCACCTCCAGGTGCAGCTCGCCCATGCCGCTGATGATGGTCTGGCCGGTATCCTCGTCCAGGCGCACCCGGAAGGTGGGGTCCTCGTCGGCCAGCTTGTCCAGGGCCAGCGTCAGCTTGTCCTGGTCGCCCACGGTGCGGGGCTCCACGGCCACGCTGATGACCGGCTCGTAGAACTCCATGGGGTCCAGCAGGATGGGCCGGTCCTTGAGGGCCAGGGTGTCGCCGGTGGAGGCGTTCTTGAGCCCCATGGCCCCCACGATCTCGCCGGCGTGGGCCTCGTCCAGGCGCTCGCGCTTGTTGGCGTGCATGCGCAGGATGCGGGCCACCTTCTCCACCTGGCCCTTGGAGGCGTTGTACACCTCGCCGCCGGCCTTGAGCTTGCCCGAATATATGCGCAGGTACACCAGCTTGCGCCCCTGATCCATCTGCACCTTGAAGGCCAGGGCGCTAAAGGGCGCGGAGTCGTCGGCGGCGCGGCGCTCGGCCTGGCCGTTCTCGGGGTTGATACCCTCCACGGGGGGGATGTCCAGGGGCGCGGGCAGATAGGCCACCACGGCGTCCAGCACCGGCTGCACGCCCTTGTTGCGCAAGGCGCTGCCGGCAAACACCGGCACCAGCTTGAGCCCGATGCAGGCCCGGCGGATGGCCGCCACCAGGTCCTTTTGGGGGATGTCCTGCTCGGACAGGTACATCTCCATGATGTTGTCGTCGGTCTCGGACAGGGCCTCCAACAGGGCCGTGCGGGCGCTGGCCGCCTCCTCGGCCATGCCCTCGGGGATGGGGCCGCGGCCGTAGGTGGCGCCCTGGTCAGCCTCGTCCCAGGTCAGGGCCTCCATGGTCAAAAGGTCTATGACGCCCCGGAACTGGTCCTCGGCGCCCATGGGGATGGTCAGCGGCAGGGGCGCGGCCCCCAGCTTGTCGCGCATCTGTTGCAGCACCGCGCCAAAGTCGGCGCCCACCCGGTCCATCTTGTTGACAAAGGCGATCTTGGGCACCTGGTAGCGGTCGGCCTGGTGCCAGACCGTCTCGCTCTGGGGCTCCACCCCGCCCACGGCGCAGAACACGGCCACCACCCCATCCAGCACGCGCAAGCTGCGCTCCACCTCGATGGTGAAGTCCACGTGGCCGGGGGTGTCTATGAGGTTGAGGGTGTAATCCCCCCATTGGCAGGTGGTGGCGGCGCTGGTGATGGTGATGCCCCGCTCCTGCTCCTCCTCCATCCAGTCCATGACCGCGGTGCCGTCGTGCACCTCGCCGATCTTGTGGGTACGGCCGGTGTAGTAGAGCACCCGCTCGGTGAAGGTGGTCTTGCCCGCGTCAATGTGGGCCACCACCCCGAAGTTGCGCGTCTTCTTGAGCCGAGCCTCGCCGGCCATGGCTAGCCTTCTCTTTCCCAGGTGGTAGGCGGGCAGGCCTCCACGCCCCCGCCCGGCCAGGCGGCCGGCGGCTCAACGCAAGGGACCCGCGCATAAAACTGTAGCCGCCTCGCAAACTGGCGGCTGATATAGTATTTATACGCGCAAGCGCGCCCCTGTCAACCCGGCCGGCCCCCCTGGCCGGCCCCTGGAGGGCCGCCACGGAGCGCTCATGGCCCAACCCCAGTCTCCAGACACCCTGGCCCCGCGCCTCATGGACCTGTACCAGCGCCTGCTGGCCGCCTTCGGACCACAGCACTGGTGGCCGGGCGAGACGCCCTTCGAGGTCCTGGTGGGCGCGGTGCTGACCCAGAACACCAACTGGGGCAACGTGGAGCGGGCCATAAACAATCTCAAGGCCCGGGGCCTGCTCTCGCTGGAGGCCCTGCGCGCCCTGCCCTCGGGGGAGCTGGCGGAGCTGATCCGGCCGGCCGGCTACTACAACCTCAAGGCCGGGCGCCTGATGAACCTGCTGGACCTGCTGGCCCTGCGCTTCGGCGGCGACCTCGAGGCCCTGTGGCGCCTGCCCCTCACCCAGGCCCGGGCGGCGCTGTTGTCCAGCAAGGGCGTGGGGCCCGAGACCGCCGACTCCATCCTGCTCTACGCCGGCGGATTGCCCAGCTTCGTGGTGGACGCCTACACCTTCAGGGTGCTGGGGCGCCACGGCCTGGCCGAGCCCGGCCTGGACTACCACGGCCTGCGGACGCGCTTCATGCACAACCTGCCCGCCGAACCGGACCTTTACAACGAGTACCACGCGCTCCTGGTGCGCCTGGGCAAGCATCACTGCAAAAAGACCACCCCCCAGTGCGCGGGCTGCCCCCTGGAGGGCTGGTAGATGAGCCTGTCGCCAAAGCAAATCACCTATCGCCTGATCGAGTTCAACGGATGTTGGCAATGCCCCCACCTGGTACCGCCCCAGTGGCCAGGCGATGAACACTATTGCAGAATGGTGTATCAGCATCTGGACCCTTCCGCCCCCCGGGACTGGGTTTTCGACTGCTGCCCTCTGCCCTCACCCGACGACTCCAGCCGCCGCTATCGTCACATAAGGGGCTGCATGGACGACTGCCCCCACTGCGAGGATCGTCCCCAGGAGCCCGAGTTGGATAACCATTGCGCGCTGACCGGCCAGGATTTCCCCAACCCTTGGTATTACGACGAAGACTACGATACAGATATGTTGGATGATTTCTGGACCCTGCCGAATTGCCCCCTGCCAGCTACCACCGACCCGCCTTCATCCGGCATTGGCTGGGATTGCTTTTAAGGCCTGGCCAGCCAGTCCCTGGCAAAACCCCCACTGGCCATGCCTACCAAGAAACTGGGATTCCAGCTTGCCAAGCCGGGCATTTAAGGCATAATTGGCCAGGTTTGCAGGACTGCTTGCCCGAGGTGCCCGATGGCCCCCGCCCTGGACATACGCACCCTATCCTTTGCCGCGGCGGTGATCGCGGCCATCCTCTTCGGCTACATGAGCCATATGGAGCTCACCCGCAAGACCTACCCGGGTTTTCGGCACTGGACCCTGGCGGCCCTGGCCTCGGGGGTGGGCTCGGTACTGGTCACCCTGCGCGGCCTGGTGCCGGACCTGATCTCCATCGTCGGCGCCAATTTCCTGATAATCCTGGCCATAATGCTGGTGTTCCGGGGCATGGCCATCTTTGGCGGCCAGCGGCCCAAGACGTGGCCGGACGCCGGCCTGATGATCGCCTATATGGGGCTGGTCTGCTGGTTCACCTACGGCCCGGCCAGCGTCAACTGGCGCATCATCGTCTTCTCGCTGTGCAACGGCTATTACGCCTTGCGCGCGGCCCGGCTGGCGGCGCGGGAGGTGGCGGGGCTGCTGCGGGCGCGCAACTGGCAGTTGATCGTCACCCTGGCCGGCATGGGGGTATTCTTTCTGCTCAGGGCCGTGCTGACCTTCCTCTGGGAGCGGCAAATTGCGGATTTGATGACCGCGGGCACCTTGCAGGCCATCACCTTCCTGGTTTCCTTCATGGCCCACATCCTCATCTTCACCGGCCTGATCTTCCTGAACATCCAACGGCTGGAGCTTGACCTGACCTCGGTTCAGGAGGAACTGAAGGTGCTGGGCGGGCTGTTGCCCATCTGCGCCCACTGCAAGCGCATCCGCGACGACAGCGGCTACTGGCACCAGGTGGAGCGCTACATCGCCGCCCACAGCCAGGCCGAGTTCACCCACGGCATCTGCCCGCAATGCCTGCAAGAACTCTATCCCGAGGTGGCCGGCAAGGTGCTGCCCCAGGCCGCCGATTCAGGACGCCAACCGGCCTCGGGCACATCCCCGGCTTCCGGCTGAGCACTCCGCAGCCGCCCTGGCGGCCAGCCCAGCCGCTGGCGGACGACCCAGGCCGCGCACCGCGACGATTGCCATTGACAGGGGCCGGTGGGGATTGGATGCTAGGGGCGTCAAGCCTGGGGGGACGCCCGTGAACGATACCGTTGACATGCGCAGCCTGAACCTGGCCTGGTCGGCCATCGCGGTGACCTGGGTCATCCTCATGCTGTTCATGCAGCGCACCCGCAAGACCTATCCCGGCTTCGGCCACTGGACCCTGGGCACCCTGGCCTCCTGCCTGGGCCTGTTCCTCATCGCCTCGCGGGGCCACCTGCCCTTGCTGCTGTCCTTGGTGGCCGGCAACCTGCTCCTGGTGGCGCAGGTGATGTTCTTTTACCGCGGCCTGGCCATCTTCGTGGGGCGCAGGCCCAGCCCCTGGACCGATGGGGGCCTGCTGGCCTTTTTTCTGGCCGCCTATCTGGTCCTGACCTATGCCCTTCCCAGCATCAAGTGGCGCATCATCCTTTTCTCATCGCTGTACATATACTACTTCCTGCGCTGCCTGTTGCTGGCCTGGCACCAGGTGCCCGCCCTGCTGGGCGCGCGCAACTGGCTGGTCCTCAGTGCCGTGGGCCTGATGGCCGCCTTTTACAGCCTGCGCACCCTTGGGGTCTTGCTGTGGGATTGGGGGGTGGTGGATATCCTGGCGCCCAGCCCCATGAACCTGACCGTCAACCTGGCCACCGCCTGCCTGGGCATCCTGACCCTGGCCGGCCTGATCTTCCTCAACGTGCAGCGGCTGGAGATGGACCTGCAATCAGCCCAGCGCGAGGTTGGCCTATTGGGGGGGCTCTTGCCCATCTGCGCCAAGTGCAAGCGCATCCGCGACGACGGCGGCTACTGGCACCAGGTGGAGCGGTACATAAGCGCCCACAGCGATGCCAACTTCACCCACGGCATCTGCCCGCAGTGCCTGCAAGATCTTTATCCCGAGGTGGCCGGCAAGGTGCTGCCCCAAGCCACCACCCCGGAGACCCGCCAGGACTAGAGCCCCAAAAGCTCCGCCCGCAGGTCCCTGGACAGCCGGTTGACCGCCGCCAAGGCCGCCTCCACGGTGCGCTCGCCGTCGGGGTTAATGAGGCAGCAGGTGGCCGGCGACAGCAGCGAGCGCGACAGCAAAAAGCCGCGGTCAATGCCGGCCTTGTCCAGGGTGTTCCAAAGGTTTATAAGGCGGGCGCTCAGCTCGGGCAGGCCCTGCTTGGCGAAGTTCTCGGTCTGGGTGGGGATCATGCCCCAGATGATGACCCCGCCCCGGTCCAGAAAACGCCGGATGCTCTTTACGTAAGAGACGAAGCGCTCGCCGTTGGAGTACATGTCCAGGCTCAAGACCTCCAGGTCCAGGCCCAGCAAAAAGTCCCAGTCCGGGTTGCCGCACAGGTGCACCCCCCGGGGCCGCTCGATGTAGGAAAAGAACGTCTCCAGGTCGCGCCGGGCCGCCGCCTCGCCATAGCCGCTCACCCCGCTGAACACGAACTGCAAGCCTGGCTCGTCCACGAACATGAAGGCATTTTCATTCATCTGCTTGAGCCTTCTGAGCTGGGTGTTGACCCGCTGGGCCATGAACTCCAGCATGAAGGGCCGCACGTTGTCGTCGAAGATGATGGGCCGGTCGTCCTGGTCCTTGACGTTGAAGCCGAAGCTGATGGGTCCCTCCAACTGCCCGCGTATGGCCGGGCGGTCCTTGAGGTCCAGCTTGAGGAACTGATGGTACACCGCCGAGTAGGTGGGGCTGATGTCGAAGTACTCGGGCTCGGCCATGTGGGCATAAGCCTCTTCCAACTCGGCCAGGAATTTGTCGTAGGAAAAGCTCAGGCGCTGGTTCTCCATGTCCAGCACCGCCCCGGGGAAGTGCTCCGAGGCCTGCACGTACATGTCCTCGTAGTAGTTGAGCCGCGGCAGTTGGGGCCAGAAGGGGATGTCCAGGCTCAGGGCGGCCTTGAGCGCCCGGTCCACGTCCTGGTGGGGCATGACCGCCATGGCGGTGGTGAGCAGGTTGCCGGGTAGGGGCACGGTGGTCTCCTCGTGTACGGTAGGGCTAGGTGGTTCAGGCCTGGGCGGCGGCCTTCTGGACCTCCTGGCGCTTTTGCTCGCTCCACTGGGAGCACAGGGCGGCCCGGCCCTTCATCACGCTCTTGGTGCACAGGGTGCAGGCCGGCAGGCAGGGGTTGATCTGCTCGGCACGCCCCTGTTGGGCCTTGATGGGCCACTGGGGGTCGGCCAGGAGCACCCGGGCCAGGCCGATGAGATCGGCCTGGCCCTGGGCGATGAGATCCTCGGCAAAGGCTGGCTCTTGTATGCGTCCGGCGGTGATTACCGGGATGTCCACCACCTGCTTGATGGCCGCCGCCAGGCCGGTCATGTAGCCCTGGTGCTTTTCCTGTTCCTGGCGCTGGGGCAAAAAGAACGACTCATAGGTGCCGCCCATGACCGACAGATAGGCCAGGCCGGCCCGGGCCAGGGCCGGCGCGGCCTGGCGGGCCTCGGCCAGGCTGAAGCCGTCGGGCAACCACTCGTCGGCCAGGTAGCGGTAGCCAATGGGGAAATCCGGCCCCACCGCCGCCCGTGCCGCCGCGATCACCTCCAGGGGAAAGCGCAGGCGTGCCTCCAGGCCGCCGCCATGGGTGTCATCGCGGCGGTTGCTGCGCGGTGAGAGGAACTGGGCCAACAGGTAGCCGGTGCCGCCGTGCAGCTCCACGGCATCGAAGCCGGCTTTCTTGACCCGCGCCGCCGCCTGGGCAAAGGCCTGCACGATCCGGGCGATATCCTGGACGCTCAGGGCGCGGGGGGTCTTGCCACCCACGGGCACCGCCGAGGGGGCCAGGGGCTCGTCGCGCCAGGCGAAGCGGCCGGCGTGGTTGAGTTGCAAGGAGGCCAGGGCGCCGCCGGCCTTGATGGCTAAAGCCAGTTGGCTAAGGCCCGGCAGGAAGCGGTCGTCGTCCACGCGCAGGGTAAAAGGCGAGCCCAGGCCCTCGGGTGCCACGGCGGCGTTCTCGGCCACCACCAGGCCGGCGCCCGAGGCGCCCATCTCGCGGTAGTGCTTGAGGATCAGGGGGCTGACCTCGCCGCTGGGCCGGGCGTAGCCCAAAAACAAAGGCGCCATGGTCACCCGGTTGGGCAGGCGCAAGCCGGCCAGGGTCAAGGGCGAAAATAGACGTGGGTAGGCGGTCATGGCGTCCTCCGCTGTTGGCGGTGTGGCGAGGCGGCGTCCGGGGGCATGTGTAATGATAGCAGCCCCGGGCCGGCCAGGGCCACGGCTTTGCCGGGCTTGCGCGCCAGCCCAAACCTGATAAATAAGGTGGGTGCGGCCCGGAATCGCCCTCGCCGGCCATAAACCTTCGCAGGAAGCGGCCCCATGCTTCGGTCAAATTCCCGTCTGTGCCTGTTCTGCCTCCTGGGCCTGCTCCTGGGCCTGGCCGGCGCGCCCGCCGCCAGGGCCGAGACGGTCAGCCTGCCCATCACCATTGATTATCCCCTGCTGCGCGACATGGTGGCCAGGCAGTCCTTCCCCGGCCCCGGCGAGACGGCCACGGTGGTCAACCAGATGGGCGGCTGCACCCTGATTGAGATGAGCCAGCCCCAGGTGGAGCCGGAGCGCGAATATTTGCGCCTGCGCTCGGCCATCACGGTGCGCTTGGGGGTCTCCGTGGCCGGCAAGTGCCTCAACCCCGTGGACTGGAAGGGCTTCATCGAGCTGGTGCAGCGGCCCCGCCTGACCGCCCCCCACTGGGACATGGCCTTCGACACCGTGCAGTCGCGCCTGTTCGACCAGGACGGCCAGCCGGCCAAACTGGCCCAGACCATGTGGGACCTCATCAAGGAGCACGTGCACGCCTACCTGGACCGCCAGACCATCAGCCTGGCACCGCCCATGAAGGACCTGACCCAGTTCCTGCCCCTGTTGATGGACCAGGCCTCCCAGCCGCGCATGCAGGCCTGGATGAAGAGCCTGCGCCCCGGCCCGCTGACCGTCACGCCCTTGGCGCTCAAGGCCGACATCCTCATGGACGTGGCGCCGGCGGCCGCCCCGGACGCCGAGCGCCTGACCATCTCGGCCCCGGAGGTGGAGCGCTTCATCGATGCCTGGCAGGCCTGGGACGCCTTCCTGGTCTACCAGATAAACTTTTTGGGGCGCCGGCCGCTCACCGCCCAGGAGCGGCGCACCCTCTTGGACACCCTGCTGGAGACCCGCCACCGCTTCGTGGCCGAACTGGCCCAGGACTCGCCCACCCGGCGAGACGTGGTGCGCGAGCAGTTCGTCATGGCCTGGCAACGCCTGGCCCCCCTGTTCCGCCGCCAGTTGGCCGAAGGAGGGACCGACCGCCGCCTGAGCTACCTGGGGTTCTTCACCGCCGCCGATGCCCTGGCCGCCCTGGACAGGCTGGGGCCCACCCTGGGGGTGGACGTCAGCAAGAACGGCCTGATACGCCTGATACGCCTGATGGAGGCCGACAGCGCCCGCCAGCCCGGCCTGGAATACTCACCAGCAGTGGATCCCGGCCTGCGCCGCATCCTGGGCCTGGGGCCGGCCCCGGAGATGGCCGGACCGGCCTACCCCGTGCAGGAGCTGCCCTGGTCGCCGCCCGAGCCCCAGCCCGGCGAAACCGCCCCGTCCCCCGGCCGGCCCGACGACGTCCCCAGCGACTCGCCGCCGGCCAGCAGCCGTTTCCTGCGCTGGCTGGTCGGCACGGCCTGGGCCGCCGAGGGCGGCCAGCCCGCCGACCTAAAGGAAATAAGGCCCTGGGTGCTCATGCCCGACAACCGCGAGGTCTACCTGGAGCGGCTCAAGGAGGCCATCCGGGTGGCCTCCCAGAAGACCGTGGCCAAGAACCGTTTGGACCCCAGGCACCAGGAGATGTTCTCCCTGTTGGCCACCAGCACCGCCTGGCAGGAGAGCTGCTGGCGCCAGTTCATCACCGCCGGCGGCAAGATCACCTACCTGCGTTCCTACAACAACACCTCGGTGGGGGTGATGCAGATCAACGAGCGGGTGTGGCGGGGCATGTACGACCTGCCCAGTCTGCGCTGGAACGTGCTCTACAACATCCGCGCCGGCTGTGAAATTTTGGAGCTTTATCTGCGCGAGTACGCCCTGCAAGGCAATGGCAAGAGCCGCTCCCTGGACCCGCCCACCCTGGCCAAGGCGGTCTACGCCATGTACAACGGCGGCCCCGGCCAACTGGAGCGCTTCCTCAAGCGCCAGGCCAGCAACTCCTACGCCATGAGCGACAAGCTGTTCGCCGAAAAGCTGAACTGGGTGATGAGCGGCCAGTGGGACAAGCTGGAGCGCTGTTGGGGGCAGTAGGCCCCCGTGCCCGCCGGCCCGGTGCCCCGGGCTGGGCATAGACGGGTCGGGCGGCGCCGTGGCTCCAACCTATGCAGCCGGCTCCCGTGGTAAGGTAATTGCGTGGCCATAAAACCGGGCGGGGGAAAACCCCGCCCCTTCATCAAGAAAAACCAACGAATCGCTGCCTTAATGTCGGGGCGGGGGTCGAGTGCCTCGACTCCCAATGCGTGCCGGGAGACGCTCTACCCTGACCAACCCCGTCGGCTCCCGTCCAGACCTTGTTGAACATACAAGGGGCGGGGTTTATCCGCGCCCGTCTTGTTCTTATCAGCCCGCTACTGGGCGAAGACGTCCTTCATCATGATGGTGGCCTCGCGGTCGGCGCCCACGCTGACCATGGCCAGGGGCGCGCCCACCACCTGCACCAGGCGCTCCAGGTAGGTCCGGCAGGCGGCGGGCAGGTCCTGGTAGCGGCGCACGCTGGTGATGTCCTCCTGCCAGCCCTCCAGGTCCTCGTAGATGGGCTGGCACTGGGCCAGCTTGGCCAGCGAGGCCGGCACGGAGTGCATGGTGGAGCCGTCGGGCAGGCGATAGCCCACGCACAGGCGCAGCTTTTTCAGGCCGGTGAGCACGTCCAGCTTGGTCAGGCACAGGCCCTCGATGCCCGAAAGGCGCACCGAGTGCTTGACCACCACGGCGTCCAGCCAGCCGCAGCGCCGGGGCCGGCCGGTGGTGGAGCCGTACTCGGCGCCCTGGTCCCTGAGCCACTTGCCGTTTTCGTCCTCCAGCTCGGTGGGGAAAGGGCCGCCGCCCACGCGGGTGGTGTAGGCCTTGACCAGGCCCAGCACCGGTCCCAGCTTGGTGACGCCCACGCCGCTGCCGCAGCAAGCCGAGCCGGCCACCGGGTTGGAGGAGGTGACAAAGGGATAGGTGCCGTGGTCTATGTCCAAATGGGTACCCTGGGCGCCCTCGAACAAGAGCGACTGGCCGGCCTCAAGCATCTCGTCCAGCTCCAGGGCCACGTCGGTTATATAGGGGGCCAGGCGCTGGCCAAAGGCCAGGTACTGCTGGTAGATGGCGCCCGCGTCCAGGGGCTCCTCCTTGTAGTACTGGGTCAGCCAGAAGTTCTTCTCGGCCACGTTGGCCTCGATCTTGGCCTGGAGTATCTCGGGCTCCAACAGGTCCACGGCGCGCACGCCCACCCGGGAGACCTTGTCCTCGTAGCAGGGGCCGATGCCCCGGCCGGTGGTGCCGATGGCCGCGCCGCCCTTGGCCTTTTCCCGCGCCAGGTCCAGGGCCTTGTGGTAGGGCATGATGAGGTGGGCCCGCTCGCTCAGGCGCAGCTTGCCCGGCCCGGCCTCCACCCCGCGGGCGGTCAGGCGGTCCATCTCGCCGAGGAACACCTCGGGGTCCACCACCACGCCGTTGCCCACGAAGCATTTCTTGCCCGGGTGCAGCACGCCCGAGGGAATCAGATGCAGTATGAACTTCTCGCCGCCCACCACCAGGGTGTGGCCGGCGTTGTTGCCGCCTTGGAAGCGCACGATGCCCTGCACCCGCTCGGTGAGCAGGTCCACCACCTTGCCCTTGCCCTCGTCGCCCCACTGGGAGCCCACCACGATGACGCATGCCATGGGCCTATAACCTCCTGAAGAAACTTTTCTCATGGCCATAAACAGGCTGTTGAAAAAAGCCTGTTGGCGGGCCAAGGAAGGCCCGCCAAAAAGCGCAGGCTCTTTAGGGCCAAGCTTTTTGGGAGAGTTAGCCGAATTGATTTCGGCTAACTCGATGTGAAAAAGTCCATGGATGGACTTTTTCACGTCCTGCTAATGCCCCGTGTACCCTACTGTAAGGCAGTTCCCCTGTCAACTTGCGGCCACGGTTGCGGCCACGGTTTGAAGGCCCACAGGCCCCGTGATATACTGCAACCCCGCGCGGGAGTAGCTCAGTTGGCCAGAGCGTCAGCCTTCCAAGCTGAGGGTCGCGGGTTCGATTCCCGTCTCCCGCTCCAAAGAAAACAAACGGTTGGCCCGTGCCCTTCCCGCATGGGGTGACGTAGCCATGAACAAACGTCTTGTCCTGCTGGCCCTGGCCGGCCTGTGCCTGGCCCTCTTGGCCCCGGCCCTGTCTCCCCGCCAGGTGACCATCCTGGCCTTTGGCGACAGCCTCACCGCCGGCTACGGCCTGGCCCAGGAGGAGGCCTTCCCGGCGGTGCTGGAAGGGATGCTGCTCCAGGAGGGGCTCAAGGTGCGGGTGATAAACGCCGGGCTCTCGGGCGAGACCACCGCCGGCGGGCGCGCCCGCCTGGCCAGCTACCTCAAGGACCCGCCCCAGGCGGCCATCCTGGAGCTGGGCGCCAACGACTGCCTGCGCGGCCTGGACCCCGCCGCCGCCGAGGAGAACCTCTCGGCCATGTTGCACGAGCTGACCAGCCGGGGGGTCAAGGTGCTGCTGGCCGGCATGCTGGCCCCCTCCTACCGGGGCGAGGGTTACGTCAAAAGCTTCAACGCCATCTACCCACGCCTGGCCCAGCGCCATGGCGTGGACCTGTATCCCTTCTTCTTGGCCGGGGTGTGGGAAGACCAACGCCTGACCATGGACGGGCTGCACCCCACGGCCAAGGGGGTGCGCGTCATTGCCCAGGGCATCTACCCCCAGGCCAAGCGCCTGGCCCTCTCGGTGCTGGAAGGGCAACAGGCCGCCAAGTAGGCCCTGCCCGCCCCCGCCGCCCTCAAGGCTCCACGAAGATTTGGTAGCCGGCCTGGCCCAGCACCTGGGCCATCTCCTGGGCATGCTCCGGGCCGGTGGTCTCCACCTCCAGATGCACCCGGCTCTGGTCGGGGGGCAGGTCGCGGCCGTGGCGGTCGTGGGAGACCAGGAGCACGTTGGCCTCCTCCTTGGCCAAGAGGCCCAAGAGCCCGGCCAAGGCCCCGGGGCGGTCGGGCAGCACGGCGCTGAAGCGGAAGATGCGGCCGGCTTGCACCAGGCCCCGGTCTATGATGCGCCCCAGCAGGTTGGAATCCACGTTGCCGCCGGAGATGAGCAGCACCACCTTCTGGCCGGCCAGGCCGGGCACCACCCCGGCCATGAAGGCGGCCAGGCCCAGGGCGCCCGCCCCCTCGGCCACGACGCGCCGGCCCTCGATGAGCATCACCATGGCCTGGGCGATGTGGTCCTCCTCCACGGCCACCATGTCGTCCACGTAGCGCTGGATAAGGGGCAGGGCCAGCTCGCCCGCCCGGGCCACCCGGGCGCCGTCGGCCAGGGTGGCGCGGGTGGCAAAGCGCACCGGCTCCCCTGCCTTTAGCGCCGCCGCCACCGAGGCTGCGGCAATAGGCTCCACGCCGATGACCCGCACCGAGGGCCGGCGCTCCTTGATGGCCATGGCCACCCCGGCGATGAGCCCGCCGCCGCCCACCGGCACCAGGACGGCCTGCGCGTCCGGCAGGTCCTCCAATATCTCCAGGCCCAGGCTGCCCTGTCCGGCGATGACCTGGAGGTCGTCGTAGGGATGGATAAAGGTGTACCCGGGCTCAAGGGCGCGGGCGGCGGCCAGGCAGTCGGCCACGGACTCGCCCTCCAACCTGAGCTGGGCGCCGGCCCCCAGGGTGGCCTGACGCTTGCTGAGCGAGGCCCCCCGGGGCATGAAGATCAGGGCCTGTAGCCCCAGAAGCCCGGCCGAGACGGCCACGCCCTGGGCATGGTTGCCAGCCGAGGCCGCCACCACCTTGGCCCCCGGCCTGTCCGATGCCAGCAGACTCAGGCGGTTGTAGGCCCCGCGCATCTTGAAGGAGCCGGTGCGTTGCAGGTTCTCCAGCTTGAGGTGCAGCTCGGCGCCCACCAACTGGCCCAGGTGGGGGGCTGGCGCCAGGGGGGTGTGGAAGGCCACCCCCGCTAGCCGCTGCCGGGCGGCCAGGATATCAGCCATGGTCAACACGCCGGGCACCCCCTTGCCAGGAATTGGTCAGCCTGCGGGCAGGGTAGCACAGGGGCCGCCGCCCTGGCCAGGGCAGGGGTTTGCCATGGGCCAGCCCTCAGCCTAGGCCGCCAGGGGCGGCTCGCGGCCCGAGTACGGCCCGGCCCCGCTGGTTTTAGCTGGCGAGCCCTTGAGGCTTAAGGTAAGTTAACGCGGCAAACCGCCCAGCCGCCTAGAAGCCAGCCAGAGGATCGCCATGGAGACCATCACCTTCTTGATTGACCTGGTCCTGCACCTGGACAAGCACCTGGGGCAACTCATCCAGACCTACGGCCTGTTCACCTATTTCATCCTCTTCATGATCATCTTCTGCGAGACCGGCCTGGTGGTGACGCCCTTCCTGCCCGGCGATTCCCTGCTCTTCGCCGCCGGCTCCTTCGCCGCCCTGGGAGTGCTGGACCCCTGGATTTTGTTCCTGCTGCTCAGCCTGGCGGCCATCGTGGGCGACTCGCTCAACTACGCCATCGGCAACAAGCTGGGGGCGCGCATCCTAGACCGCGGGCTGATCAAGAAGGAGCACCTGGAGCGCACCCACCAGTTCTACGAGAAGTATGGCGGCAAGACCATCGTCATCGCCCGCTTCGTGCCCATCGTGCGCACCCTGGCCCCCTTCGTGGCCGGCCTGGGCTCCATGACCTACAAGCGCTTCCTGTTCTTCAACGTCAGCGGCGGCCTCTTGTGGATCTCCTCCCTCACCGCGGCGGGCTACTTCTTCGGCCAGATGCCCCTGGTCAAAAATAACTTCAGCCTGGTGATCGTGGCCATCATCATCCTGTCCATCCTGCCCGGGGTGATCGAGGTCATCCGCCAGAGGGCCCAGGCCAAGCGCCAGGGCTAATCCGGCGGCGTGCCCGCCGCTGGGCGGCAACGTGTCGGTTGGGGCTCCCGTCTTGGCCAGCCCTGGCGGCTCCCGCCCAGGGCTCGTGGAGCAAAAAGGCCGCCCTGGACCGAGTGCCCGCCGCTGGGCGGCAACGTGTCGGTTGGGGCTCCCGTCTTGGCCAGCCCTGGCGGCTCTCGCCCAGGGCTCGTGGAGCAAAAAGGCCGCCCTGGACCGAGTGCCCGCCGCTGGGCGGCAACGTGTCGGTTGGGGCTCCCGTCTTGGCCAGCCCTGGCGGCTCCCGCCCAGGGCTCGTGGAGCAAAAGGCCACCCTGGACCGGGTGCCCACCGCTGGGGATTCCAGCTCTACCGCCAGAACGCCGCCTTCAGAAAGCTTGCCTGGCCGGGCGGGGCGGAGTTAAACTGACCCCGCCTGTTCCACCCAAGCCAGCAAGGAGCGCCCATGGAGCACGCCCCAGCCGATCTGTCCCTGAGCGCGCCCCTGGACATGGCCTTTCTGCCGGTGGCCACAGGCTTCGCCGAGCAGGCCGCCCTGGGCCTGGGCCTGGGCCGGGCCGAGGCCATGAAGCTGACCCTGGCCAGCGAGGAGGTCTTCAGCTACCTGTGCCGGGTCTCCCCGCCCGGACAAGGCGTGCTGCTCAAGGCCCAGGGCCGGCTCTACTGCGTGCACCTGTCCTTTGTCTTCCAGACCCGCCACCTGGACCTGCGCCTGTTGAACCTGACGGCCAGCCCCTCCCTGGAGGACCAGGCCGACCTGGACGAACTGGGGCTCCTCTTGGCCTCGCGCAGCGTGGAGCGCTTCTCCGTGCAAGACCAGGACGAGCAGGGCCTGCGCCTATTGCTCATCAAGGATAAGGCCTACCCCGCCGATGAGGAGCCCCCGCCGCCCCCGCCGCCGTTCGCGGGGCCCCTGGCGGTGGGTCCGGCCCAGGACGGGGATTTGCTGCTGCTGGCGCGGATGCTAAGGGGTCAGGCCGAGCCCTGCCCCCACGACTTCACCATCCCCGGCAAGCTGATGGACATGGGGGCCAGCGGCGAGTATGGGGTGCTGGTGGCCCGCGACCGCCAGGGCAACCTGGGAGGGGCCATGCTCTGGCGCTACCTGGCCGAAACCAGCTTCTGGACCACCAGTGGCGGCTCCACGGTGACCTGCTTTGGCCCCTATCTGTTTGGGCAGCCGGCCGGCTCCACCCTGGCCGCCGATCTGGTGGAGGCCTGCCTGGGCCGCCTGGCCAAGAGCGACGCCCTGGGCCTCCTGTGCACCATGCCCACCTCCAGCCTGCCCCGGGAGTACTTCGAGAAGCTGGGCACCCTGAACTTCCGCGACGGCCAGGGCCAGGACCGTGAGCTGGCCATGTATTACCGCGAACTCAGGGAGGACCCCGGGGCCTCGCTCTGGGCCAGCCCCGAGGTGATCCCCTTCCTGGAGGAGCAATACCGGCGCCTGGCCTTTGCCCGCCGCCTGCGTCCGGCCAGCCACCAGGGCGAGCGGCGGCCCGAGCACTCGGTGCTGGCCAGCCGCTTCAACCGCTCCCAGGGCCAGGCCGTGATGCACCCGGTCTGGGACGGGCAGGACTTGGCGGCCAACCTGGAGCGCCACCTGCGCGCCTTTCTAGGCGAGGGCCTGGCCAACATCTTCTGCGAGATGGACTTGGCCCACGCCTGGCAGGCGGCCTGCGCCCCGTCCCTCTTGGACCTGGGCTTCACACCCCGCCTGGTGCTGCCCCACGCCGGCCAGGGCGACCTGCTCTTGTGGCAGTACGCCGGGGAGCCCGCCCTCTAGACCGGGGGCAGGGCCTGCTCCAGGGCCGCGAAGGCGTCCTCCAGGTCGTTAAGTAGCTTCTCCGCCGCCGCCAGCCGCCAGCCGCTCAAGGCCTCCTCGGCCTTCAGGCGAATCTGCACGATGGGCTGGCCCAGGCGGTAGATGGCCTCGCCCAGCTTGCCGGGCAGGTCGCGCCGCTGGGACAGGGCCACCAGGGTGGGCACCAGGTCGTAAAGGGGCGGGCTTTCCTTGATTAGGCGGTTGTCCTCCTGGCTGAGCAGGGCCTGCAAGCGGGGAAAGGCCTTGGCCAGGCCGTCCTTGTACACCGGCTCCACGCGCACCCTGATCTGCATATACTGGCTCATGGCTATCTCCCCCTGACCTGCGGCAAGTAACGCGGGCGGGGATAACCCCCGCCCCTACATCAAGAAAATGCAATGGTTGCGCTGTATTAATGTAGGGGCGGGGTTTATCCCCGCCCATGTTTTGTCATTTTGGTGACCACAACGCGGGTAACACGTAACGGCTGTCATAGCTCGCCGGCCAGGATTTTCTTGGCCACCAGCTCGGCCACGTCCAGGCCGGCCTGGCGCGGCCCCTCATGGCCGTACTTGACGTTGAACTCCAACAGATAGGGCCGGCCCTGGTGCATGGCCACGTCCAGGCCCACCTCGTCCAGGTTGGCCAGGCGGGCCGCCTCCACGGCCAGTTCCACCGCCGCCCGGGGCACGCCGCCGAACTCCACCCGCGCCCCCCGGGCCACATTGCTGCGGAAGTCACCAGGCGGCGGCAGCCGCCAGTAGGCGCAGACCGGCTCAAAGCCGATAACCACCACGCGCACGTCGCCCTTTATGGGCAGGTACTCCTGGATGTAGGCCGGCTGGTGGCGCTCCAGGTAGGCCGCCAGGTCCTCCGGCCCCTGGATGAGGTACACCCCCTGCCCCCGGGCCGAGCCCCGGGCCTTCTTGGCCACGAAGGGATAGCTGAAGTGCTCCAGGATCTCCAGGCGCTGGCGGCCGTAGAAGACCCGCGTGCGCGGGTGCGGCAAGCTCAAAAGCTTGAACAGGGTGGTCTGCTTGATCTTGTCGCCGTCGTAGAGGTGGGACTCCAGCGAGGGAAAGATGCGCTTGCCCTGTCCGTGGAACATCTCGGCAAAGGCGTTGGTGGGGTAGTAGATGGTCTGGGCGCGATGTATGAGCGCCAGGTGCTCGGGCGGGTAGTCGTCCAGGTTGGGGTGCAGGCCCAGGGTGGTGATCCAGGGAAAGCGGGCCAGGCGGCGGCCGATGGCGACAAGGGGTTGACGCACGGACGGCATCCCTACAGGGGCCGGCAGAAGTTGGCCATGGCCCGCCGCTCCTGCCAGCCCTGCTTGGCATAGAAGGCGCGGCGGTAGGAGTCGCGCTCCTGGTTGTTGATGAGCATGAGCTGGCTGCACCCCCGCGCCCGGGCCTCGCCCTCCATGGCCGCCAGCAGGGCGCCGCCCACCCCCTGGCCCCGCCAGGCTTGGCGCACGAAAAGCTCGGAGACATAGCCCTCGGGGCCGGGCTTGATGAGATAGGGCAGCCAATGAATGGCCCCGTAGGCCACCACCTGGCCGCCCGGTTCCTGGGCCACCAGCACCAGGTGGCTGGCGTCGGCCTGGCAAAGCCCCAGTTGGCGGGCCACGTGGTCCTGGGCCTGGGCCTCGTCCATGGCGTTCAGGTGCGCGAACCAGCCCAGGTCTTGCAGGATGGCGGCGATTTCGGCCGCGTCGGAGGCCTGGGCCGGGCGGATGCTGACTGGGGATGGCATGCAAGCATCTCCCGAGGGCTTGGCAGGTGGATGGAACAAAGCCGGCCTGTAAGCCGAGTTCTGTGCCCGCCCCGAGAGGCGGGCGATGGTCATTCCTCTAGGACGCCGGTTGCCCGGCGCCTCCAGCAACCTACCCGGGGGCCTCGGGCGGGCCGCCCTCGAACGCCCCCCTATTTGGTCTTGCACCGGGTGGGGTTTGCCTAGCCCCGGGCGTCGCCGCCCGGACTGGTGAGCTCTTACCTCGCCGTTTCACCCTTACCGCCGGACAACGCCGGCGGCGGTCTGCTTTCTGTGGCGCTTTCCATGGGGTCGCCCCCCCTGGCCGTTAGCCAGCACCCTGCCCTGCGGTGCTCGGACTTTCCTCCCGCTCCCCGTGGGGAGCCGGCGACCATCCGGCCGGCTTTGTTCCAAATCAATTATACATGAAGCAAGGAAGACATTCTGATGCGGTCACGAAAAGCAGCGCATTAGGCGGGGCGCGGGCCTCCAGGGCGGCCCCCGGGTCGTCCCTACTTTACCTATCTCTGGTCCATGGCCAGGTTGGCCAGGCGGTCGGCGATGGCGTTCTGCTCGCGGGGGATGTGCTGGAACTGGATGACAGCGAAACGGCCGGCCAGGGCGCGGGCCTGGGCGAAGAGGGGCCTGAGGTGGGGGCTCTTGACCTGGTAAACGCCCTGGAGCTGGCGAACCAAAAGCTCGCTGTCCAGGCGCACCAGCAGCTCGGCCACCCCCAGGTCCAGGGCGCCCTCCAGACCCATGATGAGCGCCTGGTACTCGGCCACGTTGTTGGTGGTTATGCCCAGGTAACGGTGCCAGGCGGCCACCTGCTGGCCGGCGGGGTCCATAAGGGCCGCGCCGGCCCCGGCCGGGCCGGGGTTGCCCCGGGAGCCGCCGTCGGCAAAGAGCACCAGGGGGCCGTGGGCGGGCCGCGTCTTGGGTGCGGGCGGCGGGGCGGGCTCCGCCGGCGCCGCCACCTGGGGGGCCAGGGCCTGGGCGGCCCTTTCCAGGCAGGCGGCCAGACGCTCCGCCTGGTCCTGCCCGGCTGGCTGGGGCCAGCGGCCCTGGTCCCGCAGGTGCCGGGCCAGGCCCCAGAGCTTCTCGGCGCAGTCCCGGGCGCCGGAGGGGTCGGTGGCCACTACAGGTCCGCCAGGGCCTCGGCGTCGGCCCAGTAGATGAGCCGCTTGCAGGAGGGGCAGGACATGATCTTGTCCACGCGCTGCAATTCGTTGAACTGCTGGGGGGTGATGTCAATGTGGCAGACGCCGCAGGTGCCGTTCTTGACCGGCGACAGGGCCACGCCCTGGCGGGCCTTGCGGATGAAGTCGTATTCGCTGATGAGCGACTGCTCCACCTGGCTGGCCAGGACGGTGCGGTCCTTGGTCATGCCCTGGATGAGGGTGCTAAGCTCCTGGGCGCGGCTGGTGAGCTCCTGGCGCTGGCCGGCCACCTGGGCGCTGGCCACGGCCAGTTGCTCCGAGAGCCTCTTGACCTGGGACTCCAGGTTCTCCTGCCGCTCCATCAGCTCCAAGAGTACGTCGTCGTTGCCCTTGAGGGCGTCCTTGCCCTCCTCGATCTCGGCGGTGGCGGCGCGGTACTCGCGTTGGGTCTTGGTGGCCATCAGCCTGGTCTCGGCCTTGCGCACCCGTGCGCGGATGGTCTCCATGTCGGTTTCCAGGCCCTTGCGTTGGCCGCGCACGCTGTCCAGCTCGCCCTGGGCCACGGCGAGCGCCTGAGTCAGGCGGTCCTCCTCCAGGCTCAAGCCGGCCAGCTTGCCGGGCATCTCGTCCTGCTCCTGGATGAGTTGAAAAAGCACCTTGTCTATGACCTGAAGTTTGACCAAAAGCCGAATTTGCTCCAGCACGTCTGTTCCTCCTTGTAGGCGCGTTTGACCGGCGCCTGATGAATCAAGCATGATGAATCAACATCCCCTGGACGGGGTCGCGCCAGGGATCGCCGCCGCCCGCGAAGGCCTCCACCCGGCAGTCCAGGCCCCCTTGGGCCAACTCCCGCGCCAGGCGCTGGGCCCAGGGTTGCACCACCACCGCCTCGGTCTGGAAATGTCCCAGGACAAGCAGCGCCATCCCCAGGTCGGCGGCCTCCTGGGCGGCGTGATAACGGGCCTCGCCGGTGATGAGCATCTGGGCGCCGGCCTTGGCCGCCGCCCCCAGGAACTCGCCGCCCGAGCCCCCCAGCACGGCCACCCGCTCCAGGCGCTGGGGCAGCGGCCCGGCCAGCAGGGGAGCGCGGGCGCCCAACTCCCGGGCGGCCCAGGCCGCGAACTCCTGGGCTGGCCGAGGCTCATTGAGGCCGCCCACGCGGCCCAGGCCACAGCCCGCCGGGGCCTGCCTGAGGGGGTAGACGTCCACGGCCGGCTCCTCGTAGGGATGGGCGGCCTTGAGGGCCTTCAGCGCCTGGCCGGCCTGGTTAAGGGGGATGAGCGTCTCCAGGCGCAGCTCGCTGACCCGCTCGCGCTGGCCGGCCCGGCCCAGGTAGGGGTTGGAGCCGGGCGGGGCCAGGAAGGTGCCGGTGCCGCTGGCCACGAAGGCGCAGTCGCGGTACCCACCGATGCGGCCGGCCCCGGCGGCGAACAGGGCCGTGGCCACCTCCTCGTAGTGGTCCGGGGGCACGAAGGTGACCAGCTTGGCCAGGCCGTCGCTGGCCAGGGGTATGAGCGGCGTGGTGGCGGTGAGGCCCAGGCGCGCCGCCAGGGCGTCGCTGACCCCCCCAGGGGCGGCGTCCAGATTGGTGTGGGCGGCGAAGATGGCCAGGCCGGCGGCGGAGGCCTTCAATAGCCGGGCCGTGGCCGGGCGGTCGGAGCGCAGATCGGTCAGCGGCTTGAACAAGGGCGGGTGGTGCAACAGCAGCATGTCCACGCCGCCGGCCAGGGCCGCCTCCAGCAGGCCGTCGTCCAGTTCCAGGGCCACCCAGGCATTGGCCGCCGTGGCCCGGGGCTCGCCGGTGACCAGGCCCACCCGGTCCCATGACTCGGCGGTCCAGGCCGGGGCCCAGGCTTCCATCAGGGCCATCAGGTCGGCGACAGTGGGGTGGCGGCTGCTCATGGGCATTAACTAAGCAGGCGCCCCGGGTGGTGGGGCGCCCTCTTCCTGGCTGATTGGTCTGGTCGTTTGGCGGGCCGGCCCGCTTGGAGGCGCGCTGATCCCATGGGCTATTTCCTGCCTTGCCCGCCCGCCTGGCCGATGGCGCCAGGACCAGGCCTTGCCTTAGCGGATAACGATGGTGGGCCCACCTGGTCTCGAACCAGGGACGATCCGGTTATGAGCCGGAGGCTCTACCAACTGAGCTATGGGCCCGCGAAAGCCAAAACTAAATTATCATGGCCGTGGTGGTTTCTGTCAAGCCGCGCGGACCAGCCTAGTTTTCTATGAAGGCCCTGAGCTTCTTGGCCCGGCTGGGGTGGCGCAATTTGCGCAGGGCCTTGGCCTCGATCTGGCGGATGCGCTCGCGGGTGACGTCGAAGTCGCGCCCCACCTCCTCCAGGGTGTGGTCGGCCTTTTGGCCGATGCCAAAACGCATGCGCAGGACCTTCTCCTCGCGGGGGGTCAGCGTGGCCAGCACCTTGCGGGTCTGCTCGCAGAGGTTCAGGTTTATCACCGCGTCGGCCGGGCTGATGACCTTCTTGTCCTCGATGAAGTCGCCCAGATGGCTGTCTTCCTCCTCGCCGATGGGGGTCTCCAGGCTGATGGGCTCCTTGGCGATCTTGAGCACCTTGCGCACTTTCTCCAGGGGGAAGTCCATCTTCTCGGCGATCTCCTCGGGCGTGGGCTCGCGGCCGAACTCCTGCACCAGGTAGCGGCTGGTGCGGATGAGCTTGTTGATGGTCTCGATCATGTGCACGGGGATGCGGATGGTGCGGGCCTGGTCGGCGATGGCCCGGGTGATGGCCTGGCGTATCCACCAGGTGGCGTAGGTGCTGAACTTGTAGCCCCGCTGGTACTCGAACTTGTCCACGGCCTTCATCAGGCCGATGTTGCCCTCCTGGATCAGGTCCAAAAACTGCAACCCCCGGTTGGTGTACTTCTTGGCGATGGAGACCACCAGGCGCAGGTTGGCCTCCACCAGCTCCTGCTTGGCCTGGTGGGCCAGGTCCTGGCCGGAGGCCACCCGCTCCAACAGACGCCGCAGGCTGGTGGCGTTCATCTTGCATTCGTTTTCCACCTCGCGCACCGTGGCCCGGCACAGGCGCAAGCTGACCTCCAGATCTAGCAGGCGCTCGGCCGAGCAGCGGCACTTGCCCAGGGCGCAGCGCTTGCCCTTGGCGGCCTTGACCTTGCGGGCCAGTTTGCCTATCTCGGCCTTGGGCAGGCCGGCCTCCATGATGCAGGCGCTTAGCGTGGCCTCGGAGTGGTCTATGCGGTGCAGGTAGTGGCGCAGCCGGCCGCTGATATGGTCCACCTGGCGCTTGTCCAGCTTCAGCTCGGCCAGCATCTCGGCCACCCGGCGGCGGTTCTTGGCCAGGTTTTCGCGCAGGCGCTTGCGCTGCTCGGCGGTGACGGCGGCGTCGCGGCGGTTGAGCTTCTCGTAGGCGTTGGTGTTGCGCCGGTCCATGCGGCGCACCTTCTCCACCAGGGCCAGGAAGGCCTCCTTGCGCTCCTCGTGGGCCGCCAGCGACTCCTCGTCGTCAATGTCGCGCACCACGTCCTTGATGCGTAAGGAACCCTCCTCCAGGGCCTTGCCCAGGTTGAGTATCTCCTGCACGCAGATGGAGGACTCCAAGAGCGCCCCGATCACCTGGCGCTCGCCCTTTTCGATGCGCTTGGCGATCTCCACCTCGCCCTCGCGGGTAAGCAGCGACACCAGGCCCATCTCGCGCAGGTACATCTTGACGGGGTCGGAGACGCGCCCCTCCTCGCCGGGCAGTTCGCCTTCCTCGGCGGCGTTCTCGTCCTCCTCGCCGGGGGGCAGGTCGTCCTCCTCCTCCACGTCCACGTCAACCTCGACCTCCACGTTGTCGCCGACCTTCAGCTTGAGCTTGCTCTCGTCGTCAATGAGCGGGATGTCCATCTCGTCCAGGACCATGATCATGTCGTCCATGCCTTCGGCGTTGGCCTCGGGGCTCATGGCGGTGTTGACCTCGTCGTAGGTGAGATAGCCCTTGGCCCGGCCCTTGGAGATGAGCCTTTGCAGGTCGGCGAATTTCTTTTCCTTGAGCATGGGCTAGTCCTTTCCCGTGGAGATAGGAGAAGGAGAGGTTGAACGGCGGTAGAGCTTGCGCCGGTTTTGCAGTTCCATCACCCGCTGCATGTCGCCCGAGGCCTGGGCCGTGGCCAGTTCCCGGGTCAGCTCGGCCAGCACCTGCTCGTGGCGTGTCCTCTGCCAGCGGCCCAGGTGCAGGTTGGCCTCGCGCACCGGATCGGCGCAGGCCAGGCCGCACTGGGCCAGGCGGCTGACCACCTTGGCCAGGTCCTGGTCGCTCAAGGCCAGCATCACCGCCTCGGGGGTGGGCTCTTGGCCGGCGGCCAACACCGCCAGGATGGCCTGGGCCACGGCGGCCAAATCGGGGTTGGCCAAATCGCCCAGCGCCTCGCCCTGGGCCAGGACGCGGGCCGCCGCCGGCGAGCTGAGCGCCAACTCCAGCCGGGCGGCCTCGGGGTCGTGGACCCTGGCCTTGGGCCGGCCTTGGCCCCGGCTGGCGGCGGGGGTGGGCGGGATGGCCCGCTGGCCGCCGTACAGGGGCAGGCCCAGGCGGGCGGCCAGGGCGGCGGGCGGCAGGGCCAATTGTCCGGCCAGGCGCTCCAGATAGCCGGTGCGCGTGACCGGGTCGGCGATGGCCTTGATGACCTCGCCGGCGGCGGCCACGATGGCGCTCTTGCCCTCGGGGCTAGTGCGGTCGCCGTCCCGCACGGTCTGGTCCAGCACCGCCTCGATCAGCGGGCGGGCCTGCTTGAGCGCCTTGTTGAGCCCCGCCGCGCCCTGGGAGCGCACGAAGCTGTCGGGGTCCTCGCCCTGGGGCAAGAGCAGCACCCGGGGGGTGAGCCCCTCGGCCAAAAAGATGGGCAAGGCCCGCAGGGCGGCCCGCTGGCCGGCGGCGTCGCCGTCGAAGATCAGCACGATGTCCTGGGCCTGGCTTTTGAGGATGCGCACCTGCTCGGCGGTGAGCGCCGTGCCCAGGGGCGCCACGGTCTCCATGAAGCCCTGGGCCGCCAGGGTGATGACATCGAAGTAGCCCTCCACCACCAGGGCGCGTCCGCCGCGGCGCATGGCCGGCCGGGCGTTGTGCAGGTTGTAGAGGGTGCGCGATTTGCTGAAGACCGGCGATTCGGGGCCGTTCAAGTATTTGGGCTCGCCCTGGCCCAGGATGCGGCCGCCGAAGCTGACCACCCGGCCGGCGGCGTCCTGGATGGGAAACATCACCCGGCCCCGGAAGCGGTCGTAGGCGCCCGGCCCTTGCTCGCGGCGCACGATCAGCCCGGCGCTGACCGCCAGGTCCTCGGGCACCTTCTGGGCGGCCAGATAGCGGCGCAGGCCTTCCCACTGCTCGGGAGCGAAGCCCAGCCCGAAGGCCTCCACGGTTTTGGCATCCAAGGCGCGCGTAGTCAGGAGGTACTCCTTGGCCGCGGCGGCGGCGCTGGAACCCAGTTCCCGGCGAAAAAATGTACCCGCCAGGTCCAACACGCGCAATAGGCGATCTTTTTCCTCCTGGCGCCGGCGCTCCTCGGGGCTCTGCTCGGGCCGGGGCAGGTCCACGCCGTAGAGGGCGGCCAGCTCGCGCACCGCCTCGGGGAAGGACAGGTTCTGGTCGCGCATCACGAAATTGAAGACGTTGCCGCCCTCGCCGCAACCAAAGCAGTGCCAGGTGCCGCGCCCGGCGTCCACCTTGAGGCTGGGGGCGCTGTCGCCGTGGAAGGGGCACAGGCCCCACAGGTCCTTGCCCTTCTTGCCCAGGCGTATGCGCCGGCCCACCACGTCGGCGATGTCGGCGGCCAGGCGCACCCGGTCAATGGCCTCGGTGGGGATGTGGCCGGTTTGGCTCATTCCCTAAGCTCCGCCACGGTGACACCGTTGCCCCCGCGCCGGCCCTCGGCCCGGCGGGTGGCCACCACGTAGGGGTGGTGGTCCAGGTACTCGCGCACCGCCGCCTTGAGCCTGCCGGTGCCCACGCCGTGCACCACGGCCAGGCTGGGCTTGCCGGCCAGGATGGCCTGGTCCAGGGCCTTGTCCACCAGGGGTAAAGCGTCCTCCACGGTCAGTCCCACCACGTTAAGGTCCAGGCCGTCGCCGGCACTGGCCTGCACGAAGACCTCGCGCCGGGGAGGCTCGGGGCGCTGGCCGGCCGGCAGGGCGGCCATCTCGCGCAAGGGCACCAGCACCCGCACCCCGGCCACGCCCACCGAGACGGCCACGCTCTCGGCCCCGGGCCTGGGGTCCTCCAGGAGCAGGCCACGCTGGCCCAGGCTGATGAGCTCCACCGCGTCGCCGGCCTTGAGGCGGCGGGGGTCGGCGGCGGGGGGCGGGGCTTGCTCCAGGGCCGGCGTGGAGGCGCCCACGGCCTGGTCCACCTGCGCAAAAGCCTCGCGCCGGGCCTGGTAAAGTTCCTGCTTGACCTGTCCGGGCTTGGGCGGCTGGCCGGCGGCCTCGGCGGCCTGGGTGCGGTTGTACAGCTCCTCCAGGCGCTGCTCCAGGCGCTTGGCCACCTCGCGCACCCGGCGCTTGCCCTCGCCCACGGCCCCGGAGCGCTCCTCGCGGGCCTGCCTCACGAGCCGCCGGGCCTCCTGGCGCTCCTGCGCGGCGGCCAGACGGTCGGCCTGGGCCTCGGCGCGCGCCGCCTCGGCCTCCTGGCGGGCCTGGTGCACCTGGCGCATCAGGGCCACGGCCTGGCCCTCGCTCTGGTCCAGGTGGGACTCGGCGCTGGCTATAAGCTGAGGCGGGAAGCCCAGGCCCCGGCTGACGGTCAGCGCGTCCGAAAAGCCGGGCAGGCCGTAATGAAGTTGGTAGGTGGGCCGGCCGCTGGCGGCGTCAAAGGCCACCGAGACGTTCTGCACGCCCGGGGTGAGGGCGGCGTAGGCCTTGAGACGCTGGAAATGGGTGGTGCACAACACCGTGGCGCCACGCTGCTTAAGCCAGTCCAGCACCGCGATGCCCAGGGCCGCGCCCTCGCCGGGGTCGGTGCCACCGCCGATCTCGTCAATCAGCACCAGGGAGCCCCGGCCCGCCCGGGCCACCATCTGGGCCAGGCGGCCGGCGTGGGCCGTGAAGGTGCTCTTGTCCTGATCGAGGTCCTGCTCGTCACCCAGTTCGGCCATGACCTGCTGGTAGGCCGCCAGGCGGCTGCCCTGGTTGGCGGGCACGTGCAGGCCGCACATGGCCATGAGGGTCAAAAGGCCCACGGTCTTCAGGGTGGCGGTCTTGCCGCCGGCGTTGGCCCCGCTGACCACCAGCACCCGGTCCTCGCCCCCCAGGCTGACGTTGATGGGCGCCACCTTGCCGCCGCGTCCCTCCAGGGCGCGCCAGGCCAGCAGGGGGTGGCGGGCCTTGATGAGCTCTACGCGGCCCTGGTTGTCCAGGGCCGGCTCGGCGCAGTCCAGGCGTTGGCAAAAGGAGGCCTGGGCCAGCAGACAATCGAGCTGGGCCAGGGCCAGGAGGTCCTCGCGCAAGGCTTGCAGGTTATGCCCCAGGTCGCGGGCCACTTCCTTCAGGATGCGCTCTTCCTCCTCGCGCTCCTGGCGGCGCAAGAGCGCCAACTGGTTGTTGCCCTCCACGGCCTCCAGGGGCTCCACGAAGGCCGTGGCCCCGGAGCCGGAGTAGTCGTGCACGATGCCGGCCAGGCGGCCCTTGGCGTCGGTCTTGACCGGCACCACGTAGCGCTCGGATCGCTGGGTGACGATCTGGTCGCTGAAGACCGGGGAGAGATCGTCGCGGCCCACCAGGGCCGAAAGCTGGGCGCGCAGGCGCTCGCGGGTGTGTTGCAGGTCGCGGCGTAGGCGGGCCAACTGGGGCGAGGCCCCGCTGGCCACCGAGTGCCCCGGCCCCACCACCTGGCGCACCCGCCGGGCCACCTCGGGCAGGGGCGTCAGGCGGTTGTATAGGCGGTAGAGTTCATCGAAGCGCCCCTCGCTGGGCTCCAGGAAGGAGGCGGCCCTGCCGGTTGCCCCTAGGAAGTCGCAGACCACCTCCAGCTCCTCGGGCAGCAGGAAGGCCCCGTCCACGGCCAGGCGCGACAGCAGGGGACCCACGTCCAGGAGGCCGTCCAGGCTGGGGGCGCCGGCCTCGGCGACCAGGGCGCGCAGTTGGCTAAGCCGCCCCAGGCGGCGCAGCACCGTGGGCACCTCGGGGCAGGGCTTAAGGCGTCTGACCAGGGCCGAGCCCAGGGGGCTCATGGCCCGGGAGGCCACGCGCTCCAGGAGCTGGGGCAGCTCCAACACCGCTAGCGTCTGGCCGTCGGCGCAGGGTGCCGGTTGCCCCGGGGCCATGGGACCGGGGCCGGCCGAGGGGGCCTGGCTGTCTAGCTCATGGAAATGTTGGGGCATTTGGCCTGTAATCGTAAGCCCCCGCGAGAGTGGCTAAAGACGCCTGCGTACCAGCTCGCTCACCAGCTTGCCGTCGGCCTGGGCGCCCAGGCGGGCCATGGCCGCCTTCATAACCCGGCCGGTGTCCTTGGGTCCCTGGGGCTGCAGTTCGTTGAAAATTTGGTCAAGGATAGCACCGATCGCGGCTTCATCAAGCTGGGAGGGCAGGTAGCGCTCGATGATGGCCAGTTCGGCGGCCTCTTTTTCAGCCAGGTCCTGGCGGTGGCCCTCGATGAATTTCTCTATGCTCTCGCGGCGTTGCTTGGCCAGAGTTTTCAGGATGGCCAGTTCTTCCTGCTCGCTGAGCGCTCGCCGAAGGTCTTTTTCCTTGTTCTTGAGGGCGTTTTTGGTCAGGCGCAGGCAGGAGGTGGTCAACTCGTCGTGGGCTTTCAGGGCGGCTTTGAGGTCGGAGTCAATGGTCAAGCCGATACTCATATGGCCCTCCCCCGAAATTGAGCGACGATTCCAGGAGTTATCTTAACGAGGGAGCTTACCAGCCCCTGGCCGGGCTGTCAACGGCCCGCCCCCCGGCGGCCCTTGGGCACGGGGGGTGGTCCGCTTGCCACCCTGGGCCAATAATGCTATGGTGCTGGCCCAGGTAAAGCCCAAAATCAGCGGAGCTACCATGGCCCAGCCCCTCCCCTCGCCGGCGCCGGCCTATGTCTATTCCGACGAGCTGTTGAAGTTCGACTACGGCCCCACCCACCCCTTGCGCATCTGGCGCCTGGGCCTGGTCAACCAACTTATCGAGCTGTGCGGGCTGACCCTGCCGGCGGTGCCGATCACACCGGCCACCCTGGACCAGATGTGCATCTTCCACGACCGCCGCTACCTGGAAACCCTGGCCGAGATGAGCAGGAGCGAGGGCGGCGACCACCAGTTGGCCTACGGCCTGGGCGCCGAGGACAACCCCGTCTTCCCCGGGCTCTACGACTGGTCGGCGCTGTTGACCGGCGGCACCCTGGGCGCCACCCGGTTGGTGGTGGAGGACGGGCACCCGGTGGCCTTCAACATCGCCGGCGGCATGCACCACGCCATGGCCGGCCGGGCCTCGGGTTTCTGCTACGTCAACGACGCCGTGGTGGCCATCAAGGGCCTGCTGGCCAAGGGCCTTCGCGTGGCCTACATAGACGTGGACGCCCATCACGGCGACGGCGTGCAGTGGGCCTTCTACGACTCCGACCAGGTGCTGACCATCAGCCTGCACCAGCACCCGGCCACCCTGTTCCCGGGCACCGGCTCGGTGGAGGAGATGGGCCGGGGGGCGGGGCGGGGCTTCGCGGTCAACCTGCCCCTGTGGCCCGACACAGACGACGACATCTACACCCAGTGCTTCGAGGAAGTCGTGCCGCCGGTGATCGAGGCCTTTGAGCCCGATTACATCGTCAGCCAACTGGGCGTGGACACCTTCCTCTCCGACCCCTTGGCCAACCTCAACCTCACCACCAAGGGCTTTGGCCGTTGCCTCAAGCTCATCAGCCAGATGGCCATGGGCCGCTGGATCGCCCTGGGCGGCGGCGGCTACCACGTGGTCAACGTGGCCCGGGGCTGGACCCTGGCCTGGGCCGTCATGCGCGGCCTGGAGGATGATCTACCCCGGGAACTGCCCTGGGACTGGTGCGAGCACCTGAACCTGCCCCTGGACGAGCGCTGGCTCCTGGACCCCAAGGAGAAGATCCGCGGGCGCATGTGGAACCGCGCCCAGCGCGACGCCGAGGACATCGTTGCCTACCTCAAGAAGAACCTCTTCCCTCTCATCGGGGCGCGAGGGTGAGTTTTTACCCGTAAATACACGGGCGGGGATAAGCCCCGCCAATACATCAAAAAATACGCCATTACAATGTCTTAATGTAGGGGCGGTGGTTATCCCCGCCCGCGGTTTTTTGCGGCGAGATCAAGGCGGGAGGGGGTGAACCCCTCCCCTACGAAAACCAAAAGGCCAAAACCCCTCGGCGGGAGCCGCCGGCGCCCGCCTGCGCTCCAACGCCACTCGACCCGTATACGCCCGCCGGAACTGTTGTCAACAAATAGAACTGTCCGGTGTAGTAGCACATAAACTGTCCGGTTTTTTGCGCGAGGGGGAATCCCCGGAGGGCGTAGCCCGGAGGGGATTTCCCCTCGCGAGCCGCCGTGCGCCCCCCCTATGCGGCGGCC
>JACRDC010000118.1 GCA_016218705.1 Desulfarculus sp.
AGTCCACCCCGCGCCGGCACCCGCATCGGCAAAGCCAGTATGGCCGGGCGGCTCTAGCGGGACACAAAAAGAAACCGCTTAGTTTTCCTTGGACCGCCTATACCGTAAGGGCTGTACCCAGAGGAAACCTGTCGAGAAAACCATACGTCTGATCTTAAATGCGTATGAATTTTTTCAGGACGCTAGGGCCGTATCTCGCCGCTGGCCCGCCGGTTGTTCTCAAAGGCCAGGCCAATGGCTATGGGGATCAGCGGCGCGGTCACGAACACGCCCACGTAGCACAGGATGACGCCCGACAGGCCCACCAGGCTGATGACGAACAAGAATAGCGCATGGTTCCAGAGGTGGCCCTCCACCATCTTGCCGCTGGCCTTGATGGCGTCGCCGATGGACATCTCCTCCAGGGCCACCAGGGGCACCACATACAGCAGGTAGGCCCCGGCCAGCAGGCCGGGGATGATGAAGAACAGCATGCCCAGGCCCACGGCGAAGCTGAAGATCAAACCAGCGCCCAGCACCAGGCCAAAGCGGTCGAAGCCCTTGAAGATGTCGCCGAACTCCACGGGCTCGCCGGCCCGCGCCTTGCGCACCATAAGCATGACGCCGGCATACCAGTTGCCGATCAAGAGGCCGCCGGTGAAGGAGCTGATTATCATGAACACGATGTTGCCCAGCAGGAAGGGACCCGGGTATTTCTTTATCAGGCCGAAGGCCTCGCTCAGGCAAGCCCCTATGCTGGCCGCCTGGCCCTCGGCCCCGTTGTTCGCCTGGGGCGGGCGGGCCATGGGCGGGGGCACTTGGGCGAACTGCGGCGCCAATTCCGTCTGGCCGGCCGGCAGCCAAGTGGCCATGCCCTCGCTCCAGACCAGGGTGTCCCTGGTGATTCTGCCCGACTGAATCAAGGCGGTGATTTCCTGGGCACCCACGGGGCCGCTCTGGGCATTGTTGATGACGTAGTACCAGGACCGGTTCGTTGTTTCATCCATGACGCCGCCTTCCGAAAAGTGGGGTTGTGTCCTGGGCCTGCCTGGGGGCGCTCATTGGCCCCAGGCCAACCCCGCCAACCGCAGGGCCCAGGAGCTTAGGATCACCGCGCACACCAAGAATACCTGCCCCTTGGACCATAGGAAACCCAGCCACCTGGGCTTGCCGGCCAGGCCGGCCCAGCCCAGGACAGCAAAGAGGCAGGCCCAGGCGAAGAGCACCGCCCCGGCGGGGTTGAACTCCATGGCTTGGGTCAGTTGCAGCCGGCCCACGCACAGGAGGGACCTGGTCAGGCCGCACAGGGGGCAGGGCCAGCCGCTGAACTCCTGGAACAGACAGGGCCAGGCCGGCAGATGGCTGGCCAGGGCCTGACCGGAGGCCCCCAGGGGCACGACCGACAAAACCAGCAGCAGGGAGAACAGCCACAGCCCCGCGGGCAGGCCCTGGCCCCCCGGGCCGGGCAGGCGCTGGCGCGCGGCCGCGGCAGTGTTGTTGACGGTTCCTGGCATGGATGCCTCCTCGGCCTCCCATGATACATGAGACGCCCCCTGCCTGGGCAACCGTTGCCGCGCAGCCTGTCGCGAAAATATTGGAGGTAAGGCCAGCGGGGCGGCGCTGGCCGCCAGCGGCCAGGGACTGGAGGCCGTATCAGTAGGCTGGGGCCACGCAGAGCCAGGGATCGCGAACGTCCGGCGGCGTCCGGCGGCCTTGCAGCACCTGGCCGCAGCAGCGCTCCAGGTCATCCAGGGCCACTGGCTTGGCCAGGTAGGCGTCCAGCAGGGCCAAGTTGGGGTGGCGGCCCTGGCACCAGGACCAGGGGTTCAACCCGCTGACCATCACCACCTTGAGGGCTGGATGCTGGTCCTTGGCCAGGCCAGTCAACTCCAGGCCGTTCAGTTGGGGCATGATGAGGTCGGTGACCAATAGATCGGCCCGGTTTCGGCGCAGGTGGTCCAGGGCCTGGGGCGAGGAAGTGAACCAATCCACGCGAAAGCGGCCGGCCAGGTATTGCGAGAAAAGACCGGCCACGGCGGGCTCGTCATCCACGACCACCACCCTGGCCTGCTTGAGCAAGGCTGCCATTGAACGCCCCACGGCAATGATTGAGGGCAGGCAATACCCTATCAATCCGCTGGGGCAGGCGGCAATTTATAGACTAGGCGCAATCCCCCACTCAGTCAACATGTTTTTCACTGGGCCTGTGAATTATATGGCCCCTATCAGCCTGGCTATGACCAGGCGTTGAATCTCGCTGGTGCCCTCGCCGATGGTCAGGAGCTTCTGGTCGCGGTAGAAGCGCTCCACGTTGTATTCCTTCATCAGGCCGTAACCGCCATGCAGTTGCACGGCCTCGTTGACCACCCGGCCCATGACCTCCGAGGCGTAGAGCTTGCCCATGGCAGCGGACTTGCTGAAGGACTTGTGCTGGTCCTTTTGCCAGCAGGCCTGGTAGAGCAACAGGCGGGCGGCCTCGATCTCCATGGCCATGTCGGCCAGCTTGAAGGCGTTGACCTGGAAGGTGGAGATGGGCCGGCCGAACTGCTGGCGCTCCTTGGCGTAGCGCAGCGCCAACTCGTAAGCGCCCTGGGCCCCACCCACGCCCATGGCCCCGATGGACAGCCGGCCGGCGTCCAGGGTCTCCAGCATCTGGTGGAATCCCTTGCCGCGCAGGCCCAGCATGTTGTCCTTGGGCACCCGGCAGTCCTCGAAGTACAGCTCGCTGGTGTTGGAGCCGCGCCACATCATCTTGCCGTGCATCTCGCGGGCCTCGAAGCCCTTGGTGCCGTTCTCCACCAGAATGCAACTTAGCTCGGGGCGTTTTTCGTCGCGGGAGCCGGTCTTGCACATCACGGTGACGCCCCGGCTGATGGGGGTGCTGGCGTTGGTGATGAATATCTTGGAGCCGTTGATGACCCACTCGTTGCCGTCCAGCACCGCCGTGGTGGCCGAGCCGCCTGCGTCGGAGCCGGCGCCCGGTTCGGTGAGCCCGAATCCCCACAGGGCCTTGCCGGCGCAGAGGTCGGGCAGGTATTTATGTTTCTGCTCCTCGCTGCCGTAGTAGTACAGCGGACCGATGCCCAGCGAGTTGCCGGCGGCCACCGTGGCGGCGTGGGAGCCGTCCACGCGGGCGATCTCCTCCACGGCGATGATGTAGGAGATGTAGTCCATGCCCTGGCCGCCGTATTCCTCGCTGACCACCATGCCAAACAGGCCCAGATCGCCCATGGCGGCCATGGTCTGTAGGCTGAACTGCTCCTTTTCGTCCAGTTCCCGCGCCTTGGGCGCGATCTCCTTCTCGGCGAAGTCGCGCACGGTCTTGCGCAGGATATCCTGCTCCATGGATAGCTCAAAGTCCATCGCCGCCTCCGAGCGTTAGTAATGGCCTCAACCACAATATAGCCTGGCGATGCCAAGCGGGGGGGGCGAAAAGCCTTTGGGCTTTCCGCCCCCCGGGGCCGTTTTCTAGGCCGGCACCCAGCACACATCCAGGATGGTGTGGGTGGGGTTCTCGGTGCGGAACTTGGCCTTGACCTTCATGCCGATCTCGGGTTTTCCATACTCCAGGTAGCCCTTGAAGATGGTGTCCACGCCCTTGATGGCCACGTCAATCTGCCAGTAGGGGGTCTTCATCTCCACGCCGATGCCGGCGTAGTCCACCAGGGTGAAGGTGTAGATGGTGCCTTGGCTGGGCACCTTGACCCACTTCATGCGCTCGTAGCAGTCGGGGCAGTCGGCCCGGGGGGGCAGCCACACGCTGGGATGGGGGCACTTGGGGTTGACGCACTTGGTGGCCATGAGCTTGCCCTGGGTCAGGCCCTGGAAAAAGGGCGTAAGCAAGCCGTAGGTGTGGATGTGGGACATGGCCCGGGGAGAATCCACCACCCAGGCCGGCTTTTCGTCATGCAGGGTGAGCGGCTTGCCGATGTACTTGGTCTTAATGGCTTTTTCGTAATTTTCCGCCATGATGCCGACTCCTTCCTACCAGGCCTTGCGCAGGATGCCGACGGTGACGTGGGAGCCCACGCCGGCGTGACTGACCCACAGGGCCTGCTTGGGGTCCTTGACCTGCAGGCTGGTCCAATTCTTGGGCTTCTTTTTGCCAGCCCGCTTCCACCACTTGGGGTCGCCGTGGAAGTAATCGTAGCGGCCCTGGAGCTGCCACAGACACTCGGCGGCCTGCCAGATGCCGGTGGCGCCCACGGCGTGCATGGTGCCCAAGAGGCCGCCGGAGAGGTTGGCCGGGCACTTGCCGCCGTAATAGGCGTCACCGCTCTCGATGTAGTCAATCTCCTGGCCGTAGGGGCGCAGGCCGATGTCGCCGTAGGTCTGCACGTCGCTGATGGTGAAGGCGTCGTGCAGCTCCACCAGGTCCAGCTCCTCCACCGGCTCCTTGATGCCAGCCATGCGGTAGGTCAGGTAGGCGGCGAAGCGGGCGGCCAGGAAGGACTCGAAGCCTGGCCAACGGGGATTTTTCTTAAGGAAGGCGTCGTACATGCCCGGTTTTTCGTTGGGCAGCAGAGGGATGTCCATGGGGCGCCGGTCGGCCACGCGCAGGGTGTGGCTGCCGCCGGCGATGAAGACCTCCACCGGGTGATCGGAGAGCTTGTAGGCCATCTCCTCGTCGCACAGCAGCACCGAGGCCGAGCCGGCGGTCATGGCGCAGCACTCCAGGAAGCGCAGGGGGTAGGCGCTCATGCGGCTGCTCAGGACCTCTTCCTCGGTGTGGTCGCCGGGCTGCTGGGCGTTGGGGTTCATGGTGGCGTAGTGGCGGTTCTTGATGGCGATCTTGGCCCGCACCTGATCATTGAGGTCATAGGCCCAGGCGAAACGGTTGGCCATGGGGGCGTAGTACGAGGAGTAGATGCGCCCCATGCGGGTCTCGAAGTCCTTGCAGGCCGCCGTGGAGATGTAGAAGTTGCCGGTGCGGGTGTCCACCTCGTCCATGCGCTCCCAGCCGGCCACCAGGCAGCAGTTGGCGTAGCCCGAGGCAATGGCCTGGGCGCCCATGAGCACGGCGCTGCCACCCGTGGCGCCGCCGGTCTTGATACCCACGTTGTACAGGGGGTCCAGGCCCAGGTAGTCGTGGATCTTGGACTCGCACAGAAGCTGGTCCTGGAAGTGGTCGGCGAACTCGCCATAGACCGCGAACTGGATGCTGTCCTTGATCTCCAGGGGCGACAGCTTGAGGTTGTTATCCTCCAGCATCATCTTGTAGGCCATCATGACCAGCTCTTCCAGCTTGTACTCGGGATAGTACTTGCGGAAGGGCGTGCAACCGCCGGCCACCATGAACACGCGCTTGGACCATTTCGGTATGCGCAGGTTCCCCTTGCCGAATGTAATCATGCCCTGTTCCTCCTCTGGCTCTCGGTTAATGATAATCCAAGGCTATTGGCTTCTTTTGCCCTGCCACGGCCACCGCCCCCCGGCGGTCCTGGCGATGCATCCCATTGCCCAAGCCCATGGCCCCTACAGGGTGCCCACCCACAGGGCCACGGCCAGGCCCGATCCCACGTTGGTGATGCGCTGTTTCTGGGGCTGGGACCAAAAATGCACTGCGTCGCCGGTCTCCATCCTCACCGCCTCGTCACCCTGCACCAGCTCCAGGGTGCCCTGGAGCACGCAGAGCACCTCCTGGCCGTTCTTGAGGTTCTTGCGCACGGGGATGGATTTCTGGGGCTCGATGACCAGGATGGCGCTGTCAATTAGCGAGCGGTCCTGGGGCGCGCAGAATCGCCGGGTGGCGAAGCCGGTGTGGGGGATGTCCAGGTCCTCCCACTCGCTCTGCCGGATCACGAAGCGCCGCTCCTTGTCCTTGAGCTGGTTGAGCACCTGGCCGGCGTCCACGCCGATGGCCTCCCCAATCTTGATGAGGGTGTCCAGGGAGGGCGACTTGACGTTGTTCTCAACCTGGCTCATGAAGCCCTCGGAGACCCCGACCTTTTCGGCCACGGCCTTGAGGGTGAGCTTGTGCTGCTTGCGATGCCAGCGCAGTAAGGATCCCAGGTTCATGCTTGCCCCTTAGAGCCCCGGCCCACGGCAGTGCCCTGCCGCATCGTTGGCTAACATTAACCATGGGTAATTAATTTCCACTTGTCAAGATTTTTTTGGGGTACAAGAGAACTATCGCCGCTTCCCACCATGGCCCAATTCCCCATGGGTATCAACTGAAATAGCACCGGCCAGCCCGCGCCCTCTCCCGCCCGGCCAGGAGGAGGCCAGAATTGCGTTTCATTATACCAAGTTGCGATCAAACGAATAGTTTGATCGCAACTTGGTATGCGGGCCATGGACGGCCCGCCGGGCGCGTAAGCGCCCGGGAGGCTGGGCAAAAACCGGGGTCCCCACAAAGCGCTAGCTTTGTGGGGTGGAATCACGCTTTTGCCCGGCCGATCAGCAATCAAAGCCATGGATGGCTTTGATTGCATATTGGTATTGCGCCATTTGCCCGGTGGAACCAAAAAAATGCCCCCGGCCTTGGAACCTGGCCCCGGGTTCTGTTATTACATCAAGTGCCGAGGCCCCCGTGCCCGCCGCGCGGGCCTAGGGGCAATTAATATTGTTGGGAGGACCCATGGACCAGGCCGCCTGGAAGACCGCCCTGGGGGCTGCGCGGGCCTGCATCGGCTGCGGGGCCTGCATGCAGGTCTGCCCGGTGTACCGCGTAGGCCGGCGCGAGGAGCTGTCGGCCCGGGGCAAGCTCCGGCTGCTGCAGGGCCTGGCCCAGGGGCCGCTGCCGGCCAGCCGGCACTTGGCCGAGGTCCTGAGCCGTTGCCTGCTCTGCGGCCGTTGCAGCCAACACTGCCCCAACCAGGTGCCGGCCATGGAGGGCCTGCGGGCCGGCCGGGAGGTGCTGGCCAGCGTGGCCGGCGCGCCCCTGCTCACGCGCCTATTGCTGGAGGAGGCCCTGCCCCGCCCCCGGCGTCTAAACCTGCTGGCCATGGCCGGCGGCCTGGCCCTGCCCCTGTTGAGCGGCCTGCGCCTCAAGCTGGGGGGCCTGGAGCCCTCGGCCTGCCTGCCGCCTTTGTCCCAGCGCCCCTTTCTGGACACCGCCCCCCGGGAGGTGCCCGGGCCGGCCGGGTCCCCCCGCCTGGGCTTCTTCGTGGGCTGCGTGGCCAACTACCTGCGGCCGGGCCTGGCCCGGCGCGCGCTGCGCCTGCTTAGGCGGGTGGCCACGGTGGTGATACCGCCCCAGGGCTGCTGCGGCCTGGCCGCCGTGGGCGCCGGCCTGAGCGCCACGGCTCGTGATCTTCTGAGCGCCAACCTGCGGGCCTTCACCCAGGCCCGGGTGGACAAGGTGGTGACCGCCTGCGGCTCCTGCGCCTATGCCCTGGCCAAGGAGCTGCCTCGTCTGCTGGACACTCCCCAAGCCCAGGCCCTGGCCGGCTCGGTGCTGGAGATAAGCCAGGTGCTGGTGGAGCATCCCCGCCTGTTGGCTGGCTTGGGCCATGAAAGGCGTCCAGTGGCGGTGCACGACCCCTGCCACCTCAAGATGGGTCTGAAGGTCCATGAGGAGCCCCGCCAGATGCTGCGCCAGTCCGGCCTGGACCTGGTGGAGATGGAGAGCGCTGACGCCTGCTGCGGTGGGGGCGGGCTTTTCGCGGTCAATCAGCCGGGCCACAGCCAGGACATCCTGGCGCCCCGCCTGCTGGACTTTGAGCGCAGCGGGGCCGGCGTGCTGGCCACCAGTTGCGGCGGCTGCCACCTGCAATGGCGGGGCGGCCTGCCCGCCGGCCGCCAGGTGGTCCATCCCCTGGAGTTGCTGACAGTGCCCCAATCGTGATAGCCTCTGCCTGAACCCGACAATCTGGGTCCGATCTCGTCATCCAAGGAGAACTCCATGCGCCTAATCAGGCCTGCCCAGGCCCTGCTGCTGTCCCTGGCCCTGCTGGCCGCCGGCTGCGCCGCCACCGCGCCCACCCCGGCTCCCGAGGCGCCCGCCCCCTCCACCGTGGGAGCCAATGCACCGTTGGAGCACACCAAGTCGCCCGTGGTGCGCACGCCCATGACCGAGAAGCCCCTGGGTCCGGTCAACAACAAGGCCGCCCAGAGGGCCGAGGCCCAGACCAGGAAGGCCACGGTCGCCCCCCAGCCCGCCGAAAAGCCGGCCCCGGCGGCGCGCGCCGCCAAGGGCAAGCCCGCACCCCTACCGGACAAGGGCAAGACCAAGGCCGCCCAGCCCGCCGAGAAGGCCAAGACCACCGCCGGCAAGCCACCCAAGGACCTCAACCTGGACAAGGCCAGGCTCAGCCAGAACAGCCTCTTCAAGGTCAGCTACCAGCCCCAGCCGGCCCAGACCCAGGCCAAGCGCCCCCAGGAATGGAAGATCAAGGTGCTGAACAAGGCCGGCAAGCCGGTCACCGGCGCCAAGGTGCGCCTGAGCGGGGCCAGCCCCCAGAACGGCCACAAGCTCAGCCCGGCCTCCCTGGAGGCCACCAACCTGGGCCATGGCTACTATAGGGCCAAGGGCCTGGTCTTCTCCCAGCCCGGCTGGTGGGTGGTCACCGTGGAGGTGAACAACCAGGGCAAGGGCGACCGCGCCCAGTTCAACCTGCTCCTGAAGTAGCCTACCTAATTGGTGTAAAAAAACTATGCAGCCCCCTCCAGGCTTGCGTAGTTTTTTTGCGGCCCGTCACGGGCGTCCTGGGGGCCGGCGGGAATCGTCGCGCACATCTCATTTAATTAACTAATAATTTAGCCGCAACCCCCTTAATGGCCAATCTGGCACGCCTCCTGCTTTGTACCCGGGCAAGTGAGAACACAAACCACTTGGCAATTTTAGATTGGTATTAAGCAAGGAGGATATGACATGAAGAAGTTCGCAGCTCTCACGGCCGCCGTGGGTCTGGCCGCCCTCATCAGCACCGCCGCCCTGGCCGCCCCCGGCGGTCCCGGCATGGGTCCCGGCTATGGTCCCGGCTACCACCATGGCTGGTCCCAGCTCACCCCCGAACAGCAGGCCGAGGCGACCAAGGCCCGGGCCGAGTTCATGAACGAAACCCTGGCCCTGCGCCAGAAGATGGCCAGCAAGAAGGCCGAGCTGGTCACCCTGCGCGCCCAGCCCACCCCCGACCAGGCCAAGATCAAGGCCGTGGCCGATGAACTGGTGGACCTGGGCGCCCAGTTGGCCAAGAAGCGCAATGAGTTCATGGCCAAGTACCCCAACGCCTTTGGTCCGGGCATGGGGCGCGGCATGGGCATGGGCGGCGGCTGCGGCATGGGCGGCGGCATGGGCGGCGGCATGGGCGGCGGCTACGGCATGGGCGGTGGCATGGGTGGCGGCTGGCGCTAGACCCTGCCCTTAGGCTAGAATCAGGGCCCAGGGCAATAGCCTCTGGGCCCTGATTGTCTCTTAACACCACGAGGAATACCCCTTGTCCCTGGCCACCACCCCAGACCCCGAGAAGCGCGGCGGCTGGAACGCCCTCTTGCTGGGCGGGGTGCTGGTGTTGCTCCTGGCGGCCCTGGCCATCACCACCCACGACCGCATCCAGCGCGCCCGCGAGTTGATGGTGCAGTCCTTGACCCACCACGGCACCCTCATGGTGCAGACCCTGGAGGGTGCCACCCGGGCCACCATGCGCCAGGGGTCCTGGCGGACGATGATGCTCCAGGTCCTGGTGGATGAAATGGTGGAGCACCCCCATGTGCTGGCCATCGCCATCCTGGGTCCCCAGGGCAACCTGGTGGCCTCGGCCCACAACGAAAGCCTGGAGCCGCCCGGCCAGGAGATGACCAACGATCCCCTGGCCGGCCTGCCGGCGGACCTGCGCCGCCAGATAAAGGAACGCCAGATACTGAACACCTTCCTGCCGGGCGAGCTGGTGGTGGGCCGCCGCTTCGAGCCCTTTCACCGTCTGCTGCGCATGGGACATTCGCGGCCGCCCTGGTCCAGGCACATGGATGCCCGCCAAGCCCCCGAGCTCCTGGCGGGCGGCCCAGCCGCCGATCCGGCCGAATCAGGCCCCGCCCCGCCGGGGCCGCCGGTCAGGCCCGGCGATCCTCCCGATGCCTCCTGCCACCCGGAAACGCCCCCGCCCCCTCCGGGCCCGCGCGAAGGCGGCATGATGAGCCGCGATATGGGCACGGGCCTGATGCAGGGCCGCCTGCGCCTGGGCCAGGCCTACGTGTTGGTGCGCCTGTCCACCAAGGCCTTCGAGGAAGACCGCCAGAAGGACCTGCGCCAGGCCCTGTTGCTGGCCGGCCTGATCTTCGCCGCGGCCCTGTTGGCCGGCCTGGGGCTGGTGGCCGCCACCCGCCGCCGCGACCGCGAGTTGACGCGCCTGCGCAAGGAAGTGGCCGAGGCCGCCCACCTGGCCGCCGTGGGCCGCCTGGCCGGCTCGGTGGCCCATGAGGTGCGCAATCCCCTGTCGGCCCTGCGGGGCCTGGTGCAGTTTTTGGCCAAGGGCCGCGAGCCCGGCTCCAAGGAGGCCGAGTACGCCAGCGTGGCCGTGTCCGAGGTGGACCGCCTGGAGCGGGTGGTCTCGGGCCTGTTGGAGTACACCCGACCCCGCCAGCCCCGGCGCTTCCCCCTGGACCTGGGCGAATCCCTGCGCGGCACCCTGGACCTCATGGCCGACGACCCCCGCGCCCAGGGCGTGACCATGGACCTGGAGGTGCCCGAAGGCCTGCCGCCGGTGCAGGCCGACCCCGACCAGTTGCGCCAGGTGCTGGTCAACCTGGTGGTCAACGCCCTGGAGGCCCTGGATGGCCGCGGCCGCCTGCTCATCCAGGCCCAGGCCAAAAAGGAACGCGTGGAGGTCAAGGTCAGCGACAACGGCCCCGGCCTGCCGCCCGGCGACCCCCAGCAGGTCTTCGATCCCTTCTTCAGCACCCGCGAGCGCGGCAGCGGCCTGGGCTTGGCCATCGCCCGGCGCATCGCCCAGGCCCACGGCGGCGACCTCCAGGCCGCCAATGCCGCCCAGGGCGGCGCCGTCTTCACCCTGACCCTGCCCCTGAATGGAGCCAAGGCATGAAAGCCGCCCAACCCAGCGCCCAGACCATACTGGTGGTGGATGACGAGCGCGCGCACCGCCTCATGCTGCGCGCCCACCTGGAGGACGCCGGCTTCAAGGTCCTGGAGGCCGGGGACGGCGAGCAGGCCCTCAAGCTGGCCGCCGAGGAGCCCCTGGACCTGGTGCTCATGGACGTGGTCATGCCCCGCCAGGACGGCACCAGCACCCTGCCCCGGCTCAAGGCCCTCTTGCCCGAGGCGCCCGTGTTGATGATGACGGCCTATGGCAGCATCGAGAGCGCCGTGGCCGCCCTCAAGGCCGGCGCCGAGGACTACCTGCCCAAGCCCCTGGACGTGGAGGAGGTGCTGATAAAAGTCCAGCGCCACCTCAAGGCCGCCGGCCTGGCCCGCCGGGTGCGCGACCAGGCCGAGCGCCTGGCCGAGCGCTTTGATTTCTCGGCCCTGGTAGGCCAGAGCCCGCCCATGCTGCGCCTCAAGGAGACACTGGCCGTGGTGGCCCCCTCCGAGGCCACGGTGCTCATCACCGGCGAGAGCGGCACCGGCAAGGAAGTCGTGGCCCAGATCATCCACCAGAACTCGCGGCGCAAGGACGGCCCGCTGGTCAAGGTCAACTGCGCGGCCCTGCCCGAGACGCTTCTGGAGGCCGAGCTCTTCGGCCACGAGAAGGGCGCCTTCACCGGCGCCGTGGCCCGCCGCGAGGGCCGCCTCAAGGCCGCCGACCACGGCACCCTGTTTCTGGACGAGATAGGCGAGATGAGCCCGGCCACCCAGGCCAAGATGTTGCGCGCCCTGCAAGAGGGCGAGTACACCCCCCTGGGCTCCAACCACACCTACAAGGCCGACGTGCGCGTGCTGGCCGCCACCAACCGCGACCTGGCCCAGGCGGTCAAGGACGGGGCCTTCCGCGAGGACCTCTACTACCGCCTCAACGTGGTCAACCTGGAGATGCCCACCCTGCGCGCCCGGGGCGAGGACGTGGTGGCCCTGGCCGAGCAGTTTTTGGTGCGCTTCAACCACAAGAACGGCCGCGACCTCAAGGGCTTCAGCCCGGCGGCCCGCGCCCGGCTTTTGGCCTATGCCTGGCCGGGCAACGTGCGCGAGCTTATCAACGCCGTGGAGCGCGCGGTCATCATGGCCCCCGGACCCCTGATCGAGCCCACGGACCTGCCCCTGGCCCTGCAAGAAGCCCCCGACCACCAGGAGGAAGCGCACCTGCGGGCCGGCATGAGCCTGAGCCAGGCCGAGCGTCTGCTCATCGTCAAGACCCTGGAGGCCACGGGCGGCAACCGCACCCAGGCCGCCGAACTTTTGGGCATCACCCGCAAGACCTTGCAGAACAAGATCAAGGAGTACGGCTTGCCGCCGGCGGAGTAGCCCGGGTGCAGGGAGTGAGCCCAGGAGGCCGGAACGCTCTTTTTGTCTTGGGTAGCCTGGACAACTTGTTGTCCAGGTCGCGTAGCGACAAGAGGTATCAGGGAAAGGGGCGAGGCAAACAAGTGCGGTTAATATGGCGGGCGCTAAGAATAACCTCTTGTGCCTACGGCACCCGGACAACAAACTTACTCCGGGCCACCCCGCGAGTTGGGTGGGCCAGCCGCTACGTTATTTATCCCTATCCGATTGCACCAGGATTTTTCCTGTATGCTGCTGCATTGGAATGGGCTGGAGATGCTGGAAGCCATATTTAGCACACAAATAACTTAGGATTTGGTCAGAATCTTTTCTTGTTAAATCACAGTCTGCAATCATAACGTCATCGTCATCTTCCGCGAGCTGTTGGGGATCGCATAGTCCGCCAGCCATACCTACTACAAGCTTAGACTTACGGAAGTCATCCACTCTTGGTGAAAGTGAATTAATGCAAAGCTGGCAATTATTGCTATAGGTGAGAATTGCGCCATCTAGGTAGTCTCGCCAGGAATAAAATGCACTTTCATGAAAATAATAACAGGTAATTATATTGGAAGCATGCAAACTAAAAAGAGTCTCGCTTCCAAAAAGAGTCGAACGAAAGCGCTCAAAGTGCAAATAAGAGTCTTGACCAGCGGAATGTAGCCAAATTACTCGAAAACTATTACCTACAGGATCATGTTCTAGCATTTGCTGAACACCACTCCTTATAATAGACCCCAGGGTATTTCTGGGACCGACAGGAATGGACTTACTTACAATGCCACCTTTTAATAAAATCTTGCGTTCTTGTGCGATAAGTTCGGGGTCGTCCCCCTTAATCTTCAATTCTATCGTATAGCTATCGTTATCACCAATGGCCTCAAAATCAGGGGTTGGAACTTCTTGCCTTGGTGGTATATCAATTACCATCAGCCCTAAGTTTTTCAGCAACTCCTTAACTATAGGCTTAAACGTTCGTTCATCCATATTACCTGCCATTTATTTTAGGTGGCTAGGTACTCGTTGGGTTTCGGGCCTAACGCCCCTCAACCCAACCTACACGATGCCAGATTGCCTTGGCAAGCGCCCAGCCTCTACTTCCCTCCTCAGATCAGCGCCGGCATGAACTTGGCCAGGAGCCACACGCCCTCATCCCCAGCCACGATGCGGTGCTTGATGTCCGGGGGCATCAGGGCCGAGACGCCGGGCAGGTACTGAAGCTCCTGGCCCATGGTCAGGCACACGCCTTTGCCCGCCACCACCTCGTGCAGCTCGTACTTGCCCTCGTGCAAATGCTCGCCGATCTCGTGGCCGGGATCCACGCGCACCAGGTGGCTGGAAAACAGCCCTCCCGTGTCGGCGCCTTTGAGCAGGTGCTTGAGAAACACGCCCGCGAATGCCGGATGCGGGTTCCAGGGCAGCTCGGCCACCAGGCGGGTATCCGTGGGCGCGATCATCATGCCCTGCTCCAGGGCGGCCAGGAAATCACGGTCAGCCATGCTCGTCTCCTTGCCTGGCGTCAGGCGGTTGGGGATAGGTCCAAGACCTTGAGCGCCGCCGGCAACACCTCGATGAACAGCGGCGCCTGGCCCACGGGCTCGCCGTCGGCCCACAGTTCCAAGAGGCCGTCGCTCTCCACCTTCAGGGTGCGCGTACTGAAGAAGCTCACCTCGGGCAGGCCGGCGTGACGCCCGGCTAGCAGGGTGGGCAAGAGACGCAGCACCCGGAAGAAGCTGAGCGGCTTGACCAGGCACACGTCCAGCAGGCCGTCGTCGGGCCGCGCCGGGGGCACGATGGGTATCTGGTTGCCGTAGGTGGGCGTGTTGGCGATGGCTGCCAGGAACAAGGCGCCTTGGTAGGAGCCGCTGTCCCAGGTCAGACGCACGCGCCGGGGCTCAAAGCCCATCAGCACCCGCACGACACCCCACAGATAGGCCGGCTGGCCCTGGAAAGGCAGCCGCGCCTGGTCCACGTAGCGGCTGACCAGGGCGTCGAAGCCCAGGGCGCCCACGGTGCAGTACAGGCGTCCATCGGCGCGGGCCAGGTCCACGCGTCGCCAGCGGGGGGCGGCCAGGCTGCGGGCCAGGCCGGCGGGCGTGGGCACCGGCCCCAGGGCGCGGGCAAAGTCGTTGCAGCGCCCCGTGGGCAGAATGGCCAGGCCCACTTCGCCGCCGGCCAGGGCCTGGACAACCTCCTGCACGGTGCCGTCGCCACCGCAGACCAGCACCAGGCCCGCCCCCTCGGCCACGGCCTGGGCGGCCAGCTTCTGGGCGTGGCCACGCCCCTGGGTGTGCATCACCCGCGCGGGCAGGCCCTGGCCACTCAGGGCGGCCAGCATTTCCTCGCCCAGGCGACGGCCCCGCCCACGGCCGCTGGCCGGGTTGACGATCAGGGTTATTAGCGGCGCATCCATTGATTATCAGAAAAGCCCCATCTGCCTAGGCTTGCGGGGGCGGATGGTCATATGTTCGGTTTGCAGCAGGGCGTACGGTATCTCACTCAGATAGGGCGTGAGGCCGGGCTGGCGCTCGCGGCCAAAGAGGCTGCGCCGGGTGGCGCGGCTTAGGTACAGGCGCTGGCGAGCGCGGGTCAGGGCCACGTAGAGCAGGCGGCGCTCCTCGTCCAGGGGGGACGCCGGGCGCTCGGGCGGCTGGTAGGGCAAGAGCCCCTCCTCCAAGCCCGTCACGAAGACCACCGGAAACTCCAGGCCCTTGGCCGCGTGCATGGATAGCAGGCTGACCCGCTGGGCCTTGAAGTCCAGGGGATCGGTCTCGGCCAGGGGTTCCTGGGCAGCCACCTGCACCGGCACCCCAGCCCGCTCAAGGGCCTCGGCGATGATCGGCGCCTGGGCGTGCAGGCGGTAGAGCACCGCCACCTCGCCGGCGGCGTAGCCCCCCCCTGTCTTGCCTTCGCCGGCCTCCACCTGGCGCGAGTCCAGGCCGCCCAACAACTCCACCACCTTGCCGGCCACCCACTGGGCCTCGGCCTCGGGGCTGGGCAAATGAGCATGGAGCGGCAAGGGGCCTGCTCCGGCCTGGGCTTCCAGGTTTGGCCGCGTGGGATCGGGCTGGGCGCTGATGAGGGCCTGGGCCGCCGCCAGGATGGACGCGGTGCTGCGGTAGTTGCGGGTCAGGGCCAAGGCGCGCGCCCCGGCGAAATCCTGGCTAAAACGCGCGAACAGGCGGCTCTCCGCCCCCCGGAAGCCATAGATGGCCTGGTCAGGGTCGCCGATGGCCGCCACCTGGGTGGCCGGGCCGCACAGGGCCTTGATAAGCGCCACCTGGGCCGGGTTGACGTCCTGATACTCGTCCACCAGCAGGTGGTCCAGACGCTCCTGCCAGGCCCGGGCCAGGTCCGGCTGGGCCAGCAGGGCCAGGGCGGCCCGGCGCACCAGGTCGTCCAGGTCCAGGACGCCCTCGCGCTCCAGTGCCTCCTGGTAGGCCCGGAACCAGGGACGCAACGCCGGCTCGGCCGGGTCCTCCATGCGTTGTTTGGCCAGGGTCAGGGCCGAGGCCAGGTAGCCGGCCTTGAGGCCCGCCTTCTTGGCCAACCGGCCCACCAGGGCCAGGCGGGCCTCCTCGTCCAGCACTTGCAGGGGGCGGTCCAGGACCTGGCCCAGCACCTGGCGGCCCAAAGAATGGAAGGTGCCCACACCCGCCGCCGCCTCCGGCGACGCGGCGCCCAGGCGCTCGGCCAACTCGGCGGCGGCCTTGCGGGTGAAGGTGACGAGTTGCAGACGCTCCGGCGCCAGGCCCTCGCCCAGCAGACTGGCGGCGCGGGCCACCAGCAGGCGGGTCTTGCCGGTGCCCGGCCCGGCCCGCAGGATGAGGTGCCCGCCGCGATAGTCCACGCCCTGGCGCTGCTCGTCATTCAGTTCCCCCAGGCCAGGCATGGCGGCCTGGGGCCGGCTGGCCAGGAGGGACAAGTCCGGCGGGGGCGAGGCTGGGGCCGTGGAGCCCGAATTGGCCGCGCGGCGCGGCGGCGGCTCCGGCGCGGGCGCGGCCTGCCACAGGGCCTTCTGGCCAGTCAGCTCCCGGCGCTCAGCGGGGTCGAACAGCCGCACCACCCCGAACTCGCCGTCGTAGCCGCCCTCCAGCCAGACCCGGCCCGAGCGCATGCGGCCGATGGCCTCGGCCAAGAGCGGCCCGCCGACCCGGCGCAGTTCCTCCAGGGGTGCCTGGCGCAGGATGTACAGCTCCGGCCCCAGCTTGGCGCATAGCTCGCCCAAGGCCTGGCGCACGCCCTTGGTGTTGGCCCCGCGCTGCATCACCTCGCCCAGCACCTCGCCCAGAGGTACCAGGGACTCGAAGGGCTTTCGGTGCTGCGGACCCTGGCCGGCCGGGCGGTCGGCCAGATCCTCCACGCGGCTCAAGACGCCCACGGTGATGGCCCCGCCGCAGACCGGGCAGCGCCCGCCGTGACGCCGTGTTTGATCGGGCATCAGGCGCTGGCCGCACTTGCGGTGGCCGTCCAGGTGGTACTTGCCCTCGTCGGGGAAGAACTCCAGGGTGCCGGCGAAGCTTTTCCCCTGTCGGTCGGCCAGGGCCGCGGCCAGGTCTTGGTAGGTGGGCGCGCAGCCCAGCAGGTTGGCCTCGCGGGCCAGATTGGCCGGGCTGTGGGCGTCGGAGTTGGAGACCAGGGTGAAGCGGTCCAGGGCCGATAGGCGCCAGTTCATGGCCGGATCGCTGGAGAGCCCCGTCTCCAGGGCCTGGATGTGCCCGGTAAGGTCGGCGAAGCAGTCCTCTATGCGATCAAAGCCGCTCTTGCTGCCGAACAGGCTGAACCAGGGCGTCCAGATGTGGGCCGGGATGAAGATCACCCCCGGCTCCACGTCCAGGCACAGCTCCAGCAGGTCGCGGGCGTCCAGGCCCAGGATGGGGCGGCCGTCGCTCTTGATATTGCCCAGGCGGGCCAGGCGGGCGTTGAGTTTTTCCACGGCCTCGATGCCGGGCATGAGGACCAGGACGTGCACCTTGCGCGTGGCGCCGTGGCGCTTGTAGATGCAGGATATCTCGCCGGAGAGCAGGAAGCGCACCGGACGCCGGCAACTGGGCAACACCTGGGGGGCCAGGGCGGCCTCCAGGCCGGGGCGCAGGGCAAAGGCCCCGTCGCCGGTGGCCACCAACTTTTCCTTGAGTTCCTCCATCCAACCCGGGTGGGTGAAGTCGCCCGTGCCCAGGAGGTCCACGCCCTTGTGCTGGGCCGCCAGCCACAAGTGCTCGGGGTCCAGGTCGCGGGCCGTGGCCCGGGAGAAGCGCGAGTGTATGTGCAGGTCGGCGACGATCATGGGCCAGGAGCCTACGCCATCGTCCGGGCCTTGGCAAGGCCCGCCTGTCCATGAACCCCGGGGTGGCCCGCCATCAAGTGGTCACCTTGGCCACCACCTCCGCGAATATCTCCAGGCAGGTGTCTATCTCCTCGGCGCTGACCGTGAGCCCCGGGCAGAAGCGCACCGTATTCTCGCCGCAGCCCAGGAGCAACAGCCCCCGGTGGAAGGCATCGTGCACGATGCGGTGGCGCCAGTCATGGGCGCGCTCCTTGGTCTGGCGGTCCTTGACGATCTCGGCCCCCACCATCAGCCCCAGGCCGCGCACGTCGCCCAGGCACTCGTGCTCCCGCTGCAATAGCCGCAAACCCTCCATGAGCCGCTGGCCCATGGCCTGGGCATTGGCCATGAGACCTTCCTCCAAGAGCTCGATGGTGGCCAGGGCGGCCTGGCAGGAGACCGGGTTGCCGCCGAAGGTGGAGGCATGGGAGCCGGCCTCCCAGCTCATGATCTTGGCCCGGGCCAGCATGGCCCCCAGCGGCATGCCCGACGCCAGACCCTTGGCCAGGGCCATGATGTCGGGCTCCACGCCAAAGTGCTCCACGGCGAACATCCTGCCCGTGCGCCCCATGCCCGACTGCACCTCGTCAGCCACCAAGAGGATGCCGTACTTGTGGGCCACGCGCGCCAGCTCGCGCAAAAACTCCGGCGGCGGCACCACGTAGCCGCCCTCGCCCTGGATGGGCTCCACGAAGATGGCCGCCACCTCCTCGGGGGGGATGGTGGTGCGGAACAACGTGTCCTCCAGCCAGCTCACGCACTCCTGGCAGCAGTTGGGATAGACCATGCCGTGGGGACAACGGTAGCAGTAGGCATAGGGTATGTGGGTGATGCCCGGCACCACGGGGTGGTAGTGGCGCTTCTGGATGGCCTTGCTGGCGGTGAGCGACAGGGCGCCCATGGTGCGGCCGTGGAACGCCCCGAAGAAGGCGATGTTCAGTTCGCGGCGGGTGTGCCAGCGGGCCAGCTTGAAGGCCGCCTCCACGGCCTCGGCCCCGGAGTTGCCGAAGAAGACCTTGTGCGCCCCGCCCCCCGGGGCCAGGCTGGCCAGCTTGTGGGCCAGCATGATCTGGGGCTCGTAGTAGAAATCGGTGCCCGACATGTGCAGCAATTCGCCGGCCTGGTCGCGTATGGCCTGCACCACCCTGGGGTGGCAGTGGCCGGTGGCGCAGACGGCGATGCCGGCCGTGAAGTCCAGGAACTGGTTGCCGTCCACGTCCTGAACCCACAAGCCCCGGCCCCGTTTGGCCACCAGGGGATAACCCCGGGTATAGGAGGGCGAGACATAGGCCTGGTCCAGTTGCATCAGGCGCACGGCCTCCGGGCCGGGCAGGCTCGTGTTTATCTGGGGCAATCTCTTCATATGCCTGTTTGCCTCGCTAGCTACATGCCGTTTGGATTCAGCGTTGGGCCAGGTCGGGCTGGCGGGCGGCGCGCACCTCGTCCAGGCGGCCCACGGGCGTGCCGCGGGGCGCGGCGTGCAGCCAGGCCGGGTCCTCCTGGGCCTTCTTGGCTATGAAAGCCATGGCCTCCACAATCGCGTCCAGGTTCTCCTTGGACTCGGTCTCGGTAGGCTCGATCATGATGGCCTCCTTGACCACCAACGGGAAATACACCGTGGGCGGATGGAAGCCGAAGTCAATCAGCGCCTTGGCCACGTCCATGGCCGTGACGCCGTGCTGGGCCGCCTGGTCGGCGGCACTGAAGACCACTTCGTGCATGCACATCCGGTCCACGGCCACCCGCCACTGTGGCGCCAGGCGCGCCCGCAGATAGTTGGCGGCCAGCACCGCGTCTTCGGCCACCCGCTTCAGCCCCTCGCCGCCCAAAGCCAGGATGTAGGCATAGGCCTTGAGCACCACCCCGAAGTTGCCGTAGAAAGGCGCCACGTAGCCGATGGAGTGGGCGTGGTCATAGTCCAGGAACAGGGTGCCGTCCTCGCGGCGGGCCACCCGCGAGATGGGCAGGAAGGGCTCCAGCTTGGCCACCACGCCCACCGGCCCGGAGCCCGGCCCACCGCCGCCGTGGGGCGTGGCAAAGGTCTTGTGCAGGTTGAGGTGCACGATGTCAAAGCCCAGGTCGGCCGGCTTGGCGATGCCCAGGATGGCGTTCAAGTTGGCGCCGTCATAGTACATCAGCGCATCCACGGCGTGGGCGGCCTCGCTGATGCGCTTGATGTCCGGCTCGAACAGGCCGAGCGTGTTGGGGTTGGTCATCATCACCCCGGCCACCTCGGGGCCGAGCATGGCCCGATAGGCCTCGAAGTCCATCACGCCGTCCCTGGAGGGCACGGTGCGCACGCTATAGCCCGCTATGGCCGCGCTGGCCGGGTTGGTGCCGTGGGCCGAGTCGGGCACCAGCACCAGGGATTTATGGTTGCCCCGGTGGCGGTGGTAGGCGGCCATCAGCATCAGCCCGGTCAACTCGCCGTGGGCCCCGGCCAGGGGCTGCATGGTGTAGGCCCGCATGCCGGTGATGGCGCATAGAAGCTGCTCCATCTCGTGGAGCACCTCCAGGGCGCCCTGGGCCAACAGGCCGCCACGGCGCAGTTGGGGCAGCATGGGGTGCAGGCCGGCGAAGCCAGGCAGCCGGGCAATGTCCTCGGTGAACTTGGGGTTGTACTTCATGGTGCAGGAACCCAGGGGGTAGGGTCCCACGTCCACGCCGAAGTTCTGCCGCGAGAGGTTGGTGAAGTGGCGCACCACGTCAATCTCGGCCACCTCGGGCAACTCGGCGGGCTTTTCCCGCAGCAGCTCCGGCGCCAGGCAGGCCTCCTGAAAGCAGGCGTCGGGCAACAGCGGCGGGGGGAAGGTCACGCCCCGGCGGCCGGGCCGGCTCATGTCGAAGATGGTCTTCATAGCACCGCCTCCAGGGCCTCGGCCAGGTTGCCGATCTCCTCCTTGCTGCGCTTCTCGGTGACGGCCACCAGGAGGGCCTTGGCCTGCTCGGGATAGTAGCGCCCCAGGGGGAAGCCGGCGGCGATGCCCTTGTCTATCAGCCGGCTTACCACCACGCGGGCGTCCAGGGGCAGCTCCAGTCTGAACTCGTTGAACCAGGGGCCAGGGTCCATCAGGCGCACGCCGGAGATGGCCGTGAGCCTCTGGCGGGCGTAGGCCGCCTGGGCCATGTTGAGCTGGGCCAGCTCCCGCAATCCCTCCTTGCCCACAAGGCTCAGATAGATCAGGGCCGCCACGGCGCACAGGGCCTGATTGGTGCAGATGTTGCTGGTGGCCTTCTCGCGGCGGATGTGCTGCTCGCGGGTTTGCAGGGTCAGGCAATAGCCGGGCCTGCCCTGGCCGTCCACGGTGCGCCCCACCACCCGGCCGGGCATGAGGCGCAAGAGCGCCTCGCTCACGGCCATGAAGCCCAGGTAGGGGCCGCCGAAACTGAGCGGCAGACCCAGGGGTTGGCCCTCGCCCACGGCGATGTCGGCGCCCATCTCGGCGGGCGTGCGCAGCACGCCCAAGGCCAGGGGGTTGCAGCACAGTATGGCCAGGGCGCCATGCTGGTGGGCCTTGGCAAAGGCATCCGAAAAATTGTGGACCCGGCCGAAGAAATCGGGGTTCTGCATGATGAGCGCGGCGGTGCCCTCGTCCAGCAGATCGGCGGCGCAGCCCGCGCCGGACAGGTCCTCCTCCACCAGCTCCAGGTGCAGGTTGGCTGTGTAGGAGGCCAGCATCACGCGGTAGATGGGGTTCACCGCCCGGCAGATGACCAGGCGCTTGCGGCCCGTCCTGCGCACGGCCAGCATGGCCGCCTCGAACAAGGCCGTGCCGCCGTCGTAGAGCGAGGCATTGGAAGCGTACAACCCGGTGAGCCGGCAGATGGCGCTCTGGTACTCGTAGATGGCCTGCAAGGTGCCCTGGGATATTTCTGGCTGGTAGGGCGTGTAGACGGTGTAGAATTCGCTGCGTCTTATCAGGGCGTCCACGGCCGCCGGGATGAAGTGATCGTAGAAGCCCGCGCCCAGAAAGCAGGTGAGCTTGTGGGCGTTCTTCTCGGCCAGCCGGCCCAGGCGCTTGCTCACCTCCAACTCGCTGAGCGGCCCTGGCAGGTCCCATTCGCGCGCGCGCAGCTCGGGCGGGATGGCCGCGAACAGCTCCTCCAGCGAGGACAGGCCCAGGGCGGAGAGCATCTGGGCGCGGTCGTCGTCGGTATGGGGCGAGAAGTCCATGTCAGCCTCTCTCTATGAACTTCGCGTAGGCGTCCGCGTCCATGAGTTCGCCCAGGCCCGAGGCGTCATAGTCCTTGAGCTTGACCAGCCAGCCCGCGCCGTAGCAGTCCTGGTTGATAAGCTCGGGGTGCTCGCCCAAAGCGGCGTTGGCCTCGGCCACCACCCCGGCCAGGGGCGAAAAGACGTCCGCCGCCACCTTCACCGACTCGATGACGCACAGCTCGGCCATGCGCTCCACGGCCCGCCCCGCCTCGGGCAGGTCCACATAGGTCACGTCACCCATCTGTTGCTGGGCAAAATCGGTGACCCCCACCACGGCCAGCCCGCCCTCGACCTTGATCCACTCGTGCTCCTCGGTGTATTTCAACTCCTCTGGCACCGCGTATTGACTCATGGGCTCTCCTTCCCAAGGCATCACAGCAAGGGTTGCAGATAATTCCCCCCGGGCTTGACTAAACGATTCACCACCACGCCCGGCAGGGCGCGGCCGCGATAGACGATTTCCACTTTTTGACCAGCCACCACCTGGCGCTCCAGGCAGGCCAGGCCGATGGCCCGGCTGTAGTGCTCATCCCCGGGCGCGCCGCCCTTGAAGCGCCAGGCTGGCACCGTGGTGCCGCTGGTCAGCTCGCCCACCTGGCGCCCCTCCACCAACACCGGCGAGCCCTCGCGCATCATGCCCCGCTCTTGGGCTGCCACGCCCCGGATGAGGCAGGGCACCTCGGCCACCTGCCCGCCGGCCAGCTCCGCCGCTTGGCGCTCCAGGGCGGCGCGGCCCAGGAAGTCCCCGCGCTCCGGGGTCAGGGCAACGCCGTGCCTGGCCAGGGGCAGGGACAGGATGGGCCAGTCGGGCCGCAGCTCGTGGCCGTAGAGGGGTAGCCCCGCCTCCAGGCGCAGGGTGTCGCGGGCGCCCAGACCGGCGGGCATGAGCCCCAGGCCGGAGCCGGCCTCGAGAAGGTCCGTCCACAAGCGACCCACCTGGGAGGCCTCCACGAACAGCTCGTAGCTGTGAGGCTCGCCGGTGTAGCCCGTGCGGCTGACCAGCACCCGCCCGCCGGCCCAGTCCAACCAGGCGCAGTGATTGCGCGCCGCCGGCAGGCCCTCCGCCCCCAGCACCCGGCCCAGCACCGCGCTGCTCAGGGGGCCTTGCAGGGCCAGCATGGCCATTTGCGCGCTGATATCCTCCAGGCCGGCGCCACTTGGGTCCAGGCCGTGCAACCAGGCCCAATCCTGGCCGCGGTTGCCGGCGTTGACCACCAGCAGGTAGGCGCCCTCGGGCAGGCGGAAGAGATAAGCGTCGTCCAGGGGCCGGCCTTCAGGGTCTGAGAGAAACGTGTAGTGGGAGCGGCCAGGCCCCAGACGCGCGGCATCGTTGCTCAGGGTCCGCCGCAGAAAGGCCAAGGCCCCGGGACCGGCCAGCCGAAAACGGCCCATGTGGCTGGTGTCGAAAAGGGCGGCGGCCTTGCGGCAGGCCAGGTGCTCGGCCACGATGCCGGCCTGGTAGCTCACCGGCAGGCTCCAACCCGCGAACTCGATCAGCTTGCCGCCGTGTTGGCGGTGCCAGCCGATCAGGGGCGTCTCCAGGGTCATGGCCACCTCCTGGTCATATTCTACAAAAATGGCCAAGGCCGTGGTGAATACACTTGCGCCTGCTTGCTACAATGTAGGCAGGCATGGTTGGTTGACCCACCACCACAGGTTCGATTGCAGGGAGAGGCCGCGCCATCATGAGCAGCCAGTGGGAAGAGCGCATCGTGCGGCGGGGCCGGGAGCTGATGGCCGGCATCCGCCAGCAGACGCCAACGGTCTTCGACAAGTCCTTCTGGACCGGCAAGGTGCTGGACTGGGCCATGCACCATGAGGATTTCAAGGTGCAGCTCCTGCGCTTCGTGGACGTGCTGCCCAGCCTGACGAGCGGCGAGTCCCTGCAGCGCCACCTGGAGGAGTATTTCGGCCAGGAGGGCGGCGAGGTGCCGCCGGTGCTCAAGTGGGGGGCTGGCCAGGCAGGCCGCCTGGGGCAGGTGGGCGGGCGGGTGCTGGGCAAGGTCATCCGCTCCAACCTGGAGGGCCTGGCCCGGCAGTTCGTGGTGGGGCACACCACGGCCGAGGCCCTGCGCCGCCTGGGCCGGCTGCGCCAGGAAGGCTTCGCCTTCACCGTGGACCTCTTGGGCGAGGCCACGGTGAGCGAGGACGAGGCCGACACCTACCAGCAGGGCTATCTGGAACTCAGCAAGGCCCTGGCCCGCGAGCAGGTCCGCTGGCCCGGCCTGGGCGGCGGCAAGCTGGACTGGGGCCACGCCCCCAAGGTCAACCTGTCGCTCAAGCCCAGCGCCCTCTACTCCCAGGCCAAGCCCGCCGCGCCCGAGGACTCGACGCAAGGCATCCTCAGGCGACTGGAGCCCATCTACCGCGAGGTGGTCTCACTGGGCGGCGGCCTGTGCCTGGACATGGAGCAGCACCGCTACAAGGACATCATCCTGGAGGTCTACCGCCGCCTGCGCTCCCATCCCGAGTTCCGTAGCCATCCCCACCTGTGGGTGGTCATCCAGGCCTACCTCAAGGACAGCGAGCAGGACTTGGAGGCGCTATTGGCTTGGGCCAGGAAGGAGGACTTGCACCTGGGCATCCGCCTGGTCAAGGGCGCCTACTGGGAGTACGAGAACACCGTGGCCCTGCAAAGCGGCTGGCCCTCGCCGGTGTGGGAGCACAAGGCCCAGAGCGACCTGAACTTCGAGCGCCTGGCCCGGCGCATCCTGGAGAACCACCAGACATGCAACCTGGCCTGCGCCTCCCACAACGTGCGCTCCCTGGCGGCGGTGTGGGAGATGGCCCAGGCCCTGGAGGTGCCGCCGGAGCGCTACGAGTTCCAACTGCTCTACGGCATGGCCGAGCCGGTGCGGCGGGCCTTGCTGGATCAGGGCGGCCGGGTGCGCCTCTACTGCCCCTACGGCGAACTGCTGCCGGGCATGGCCTACCTGGTGCGGCGCATCCTGGAGAACACCTCCAACGAGTCCTTCCTGCGCCAAAGCTTCGTGGAAGGCGCCGAACTGGAGGACCTGCTGGAAGACCCCCGCAGCGCCCATCAACGCCACCTGGACTGCTCGCCCATCACCCAGCCCCCGCCCGCGCCCGTCTTTGGCGGCCTGGGTCCCTTTGTCAACCAGCCCCTGATTGACTTCACCCAGCCGGGGCTGCTCGGGGATTATCAGGAGGCCATCCGCCGGGTGCGCGGCCGTCTGGGCGCCACCTACCCCCTGGTCATCGGCGGCCGCAAGATCACCACCGCCGACACCCAGGCCAGCCACAACCCCGCGGACCCCGGCGAGGTGGTGGGACTGGTCTGCCAGGCCGGGCCGGAGCAGGTGGACAAGGCCCTGGCCGCCGCCGCCCAGGCCCTGCCCGCCTGGCGCGGCACCCCGGCCAGCCAGCGCATCGCCTATCTGCAAAAGGCCGCCCAAATCGCCCGCCAGCGTCTGCTGGAGCTGGCGGCCTGGCAGGTGTTGGAGGTGGGCAAGCAACTGGACCAGGCCTACCACGACGTGGCCGAGGCCATAGACTTCCTGGAATACTACGCCCGCCAGATGCAGCGCCTGGCCACGCCCCAACGCTTGGGCCACGAACCTGGTGAACTCAACCTCTACCACTATCAGCCCCGGGGCCTGGCGGCGGTCATCGCCCCCTGGAACTTCCCCCTGGCCATTTCCTGCGGCATGGCCGCCGCGGCCCTGGTGGCCGGCAATTGCGTGGTCTACAAGCCCTCCAGCCTGGCGGCCGTGGTGGGCTTTGGCCTGCACGAGGTATTCGAGCAGGCCGGTCTGCCGCCGGGGGTCTTCAACTACTGCCCGGGCCGGGGCTCGGTCATGGGCGATTACCTGGTGGAGCACCCGCTGATAAGCCTAATCGCCTTCACCGGCAGTAGCGAGGTGGGGCTACGCATCCAGGAAAAGGCCGTGCGCCTGTCCGCCGGCCAGGCCCAGAACAAGCGGGTGATCGCCGAGCTGGGCGGCAAGAACGCCATCATCATTGACGACGACGCCGACCTGGACGAGGCGGTGCCGGCGGTGCTGGCCTCGGCCTTTGGCTATCAGGGTCAGAAGTGCTCGGCCTGCTCGCGGGTGATCGTGCTGGAGGCCGTGTACGGCCGCTTCATCGAGCGCCTGCTGGCGGCGGCCCGCTCGCTCGACATCGGCCCGGCCGAGGACCCACGCAACTACCTGGGGCCGGTGGTGGACGCGGCGCAGCAAAAGAAGGTGCTGGAGTACATCACCCTGGCCGGCCAGGAGGGGCGCATTATCTTCCAGGGCGCGGTGCCGGAGCGGGGCTGCTACGCGCCGCCCACCATCGTGGAGGGCATCACCCCCCTGCACCGCCTGGCCCAGGAGGAGGTCTTCGGCCCGCTGCTGGCGGTGATGCAGGCCAAGGACTTTGACCAGGCCCTGGCCATGGCCAACTCCACCCGCCAGGCGCTGACCGGCGGGGTCTTCAGCCGCAGCCCCCGCCACCTGGAGCAGGCCCGGCGCCAGTTCCGCGTGGGCAACCTCTACCTCAACCGGGGCATCACCGGCGCCCTGGTGGCGCGCCAGCCCTTCGGCGGCTTCGGCATCTCGGGCCTGGGCTTCAAGGCCGGCGGGCCGGACTACCTGCTGCAATTCATGGACGCCCGTTGCGTGACCGAGAACACCATGCGCCGGGGCTTCGCGCCCGTGGGCCGCGACGACCAGTGGGTCTGCTGAACCTCAACCGGAGAAAGCCGCCATGCCCTTCTGCCTGCCGGTCTATCACCCCCCGCGCTTCCACGAGTCTCCCTTGGCCGGGGCGCCCCTGGCCCGCTTCGCGCCGGCCCCGGCCGACGGCGTGGCGCCTCCGGGCTATCACGCCACCAGCATCTTCCCCGAGTACGTGCAGACCGAGCCCGGCGTCTGGCGCCTGCTAAAGGCATCGCGCATGGACTGCGTGGTGGTTGGGCACCCCCACGGCGAACTGGAGGTCAAGGAGTTTCGCCATCTGACGGCCGGCCAGCCCGTGGCCCTGGGCCGCCGCGAAAACGGCGAGGACGGCATCTACCTGCACACGGCGGCCTTCAGTCCGCCGGCCCAGGCCACCGACAAGTTCGCCTTTCGCGGCCAACTCAGCCGCGAGTCTCCCTTCTCCATAGACTACGACCAGCTCTATGAACTCTTGCGCTTCGAGCGCGGCCACGGCCATATCGTCTGGGTGCTGGGTCCGGCCCTGGTCTTCGACGCCGACGCCCGCCAGGCCATGGCCGGCCTGATCGAGGACGGCTTTGCCCACGCCGTGCTGGCTGGCAACGCCTTGGCCACCCACGACCTGGAGGCGGCGCTGTTGGGCACCGCCCTGGGCCAGGAGATCTACTCCCAGCGGCGGGCCCCCCTGGGCCATTACCACCACCTGGACGTCATCAACACGGTGCGCGGCCTGGGCGGCATCCAGGCGGCCCTGGAGCACGGCCTGGTCAAGGACGGCGTGGTGCGGGCTTGCCTAAACAAGGGCCTGCCCCTGGTGCTGGCCGGCTCCATCCGCGACGACGGCCCCCTGCCCGGCGTCATCGCCGACGTGTACCAGGCCCAGGACCGCATGCGCGCCATTCTGCGCCGGGCCACCACCGTGCTGGGCCTGGCCACCCAACTGCACGCCATCGCCGCCGGCAACATGGTGCCCAGCTACCAGGTGGCCGAGGACGGCACCGTGCGGCCGGTGTACTTCTACACCGTGGACATGAGCGAGTTCGCGGCCAACAAGCTGGCCGACCGGGGCTCGCTCTCCGCGCGGGCCATCCTCACCAACGTGCAGGACTTCGTGGTCAACCTGGCCCGGGGCCTGGGGGTGAAGGGCTGCCCGGCGCCAGAGTAGGGCAGGTGGTGGCGCCCGCCCAATACCATTGGATCGCCAATGCGAGCTTTTTCAGAATCCAAGAATAATGTCATTGCGAACGCAGTGATACCAAGTTGCGATCAAACGAGTAGTTTGATCGCAACTTGGTATGCGGGCCATGAACCACCCCAAAAAAGCTGCGCTTTTTTGGGGGCCCGGTGAGATGGCCCGCCGGGCGCGTTAGCGCCCGGGAGGCCGGGCAAAACCACGTTTTTGCCCGGCCGATCAGCAATCAAAGCCATGGATGGCTTTGATTGCATATTGATATGAAGCAATCTTACACTTCGTTCTTTGCTTTGGCAGGGCCTCCCCTAAGAACGAAAAGGAAGATTGCCGCGTCGCATCCCTGCGGGATGCTCCTCGCAATGACTACCTTTGCCTGATAATCGCCAGCGCTATCGGCCCGCCGGCCACCTGGGGCAATCAACTCAAACAACAGCTTCGCCAGACCGGCCCACCACCAGCCGCCACTTCCTACAAATGAAAGTGCGTACCCGCCTTGCCCGCCAGGGCGGCCTCGATCTCCTGGGTGGAGCAGATCAGGGCCCGTTGGCCGCCGCCCTCCAGGAACATGAGCGCCGCGCGCACCTTGGGCCCCATGCTGCCGGGGTGGAACTGGCCCTGCTCCAGATAGCGGCGGGTCTCATCCAGGCTGAGGCTGTCCAGGAAGCGCTCCCCGGGTTGGCCATAATCCAAGGCCGCGCCGGGCACGTCGGTGGCCATGCAGAAGACCTCCACCCCCACCTCCAGGCCCAGGCGGGCCGATGCCAGGTCCTTGTCTATCACCGCGTCCACGCCCGCGAAGTGCCGTCCCTGACGCACCACCGGGATGCCGCCCCCACCGCAGCAGATGACGATGAAGTCCATGCCGATCAGGCGCTTGATCTCGCGCTTCTCCACGATGCTGATGGGCTGGGGCGAGGCCACCGCCCGGCGCCAGCCCTTGGCGGTGTGCATCACCGGGTAGGCCGCGCCGGCTGCCTGCTCGCCGCTCAGCACTGGCCCGATGGGCTTGTCGGGGTTGGCGAAGGCCGGATCGTGCCCATCCACCACCACGTAGCTGATGAGGCTGACCAGGGGCTTGAAGACCTCCAGGCCCAGGGCCATGAACTGGTTGTCCAGGCTGGACTCGATCATGTAGCCGATCTGCCCCTGGGTTTGGGCCACCAGTATCTCCAGGGGTAGCCGGGGCACATCCTGGCAGCACTCCTGCTGCAAGAGCAGGTTGCCCACCTGGGGGCCGTTGCCGTGGGTGATGATTACCCGGTGGTCCCGGGAAAGACGGGCGATCTGGGCGATGGGTTCTTGCAGGTTGGCGAACTGCTGGGCGATTGTCCCCTCCTGGCCCTTCTTTATGAGGGCGTTGCCGCCCAGGGCCACCAGGAGTATGGGCGCCGCCTGGCCTTTGCTCACGGCGCCGCCTCCGTGGCCAGGCCCCGCCGGATGGCCTCCTCCAGGGTGGGGCCACCGGCGTGGTCCTGGTATTCATAGCGCGCGCGCAGGGCGGGCTTGTCCAGGGCCAGCAGTCGGGTCAGTTGGATGGGGGTGGCGAAGAGCACCAGGTCGCAGTCGGCCTGGTTGATGGTGGCCGCCAGGTCGCTGACCTGCCGGGGCGTGTAGCCCACGGCCGGCAGCACCGGCCCGATGTGGGGATAGTCGCTAAAGGCCTGGGCGATGCTGCCCACGGCAAAGGGCCGGGGGTCCACCAGCTCGGCCGCGCCCAAACGCCGGGCCGCCACCGCGCCGGCCCCGAAGGCCATGCCGCCGTGGGTCAGGGTGGGGCCGTCCTCCACCACCAAAACCCGTTGGCCCGCGATGCGGCCGGGGTCCTCCACCGTCACCGGCGAGTCGGCCAGCACGACGGTGGCCGCCGGGGCGTGGCGCTCTATGTTGCGGCGCACCTGCTCCACCTGCGCCGGGGTGGCGCTGTCCACCTTGTTTATCACCGCCACGCTCGCCATGAGCAGGTTGGTCTCACCGGGGTAGTACAACAGCTCGTGGCCGGCGCGCAGCGGGTCAAAGACCACGATGTGCAGGCTGGGAAAGAAAAAGGGCGTGTCGTTGTTGCCGCCGTCCCAGACTATGACCTCGGCCTCCTGCTCGGCCGCCGCCAGGATGCGGGCGTAGTCCACGCCGGCGTAGACCACCAGGCCCTTTTCCAGCAGGGGCTCATACTCCTCGCGCTCCTCTATGGTGCAGCCCTGGCGGTCCAGGTCCTGGTAGGTGGCAAAGCGCTGCACGGCCTGGCGCCGCAGATCGCCGTAGGGCATGGGGTGGCGCACCACCACCAGGCGCCGGCCCATGGCCCCCAGGATGTCGCAGACCCGGCGGGTGGTCTGGGACTTGCCGCAGCCGGTGCGCACCGCGCAGACGCTGACCACCGGCCTCTGGGAACGCAGCATGGTGTAGGTGGCGCCGATGAGGATGAAGTCCGCGCCCATGGCCATGACCAGGGAGGCCTTGTGCATCAGCTCCAGGTGGGGCACGTCGCTGTAGGAAAAGGCCACCAGGTCCACGCGGTGGTCCTTGATGAGGCCGGCCAATTCGGCCTCGGGATGGATTGGGATGCCCTGGGGGTAGCCGGTCCCGGCCAGTTCGGGCGGGTAGAGCCGGCCCTCGATGGCCGGTATCTGGGTGGCGGTGAAGGCCACCACCTGGTAGCGGGGGTTGCCGCGAAAATAGATGTTGAAGTTGTGGAAGTCGCGGCCCGCCGCGCCCATGATGATTACCTTCTCGACCATCAACGCCCCCGTGTCCCCGGCATGGGTGGATTTGCCGCGCCGGCCTCGGCACTCTCATCCTGTGGTTATTATACCAATCCCGGCTGCCCGGCCTGGGACTCTGTGCCATGTTGCCCCTTGAACGCACTGTCCGGAAATGATACACTCCCTTGCGTCATCTTCGAAAATCAAGTCGCCCGGTGACTGACGCCACGGCCTTGCACACCGTGGAGGGAGATTTCGCCATGGACGCCGATCCCCTCTGGACCCGTTGCCTGCATCTGAGCGCCGGCACCTGCCCCCACATGCTCATGGAGGCCGGCCTCTTGAGCGGCCAGGACACCCCGCGCCCCGAGCTGACCCAGGACCTGGCCCTGGCGCGCCTGGCTAACGCCTGCCTGGCCTGCCACCTGGCGCCCACGGACACCCCCCAGAGCTGAGCCCAGGGCCATGAGCGACCCCCTGCAAGCCAAGGCCAAGCCCGACGCCCAGATAATGGTGGTGGAGGACGACCCCGACTCGGCCAGTTTTTTCCGCGCCCTCATGGCCAGCGAGGGCTATGAAACCACCCTCTGCCACAGTGGCGAGGAGGCCCTCGCCACCCTGGCCTCGGGCAAGGAGTTCGATCTTGTGCTGCTGGATTTGATCCTGCCGGGCCTGAGCGGCTGGGAGGTGCTAGGGCACATCAAGGGCGACGGCAAGCTGCGTTATCTGCCGGTGGTGGTGCTCTCGGCCTTGAGCGAAAAGGCCCACGCCCTCAAGGCCCTGGACTTGGGCGCCGAGGACTATCTGACCAAGCCGGTGGACGTGGAGACCATGCTCAGCCGGGTGAGGGTGATGCTGCGCATCCGCGCGCTCTACGAAAACCTCATCAGCGAGCGCTTCGGACGCCAGCAGGCCCAGCGCACCCTGGAGATGCGCCGCTACCTGGCCAAGGTCATGGGCGGTTCGGCCCAGGTGCAGGAGATGGCCGACCTGTTGGACAACGTGGTGGCCACCGACACCACGGTGCTGTTGGAGGGCGAGTCGGGCACCGGCAAGGGCCTGTTGGCCGAGGCCATCCACCGCTACAGCAAGCGCGCCGACGGCCCCTTCGTGGTGGTCAACTGCTCGGCCTACCCCGAAACCCTGCTTAGCTCCGAACTCTTCGGCCACGAGAAAGGCGCCTTCACCGGGGCCATCCGCCGCAAGGTGGGGCGCTTCGAGCTGGCCAACGGCGGCACCATCTTTCTAGACGAGGTGGCCGAGATCAGCCCCCTGACCCAACTGGCCCTCTTGCGGGTCATCCAGGACCGTCAGTTCGAACGGGTAGGCGGCGAGAAGACGCTGACCGCCGACGTGCGCATCGTGGCGGCCACCAACAAACTGCTCAAGGACATGGTGGCCAAGGGCCTGTTCCGCGAGGACCTCTATTACCGCCTTAACGTGGTGCGCCTGGAGGTGCCGCCCCTGCGCCGGCGCCTGGACGACATCCCCTTCCTGGCCAATTACTTTTTGCGCCGGCACACCGAGAAGCTGGGCAAGGCCATCCTGGGCTTCTCGCGCCAGGCCTTAAGCCGGCTCATGGCCCACACCTGGCCGGGCAACGTGCGCGAGCTGCGCAACGTGGTGGAGCACGCGGCCTTGATGTGCCACGGCCAGGTGGTGGAGATGGAGCACCTGCCCCCCCTGTTGTACCAGGAGAGCGAGGAGGCCCCGGCGCGCGCGCCAGGCCGCCTGCTGGACCAGGAGCGCCAGCTCATCCTGCACACCCTGGAGCAGGTGGGCTGGAACAAGTACCAGGCCGCCAAGGTGCTGGGCATCGCCCGCTCCACCCTCTACGGCAAGATGGAGAAGCTCGGCCTGGAGCAGCCTGGGGCGGTCTCGTCCCAGGGGTAGTTGGGTTAGGGACAGCCCAGCGACGCAATCAAAAAAGCAAGACGGGCGGGGGTAACCCCCGCCCATGTATTTGTTTGCCGTGAATGGCTGCCAATGAAATTGGCATCAGCCACGCCCTGCCGGAACCCAGTTTCAGGCCCTCTTCTTTTTCTTGGGCTTCTTCTCCATCTCCGCCATCAGTTCGCGCATGCGCTCCAACTCCTGCTCCACCAGGTAGTTGAGGGTGCCCTTGGGGTAGCGGCCCAGCTTGTTTCGCTGGCCGGCCTTGAGCCCCGTGAACAGCTCGCACGCCTGGTCCACGTGCTCCACGGCGTAGATGGCGAACTTCTTCTTCTTGACCGCGGCCACGATGTCGGGGTGCAGCATGAGGTTCTTGACGTTGGCCTGGGGGATCACCACCCCCTGGCCGCCGGTAAGCCCGCGCTCCTGGCACAGCCGGAAGAAGCCCTCGATCTTGGCGTTGACCCCGCCAATGGCCTGGGCCATTCCCTGCTGGCTCATGGAGCCGGTGATGGCCATGTCTTGGCGCAGGGGCACCCCGGCCAGGCGCGACAAGAGGGCCAGCACCTCGGCCATGGTGGCCGAATCGCCGTCCACCAGGCCGTAGCTCTGCTCGAAGACCAAGCTGGCGGTCAGCGCCAGCGGGCCCTTGCCAGCGAAGCGATTGCGCACGAAGCCGGAGAGGATGAGCATGCCCTTGGTGTGGAAGGGGCCGGAGAGCTCGGCCTCGCGCTCGATGTTGATGAGCCCCTCCTGGCCCAGGCCCAGGCTGGCGGTGATGCGGCTGGGCTGGCCAAAGGCGTGGTCGCCGGTGTCCAGCACGGCCAGGCCGTTGACCTGCCCCACCTGGGCGCCGCTGGTTTCTATGTGCAAAAAGCCCCGGGTGATGGCCTCGCGCAGGCGGTCCTCCATCAGGGAGGCCCGGTAGCGGCGCTTGTCCACGGCGGTGTCCACGTCCTGGGCCAGCACCGCCTGACGGCCGGCCTGGCGGGCAAAGAAATTGGCTTCCTTGAGCACGTCCTCCACGATGGCCAGGCGCAGGGTCAGCCGCTCGCGGTCCTCGGCCAGCTCGGCGGCCAGCTCGATGAGCCGGGCCACCGCCGTGCGGTGCAGGGGTAGCATGTCGCGCTGGCGAGACACGCCGCACAGGTGGGAGATGAAGCTGGCCACCTCCTCTCCCTCCCAGTTCATGCGCTCAGCCATCTGGGCGCGCACCTTGAACAGCTTGGGGAACTGGGGATCAAAGCTGTAGAGCAAATGGTAGAGCATGGTCTCGCCCACCAGGATGACCTTGAGGTCCAGGGCGATGGGCTCGGGCCTTAAGCTGCGGGTTATCATGTAGCCCAGTTGCTCCAGCACGTCCTCCATGACCAGCTCGCGCTGCTTGAGCGCGCGCTTGAGCGCGTCCCAGGGCAGCCACAGGCGCAACAGGTCCAGGGCCGGTAGCACCAGATAGCCGCCGTTGGCCTGGTGCAGGGCCCCGGCCCGGAGCAGGGTGAAGTCGGTGATGAGCGCTCCGAACTGGGCCTGGCGCTCTATGCGGCCGAAGAGGTTGGGATAGGTGGGGTGGCTGACCACCACCACCGGCGCGCCCTCCACCCCGGAGTTGTCCACGAAGACGTTGACCTGGTACTCCCGGAAGCTGGGCTCCTCCACCGGCATGGGAATGGGCAGTTGGGGGGCCTCTTTCTTCTTGAAGCGCTCGTAGTGCTCGGCGATATCCTCGCGCACCTGCTCCAGGTACACCAACACCTGGCGCTGCTCGGCATACTTGTCGAAGAGTTCGTCCATTAGGTGGCCGGCCGCGTGCAGCACGCTGTGGCGGTCCAGTTGGCGCAGGGCGGCGTTCAACTCCTTCTCGGTGGCCGCCACCTGACGCAGGGCGTCGGTGACCTGGCCTTGCAGGATGTCGCTCTTCTGGCGCAGGACCTCTCGCTCCTCCTCGCTCATCTCGCGGATGGACTGCTCGCTCATGGGCTCGCCGTCCTCGCCGGCGGGGGCCACCATGATGCCCGTGGCCTCGAAGCGCAGCAGATAGCCTTGGGCCTTGGCCTGGCGGTCCAGTTCCGCGAATATCTCGCTACGCCGGCGCTTGAAGTCCACCAACAACTGCTCGCGGGCGCTGGTGTATTCCTCGCCCTCGAACAGGGCCGGTATCTTGGTCTTGAGGTTGTCCACCAGCTCGGCCATCTCCTTGGCGAAGACCTTGCCCTCGCCGGGGGAGAGCCTCAAGGCCCGGGGCTGGTCGGGCTGGTGGAAGTTGTGCACGTATACCCAGTCGGGCGGGGGCGGCTGGTGGCGGGCGATGGGTTCCAGCAGGCTCTTGACCAGGTGGGTCTTCCCGGTGCGCTGGGGGCCGGCCACGAAGACGTGGTAGTCCATGTCGTGCATGGCCAGGCCGAACTCCAGGGCCTCCTTGGCCCGTTTTTGCCCCACCACCGCCTCGGGGCATTCCGGGGTTTGTTCGCTGGTCTCGAAGGGAATGCCGGCCGGATCGAAAGTGCGCCGCAGGTCCTTGATCTTGAGGGGGGTAACAGGTGCGTTAGCCGCCATGGGTGTCTGTCCTCCGGGTGGTGGGGGCCGGGCCGGGAGTGGGGGCCGCGCGGCCCCAGGCCTGTTGCTGAGGATAGCATACCCAAGACGGCGGGGAGTGGGGAGGGAAACCGGAAGGCGAAAAAATAGGGGGCCCCCGAGAAGGCCCCCGAGGCTTTACGCCCGCCCGCCTAGCAGGCCGGCGTTGCCGCGCTGGACCAGAGCATTACCAAGGCCTTCTTGCGCAGGGTGGCGATGAGGGGGGCCAAGTCCGAGGACTTGGGCAGGGAGCACAGGTCGTCACCCTCTGGGGGGCGGCGCCGCTGGTCCAGGCCCAACACCACCACCGGGCCGGAGTGCACCCGCCGGGCGGCGGGCAACCAGCAGCCCACCTCTCCACCCATGGAGGGCTCGTCGGTGACCAGGACCTGGGCCGGCCGGCGGCGCAGGTCGGCCACGGCGGCGTCCAGGCCAGGCCGCACGCGCACCGAGAAACCGGCCTCGGCCAACTCCTCGCTATAGAGCCTGGCCACCGAGGGATCGCGTTCCACGATTAGCACCGAGATCATGGTCTGCCCCCTGCCCGGGTGGGTCCATGGACCTGGCGTTGTCTTCAAGCTTGGGCTCGAGCTTATTTCAAGGCCCCTGGCGCTGGTCCCGCAATCACATAGCCGCCTTGGTTGGGCGTCCCGGGTGACTGGTTAGCCTGGCGCGCTGAACTTAATGCTATTGAAAGACCGTGCCTGGTGGGTCCCGCCCTTGAATGCCTTGAAATGCAATATGAATGCCATGGGCCGGCATGACATCCCGCGCCCTTAGGACAGGCCGCTGGGCGCAAAAATGTACGAAAACCGACAAAAGCCGTGGCAGGATCGGTCCCCTTGCCAAATATGCCAGATAATCAGAGGCCTAGCGGCCAGTGTCCGCTTTTAGTCATATGTCTGATTTGCGGCATATGCAAAGCCCTCCTAACAAGGCCCGGCTGGCTGCTCTTGGCGGGCCCGCTGGGATGGCAGTTGATAGCTTTTCCCAATTTATTTATCCGGTTGCCTGGCGGGTCCCATTAAACGCGGGGCGGCCCCGCCGCGTGGCACAAAGTTTGCTCTAGCTAGTGGCCAAATTAAAGGCGAAACTCCAACTCTGCGACCAAGGAGTAAACCATGCGCCGGACCAGGAAGACTCGTGGCAAGGCCCTGCCCTTCACCCCCTCGTTGGACGTCAGCGCTTGGCTCCAGACCCATCCCGACGCATTGATCGCCTGCCCCAACCAGCCCGGCAACCTCAAGCTGATGCCGGCCTCCTGCGTCAAGCGCCACCTGACGGCCAATGAACCGCGCTGGGCCACCATCGGCGCCGAGCCCTTTCACCTGTTCGTGTTCAAGATGAACCTGGTGCCCTGCCGCGACTGCAAGATCGGCGCGCGGCTGGCCCGCCAGCATAAGGAAATAGCGGCTTAGCCTCCAGCCTACTCCTCCGCGCCCCGGGGCTGGCGTTCCCTCGCGCCGGCCGAACGAAGCCCACGCCAACCGGCGTGGGCTCGTTTTTGCGGGTGGGGTTGCGGCCCCGCTTGCCGGCCCCTAAAATGCACATTGGCGGCCTGGCCAAACCCCTAATTAAGGCGGGAGGTTACTGAAATGCCCCAGAACCTGGCACAGAAGATCATCGCGGCCCACCTGAGGGAAGGCGTGGCCCAGCCGGGTAGTGAGATCGCCCTGGCCATTGACCAGACGCTGACCCAGGACGCCACCGGCACCCTGGCGGCCCTGGAATTCGAGGCCCTGGGGCTGTCACGGGTGCGCACCGAGGTCTCGGTCTCCTACGTGGACCACAACCTCCTGCAGACCGACTTCAAGAACCCCGACGACCACCGCTTCCTGCGCTCCATGGCCGCCCGTTACGGCCTGTGGTACTCGCCGCCGGGCAACGGCATCTGCCACCAACTGCACCTTCTGAACTTTGGCCGCCCCGGGGCCACCCTGCTGGGCTCCGACTCCCACACCCCCCACGGAGGCGGCCTGGCCATGCTGGCCATGGGCGCCGGCGGCCTGGACGTGGCCGCGGCCATGGCCGGCTACCCCTTCTTTTTGTCTTGTCCGGCAGTACTGGGCGTACGTCTCATAGGACAACTGTCTCCTTGGGTAGGACCGAAGGACATCATCCTGGAACTGCTGCGCAGGCTGTCGGTCAAGGGCGGGCTGGGATACGTGCTGGAGTATTTCGGCCCCGGCGTGGAGGGCCTCAGCGTGACCCAGCGGGCGGCCATCTGCAACATGGGCGCCGAGCTGGGGGCCACGGCCAGCCTCTTCCCCAGCGACGGCCAGACCAGGGCCTTTCTGGAGGCCCAGGGTCGCGGCCAGGTTTGGCTGCCCCTGGCCGCCGATGCCGGCGCCGCCTATGACCGCGTTGAGGAGATAGACCTAACCGGCCTGGAGCCCCTGGTGGCCTGCCCCTCCAGCCCCGACAAGGTGCGCCCCGTGGCCGAACTCAAGGACGTGGCCGTGGAGCAGGTGATCGTGGGCTCCTGCGGCGGCGGGGCCTACGAGGACCTCATGACCCTGGCACTGGCACTCAAAGGCCGCAAGCTGGCCCCAGGGGTCAACCTCTACGTCAATCCCGGCTCGCGCCAGGCCCTGGCCCAGGCGGCGGCCGCCAGCGGCCTCATGCTCCTCTTGGAGGCCGGGGCCAGCATCTTCCAGTCCGGCTGTCTGGGGTGCATCGGCATGAGCCAGGCCCCGGCCACGGGCACGGCCAGCCTGCGCACCTTCCCGCGCAACTTCCCGGGGCGCTCGGGCACCAAGGGCGACGCCGTGTATCTCTGCGGCCCCGAGGTGGCGGCGGCCACGGCGCTGGCCGGCCACCTGGCCGACCCCCGGGAGTTGGGTCCCCAGGCAGCCGTACCCCCGGCCCCGCCGGTGCGCCCCGAGGCCCTGGTGCCGCCGGTGGCCGGCGGCGCGGGCGTGGAGATACTGCGCGGCCCCAATATCGCGCCCTTCCCCCAGTTGGCCGCCCTGACCGAGGATGTGGCCTGCACCGTGGTGCTCAAGGTGGGCGACAACATCACCACCGACCACATCATGCCCGCCGGCAGCCAGATACTGCCCCTGCGCTCCAACGTGCCGGCCATCAGCCGCCACGTCTTCGCCGCCCTTGACCCAGAATTCGCCGGCAAGGCCCAGCAAAGCGCCCCGGCGGCGGTGGTGGGCGGCGAGAACTACGGCCAGGGCTCCTCGCGGGAGCACGCGGCCCTGGCCCCGCGCTACCTGGGGGTGCAGGTGAAGATCGCCAAATCCTTTGCCCGCATCCACAAGGCCAACCTGGTCAACTTCGGTATCGTGCCCCTGGTGCTGGCCGACCCGGCCGACTACGATTGGCTGGAGGCCGGGCAGGTGGTGGAGTTGAAGGGCCTGCGTCAGGCCATACTGGAGGGCGAGGAGCGCCTGACCGCCACCGTGCAGGGCAGGGCACTGCCGCTTATTCTCAAGGCCAGCCAGCGCGACCGGCAGATCCTGGCCGCGGGCGGGCTGCTCAATCTCATCAGGAGCAGCCTGTAGGCGCCGGACCGGGCGGCCCGGCGGCCACAGGCCCAGAAGCCACAGGCCCCCCCAACTGGGGGAGCCCGCGTTTTTCAGCCACGCCGCCAAGGGCGGTTAATCATCTTCCGTAAAGTAGAAGCGCGACACCACCGGCATGTGGTCGGAAACCTCGTTGCTGATTTGCTTGAGCAGGTCCTTGATCTTCCGCCCCTGAGGGTTGCCGGCCAGCATCTTGCTCAAGGGCTTCCAGTGGATGGCCGTGGGCGGGGCTTGCACGTTGTCCAGGGCCGCCACCGAGATGGCCCCCAAGTCCAGGCGCGAGCCTATCTCGTTCTTGTTGCGGTACATCAGGTGGCTGATGTTGCTGCTGTCGTTTATCTTGGCGAAGCCCACCCTGCCCTGCTTCTCCAGTTGATGGAGGGCCTGCCAGCAGGGCGCGCCGGGCGGCTCGTTCCAGTCGCCCAGTATGATGACGTCTGCGTCCTTGATCTCGGCCTCCTCGCCCAGCCACTTGGCCAGGCGCTGGCCAGCGGCCCGGCGCTGGTCCTCGCCGCCGCCCCTCTGTGATTTGAGGTGCACCCCCACCAACTGGAAGTCAAAGGGCTCGGATTGGCGGTTGTTGGTCAGGCTGGTGAAATGGGCCCACAGGGGCAAGCGGGGAAAAACCTCCTTGCCGCCGCCCGTGACCACCTGGCCCTTGCCGAACAGCTCCACAATGTCGTCCTTGGCCCGCACCCAGTCCAGGTCGTACATGATGGCGATGCGCTGGTTGCCGCCGGTGGTGCCGTAGGCCACTTGGTAGTAACCGGCACCTTGCTCGCCCAGGCTCCGGGCCACCACATCCAACGAGCCCTCCAGTATCTCCTCCAAAACCAGCACGTCTGCGTTAAGTTCGCCCAAGACCTCCACGATATTGGCCACCCGGCGGGGGTCGCGGTCGTGAAAATAGCGGATGTTCCAACAGACCACGTCCAGGAACCTGTCGGTCCCCCGCAGTTCCTCTGGGACCAATCCATTATTGATGAACAAATCTGACAACTTGTCGTTGTCAGGCTTTTGATAGACGGATTTACCCTTCTTGACCGGCTTGGCCATTTTCATCCCCCGATTAAAATGTAATGGTAACCGCAGGGCAGGTAATTAAATTATATAACTCGCGGCGGGGCAAAGGCAATCCCCACAGACGGCCAGTGTAGCTGACACATAAACTGTCCGGACTTGTAGCACATGAGTTGTCCGGTTTGAGTTGGGGTCCATGGAGGTGCCCCGATGAGGCGGACAGAGCTGTTGCAGGAGGTTCGGAAGATGCGGTTTTTAGAGGCGCAT
>JACRDC010000122.1 GCA_016218705.1 Desulfarculus sp.
GGCTGACATATTCGAGTACATCGAGGTCTTCTACAACCGAGGGCGCAGACACTCCGCCTTGCGCTTCATCGCACCAGAGGAGTATGAGATGATCAACTTGACCGCTTAACCACGTGTCCACCAAATCGGGGGAAGATCATCCCTCTCCCTCAGTGGGGGAGAGGGGGTGGCATGCCATCGGCCGGCCTGCGCCCCCACCGGGACGCCACCTGACCCGTTTTTCCCCTGTGGGGTCCCCCCGCTTTTTTGCCCAGGGCGGTTGACACCACCGTTACTATATGGTTGTGTTAGCGGGGTGATTTTTCCGCGCCGCGCCTGGGCCGCCTCTCGGTTGCCCCGGGCCAAGCGCCGCCGGGGGCCGGCGGGGCCCCCCACCGTTTTCTGATTAAATTCGCAACGCTCATGGCCAAGGGTCAGGCAGGGGCGCCACCCCGGTCCCTGCCAGGGCCAAGGCCATGCCCGTGCGGCCCCTCCCCCGGGCCGCCCCAGGAGCGCCCATGAAATACTGGCGAAAACCCCTGGACCTGGAGACCACCCCCCTGGCGCGGGGCCGGGTGCTGGTGGTCAAGGACCGCTGCAAGGGTTGCGAGTTCTGCGTCAACTACTGCGCTCGCGGGGTGCTGGGCATGTCCAAGCACTTCAACCGCAAGGGCTATCATTACCCGGAGGCCGACCCGGCCCGCATCTGCGTCAACTGCCGCTTCTGCGAGGCCATCTGCCCGGAGTTCGCCATCTTCTCGGTGGAGGACCCGCAAACCTAACGCGCCCTGGCCTTCTGGTCCAGGCCCTGGACCCAGGCGGCCCGGCCTGATTTTGACCCACAGCCCTCGGCGGCTTTGATAAGGCGCCGGAAAACCAGCACCAGGGAGGGCTTCGCGTGGCCTCTAAGGCAGTATTGACCGGCACCCATTTCATGAACGGCGACGACGCCTGCTGCGAGGGCGCCCTGGCCGCCGGCTGCCGCTTCTTCGCGGGCTACCCCATCACCCCGGCCACCGAGGTGGCCGAGCGCATGGCCAAGCGCCTGCCCGACGTGGGGGGCATCTTCATCCAGATGGAGGACGAGATCGCCTCCATGGCCGCCATCCTGGGGGCCAGTTGGGGCGGGGTCAAGTCCATGACCAGCACATCCGGCCCCGGCTTCTCCCTGATGATGGAGAACATCGGCCTGGGGCTGTGCACCGAGACGCCCTGCGTCATCGCCAACGTGCAGCGGGCCGGCCCCAGCACGGGGCTACCCACCCTGGTGGCCCAGGGCGACATGATGCAGGCCCGCTGGGGCTCCCACGGCCACTATGAGATCATCGCCCTGGCGCCCTCCTCGCCCCAGGAGATGTTCGATTTCACCGTCCGGGCCTTCAACCTCTCCGAACGCTTCCGCCTGCCGGTGCTCATCATGGCCGACGAGGTGGTGGGGCACATGAACGAGCGGGTGGTCATCCCCCCGGCCGAGGAGATCAGGCTGGTGGAGCGCAGGAAGCCCACCGAGCCCCCGGGGCCGGGCTATTTGCCCTTCAGGCCCGAGGCCGACGGCGTGGCGCCCATGGCCACCTTCGGCATGGGCTACCACATGCACGTCACGGGGCTGACCCACGACGAGCGCGGCTACCCGGCCATGGACGCCAAGGCCCAGGCCCAGATGATGGAGCGGCTCATCGGCAAGATTCGTCAAAATCGCGCCGAGATAGACGCCTGGCAGGCCTTTGGCCTGGAGGATGCCAGCGTGGTGGTGGTGGCCTACGGCATCAGCGCCCGCTCGGCCCGGGGCGCCGTGGCTTATGCCCGCCAGGAGGGCCTAGCCGTGGGCCTGGTCAAGCTGGACACGGTCTGGCCCTTCCCCGAGGAGTTCATCGCCGGGCTGGCCGGCCGGGTCAAGGCCCTGGTCATGCCCGAGATCAACCTGGGGCAGATGGTGCGGGAGCTGGAGCGCCTGGCCGCCGGCCGCTGCCGGGTGGAACTGGTGCCCCACCCCGGCGGGGCCATCATCAGCCCCACGGCGGTGCTGGAGTGCATCCGCAAGGTCCTCAAGGAGGCCTCATGAACCCCGAACCCATTCAGGCGGCCCTGCCCTGCCATCCCCAGGACGACCTGTTGCGCACCGACCGCATCCCCCATATCTGGTGCTCGGGCTGCGGCATCGGCATCGTCTTCAACTCGCTCATCACCGCCATCAAGAAGTCCGGGCTCAATCAGGACGAGGTGGCCGTGGTCAGCGGTATCGGCTGCACCGGCCGCATGGCCGGCTACATCGCCCTGGACTCCTTCCACACCACCCACGGCCGGGCCATTCCCTTCGCCACGGGGCTGAAATTGGCCCGGCCCCAGGGCCAAGTCATCGTGGCCAGCGGCGACGGCGACCTTTTGGCCATCGGCGGCAACCACTTCATCCACGCCGCCCGGCGCAACCTGGACCTCACGGTCATCTGCGTCAACAACTTCAACTACGGCATGACCGGCGGCCAATTGGCCCCCAGCACCCCCTTCGGGGCCAAGACCACCACCACCCCCTTGGGCAGCCCCGACGAGCCCTTCAATTTCTGCGCCCTGGCGGCGGCCTGCGGCGCGGTCTACGTGGCCCGCTGGACGGCCCTGCACATCCGCCGGCTCACCACCAGCCTGGTGGAGGCCATCCAGAAGAAGGGCTTCAGCTTCGTGGAGATTTTGGCGCCCTGCCCCACGGCCTTCGGGCGGCGCAACCAGATTCGCAAGCCGGTGGAACTCTTGCGCATGTACCACGACCGCTCGGTGGTGCGCAACGACCTGGACCCCAACCTGGCGGTGATAGACTTCGCGGGCAACCTGGTGGTGGGCAAGTTCGTGGACCGGACACGCACCACCTTCCTGGACAACTACGGCCTGGTCAACCGCCGCGAGGCGCCGGACTGGCTGGGGCTGGAGCACGAGCGCCTGCGCGAGGAAAAGGCGCGGGCAGGGGCGGGGCAATGAGCGAAAAGCAAGTCGTCATCACCGGCTTCGGCGGCCAGGGCATCGTGCTCACCGGCAACATCCTGGGCAAGGCCGCCACCATCTTCGATGGCCGCCACGCCACCATGACCCAGAACTACGGCCCCGAGGCCCGGGGCGGCTCCTGCTCCTCCCAGGTGATCGTCAGCGAAACCGACATCGCCTTCCCCTACGTGGAGCACCCCCAGGTGCTGGTGTGCATGAGCCAGGAAGGCTACGAGAAGAACGCGCCCTCCCTGCGCGCTGGCGGCATGATCGTCTGGGACAGCGACCTGGTCAAGGTGGGCCAGATGGACCCTTCCTGGACCACCCTAAACGTGCCGGCCACGCGCATCGCCGAGGAGTTGGGCAACCGCATGATGGCCAACATAGTCATGCTGGGCTTCTTGTCGGCGGTCAGCGACGTGGTCAGCGTGGAGGCCCTCAGACAGGCCATGCTGGCCTCGGTGCCGCCCAAGACCAAGGAGACCAACGCCAAGGCCTTTGACAAGGGCCGCGCCCACGGCCTGGAGCAGGCCCCGGCCGCCGGGGGCCAGGGCTAGTGGCCGGCGCTGGCAAGAAGGGCGCGCGGCCGGCCCAGGCGGTCTTGATCCTGGGCTCGGGCTTCGGGGCCTTGAAGGTGGCCGAGGACCTCTCCCTGGCTGGTTTGCCCGTGGCCTGGGCCACCCGGGCGGCCAACTTCCTGGAGCTGCCCCAGGGTGTCAAGCCCTTTGCCGAGTGGCCCGAGGACCTCTCCTTCCAGTTCCGACCGCTGTACTTGCGCGTGACCCGCAACCCCCTGGTGACCCTGCTGCCCCAGGCCCGCTTGCAGGCCCTGGAAGCCGGCCCGGAGGGCTACCGCGCCCGCGTGGAGCAAGACCCCCGCTACATTGACCAAGACCAGTGCACCGGCTGCGACCGCTGCCGCGAGGCCTGCCCCCTGAGCCAGGCCGATCATCCGCCGCTGACCCGCAGCCCGGCCTACTGCCCCTCGCGGGCCTTGCAGTTGGACAAGCGCCCCGTGAGCCCCTGCCGCCTGGCCTGCCCCCTGGGGGTCAACGCCCAGGCCTACCTGGCGCTGACCGCCGACCAGCGCTACGGCGAGGCCCTGGCCGTGGTCCGCCGCGACAACCCCCTGCCGGGGGTATGCGGCCGGGTCTGCCACCACCCCTGCGAGGCGGCCTGCCGCCGGGGCGAGCTGGACAGGCCCCTGGCCATCCGGGGCATCAAGCGCTTCCTCTTTGACCACGAGGCCCGCCATGGCCTGCCCAAGATCGCGGCCCCGCCCCTGGCGGCGGACGCCCCCCAGGTGGCCGTGGTGGGCTCGGGTCCGGCGGGGCTCACCGCCGCCCACTTTTTGCGCCAGTGGGGGCTCAAGGTCACGGTGCTGGAGGCTTTAGCCCAGACCGGCGGCATGCTGCGCGCCGGCATCAACGCCTTCCGCCTGCCCCGGCGGGTGCTGGACGCCGAGATCGAGGCCTTGCGCCAGAGCGGCATCGAGATCAAGACATCGGCCCGCGTAACCTCGCTGGAGGCCCTCTTGGAGCAGGGCTTTGCCGCCGTGCTACTGGCCACCGGCACCCACGAGGACTTAAGCCTGGGCCTGCCCGGCGAGGACCTGCGCGGGGTGCGCCACTGCGTGGAGTTTTTGCGCCAGGTCAACCTGGAGGGGCGCGCGCCCATGGGCGAGCGCGTGGTGGTCATCGGCGGCGGCAACTCGGCCATGGACGCGGCGCGCACGGCCCTGCGCCTGGGCGCCAGCGAGGTCACGGTGCTGGCCATAGAGGACGAGGCCAGCCTGCCGGCCCACCCCGAGGAAGTCCGCCAGGCCCGCGAGGAGGGCGTGCGCTTCAGCCTGGGCGCCGCGCCGGTGGAGATCGTGGGGCAGAGCAGGGTTGAGGCGGTCAAGGCCCGGCCCGCCCACTGGGAGGTCAGCGAGGGCCAGCCGCCGCGCATCGTCTACGATTCCCAGCGCACCTTCACCCTGGAGGCCGACACCCTCATCGTGGCCATCGGCCAGCGCCCCCACCTACACCAGGACGGCCTGGAGAAGGGCCTGAGCCTGGGGCGCGGCGGGCGCCTGCTGGTGGACGAGAGCGGCCGCACCAGCCTGCCCCGGGTCTTCGCCGCCGGCGACGTGGTCACCGGCCCTTCCACGGTGGTGGGCTCCATGGCCCAGGGCCGCCGGGCCGCCGGTCAGGTCCACGCCTTTGTCACCGGCCAAGCCTCGCCGGTGGAGGAGCTGGCGCCGGGCAGCCATGGCGTGGGCGACTACCTGGCCATCGGCGAGGACCTGCCCCAACTGCCCCGCCAGGAGATGGCCCAGCGCCAGCCCAAGGCCCGCTGCCGCGACTTCGAGGAGGTCGAGTTCGGCTATCATGACGAGCAGGCCCTGGCCGAGGCCAAGCGCTGCCTCAACTGCGCCAGTTGCTGCGAGTGCCAGGCCTGCCAGGAGGCCTGCCAGGAGGTGGGGGCCATCGGCCATGACCGGGGGCCGCGCCACCTGGAGTTCACCTGCCCGGCGGTGATCGTGGCCGACGCCGCCGAGCTGCCGCCGGAGCTGGCCACGGCGGGCGCCCACATCTACCGCCTGGACCAGGCCGGCCACACCAGCGACCTCATGGACGTGCTCATGGCCGGCAGCGCCGCCGCCGGCCAGGCCATGGCCGTGGCCGCGCCCCTGCGCCGGGGGGCCTTGCAGCCGGAGCCGGAGCGGGCGCCCGAGCCCGGCCCGGCCGGCCACCCGCCCCGGGTGGGGTTCTTTTTGTGCACCTGTAACCAGACCATGGCCCCGCCCGAGGTCCTGCAAGGCCTCCTGGACCTGGCTGCCAAGGTGCCCGACACGGCCCATTGCCAGAGCGTCTTCTCCTGCTGCCACCCCCGGGGCGCCGCCGAGATCGCCCGCGTGGTGCGGGCGCAAGGCTTGAACCGGGTCATACTGGCCTCCTGCGTGTGCTGCCCCTTAAACTTCCACTGCATCTCCTGCAACGACCAGCGCTCCCGGGCCAAGCAGCACCTCTTCGAGGAACTGGGCCTGGTGCGCTGCACCTTCGAGACGGTCAACCTGCGCGACCACCTGGCCGCCGGCCAGCCCACGCCGGCGCAGATGATGGAGCGCGGACGCGACCTCTTGCGCGGGGCCTTCATCCGCAGCCGCTACCTGGGACCGCTCACCCAGGGGCTGACCGACATGGGCCGGCGGGTGCTGGTGCTGGGCGGCTCGGAGGTGGGCTTGAGCTGCGCGCTCAACCTGGCCCTTCAGGGTCTCAAGGTGCGCCTGGTGGACAAGGCCAGCCTGGAGGGCCAGGACCTGCCGCCCGACATCGCCGGCCGCCCAACGCCCGCCGATATGCCGGCCTCCATAAGCCTGGTGCACCGGGCCGAGGTGCTGGCCATCAAGGGCAGCATCGGCGATTTCCAGGTCAGCGCCCGCGTGGGCGGAGCGCGCCGCGCCTGGGTGGCCGACGTGGTCTGCCTAACCGACCCCAACATCCTGGAGCTGGCGCCCTACGCCGGCGAGGCCGGGCTCAAAAAGTTCTACCGCTACGACTTTGCCTTCTTCCACACCCCCCAGTTGGGCCTCTACCGCGTGATGCCGCGCACCCTTCTGCGGGTCAAGGCCTTCGAGGCCGGGGCCGCCCTGGCCGCCGAGGTGGCCGACGCCGCGGCCCAGGCCTTCCTGAGTGACCACCAGCTCAGCCCCCGGGTGGACCCGGAGCGCTGCCGGGGCTGCGGCCGCTGCGAGGCCATCTGCCCCTTCGACGCCGTGCGCCTGGTGCCCGGGCAGGGGGGCATATACACCTCCCAGGTGCTCAGGCACAACTGCGTGGGCTGCGGCGGCTGCGTGGGGCGCTGCCCGGTCACGGCCATGGACACCCCCTACTTCAGTAACCGGCTATTGGAAAAACTGGTGGCCGGCCAGCCCTTCGCGGAGCGCTGACATGGGCGCCATCAACCTTCTGGGCATCGCCTGCAACTGGAGCCCCTTTGCCTGCTACAACGCCGCCGGCCAGGCGGGCATGGAGCTGCCGCCGTCTTTTCGCCTGATGCGCGTGATGTGCATCGGCCGCATCAACCAGGCGCTCATCCTGCGGGCCTTTGAATACGGCGCCGACGGGGTGATACTGCTGGAGTGCTTTGACGAGGACTGCCGTTACGGTCCCGGCCCCGAGGTGGGGCACACCAACGTGTCCCGCGTGCGCCGGCTGCTGCACTTTCTGGGCATCGGCCAGGAGCGCCTGCTGGAGAAGGCCTTCGCCGCCAACGAGCGCGAGGCCCTGGTGCGGGCCTTGTGGGAGTTCAGCGAACAGATCGAGGACCTGGGGCCCAACCCGGCCAAGCCCCGGCGGGAGCGCGTGGCGTCGTGATACTGGACAACCCCCGCGTCAAGGAGATCATCGCCCGGCGAAACCTGCACATGTGCCTGGAGTGCGGCAAGTGCTCGGCATCCTGCCCGCGCTACATCTCGGGCAAGCAGTACTCGCCGCGCATGCTGGCCCACAAGCTCATCGCCGAGCCCCAGGACCGGGCCTACATCGAGAGCTCGGTGTGGGACTGCCTGACCTGCGGCCAGTGCCAGGAGCGCTGCCCCTCGGGGGTTCAGTTCGTGCAGCTCATCCTGGACATGCGCCGCGAGTTGGCCTTGAGCCAGGGGCTCATGGGCTACCGCGCCCACGACGGGGCCGTGCACTCCTGGATGCGCATCATGACCTCCCCCGATCTGAGGCAGAACCGCACCCAGTGGATCGGCCCGGAACTCAAGGTGCGCTCAAGCGGCGAGACGGCCTACTTCGTGGGCTGCGCGCCCTACTTCGATGTCTTCTTCGCCGGCCTGGGGGTGCGCACCCTGGACATCGCCAAGGACAGCGTGCGGCTCCTGAACCGCCTGGGCATCGAGCCGGTGGTCCTTGGTCAGGAGCGCTGCTGTGGCCATGACCTGTTGTGGAGCGGCGACCAGGAGAACTTCGCCGAGCTTTGCCGGCAGAACCACCAGCAGTTCAAGGACGCCGGCGTGCGCGAGATCGTGGTCTCCTGCCCGGAATGCTTTTCCGTGCTCTCCCAGTTCATGCCCCAGGTGGTGGAGGGCTGCGACCTCAAGGTGACGCTTTTGATAGACCTGCTGGGCCGGGCCGCCCAGCAGGGCAGTCTGGACTTCACCCCCCTGGAGGGCGTGGTCACCTATCAGGACCCCTGCCGCCTGGGTCGCCAGGCCGGCTGCCTGGAGCCGCCGCGGGATCTGTTGGGGCGCATCCCGGGCCTGGAGCTCAAGGAGATGGCCAACCACGGCCTGGGCGCCCTGTGCTGCGGCAACAACTCTTTCATCAACTGCGACGCCTACAGCAAGCGCCACCAGGTGGAGCGGCTCAGGCAGGCCAACGCCACCGGGGCCGGGCTTTTGGTCACCGCCTGCCCCAAGTGCATGATCCATCTGACCTGCGCCATGCGGGACCCCCACCAGGACGGCCCCTTGCAAATCAAGGTGCGCGACCTGGCCAGCCTGCTGGCCGACCACATACGCTAAAAGCGTTAAAGGCGGCGGGCCGGCCAGCGGGCGGCCCGCGAGAGGATGGGCCGGATGCCAGATACCAAGCAATCCCAGGAACCCCGCGTGGGCGTATACGTCTGCCACTGCGGGCTCAACATCGCCGGCGTGGTGGACTGCGCCGCCGTGGCCGAGTACGCCGCCGGGCTAGAGGGCGTGGCCCACGCCACCCACGACGGCTACTGCTGCTCCGAGCCGGGGCAGATGCGCATCAAGGCCGACATCGCCCTGCACAATCTGGACCGCGTGGTGGTGGCCTCCTGCTCGCCCCGGCTGCACGAGCCCACCTTTCGCCAGTGCGTGGCCGAGGCGGGGCTCAACCCCTACCTCATGGAGATGGCCAACCTGCGCGAGCAGTGCTCCTGGGTGCACGGCCACGATCCGGCCAGCGCCACCGCCAAGGCCAAGGACCTGGTGCGCGCGGCCGTGGCCCGCGCCGGGGGCCTGGCGGCGCGCCAGGAGCTGGAGGTGCCCATCGAGCGCGCCACCCTGGTCATCGGCGGGGGCGTGGCCGGCATCCAGGCTTCACTGGACCTGGCCGACGCCGGGTACAAGGTCTTCCTGGTGGAGAAGGAGCCCAGCATCGGCGGGCTGATGGCCCGGCTGGACAAGACCTTCCCCACCATGGATTGCAGCATATGAATCCTGGGGCCTAAAATGGCGGATGCCGGTCGGCATCCCAACATCACGCTCCTGACCAACAGCCAGGTCACCGCCGCCAGCGGCTACGTGGGCAACTTCAATATCAAGGTGCTCAAGAAAGCCCGCATGGTGGTGGAAGGCCAGTGCACCGCCTGCGGCGACTGCGTTAAAGTCTGCCCGGTGGTGGTGCCCGACGAGTTCAACGTGGGGCTAAGCTCGCGCCGGGCCATCTACCAGCCCTTCCCCCAGGCGGTGCCCAGCGCCTACATCATTGACGGTCAGCAATGCCTGGGCCACGAGCCCATCGTCTGCGGCAAGTGCATGGAGGCCTGCCAAAAGAAGTGCATTGACTTCAACATGAGCGACGAGGAGCTCGAGCTCAAGGTGGGCACCATCGTGGTGGCCACCGGCGTGGACGTCTACGACCCAACGGTGCTGGACGAGTACGGCTACACCCGCCACGAGAACGTGCTCACCAGCCTGGAGCTGGAGCGGCTCATCAGCTCCGGCGGCCCCAGCCAGGGCCAGGTCATCCGCCTGAGCGACCGGGCGGTCCCCCAGTCCGTGGCCTTTATCCAGTGCGTGGGCTCGCGCTCCTTGAAGCGCGGCAACCCCTACTGCTCCAACATCTGCTGCATGAACACCATCAAGTCCACGCTGATGCTGAAAGAGCACTACCCCGAGATGGAGGTGAAGGTCTTCTACATAGACATCCGGGCCTTCGGCAAGGGCTTCGAGGACCTGTTCCGGCGCAGCAAGGCCGCAGGGGTGCGCTATATCCGGGGCATCCCCGGCGAGATACAGGAAGACCCCCAGACCCGTGGCCTGGTGCTCACCGTGGACAATACCGCCACCAACGCCCTGGAGACCCACCGCGCCGACATGGTGGTGCTGGCCGTGGGCATGCACCCACCCGAGCAGATGAAGGTCATCCAGGAGATGCTGGCCCTGCAGAAGAGCCCCGATGGCTTCTATCTGGAGGCCCACCCCAAGCTGCAACCCGTGGACTCGGCCACGCGCGGGGTGTTCTTCGCCGGCTGCGCCGAGGGGCCCAAGGACATCAAGGAGTCGGTGACCCAGGCTAGCGCCGCCGCCGCCCGGGCCATGCGCCTGATGACCCCCGGCAAGCTACGGGTGGAGGCCATCACCGCCGAGGTGGACCCCGAGACCTGCACCATCTGCGGCATCTGCGGCAAGGTCTGCCCCTACCAGGCCATCGCGGTCAAGGCCAAGGGCGGGAAGCCGGCCTTTGTCAACGCCGCGGCCTGCATGGGTTGCGGCACCTGCGCCGCCGAGTGCCCGGCCCATGCCATCACCATGCACCACTTCACCGACGGCCAGATCAACGCCCAGATTGACGCCACCCTGGAGGACGACCCCCAGGGGCGCATACCCATCTTCGCCTGCAACTGGTGCTCCTACGCCGGGGCCGATTTCGCCGGGGTGGCCCGCCTGCCCTACCCGCCCAACACCCGGCTCATCCGCACCATGTGCTCGGGCCGAGTCAGCGAGGACTTCATCTGGCGGGCCTTCAGCCAGGGCGCGCCGGTGGTGCTGCTCTCGGGCTGCCACTTCGGCGATTGCCACTACATCAACGCCAACCACTGGACCGACAAGCGCGTCAAACGCATCTGGCGCAAGATGGAGAAGCTGGGACTGCGGCCCGAGCGCCTGCAACTGGAGTGGATCAGCGCCGCCGAGGGCATGCGCTTCGCCCAGGTGATGCAGCGCATGGAAGAGCTGCGCGCCGGCGTCACGCCAGAGGAGATCGCCCAGACCAAGGTCATCCTGGCCCAGGCCGGGCTGCCCGGGGAAAAGGCCCCGCCGGCCAAGCAGGCGGCGGGGTAGGCACGGTTACGCCAATTCGGCGGCCATGGGGGCCGGGCCTCGCCAGGGGTCCGGCCCTTTCTGTTGGTGGCCGCTGGTGCAAGCGCGTGGCAGATGGCGGGGAACAGGGGAGACCATATCCAAGCGGTTATTTTTTATGCCCTGCGATAGCCGCCCGGCGACCCGCAAAAGAACGAAGCGGAAGATTGCTTCACTGCGTTCGCAATGACAGCCTTTTCTGGATGCTGGTACCGTGCGGCCTGGCGCGGCCAAGCCTATTCTTGCCTGCCCTCTCCGGCCAGCGGCCTTTGCTCTCTGCCTTCAACAAGCCCCGTGTTCCGCTCCTTAGCCCGGCCATTCTTGATCGCCCAGATGGCGGTTGCGTTATTACGCGCGGCCTTCACGGCGCGGGGCCGTGGCGTGCGCCCGCGCCCCCAGGACCATGCCGCCTCGGTAAATCCCGCGCCTCGGCAGGGCGCGGCATGGCCGGGCGTGGGAGCGGGACATAAAAAGAAACCGCTTGGGTTTTGGTTTTCTTTCTTCTGGCCCAGCCTCTCGCTCATACCACAGGCCCAACGTGAACAAAACCTCCGGCTGACTTTGTGCCCGCCACCTCTGGCGCCAAGGCCAGGCCGATTGCGCGGCGGGGCGCCGGCCTGCTAGCCTGGTGTCAAGAGCCCCCGTCCCGCCACCCTCACAGGAGACGACGCCCATGAAACGCCTCTGCCTGGCCCTGACGGCCCTGATGCTTCTGACCGCCGGCGCGGCCCTGGCCGCGGACGGCCCGTATTACCAGGGCTCCAGCATCCCGCCCGACGAGGCCCTGGCCGCCACCTTCGACAACAAGGACCTGAAGTTCGTAAAGAGCCTGGGGCGCTTCCAGGAGGCGCCCGACAAGTACACCCTCTACTACATCAGCCGCTATCAGGAACGCTCGCCCACGGTGGCCAGCCTGACCCTGTACAAGCTGGACAGCAACCTGTGGGTCTACCAGTTCGGGCAGGCCACCTACGTGGTCAAGCAGGCGCCCAGTAAATAGGTGGCGCCAGAAGCAGGCAGGGCCGGGAGGCGACGCGCTTCCCGGCCCTGGTCTTTTGGAGGCGAGGGGCCTAGCCCAGGGGCCGCAATTCGATCTCCACCCGGCGGTTCTGCTGGCGGGCGTTCTCGTCCAGGTTGGGCAGGCGGGGCTGCTGGTCGGCCAGGCCCCGGATGCTCACCCGCGACTTGTCTATGCCCTTGGTCATCAGCGCGCGCCCCACCGAGGCCGCCCGCGCCGCCGACAGCTCCCAGTTGCTGGCGAACTGCGGTGTGTTGATGGGCAGGTCGTCGGTGTGGCCGGTGACGACGACCGCCGTGCGGGGATGGCGGGCCAGCACCTCGGCCAGGCGGCCCAGGGTGCTCTTCATGCCCGGCTTGATCTCGGCCTTGGCCAGGTCGAAGGTGATGGCCTCGGGCAGGCGCAGCACCACCGTGTCGGAGCCGCGCTCCACCACCAGGCCGTTCTGCTCCTGGCCGCTGGAGACCTGGCGCACCTGGCCCAGCAGTTGATTGAGACTGGCCTCCTCCAGGGGGGCGGCCTGGGCGGGCAGGCTGTCGCTGGCGCTCAAGAGGGCCAGCAGGTCGCGGTCCAGGCGAGGGCCGGGGCGCTCCTGGGGGTTGTCGCTCAGCTCGGCCACCACCGGCGCCGGCAGGCCGGGGTCGGAGGAGCCGGCCAGGGCCACGGCCAAGAGCCCCTGGCGGGCGCTGGCCGCCGAGGCGTCATCCAGGGCGAAGGGGTCGGAGGCCGGGGCCGGGGGCGCCGCCTGGGCCACGGGCATGGCCGCCTTGTAGATCACGCGCACGGCGGGCTGGCCGCCGGGCTGGCTGGCCAGGGGGCCGCTGGGCTGGCCCAGGGAGAAGATCAGCACGAAGAAGACCAGCAGGAGGCACATCAGGTCGCTAAGGCTGATGTAGAAGATGGGCGAGTCTTCCTCTTGCACGAACCTGGCCAGGGGCCGGCGGCGGCTCAAGGCCCGGCGGGCTTGGGGCGCGGCCTGGGTGGCGGCGGTCCGCGCCGGGGCCTGGTCCGCCCGGGGATGGCCATCCTCCCGTGGGGAGGCCGTAGCCAGGGCCGGCGTGGCCGGGCGCTGGGCCGTGGGCGCCACTCGCTGGCAGCGGAAGGCCGGGGAGACCGTGGCGGTGTCCCAGGGGGCCGGCCCATCCAGGGGCAGGATATCCAGGGGCATGGTGTCCAGGGGCAAGGCCCCGGCGCCCATCCTGGGGGCGATCAGGCTAGCGTCCATTTTCGGCGCTCCGGGAGGTGGCGGTGAGGTGCAGGCTTAAGTTGCGAACGCCCTTGAGGGCGCCCGTCCAGGGCTTGCCGCCCTTGGCCTGGCCGTCCTCGGCGGCGGGCTCGGCCTGGCCATCGCCACGGGCCAGGCGGTAGGAGCTCAGGCGGGCGTCCATGGCCGCGCCGTTGTCGTCGGCGGCCAGGCCCATGATCCCCTCGGTGATGATGGTCATCTCCTCGGCCTCGGCCCGGTTGCGCTCCTTGAGCTTGCGCTCCAGGGGCAGCACCATCAGGTTGGCCACCATGATGCCGTAGAAGGTGGTAAGCAAGGCCACGCTCATGCCCGAGGCCACCGAGCCAGGGTCCTTGAGGGCGTGCAGCATGCGGATCAACCCCACCACGGTGCCGGCCAGGCCGAAGGCCGGGGCCAGGCGTCCCATCAGGTTGAGCACCGCGCGCTCGGCCTCGCGGCGCGAGAGGAAGAAGTCGAACTCCTGCTCCAGGCGGTCGCGAATCTCGCCCCGGGGGCGGTTGTCCACCACCAGGGCCACGCCCAGGGCCAGGAAGGGGTTGCCGGTCTGTTGGGCGGCGGCCTCCAGGGCGCGGTCGCCCTCCAGGCGGCGCAGGCGGGTGAGCCGCACGAAGAGTTCGCGCAGTTCCTGGTGCTCCCGCACCCGCCAGCGGTTCAGGTGGCGCACCTGCCGCCAGCAGCCCAGCAGCACCTCGCGGGGGAAGGCCAGGTACACGCCCAGGACGGTGCCGCCCATGACCAGCAGGATGCCGGCGGGGTTGAAGAACAGGCCCAGGTCACCGCTCATGACCAGGGTGGGCACCAGGACCAGGACGGCCAGGAAGAAGGCGATGAGATGCTTGCGGCTCATGGGGACCCCCGTGTGGGCAAATGGTTTCGCACTAGGGCATATACAAGGGCCGTGCCAAGCGGGGCTGGCGGCACAACATGCCGTTATAACGATGCTATTAATGCTGGCCTTGCGATGGGGGCGCTGGGCGTCGGCCTTGGGCACCCGGCATTTTCTGCCCGGCTGCCGGCTGTGCTATGCTGGCGGCGCCGTGGCTGGCTAAGGGCGAGGGCCCAAACAGCCTTCACCATGGCCGGAGGCCGCTGCCGAGGTGGTTTTTTTGCAAAGGAGAGTCACCCATGCCCCACGAACGCCACCGCATCACCGTCAACCCCGAGGTCATCCTGGAGGCGGCCCTTTCCCTGCCGGCGGGCCAGGCCCGGGGCGGGGCGGTGATATTGCACCCCCACCCGCTTTACGGCGGCTCCATGGACAACAACGTGGTGGATGCCCTGGAACGGGCGGCGCTCATGGCCGGCTGGGCGGCCTTGAAGTTCAACTTCCGGGGGGTGTGGCCCAGCACCGGCCAGCACGACCACGGCCAGGGCGAGCAGGAGGACCTGCTCGCCGCCGTGGCCTGGCTGCGCAACCGCCTGGGCCTGCCCCTGGGCCTCTTGGGCTACAGCTTTGGTACACTGGTGGGCTCGGCGGCGGCCCATCGCTTGGGGGCCATCGCCGCCGGGGCCTGGATCGCGCCGGCCCTGGTCTTGGGTCCCCTGGCGCCCTGGCCACCAGATGCGGGGCCTCTGCTCCTGGTGGCCGGCGACCGCGACCCCTACACCCGCCTGGAGGGCCTTCAGGCCTACGCTTTAGCTTTGGGTGCACGGGGCCGCCTGGTCACCCTGCCCGAGGCCGACCATTTCCTGGGCGGGCGGGAGAGTGTACTAATTCAGGAAGTTAGCGCCTGGTTGGCGAAAGCGCCGTTGTGAATTTTCCTGGACCATATCCCACATCTCGTGGCCAAGGTAAATTTTAGCCACCATATCTTGAATTTTTTCTTGACAGCCCCAGGAACGGTTGCTAGGGTGGACCCGGTAGTTAATGTACCAAGTCCTTTGGCGTTCGCCCGCAACAAGCCCTGCACCATGGAACGCGGCCCAATCCGAGGTGGGCATCGCATTGGTGGCCAGGGCTGCCACTCCCCAGGAAGGCCCAAGCCTTCCCCCCTCCCCGCGCAGGGCCGGTCCCCAAGCCGGCCCTGCCCTTTTTTGCCCCGCGCGCCCGCGCCGCAAAACTTGCCCAGGGCCGGCCGCCGTGCTACAAAAAAGACATCCCCCGCATAGGCCATGTCCCTACTCAGCAAAACCAGGGAGCGGCTTGGAAGACAGCGAACACCGCACTGAAGTCCAGGAACTGGCCCAGGAGCTGGAGAAGTACCGCCAGATCGTGGAGACGGCCGGCGACGCCGTGGTCAGCGTCAACCAGCACCACGAGGTGGTCTACATGAACGCCGCCGCCGAGCGCCTCTTCGGCTACCAGCGCACCGAGGTGCTGGGCGGCGACCTGGCGCCCCTGATCCCCAGCGAGCACCGCCAGGCCCACCGCCACTACCTGGAGCGCTACCTGCGCACTGGCCAGGCCCGAGTGCTGGGCCACTCGGCCGAATTGACGGCCGAGCGCAAGGACGGCGAGCGCCGGCCCATCTCCATCAGCTTCAGCGTGGCTCAGTTGGCCGACGGGCCTTTGTTCACGGCCATCATGCGCGATCTGTCGGCCGAGCGCAGCCTGGCCCAGCAGGTCAAGCACAGCCAGCAGTTGGCCCTGGTGGGCCAGACCGTGGCCACGGTCAGCCACGAGATACGCACCCCCCTGGTGCTCATCGGCGGCTTCGCCCGCCAACTGGCGGCCAAGGAAAAGGGCCTGAGCCCCCAGGGCCGGCACAAGCTGGAGGTGATCGCCCAAGAAGTGGCCCGCCTGGAGGGGCTCTTGAGCGAGCTCAACGACCTGTCGCGGCCCCAGCAGTACAACTGGCGAGAGGTGGGCCTGCCCCAGGTGCTGGAGCGGGTGCGCGAGCTGATGGAACCCCAACTCCAGAGGGACGGCCTGGGACTGAGGCTGGAACTGGGCCAGGGCCTGCCACTGGTGGCCGCCGACCCCGACCGCCTCAGCCAGGTGCTTATCAACCTCATCCAGAACGCCGCCCAGGCCTCCCAGCCCGGCCAGGAGGTGAGCTTGAGCCTGGAGACCGATCCCCAGGGCCGGGCGGTACTGGTGGTCAGCGACCAGGGCTTCGGCATCTCCCCCCAGCACCTGCCCCAGGTCTTCAACCCCTTCTTCACCACCAAGCCCCGGGGCACCGGCCTGGGCCTGCCCCTGGCCCGGCGCATCATGGAGGAGCACGGCGGCAGCCTGGAGCTGTTCAGCCAAGCCGGCCAGGGCACCCGGGTGCGCCTGAGCCTGCCGCCCCTGGGCCAGGGGCCGGCATCGGCGGTGCCCGGCGGCGAGGCCGCCGGCTAGGCGGCAGCCCTCCTCGCTTAATCAAGGCATTATTTTCTTTGGCGAAAGATACCTGGTGCCCCGGGCAGGGCCGGCAGGCCTGGGCTGGCTAGGGCAACTGGGCGCAGACCGCCCGGCGGGCGCGGTTGAAGACCTCATGGGCCAGGGTGCGGGCCAGGATGGTCAGGCGCCAACGCTTGGCCGCCGGCTGGCAGGCCTGGTAGAGGGCCTCCGGGCTTAGCTGGCCGGCCCGCGCCCGCTTGAGCTGGGCTGTCACCTGCGCGCCGAACTCCACGAAGCCCTTCTTGACGTACTCATCCACCACCGGGCCGCCGGCCAGGGCCTCAAGCGCTACGCGTAGGTCTTGCCCGGGCGCGTGCGGGGCCGGAACTGGCCCGGCCAGGCCGTTGAGAGTAAGAATGTGGGCGGTTTCTTCCACCACCTCCCTGGTCATGGCCAGCAGCAGGGCCTTGGCGGCGTTACCGCGGGTGCTGACCACCTGGGCGCAGGCGCTGGCCAGGCGGGCGGTCAGCGCCGGCCAGTCGGGTGGTGTGGTGGGGTCGCTGGCCAGGGCGGCCAGCTCGCGGCGCAAGATGGCCAGGCAGTCATCGGCCATGGGCGCCAGGGCCTGGATCAGCGCCGGCTCCCACTGGGCCTTGATGGAGAGCCATTGTACACGGAGGCTGGAATTTACAAGTTGCTGTAGCAACTGCTGGGTGGGATTGTCTGGCATATTGACCTCGCTCTTGGCTGCCAAGAATTTAAACCACCAAATGAGGCATGAATATATTTACCAAAATCCCCTAACAAAATAACTAAACGCCCAAATCATTATCCCCCATTTGTAAGCGATTGGGCCAATGGAAAACCAGGCCCACCAGTAATCACCCAAGGGTCCGTTTCTTATAAACAACAATATGATAATACAGACCATCCAAGCCCCAGGCATATAAAATAGTTCGTAGTCAGTCTCTAGGCCTGGGGGGAATATATGAAAGGCTAATAGGCAGCCAAGGCTAAATATCCAGGCCAACAACCCTACTATTATGTCAATTCTAAACCGCAATTACTCTCTCTATGTTCAGTGCTACGTAACACTTTTCTGGCTCTTCGTCAAAAGGTGTGGAATTGGCTCCGGACAGCCCATAGGGAAGAGGACTGGAAAGGTAAAGGGCTGCCTCTCGCCCCGCCCTGCGAATTCGAGTTGCGTCCTTGGGTCGACATGGTCAACTAATTTGAATACTGGGCTTTATTGGCCACCATTAGCCTGTATGAGGTCAAAGTTAGAGTCCCTTTGAGGGTGCGCTCGATTAATACGTGCTCGTTGGTCTGTCTCGGGAAACGGTGCCGCAGGTGGTGCAGGGGCGGGTTTTGGGCCGAGATCGACAAGTGCTTTGGCGGCCCATGGTCTAGCCCAGCGGCGTAACCGGTTGAATATATACCAA